>NZ_JAPZBC010000001.1:0-628333 GCF_027460265.1 Streptomyces sp. WMMC940
GCGGGTACCACATCGCTGCGCGATGTGCAAGCGAACCACCTTGCTTCGCAAGGTGGTTCGCAACCCGCTTCGCGGGTTGCGAACTCCCCGGCTTCGCCGGGGAGTTGCGGTTCGCTTCGCTCACCGCGTCTCGGCTTCGCCGAGGGTCGGCCCTTCCGCTTCGCTTCAGGGCCAATACGGCCCGCGTTGCGGGCCGTTGGGGGCGGGTCCGCTGCGCTCCCCCGCTCCTGGGTCCTTCCGGCTTCGCCTCCAGGCCCCTGGGAGTCCGCTGACGCGGCCTCAGGCTGGCTAGAGGGGCAGGGGGTGCTCGTTCGTGTCAGCTGAAGAGTCTGCGGATGGTCTTTCCCACGCTTTCTCGTGGTCCCACGACCCGCTCCTTCGAGTGGATGAGCGCTGAAGAGTCTGCGGATGGTCTTTCCCACGCTTTCTCGTGGTCCCACGACCCGCTCCTTCGAGTGGATGAGCTCGGCCACGGTGATGCGGAGGCGGTGCTCCCCTTCGTAGCGGCCGTCGTCGAGGGTGACCAGGTACGCGCCGTCGCTGGATTGGAAGACGGCTCTGCCGGGGCGGTCCTCGGGGCGGCTGGGTCTTTGCATCTTTGCTGGTATGTAGTGGAAGGCCAGATCCTTGGCAGCCTGCTCGGCTTCTTGCCTGTCCCCTTCGATGTGCCGGCTTGAGGTCGGCCTCCACTGGTGGAGCTCGAGCACTGTGTGGGTCTCGATGCGCTTCGATTCGACGGTGTGCTCTTCCAGCAGCACGTACCAGGAGTGTGTCATGACGGGAGCATACGGCAGATAGGTGCTTCAAAATAGAGAGCAGATATAGTCTGGAGTTGATGGCACTCACCGATTGAGGAGTGTTGGAGTGCGCTTCGGGGATCCGCGGAGATGGCAGCAGGACATGGAGCGCCTCGCGACCGAGTTCGTGTCTGGCTTCGAGGCAGTGCATGGGTACCCGCCCGATGAGCACACGGTGTGCCTCGCCCCGGCGGGAGAGGGTGCGGTACTGAGGGAAGCTTTGGCCCGCCAAGGCGTGGCCGGTCCGCTCCTGGAGTACTACGGGCATCTCGGTGCGGTGGAGCTGCCCGACCTCGACAACGGGATCTGGATCGATGACGGTCCGTCATTCATTGCCCAAATCGAGACAGGCAACTATCCCAACCGGCTTACCAGCGCGGTTGATGACACGGTGTCGGTGTTCGCCACGGACGGAGGTGGAGGCATGTACGCCCTCAGCCACACCACAGGGCGCATCTACCACCTCACGGCCGGCGCCCTCATCCAGACACCTACGCCCTCGACGAGACCGGCTACGCCGTCGTCGCCGAAGGCTTCTGGGACTTCCTCGAGCAACTGCGGGTCCGCCTCGCCGTGGCCGTGAGAGAGCAGCGGGGCACGCTGAGGAAGGCGCACGGCCGGTAGCAGCGGACAGCAGTCTTGGAGGAAAAGGGACGTCTTGATGGTAAAGAAGAAACTCCGCCCTCATCAGAGAGAGGCCGTCGACGCGGTTGTCCGAGCGCTCGAATTGCCTGCAAGATCACTCGCGCCCGGGCGGGGGCTCCGGACCCAGGTGATCATGGCGACCGGATCCGGGAAGAGCCTTGTCGCCGTGCGCAGCGCGGAGGAGCTCCACGCGGGCTGTGTCCTTGTCCTCGTACCCTCACTGGACCTGCTCGCCCAAACCGAAGCCGCATGGCGCGAGGGAGGCCGTACGGACCCGGTGATCGGGGTCTCCTCCCTGCGGGGGGAGGACGTGCCGTTCCCCAACACCACGGACGTGGACGAGCTCGTGGAGTGGGTGAGGCCGTTCGACAGGGTCACCGTGTTCGCCACGTACGCCTCGCTCGGGCTGGGCACGCTTGAGCGGGCGCACGCCGCCGGCCTGCCGGCCTGGGACCTGATCGTGGTCGACGAGGCGCACCGGACATCCGGCCGGATCGGCAAGCCCTGGGCGGTCGTCCACGACAACACCCGCATCCCCGCCTTGCGCCGCCTGTACATGACTGCCACACCCCGGCTGTGGCAGCTGGACGAGGCCGGAGGTCAGGAACAGGAGCAGCCGGGCGCGGGCGTGCCCGGTGAGCTGGTGGCCTCGATGGAAGACCGCCCCGACTCGCCGTTCGGCAGTCGCTGCTACACGCTGACGCTCTCGGAGGCCATCGACCGGGGCATCTGCGCCCCCTACCAAGTCGTGTGCGTCGATGTCACCGACACACAGCTCCAGGCCGCCCAGCTCCTCGGCGCCGAAGGCCGGACAGACGAGATGCGCGGGGCCCGGCTCGCCGCCCTGCAGACCGCCCTGCTCAAGGCGTCCTCAGAGGAAGGCTTTAGGCGCACGCTTGTCTTCCACCACGTGGTGAAAGAGGCCGAGGCGTTCGCCGTCGGCCTCCCTCACGTGGCAGCGCAGCTGCACGACGCCGACCCGGAGCTGTACCCGGCGACGGTGTGGGCCGACTGGCTGTGCGGGGAGCACAAGCCCAGCCACCGCCGCCGCGTGCTGAACGGGTTCGCCGACGGAATCACCACCGACGGCACCGTGGTGGAGAAGGCGTTCCTCGGCTCGGTGAAGGTCCTCGGGGAAGGCATCGACACCCGAGACTGTGACTCCGTCTACTGGGCGGACGTACGCGGCTCCATGCCCGACCTCGTCCAAGCCGTCGGACGGGCACTACGCATCCAGCCAGGCGAAGGCAAGACGGCGTCGCTCGTGGTGCCCGTCCTGCTCGGGCCTGGAGAGACGCCGGACAACATGCTCACATCCAGGGCGTACGGCGGGCTGGCAAAGCTGTTGGAAGCCCTCCGGGCGCACGACACCCGCGTCGTGGAACAACTGGCCGAGCCGCAGGCCCAAAGCCGGTCCAGAGGCGTTCAGACACGTTCCAGCGGCGAAGAGGGTGAGGGAGCCGAGGATGGAGAAGAGCAGCGTGGGCTGTCGGCGGCGGCCCGGGCTCTGCTGAAGTTCTCCACCCCGCGCGACCCGGCGCAGCTGGCGGCTTTCATCAACCTGCGCGTCCTCAACCCCGAGCACGAGCACTGGCGACGCGGCATCGAAGCCGCCGCTATCTACGCCCGCGAGCACGGCGACCTGAAGGTCCCGTTCACGTACCGCGTCCCCAAGGGCGAGGAGCCCGAAGGGGGCGGGTGGCCGGCCTCGCTCGCCAACTTCCCCCTCGGACAGTGGACCGCCGACAACCGGCGCTTCTACGCCCGCGGCAGCATGGACGAGGACCGCACCGAACAGCTGGAGAAGCTGGGCATGGTCTGGTCACACTTCGACGTCGCGTGGGACGAAGGCCTCGTCGCCGCACGCGGGTGGGCAGCCGAGGCCGGCCACCTCCTCGCCCCGCTGGACGCCACCCACCAGGGCTACAAGGTGGGCATCTGGCTGAAAAACGCACGGGCCGCCGCCCGGAAGGCTGCCGAGATCGAGCAGCGGCGTGCCGAGGGCCTGCCGGTGGAATCGTCGGCCGGCGCACTGTCGGAAAACCGGCGCGAGCAACTGGACGAGATCGACCCCTCCTGGTGCCCCACCTGGCCCGTGGAATGGCAACGCGCCTTCCACCTCACCCGGCTCCACCTGAAGGCCGACGGCGCGCTGCCGATGGAGCCGGGCACCGTTGTCCACCAGAGCGAGGACTTGGGACGGTGGGTGCGGTCGGTGCGGCTCGGCTGGGACAAGCTCACCACCGTGCAGCAGTGGATGTGCGAGCAGGTCCTCGGGATCGAGCCCGCCAGCGAGGACGAGAAACCCAAACCCCGCACCAGCCAGGCCGACAAATGGGCCATGCACCTCACCGCCGCCCGGCAGTACTACCAGCGCGAGGGACACCTCCGCGTGCCCCGCAAACACGTCGAGACCATCGTGGTCGGCGGCAGTGAGGACCAGGAGCAGCAAGACGTGCCGCTGAAGCTCGGAGCATGGGTCGGGAACCAGCGGAGCAGGGCCGCGTCGCTGACCCCGGAACGGGTAGAGCAACTGTCCAAGGTCGGAATGCGGTGGGCGTAGACGTACGCGTGGGAGGCAGGCCCGCTGTCGTCGGGGATCAGCCAGCCGGACTCGCTCACGAAAACGAGGTCCTGGCAGCCGGTCACCACCAGCCCCAGTCTCAACCAACCTGATCAGCCCAGACCAATCCAGCAAACCCTGATCAAAAAAACCACTCCTGGACAGCACCATGCTGGCCTCGGGCAGGAATGGGCGGTGGCGAGCCGTCAGCCATTCGCGGACCGCCACCTCCCGAGGTCTCGGGAGGTGGCGGTCCGCCATGGGTCATTTTGTCGTACCCCGCCCGTAAGCTTCTGCCAGCGACGCGCGCACGATCGCGATTCGGGGAGGGGTTCATGGCACGGCAGCTGACGTACGCACAGCGGCTCGATCTGATCAGCAAATGGAAGAACCCTCCTGGGCCTTCTGAGCAGACCAGGCTGGAGAGGGCTGAACGCATGGTCAAGGGTGCGGTCAACCGGCACGAGTCGTTCCGGGGGCTCGACATCACGGTCGCGGCGAAGGGTTCCTACCCCAACAAGACCAACGTTCGCGGCGACAGTGACGTAGACATCATGGTGAAGCTCAACGACCCCTTCCACACCGAGGGCATGGCGTCGTGGTGGTTTGGCCAACCAGCTCGGTACACGGGCCCGTGGACCAAGGACAAACTTCGCCAGGAGGTCCACGCTGCACTCACCAACCACTTCGGGTGGGTCGACGCGGACCACAACATCGCCTTCTACGTCCCGGAGGTCGCCGGCAGTCGTCCGAGCATCGACGTGGTGCCGTGCTTCAAGTGGGTGGTCTACGACGTCACGGTCCCGGGAGGTAAGTACGAGGGAAGCATCGTCTACGGGCGCAACGGCAAGAAGGTCATCAACTGGCCCGAACTCCAGCTGGACAACGGCCGCGCGAAGAACACCAACACCAACCGGCGGTACAAGTTCGTCGTGCGAGTCCTGAAGAACGTGGAGAACGACCTCACGGCCCTGGGAGTGATCAAGGCCCTGCCGTCCTACTTCTCCGAGTGCCTGATCTACAACGTCCCAGATCGTGTCTTCCTCTCTGGCGACTTCGACGACGCAGTCCGCGAAAGCCTGCAAGAGGTCCACCGGCAGCTCACTAATACCTGGTTCGGCACCCAGCGCATGGTCGAGCCGAACGGGATCAAGAAGGTCTTCGGCGAAGGCCAGAAGTGGACCGAGAAGGACGCACGCGAGCTGATCGAGGGCGCTTGGCACTACCTCGGCTACGGAGACTGACGATGAACACGGCCGCCACTATCCGCACCGGCGCCACCATCGCCGCCACCCTCTACACGATCGTCCTGCTCGTCCTGGGCCTGTATCCGTCCGAGTTCCGGTACCTGTTCGCGTACATCCCGGCCATCGCGGGCTACGGCGTGCTCGTCTTCGACAAGTGGGCCTGGCACTGGCCCGTCATCCACCGCCTCACCGGCCGCCCCTGGGTCACCGGTACCTGGCGCGCGATCCTGTCCCCGAGCCCAGACAGCCACATCCCCGAAGGGGGAAACCGGGGCCCGATCACCACGTATATGACAATCGAGCAGACCTTCTGGAGCCTGCACGCCACGCTCCGCACGAAGGAGAGCACCTCGCGGTCGAGCAACGCGACTATCGGGGCCCCCGAGAACTCCGGCACCGCCGAGATCGGGTTCCTGTACGACAACACGCCCCGTGTAGAGCACCAGCACCGCAGCCCACGGCACGAGGGGGCCTGCCGCATTACGGTCACCGGGCTCAAGCCCAAGGCCGCCACCGGGCACTACTACACCAGCCGGTTCACCGCCGGCGACATGGACTTCACCCTGCTCGACCGCTCCACCGGCTACGGCACCTTCACCGAGGCCCAGGCCGCCGACCCGGAACACACCGCCGGCTGAGCGCGGCCACCGACACTTCCGGGAAGGGTGGTGAGGCGGGGGGGGCGGCTCCGGCTGCACTGCGCGACATCCGAAGGCACTCGCCGTACGACTGCCCGACGGACGTGTCGCGCTGCAGCGCGCTCGCCTCCGTCGTCGGCCCGCGCCTTGTCCCCCAGGCCGGGCGAGCGTTCACGAAGGCTGGCGACTCCTTCACGCCCACCGCCGGTGATGTAGGGGTGGAGGTCGTGGCGGGCACGACCCGGCAAACGCGGTCGTCACCGTGGTGCGGCTGCGCTGACAGGTGACGACGCCGGTCAGCGGTCTGGAAACCCGTGGCGGCTGGAGGGGGCACTTGGCAGAATCCACCGTGTGGCAACGGCACAGCAGACATCACGGCAGCACCTCGTCTCCCAGGTCCTGCTCAAGCAGTTCACGATGTCCGGGCCAAAAGGCAGCCGCTGGCAGTTGCTCCCGTTCGACCTGCACAATCCTGGACGCGTGCGCAAGCTGACAGGCACCGGCGCATGCGGGCGCGCCGAGAACTTCGTTGCCTTCGATTCCCCATCTGCCGAAGCGCTGTGGTGCGACGTGGAGAGGAGCGTGCCTGCGGCGCTCGCCGCCGTGCACGCCGGCACTCCGTTCGCCGACCCGCTTCACGTGGCCGCGCTGCGTGACCTGGTCGTGCTCCACTACGTCCGGTCGCTCCACTACCGCCACGTGCACACCGACGCGCTCGAGCGGGCCCGCACGCGCCTGGTCGCCAAGGTGATCAGCCAGTATCCGGAGCAGCTGCGCCGCGATGCACTGCGCGAGACGGGCCTGCATCTGTCCGGCCCGGCTTCCCTGGGCGCCTTTGCCGAACGTCTCATCGAACGGTCCTCGGTCATGCGCGACCACGAGAGTGGCAAGCTCTTCCGCACCAGCATCGAGGACACCTTCTACAAGATGCGGAACCTGGCGTCGACGCGGCGGCTGGAGGTGATCATGCCCGAAGCGGGCCAGTTCCTGATCGGCGACAACCCGGCCCTGACCCTGTCCGTGGAGGGAAGCAGCACTACGTACGGCATGGCATTTGGTGACGCTCAGACCCTCGTACTTCCCATCACCCCAAGGCACATGCTGTCCTTGGGCCCCGAGGACGTCATGCTCACCGTCCCCCAGTCCTTCGTCGACCGACTCAACGCCGTGCAGATCCACGCCGCCGACCGCTACGTGTATATGCACCCCGAGAGCGGCTTGGAGCCGTTCGTGGAACGCGCCGCACAGCGACGACCGGCCGGGGACCGCACCCCCACCTGACAGCCACCGGCCAGCCCCGACCACCGCAGCCGCAACCCGCCAACCAACCCGCACACACCCAGTCCACAGGCCCAAGCCACCCACCGCATCAACGGCCGGTCACAGGCGCGAGAGCCATCCTGGCCACCCGCCTCGCCAATGGCCGACAGGTGTACCGACATTGCAGCGCCGGCGTTGTCAGTGGAGGGAGTACCGTCGATTAGTTAGGCGACTGGCAGCGTGGCCGGTCGCCGACCGGAGGCGAACCACCGTCTCCCGCACGGCTGGAGGTTCCATGGCCCTGGACAGACGCCGAGTGCAGACCGCAGTGCTCGGCCACGCCGATTCCGAGCTCCCCGTGGTCCTTCCGATGGAAGCGATAGAGCTCGATGGCTTCAGGGCCCGCCATACCGGCCAAACTTACTGGTGCGGCGTGTGGTTGGGAGGGAGCGGCCAGCAGCTGACGACCAGGTTGTACACGGACCGGGCGTGTCACTTCGCCCATCACCCGCACACCACCACAGTGTCCGTGTGCCGGCGAAAGGCTGGGTGGGACGGCGCGCCTCCGCCGCTCACCGTAGCCGCCGCCGGACGCCTTCCCCGACCGCAACATCGACAGAGCCCGCTCCGCGTCGGGCAGGGCCCCAGGGGCTTCCGGCATGTCTGCACAGCGGCCGCGTCGTTGTCCGTAGGGACGCGTGCAGCATCCGCCCCACGGAAAGCGCGCCGGTGGCCCCGACCGCGCCCGGCCGGGGCCACCCCTCTCTCCCCACTCGGTCTCGCGGCAGCTCGGGCCGGTTACGCCTGCTCGATAGGCCCTGGTACCGGTCGGCGGCGCGAGCCCGCCACCGGGCCATGATCCCCGTACGCTCCCGCTCCTGCGCGGCTTCGCGTTCGGCCTCCAGCTCGCGGCGAGCCTGCTCGCACACGTGGCACAGGCCGCCCTCTTCGGGCCGGTAGCCCTCCTGGTCTGTGTGGTCGGGGTCGACGTCTCTCCCGCACGACGGACACGTCCACGACGCCGCCTTCCATGCTTCGAAGTTGCGCCGGCGCTGCTCGCGTTCCCGCTCGCGTTGGGCGTCCTCGATGGCGCGGCGCTGGTCGTCACGCTTGAGGTACTCGGCCTGGGTGTCGTGTTGGTCAGCGCGTCGGTCAGGGTCTGCCACTGGTTGCGGCCGAAGCGCCACCACACAGGCCCGTGTGGGCCCGTGGCCCGGAGCTGGTCGAGGTGGGTGGCGATAACCGGGACCGCGCCGGTGAAGGCGATCAGCACGGTACGCCGAAAGGACCATCAGCACGCTGTTCCGTGTGGTCGTTCACGCAGAACGCCCCCGCCGAAATCCGACGAAGGCGTCGATTACAGGGCGAACCGTTCGCAAGTCAGCCGCTGAAGATCTTCAGCGCGCAGGCGCCGCCCCATGAGGCCGCTGCCACGGCGAAGAGGTCCCGGGCCGTAGTCGAGTCCCCCACGCCCAGGAAGAAGACGCCGGCGGCGACGAACGCGACGGCGCCGACCACGACGAGCGCCGCGGAGCCGGTCCTGCCGATGAAGCGCACGACGCGCGCCCGAAGGGGCTGCTGCCGCCTCCGCTGCCGGCGGATCCGCCGACGCAGGGCACGGGCCTCGCGACGACGGCCCGCGGCCTCTCGCTCGACCTGGCTGAGGAAGTCCTCGAGCGTGCTGTTCAACACCACCGAGAACGGAAGATCCTGGCCCTCGTCGCCGCCGAGGTGCATCGTGGTCATAAGGCGTTCCTCCGTGAGTGCCTGCCCGCCGCCTGGGTTCGTCGCCTGACGGCGGCGGGCGCCGCGCGTTCGCGTCGGCACCTGACAACAGTCAGGCCGGGCCACCACTGTGAGTGGTGACCCGGCCCGGGTTGAGCGGGGATGCTATTCAACCGTCGCCGGAACCTCCGCCCTTAGCCCTGCCCGTGCCTGAGCGTTCCGGTACCACCGAGACGGCCGGGCGGGCGGCCGGGCGGCCAGGCGTGCCGGCAGGATCAAGAGAAGCGACTCAAAGGTGTTCCGCACCCAGGTCGCAGCGGCCAGCAAGGACGTGAGCACCTCAGCCACTAGGACGTGTGCCTTGATCGCAATCGTTTCCATGTAAGGTCCCCCGACTCCTTTCCGAAGTCTGTGCGTGTGCGCTCGGACGCGAACTTGGACTGGCAAGTCGCAGACCGCGTTCGAGATGGGCCGGGAGCGCCACTCCCGGACTTTGGGCACTCGTGCAACCCCCTTCTTGATCGTTTCGTCACCGTCCACCCCGTGTTGGGACGGTGTGGCAGACCGAGTAGCCGCCACTCGAAGCCGCGGGCCGCTCCATCGTCGGTGCGGGCGGCCCGTGCCTTCTGGAAGCGCCTACTCCTCCGCGAGAACACCGAGACGGACACCGACTCGGTGGGAGCGGAGCTTGGCCCGCGCGTGCCGGAGCGCATCGCGCACAGACGCATTCGTGACGGTCCCGCCCAGAAGCTCGGCGATCACCGGTGCCTTCAGGTCGTACGCCTCTGAGAGCACGAACACCTTCAGCTGGAGGTCGCTTAACTCGTCCGCCAGAACCCTCATCGCCGGAGCGAGGTCGACGAGCGCCTCCGCCTCAGCGCTGGGGTGCACCTCCTGGTTCTCCAGCAGGTACAGGTCGTCGCCGACGAAGTCCTCCGCCCGCTTGCGCAGTTCCTTCAGGTACGAGTGCGACTTCTCCCGCACCACCGCCCAGAGGTACGACTTGAGCTTGCCGAACCGGCCGTCGTCCAGCGGGCCCGAGTTCTTGAAACGGACGAAGATCGCTTCCCAGACCCTCGCCTCGACCTCGTCCACCGTCTCCCGGGAGCCGGTCAAGGTATAGATCAGCTTCCGCACCGAGGGGGCCAACTGGTGCATGAGGTCCCACTGGCGCTGCGCCTCGGGGCAGAGTGCCTCCGGAGGGTGCACTGCTTCACGCGTGCCGCGCGGATGCGGGATCCTCCTCTCCTTCTTGTCGCTGCCGCTCATCCTTGCCCTCTCGCGTGCTCGGGGTCCGACGGGAACGTGGCGATCCCGCTCGAGGACCTCCAGAGGTCCATCAGTCCCGCCGCGCTGAAGGTGTGAGAGGAAAAGCGGGAAATTCTTCGAAGCTGGGTGCAGCACCGCTTACCCGTGACCCCGATGGGGCCCTCCGGGCAGCGGAAGGCCCCCGCCCGGCAGGAGAACTGACGGAACGGGGGCCGCTCGCTACTGGGCTATCCGGCCCGCACGATGTCGAGCACGTACAGGTACTCGCGCGCCTGGTTGATGAAGTACACGGCCGTCAACGGACGGACGTCTCAGCGCTTGGGGAGCAGGGAGTTGAGCCACCACCTGGCTCGACGACCAGCTCACCCCGTAGCCAGGCCCCCTCCCCACTCTCCACCATCGACATCCGCCCCGGACAGAACCGACAACGGCGTTCTTCGACCGCGCCTTCGTGCCACCGACCGACTGCTACTCAGCAGCATGCAGGCGAGGGTGCAGGCCCCCTGCGTCAGCGGCGGATAGCGACGACTTCGACTTCCGCGTTCATCGCGCGCAGCCGCCTGACTGCCTGGAGCAGCGAGACCTGGGCGAATGCGAAGAGCGAGTCGACACGGATGTCCTGGCCGTCCTTCAGAAGGATCCCGAAAACCACCCGGAGCGTGCCGAAGTCGTTGAGCAGGCGGTGGTCCGGCGTGTGCGCGACGACCTGGTCAAGGAATTTGGTCCGTACTTCAAGGTCGCTGCGCAGCGTCTCGACGGCGACCACGCCCTGGGCGAAGAGGTGGTTGAGGGGGGCCGTGCTGACGGGTGCCTTCTTGATGCAGATCAATTGGTTCTCGGGGCCGAGAACGTCGCAAATCTCCAGGCCTCCTCCCCTGAACTTCCCCGTGACGATGTCTTTCTTGTCAAAGAGTAGATACCCGTCCGGCTTTGCCGCTTGGTGGTTGAACCAGTCCTCGTCGTGAGAGTCGCGGCCTTTGGAATCGAGTGGGCCTTTGGTCCAGCGCGGGAGGGTGACCGTCTGCGGCTGGGTGAACAGGGCGGTAAGTCTCTCTCCCGTTGGTGGTGACGCTGGCCGGGGTCAGGAAGTCGTCGTCGCTGAACATGGTGACCCGTACGTCGCCGAGGGCTTTGAGCCGTTCTCCCTCAGGCTTGTCCTGTACGAACTGCAGCAGGTGGTGCAGTTCCAGGTCGTTCGTCTCGATCGTGCGGGTGCCTCGTCTGGCGCGGAACGCCTGGGCAGCGCTGTAGCTTTCCTGGCACGAGTCAGGAATCCCAATGATCAGACGGGGACTGTCTGGGTCCGTAAGGTGCCTCTCCAGGATAGCCTGGGCCTGCACCGCCTTGTGGCTGCGGCTGTCGAGGGTGTGGACCCTGCTGACAAAACGCAGTTGCGGCAGCGGATCAGGTCTTGCACACACGTCCTCAATAGCCTGCAGGTCGCTCAGGAACTGTTCCACGGTGGTGGCAAGGGGAAGCTTGATGGTGGCCTGTGAGCACTCGACGCGGACCTGTCGTGTCCTGCCGGCCTGCAGGGAAGTCAGTGACAGCCCGCTGACAGTGCCACAGATTCGGCGGACGACGGCACCGAAGCGGTCCAGACCAAAGTCGTCGATCCGCTCGCCCCGTGACACCGAGTACTCATCGACCCGACCTCTGCCGTCCATGATCTGGTTGCGGATTTTGATGACCCCGTCGTCATCGAGGCAGCGGGTTGCGAACTCCAATCCGAACTCGTCGTCACGGAAATAGGGGTCCAGCATGTGCTGCCCCACCCCGTAGCTCAGCGCGTAGGTGCCGCGGCCGGTGCGTATGAGAATGACTCCCGCCGCGGCGCGGCTGCGCTCATTGACTTCCAGTCCGGTGATGGATTCCACCGCGCTGCACCAGTCGGCGCGCTCCCGAGGAACGCCTCCGGTGATCAGCAAGCCCTCCATCCCCTGACGGGTGAACTCCCTAGCCTGGTAGTCCTCACTGTCGAGGTATCTCTCGCGGACGAACGTGCGCAGTTCCGGGGTGGGGCCCTCGGAGGGCCTGAGCCGGTGGAGGGTGGACTTACGGGTGGCGGATCGGGATGTGCGGCTACTACCCAAGACGGCCTCCACACGCGCGAAGCAGTTGAAGACACTACGAAAGCAGACAGGGCGCCGTCTTCAACACCGAATGGAGCTATCCGTCCCCAAGTGACGCCAGCCTGTGGGGCCCAGATCTTGCTACGGTCCCGACTACAGCCCCGAAGGAGTCCACACAATGCCCTCTCCGACCACTGCGGTTGACCTTCGCGTCGAACCCGTCGAGGCGGTACTGGACCGCGTCGAAAGATCGCTCCAAGTGACGTTGGACCGGGACTCGGTCATCCGCAAGCGCCGCACAGTCGGGGCACCTACAGATCGTGATACCTGGGTACGGATCGAACGGCGCCGCATCGATCGGACCGAGGGGCAGGGATGGAATGGTACTGAGACGACCGCATTACTGGATGGTGTGGCTCTGCCCGAATGGCGCGAGTGCGTCGTATGGCGGGACGCAGATGGTCAGGTGATGTGGCGAGCAGATGAGACGGCCCTTCTGCCCGCTCAGCCGATCGGCACAAGTGTCCTCGCCGAGGATCCGCAGCTGCCGGAGGCATGGTGGCAGTCGCTCAGTTCTTCGCTCGATGCGCTCGCCGTGCAGCGCACGAGGCGGATCGCAACCCCGGATACCGTCACCATCACGCAGGCCGTCGTCACCGAGACCATCCTCAGTGTCTTCCCCGGAGACTTCGAAACCACGGTTCAGGGCTGGGTCCCGGCGCACGCGGATCTGAACTGGGCGAACATGACCTCACCTGAGTTCTGTCTCTTTGACTGGGAGGACTGGGGAAATGCCCCTCGGGGGTTGGACTCAGCGTCTTTGTGGGGAAGCTCGCTTGCCGTCCCGGCGCTGGCTGACCGTGTACGCCAGGAGCGGCGCCACGACTTCGAGAGCCGGGACGGCAAGCTGATGACCTTGTTCGTCTGTTCCAAGATCCTCGGCCCGTATGCCCATCCGGAGGACCCCCGACTGGGCCCAGCGCGGCGTATGGCTGAGCTCATCGTGGCGGAACTTCAAACAAGCTGAGGGGGCTGGCGGTCTCGCAGGAGGTTTCGGTAGGCGTCGACGGCGTGCTCGTTGAGGGGCAGGTCCAGGGCGTCGAGCAGTTTGCTGAGGTGTGCGGGGTCGTCGGACCCGACGGCAATGGTGCTGACGCGAGGAAGGCCGTAGGCAGCGCGGAAGGCCGCCTGCGCCGTAGAAGGCTCAGGGTCTGCAGGCTGCAGGAAGACTCGCGGATCGGCCCTGCCCCACACAGGGTCCCTCGGGTTGCCTCCGAATGGGCTCATTCCCCATCGTGCCCGTGGGCTCAGGCCCCATGCGTCGGCAGCTGCGCCAGCGGCCTCCAGGGTTCTGACACCCACCAGCAGTCCGGCGCGCACCATGAGCACGGACGGCGTGGGCATGCTCTTGTCGATCAGGCCGGGCAGGCTCGACGGATCCCAGGACGCGACACCCCAAGCCTTGCACATTCCGTTCGCGGCGGCTTCGGCCAGGGTGGCGCACGCCTGCGCCAGCATGTCCCGGGGGCAGCGGGCAGCCCGTAGCGAGTGTTCCGGGTTGTGCAGGAACACAAGATCGGGCGGACGTCCGAGGTCGCGGTTCGTTTGTTCCAGGGCGGAGCGAAGCCTGGTGGGCTCGATTGAACGTTCTACCCGGTTCGGCCCGAGGAAGTAGCCGACCTTCGTCGACACGGTGAAGTGCGGGAGGAGATCGCTGCCGATCTGGGCAAGTGTCTTGTGGGACGTGAAGCCGTGGTAGTTGAAGCTGGTGTCGAGTGCGTGGATGCCGACGTCCAGGGCGCCGGTCAGGAGGTGGCGTTGGTGACGAGACCGGTGTAGCCCGAGGACAATTCGGGGGTCAGCGGTGCGCATATCTCTTCCTCCACCAGGATCTCGGCAACTTTGGTCGCTTCGGCGCCGGCTATGGCGGTGGCCTGGTTGAGGTGGACGGGCTGGCCGCTCAGCAGCAGGCGTAGCGCGGGCAGGGTCTCGGCTGCGAAGGTGAGCTTCTTCCCGGAGGTCACGATGTCGACGGTCGCGCTGTTCTCTTCGATCTGGGGAGGGAAGTGCGTGGTACACACCGCGGCATCGAGTGCTCCGAGGGTGTCCACGTAGGGCACGTGCCGGCCAGGGATCGTCTCCCGCTCGTAGGCGGCCAGGTAGCTGGCCGGGGGCCGTTCGCCGATGAGGCGGGCGGCAGCGTCGGTCAGGGCCTGTACGTCGGTCCTGTCGCGGCGGTCCAGGTCGTGGCGGAAGATCTCGTGTTCCCGGGACCAGTCGGCCAGCCAGGTCAACCAGCCTGCCCCGGTGCGCTTGGTGATCCCGAAGGTGACGTGCAGGCTCTTCCCCGTGCCGCTGCCGGTGCGGGTGGCCTGGTGCCAATGGCCGCGGGGAATGTGCATGACGTCGCCGGGGGTCATGGTGCCTGCCCACAGGATGTCTTCGCTTGGTGAGTTGTTGGGGTCGGCGTCCCGGTACATGGGGACGTTCCTTGAGGTGCCGCGGACTTCCCATTCCTTTTCGCCGGCGAGCTGGACAATCAGGACGTCGTGGTCGTCCCAGTGGAGGGGGAAGCCGGCGGCGTCATTGGTCGTCAGGTAGGCGTTGACCTGGACGCGCTCGTGCGCCCACCACTGCAGGGCGCGGCAGGCCACTTCCATGGTCGGGTCGAAGACGTTGACCTGGTCCATGATGAGCGTCGCCCCGTCGCACAGGAGGTCTCCGAGGCGGTGCATGTTGACCATGGGAATGCTCTGGCCCCGGGGGCTGACGCTGTCGTTGTAGTAGATGGCCGGGTGGACTTCCTCTCCGTTGCGGAAGCACCGGAACTGCGGCCGGTTCAGGCTCCTGCGCATGGCGATGTCGAGGAGGCGGTTCGGGGTCAGTATGCGGGAGAGGAGTGCGGGGTCATCCACCCTGCCCCGGACGAAGCCCCTTCCCAACTCGCTGGGTCCGTTCCAGCCAAGCGCCGTTTCGATAGCGCTGATCAATCGGTGTTCCACCACAGCCCTCCCTCATGGATGCGACTACGCGATACGGCGAGCCGGGGGCCACGCAGGAGTGCGCGGGCCCCCAGCCGTCTGGGGGTTACTCGATGTCGTTCAGGTTGCCGTCGCCGCCCGGCCACGGTGCGTCGCCGGAGCTTCCTGCGTTGTCGGACCGCAGGCTGTCGTACCGGTCATGGACGGCGGCCAGCTCTTCCACCGCGAACAGCAGCCTGTTCTGGGGCGGTTGCGGCGTGGTGTCTTGTGCCACGTCGTGCTCCCTTCTCTTCGGTTCTCCCATCCGGTCTGGGACGGGAAGGCGTGCAGATTCAGGGCGTGCCTGGGTGGTTTGAGGAGCCCCGGGCTCGGCGCTGTGCGATCCTCAGCTGCCCGGGCCAGAGGCTCAGTGCCTGGACGGCCGGTGCAGTTGCTGGGTGCGGCAGGGCGCCTCGTCGTGCGCAGCGGCACCAGAGCGGTCAGCCCATTGCCCCGGGAGCGCGGACGCGGCGGCCCATCAGCTTCGTGGCCGTGCTGACGCAGAGCCGAGGTGCCCCGAATCCTTTTCGACGAGAGCCATCGTGTGAGGTTCTCCTTCTCGTACGGCACGTCGCTGAGACACCCGTGCAGGAGGCCCGTTGACGCTTGGGATCCGGGATCGGGTGGCCGTGCTGACCATCACACAGCAGGGAAAGGCCGCCTGGTATCACGTTCCGTTAGCCAGTCTGTTCGCCGTTCAGTCGCGCGCCTTTTCAACATCCGCTTTCACACGCGTTCATGAAGGGCAGACTTACGCTCGAGATCATGACGAGGGTGGGACGGGCGGTAGGAGACGTGGGTAAGGTCCGCGCGGGCTGGCGGCCGGAGAGGCTCCGGGAGCAGCGGGAAGCCCACGGGCTGACCCTGGAAGGTGCCGGAGAGCGGCTGCGTGAGGTGGCGAGGGTAGCCGGGGTGGCCGTTCCCGCGGCGAACTTCCAGACCTTGTGGCAGCACGAGCAGGGCGAGGTCTATCCGGGTCCGCACTACCGGCGTGCGTACTGCCTGCTGTACCGGGCCACCGAGCCCGAACTCGGCTTCCGCCACAGCCTGCCGGGTGAGAAGACGCAGATTCAGTTCACCCCGTCCAGTGGCTCGGATGCCGAGCCGCGCAACGGAACGCACCTCCTTGCTGTCGAGCGCGCGCTGCTGCAGATCAAGCCGGGCACCGAGGACACCGACAGCAAGATGCTGCACCAGCGCATCCTGGATGCCTGGAAGCGTCGGCACACGGGCGGGGATCCGAACCGCCCCACTCTGATACTGGTCGGCGGCTACGCCGGCAGCGGCAAGTCCGAGTTCGCGCGGTTCCTCTCCCAGCTCACCGGCTGGCCGGTCCTCGACAAGGACCCGCTCACACGGCCACTGGTGGAGCGACTGCTCACTGCCCTCGGCAGCGACCCGAACGACCGCCACACCGAGCTGTACCGGGAACAGGTGCGGCCGCTCGAGTACCAGTGCCTGCTCGAGGCCGCGTACGCGAACGTGGACTGCGCGATCAGCACGGTGGTCACCGCGCCCTTCGTCACCGAGCTCACGGACGAGCGCTGGCTGCAACGGCTGGTCAACCGGTGCGAGGCCCGAGGGGTTTCGGTCTCTCCCATCTGGATCCAGTGCGACGTCGAGACGATGCATGAGTATGTGAGCTTCCGTTCCGCCGCCCGCGACTCCTGGAAGCTCCAGCACTGGGGGGACTATGTGGCCGGCATCGATCCAGACCTTCGGCCGGTCATGCCCCACCTGGTCGTCGACAACCGTCTCGGTGCCGCGATATCGCTCACGGATCAGGTCCGCCAGGTCTTCGGGACGGTGTTCTGATGGAGCAGGGAATCCTCCTCTACGGGCCACCCGCGTCAGGCAAGGACACCATCACCTCGCTCCTCACGGATCTGGACCGCAGGTACGTCCCCTTCACCCGGCTGAAGATCGGCACCGGCCGCACCCACGGGTACCGGATGGCATCACGAGAGCGACTGCGGGAGCTGGAAGAGCGCGGCGAGGTCGTCTACCGCAACGACCGGTACGGAAACACGTACGTCGTGGACCAGCCGGGCCTTCGGGAGGCCACCTCCGAAGGCCGGGTCCCGGTGGTCCATCTCGGTCAGATCACCGGGGTCCGTGCAGTGGCCGACGGCTTCCCCGCCCGATGGTGGCGAGTGCTGCTGTGGTGCCCGCGCGCGACCACCGAGGAGCGCTCCCTCGGGCGAGGTGACGCGGACACGACCTCGCGGCTCGCAGCGTGGGACGCCACGGAGCGCGACGTCGTGGATAATCCGGGCATGGAATGGGACCTCCTCGTGCACACCGATGGCGTGTCCCCCCAGGTAGCAGCCGAGCGGATCCACGCGATGGTCACTGCGGCGGGATGACCGGCCCGCCGCTTCGTTCCCGGAGCCGGTCGAGCGCCTCCTCGATGCTCAGGTCGGCGTCGCGTGCCTCCTCCCAGCGGGAGAGGATGGCGGCCGTGGCGCGCAGCAGGTCGTCCGGCAGGCTGGCGTCTGCGATCAGCTGTGCTGCCTCTTCCATCTCCGGGGCCCAGCGCCAGGCGCGGGCGGCGGTCTTGGGGATGTAGCCCGGTTCTGTGAGATAGCTGTCCGAACGCTGCCCGGCGATATCCAGGAGCTCGTCGGCAACCCCGTGGGCTTCCGCTGCTCCGTAGGCGACGGCCGCGAGAACGCGGGAGGCCTTCTGGTAACTGGTGTAGGC
The DNA here is from genome assembly GCF_027460265.1 of Streptomyces sp. WMMC940. Taxonomy (NCBI): domain Bacteria; kingdom Bacillati; phylum Actinomycetota; class Actinomycetes; order Kitasatosporales; family Streptomycetaceae; genus Streptomyces; species Streptomyces sp. WMMC940. Next base: position 17,940 of record NZ_JAPZBC010000001.1, read on the forward strand.
GAGCTTGAGAGCGGATGCCTTGCCGATCTCCTCGCCCAGTGGATGGACCCGTACGTCGGTCCCGGCGAAGAGCTCGTTCAGGCGATCGATGGCCTGGGACGGGCCGGATGTGTAGAGGCGTGGCTGCTTGCCTCCGACAGGCGGTGAGCCGACCACGGCGGCGTCGACGACCCCGGTGCCCGGCAGGGCGTGCGCGATGCGCCGGACGCACTGGGGAGAGACGGCGTTCGCCTCGACGTAAACGATACCCTCGGGATGGTGGCCGGCAACCTCCCTGGCGATGTCCTCGGCAGCTGCCGGCGGGCAGAGGGAGATCACCACATCGCAGCGGGCGACCAGCTCCGCCATACCGTCGGCCGCCGTCAGCCCAGCCTCCCGCGCGCGCCGGATCGTGGCCGAGCTGCGACCAGTGGGGTCCCACAGCACCTGCGTCCCCGCGCGACGCAGCTGAGCCGCCACCGCGGCCCCCATGCTGCCCGGATGCAGAACTCCCACGGTCGTGCCGGTCGTCGGCTTCATGTTTCGCTTTTCCTCGGTCCGAGTGACTTCAGCAACTCGATGGCGGTGCGGGCGTCGGGAACCTGATGGTCCGGTTCGGCCAGCGTCTCCGGCCACGTGTCGCGGTCGACCCACACGGTGCGCAGCCCAGCAGCTTGCCCGCCGCCGATGTCGTTCACCGCGCTGTCGCCGACCATCCACGCGCGGTCGCCGTCGCGAAGACCGCCGCAGCGCCGTACCGCTTCAAAGAACAGAGCAGGATCCGGCTTGCGTACTCCCGCCTCCTCCGAGATACACACCGCATCAACGCGGTCCGCGATCCCAGTGGCACGCAGCTTGGCCCACTGGATGTCCGCGGCACCATTCGTCGCTACCCCGATCCGCCAGCCGACGGCTCTCAACTCCTCAAGGCCAGCCAGTACGCCGGGCGGGCAGGACACCGCAGCAGCGATGTCCGTGCAGTACCGGTCCCACAAGACATCGGCCGGCTCGCTCAGTCGAAACCGTACACGGACCGCCTCGAAGTGCTCGGGGGCAGCCCGCTCGGCCAGCAGATTCGCCAGCCATGCTCCGTCCTCCTGGCTGAAGCCGTAGCGGCCTCGGAAGGAAGCGGCCCAGTGAACCAGCGCGAGCTGCCGGTCCACCAAGGTGTTGTCCAAATCGAAGAGCACCACAGGCTGCACGCACCGATCCTAGGCGGAACGAATCGGCAGTTAGACAGAGCCAGGCCTTGCATGCCCTAGCGCATAACCGGCGTAGGTCTCCGGCCAGCCTGGGAAGGGTCCCCTGACGTCGCCGCTTCCCGGCTCACCGCCGCCCCAGGAAGATGCGCGTCGTCGCGGTACCAGTGACGCTGAGCAGGATGTGGCACATTGATTGTGCGGACCTGGCCTTCGTACGCGGGAGCCCCGGGTCTAGCTTTCTCAGGCCCGGCCAGTGTGCCGGGCCTTTGTGCTGTGATCTATCGGCAGACCCGCTTACCGGCCGTCGTTCCGCTCCCGCCGAGCCGTGCAGAGAAGCATGCCCGCCGCTGGATGCAGACCTGCGGATGTGTTTGGCGCACCAACCGCGATGTCAGTGAGCAGCATTGGGAGGAGATCCTCCTCATACACGTGTGCGGAGTGTTCCTTCATCGTCGGCACCAGGTGAGGGTCCCAAGGGGCGTCCGATTCCTGCAGGCGCAGATCGATGGTGCCGTGCTGGGCGGCGGACTCGTAGTCGGCTGCGTTCATCCGCCACGGGACTGCCCCTGGGGAAGCAGCGAGGAGGGCGCGCATGTGCGCCAGACCGGCTGGGTCGAAGTCCGCGCGGATGGCTACGCGCCAGCCGGCGTCGGACAGTGCGCCGATTGCTGCGCATTCGACCTGGGAGGGCGTACCGGCGGTGCATATCACTCGTGGCGTCGCAGCTGTGTCGTCCAGGAGGGCTTGGCTGCGTGCCGCGGATAGGACTGATGGGTTTTCTGTGACGAAGACCCACGTGTCTGCTGCTGGAGGAGGCTCCCATGCGATGTCGGCCAGTTCTCTCGGTGGGAGGGTGAACGTGGCGCTGGGAGGGACCCCCCAGCCGCTGGGGGTGACTCCGGTGATGATGAGTCCGCCGAGCAGGTCGTCGCAGTCCACCCCGAGGCGCGCCCAGGCCGAGCGAGGCGTGTTGCCAGAGCTTTTGGTGAGTGCGAGCACGAGTGCGGGCAGAGGTCCGCCGTCGAGTGCGTGAGGGTCTCCGGGGACGAGTGTGCGGCGGTCGATGCGGTGACCGGGCCGCGGCAGGCGTCCGACTACCTCCATCGCCTGATCCAGTAGTGCAGCGGGATCGGGCGCGTTGAGGATACGGGCGACCCATCCGAGACTGTGCAGCCGGGTGAAAGCGGTCGTGGGCTCCACAAGTTCGCGTACATGCTCGGGCAAGTCGACTGCGCGCGCCTCAATTTGGACACGGAGACGGTCGGCAGAGGCCATATGTTCGGCGCGGGCACGGGCTCTTTCCGCAAGGCGTCGGCCGCAGGCATGCGCAGCAACGGCGCCAGGGGTGAGCGCCGGCCCCCGGATGGTCAATGCGGTTGTGAGTTCGTTCAGATCGAGGCGGCGACGCTGGCCTGGCGCCAGTGCTCGTCCGCCGATCAGGCCTGCTGCTGCGGCGCGCTGCGCCGGTGAAGCGGGGATGGTCACGGTGACCGCGGGCCCGTCTGTGAGGGCTTCGTCTCCGCGTCGGTCAGCTGCTGCTGCAAGTGCTTCCCACAGCCAGGTGAGCTCAGGGGTGAGCAATGCGGTCAGGTCGGCTCCGGAGCATGCTCCGGAGCACAGGTGGCAGGTCATGCCGGCCTCCCTGCCGGGGGTGTGAGACTGGTGTCGCCGGGGAGTGGTGGCAGACCGCGGATCAGCATGGGGAAGGCGACGACGGTTCCGTCTGCGCCTGCTTCGAGGTCGTGGGCGTCGATGCCGTCCCATGCGCCGGGTGCGCCGTCCCACAGATAGGAGGTGCACAGGATGTCCAGGTCGAGTGCAGCGAGGTAGCGTGCCAGGCCTTCGCGGCCGCGCTCGTCGACTTCGGCGGGAACTTCGTCGAGGGGGACGAGGCGCAGGCCGGTGTCGGTGAAGCGATCGTAGTTGGCTGCGATGGCGGCAAGCATGGGTGCCAGTACGACCAGGCGTCGCTCGCCGCCGGACAGGCCGGTTCGTGATCCCCATCGTCGGGTGATGGGCGTGCCGTCGGGTCCGGGGCGCTCGACGAGGTAGTGGACGTCGACCCAGTCGCGGATGTCGACGGCTGCGGCAAGGCGTTCGGTCATGGTGGAGCCGTCGGCGGCGGCCAGCAGCGACTGCAGTGCGTGCCCGACTTGTTCTTTTTGCGTTTCGGTGCGCACGGCGTCGCTCACCTGGCAGGAGAGCTCATAGACAGTGCGGGTGGCGGCGTCGAGATCATCACGCAGCCCGATGTGGACTTGGACGCCGACTCCGGAGGATGCCTGGGCTGCTCGCATCTTGGTGTTGACGGACTTCTTCCAGTCCGTCAGGGCGGTCCACGCGGTGCCGATGGCGGCAGGCAGACGGCCGATGACGAAGTCTTGCAGGGCTGATGGGGATCTTTGAAAACGGCCGGGGTCGCTCCTGGCCTCACTTGCTTGTTCCTTGAACTGTGTGAGGAGATGGGGATCGAAGAGCGGCCCTTGATCACCGGAATGTAGGTTTTGGCCATGACTGGTGACTGGCGGAGGGACCGGATCGGGACTGCACTGAGGGGTGAGAACCCGACTGTGCTGCGACGGCTGACGTCGGGGTTCGCGGTGATCGGGGACGTGCAGTTCCTGCCTGGCTACTCGGTCCTGCTCGTGGACGAGCCGGATGTGCAGCGGCTGTCGGACCTGCCGAGGGCGAAGCGGCTGTCGTTCCTGTCCGACATGGACCAGCTCGGCGAATCGGTCGAGCGTGTCTGTCGGCGGCTGGACCCGGCTTTCCGGCGGGTCAACCTGGAGATCCTGGGGAACACGGACCCGTTCTTGCATGCGCATGTCTGGCCGCGGTTCGAGTGGGAGCCGACCGATGTGGTGGGTGCTCCGGTGTGGCTCTATCCGCGTGAGCGGTGGAGCGACGAGCGGTTCAGGCTCGGTCCGCAGCATGACGTGCTGCGGGATGCGATCAGCGGCGAACTGGACCAACTGCGCTCGGCAGCCTGAGTGTTGTGGGCCCGCCGACCGTCAGGTCGGCGGGCCCGGTGATCGGTGACGGTCAGCCGAAGCTCACTGGAGGCGTCTGAGCGGGGCGATGTCGGTGACGCGGTTGGTGATCGTGGGACGGGCGGCTTCCTGGGTGGCGAGCAGGGCGACGATCGTGACGGGCTGGTCGCAGTGCGGGCAGTTTCGGACGGCTGTCGGTGCCAGTGGGTCGATGGGGCCGGGGGTTGCCGGCTGCGGGGCGGGGAGGGCTCGGGGGTGTTCGCCGAGGCGGCGTGCCCGCTCTTCGTCCCGGGTGCGGTTGCGTTGTCTTTCCGACTCGCGACGGCATTCGGGCGAGCAGTAGATCTGACGGAGTCGGGGGTTGGCGGTGAACATGCCCTCGCAGACTGGGCAGGTGTGTGCGGCCAGGCTGGCGGGAGTGCGTCGGTGGGCGGCGCTCTTGCAGCGGGGAGAGCAGTAGATCTGTCTGGGGCTCGGCATGAACTCGCCGTGGCAGACTGGGCAGTTGGTGGACCTGGGGGTGAGCTGTTCGTCGTTGTGGGTGGGGTCAGGAGACACGTGCGTTGACTCCCTTGCGCATGGCGTCGGCCTGGTTCTGGTGGCCGCGGAGCCGGTAGGAGGGTCCGTCGATGCCGGCGACGGCAGCCCGGTGCAGGAGCCGGTCGAGCATGGCGGCGGCGACGGTGGCGTCGCCGAAGGCTCCGGCCCAGTCGGCGATCCCGACGTTGGTCGTCAGGATCGTGCTGGACTTGAGATACCTCTGGTTGATCACCTGGAACAAGGCCGAGGCGCCGTCCTCGGGTAGCGGCAGATACCCGAGCTCGTCGATGATCAAAAGCTTCGGACCTGCGAAGAAGCGCATGCAAGTCTTCCAGCGGCCTTCGAGGGCGGCCTTGTGGCACTTGGCGGCGAGTTCCGCGGCGGTGGTGAAGTAGACACGGTGACCGGCGTCGACGGCTGCTCGTCCGAGAGCGACGGACAGCATGGTCTTGCCCACTCCGGGAGGGCCGACGAACAGCACGTTGGAGGCGTCGTCGAGGAAGCGCAAGGTGGCCAGGTCGCGGATCAGCTTCTCGTCGACGCCGGGCTGGGCGGCGAAGTCGAAGTCGGCCAGGGTCCAGGGCTCGGGCAGGCAGGCGAACCGTTCCCGGGCGGCGAGCTTGCGGGCTTCGGTGGCCTCGACCTCGATCTCCAGGAGCCGTTCCAGGGCTGCGGTCAGTGACATTCGCTCGGTGCGGGCTTGGTCCAGGACCCGGTTCAACGCCTCAGCTGCGTCGTTGAGTTTGAGGTAGGACAGGTGGCCTCTGAGCTGCTGGAAGCGGCGGGCTTCGCTCACCTGCATCGGTGACGTACTCACTCCGGACTCTCCTCCTGCTTCGATGAGGGGACACTCCGCAGCCGGTCGGCCACGGCGGCATAGTGGGTCAGGTCGATCACGACCCGTTCGGCTGAACTGCCGGCGGCCGGTCCTTCGCGCAGACGCTCGGCTTCGGCCAGGGCTGCGGCTGACGGCGGTTTGCGGACCTTGGTCTTGCAGGGAGCCCGGTCGGAGAAGGAGGACAGCACCGCCCTCTCCAGGGCGATGACATGTCCGTCGTCCCGAATGGTCTGCCCGGCGCCTCGCGGGGCCCGGCGGTGGCAGGCGACGACGGCCCGGCCTGCGGTGACGATCCGCAGGTCGTCCTCGCCGAGCCGGTGCAGGACTTTGACCGTGACGCCGGGCAGGCCGGGCGGAACGGAGTAGAAGTTACCGTCGAAGCCGACCAGACTCTGCGGGCTGACGGTCCGCTCGACCTCCAGCTCGGCCGGGAACGGCCGCACCGGGATGTCGAGCAACGGTTCGGCCGCGGCGAGCTCGCCGACGGTGGTGACCGCTCCGTCGATCCGCCGGCGCCGGTCATCCATCCGGAGCGAGAGCTTGTCGACACCGGACTGGGCCTGCACGACCGTGAGCCCGTCGGGAACCGTGCGCCACCATCGTTGCGCGGCCGAGTGATTGGCCTTCTCCACCACTCCCTTGCGGTTGCCGCGACGGGGCGGGCAAATGTCCACCCCAGCCCCGTAGTACTTGGCGACGGCGGCGAACGCCGCAGTGACCTGGCCGCTGGAGGGATAGCAGACGGTGGCCATCCGGTCGAAGCGCCACCGACGGGCGGTTCCGCCCAGCTTGCGCACAACATCGTCCAGGGCCTGGACCAGATGGGGGAAGTCCTCCGACTCCGCCAGCACCGCCCTCCACCGGCCCGAATGCGCGAGAGCTCCGACGAGTAGATGCGCGTGCGCACCCACCCCCCATCCGTCAGGCGGATCGGGCAGCTCCAGCCAGTCGAACTGGATCTCCTCGCCGGGTGGATGCGCGATCACCGCGACGTTGCGACCGGTGGAGGCATGACAGGGCTCGCAGTGCGGCCGGACGCGATAGCGGCGAAGGGCGCGGGTGAACGTCGAGTACGCACCCTCGTAGCCGAGCCCCACCACCTCGTCGAACAGGGTGGACGCCCACAGGTGCGGGTCGTCGGCGAGGCGCTGGCGGCAGTACGGAAGGAACGGCACGAACGCGTCAGGCGCCTGACGCCGCGGGCCGGCGGTCCGCTCACCGTTCAGATAGGCCCGGATCGTCTTGCGGTCCCGGCCCAGATGCCGGGCGATCGCTGAGATCGTCCAACCCTGCCGACGCAGTGCATGAGCATCCACGTCTTCCTCCCGCGTAAGCATCCAGGCCCCCGGACAGGCCGAACTTGCGCACGCAGGCTTTCCGGATCAACCGCCAGATACGACGACACACCGGGCAAGATCACACAATGGGTGGGGAGATCAACAGAGCAGGTTTGCCCCACCCCTTAGCAGCAAGTGGGGAGATTCAAGAAGCGCCATCAACCCCCCGCTCCCGCATCGTCATCGAGGTCGACGGTGTACAGCACTACGGCCCGCCCCAACCCGCCCGACGCACAGGGACAGGTCAGATACACCGCCGCGCCTCGGCTGTACTCGGAGATGGTCGCCGAAGACCGGCGGCTGCGCCTGGCCGGGGAGTGTCATGAATCAGGTGGGCACTTGCTCAGAAGGGACCCCTGATGGGCACGGAGAACGGTCACCTGATCGAGGACGCTGACGGCGTGTCGGTTGCGGTGTTTGACAGGGACGTTGACGGTTCCGGTGTGACACCGAAGACGACGGCGGCGAGCCGGGAAGCGGCGGCCGCGCACGGGCTGAGCCCGAGGCTGATGGACGAGCTGGCCGAGCTCGCCGCGGACAAGGTCCGCGACGGCGGGCTCAGGCTGATGGGCGAGGGCGGCCTGCTGGTCGAGCTCACCCGGCACCTGATGCAGGCCGCCGTCGAGGCGGAGATGGACCTGCACCTGGCCGAGGAGGCCGGCCGCACCGGCGGCCGGGGCTCCCGGTCGGGGGGCAACGCCCGCAACGGTTACCGGAACCGGAAGGTGATGACGGAGGTCGGCAGCGTGACGGTGCAGGTCCCCCGGGACCGGCTTGGCACCTTCACCTCCGGCCTGCTGCCGAAGTACGCACGCCGCACCGGCGGCCTGGAGGAGATGGTCCTCTCGCTGACCGCGAAGGGGCTCACCTCCGGGGAGATCGTCGCGCATCTCGCCGAGACGTACGGCATGGAGACCTCCAAGGAGACGGTCTCCACCATCACCGACAAGGCCCTGGACGCCATGGCCGACTGGCGCACGCGCCCGCTCGATCCGGTCTACCCGGTCCTGTTCGTGGACTGCGTGAACGTGAAGATCAGAGACGGTGCGGTGGCGAACCGCCCCATCTACGTGGTGCTCGCGGTCACCTGCGACGGCCACCGCGAGATTCTCGGACTGTGGGCCGGGGACGGCGGCGAGGGCGCCAAATACTGGCAGAACGTCCTCGCCGAGCTGCAGAACCGCGGCGTCCGCGACGTGCTCATGCTCGTCTGTGACGGCCTGAAGGGCCTGCCCGAGGCGGTCAGCACCGTCTTCCCCGCCACGGTGGTCCAGCTCTGCATCGTTCACCTCATCCGCACCACGCTGAAGTACATCTCGCGCGCCGACTGGGACAAGGCCGCCCGCGACCTGCGACCCATCTACACCGCTGCCAACGAGGACGAGGCCCTCGCCCGGCTGGCCGAGTTCAGCGAGAAGTGGGAGGCCAAATACCCGGCCGCGGTCCGTGCCTGGGAACGGTCCTGGAGCGAGGTGGTGCCCTTCCTGGGCTTCCCGCCGCCGATCCGGAAGATCATCTCGACCACGAATGCGATCGAGAGCCTGAACGCGCGCTACCGGCGCTCGGTCAACGCCTGCGGGCATTTCCCGAACGAGACCGCTGCCCTCAAGCGTCTCTACCTCACCACGCTCGCCCTCGACCCGACCGGGAAAGGCCGCAAGCGGTGGACCAGCCGCTGGTTGAGTCGGCCCGGAGCGCGGTGCTGGTGTTGCCACCGGTCCGTTTCTCCGGGCCGCTCGCCGAACCCGGCGTGCGCCTCTCGACGCACCGGGCTCTCCACGGCCTCTGCCGTCAGGCGTGGTTCGCCTTCGCCCAGGGGGTCGGGATCGTGCCTCTGTAGCGGTAACGGGTGACCGTCACCGACGAGGGGTCGAACAACTCGATCCCGCCCATGCCGACCGGCCGCCATCTCCCGGAGGGGGTGACGAAGTGGCGGCGGAGCTGCTTCCAGCGCAGACGGTGCAGTTTTCTCAGCCACCGGAAGATTCGCCACTGGACGAAGTGCCTCAGGTTGCTGAGGGTGTGCTTGCACACCGCGTAGCGGAAGTAGTTCGTCCATCCTCGCAGGATCTGATTGATCCTGGTCAGGATGGTCCTGGGGTCGGCCTGCGACACCCTGTGGGTCATGGCACGTATCTTCGCCTTCACTGCCTTGAGGGGCTTCTCGGCGATGAAGGTGTAGACGTACCACTGGTCCGTGCCTCGCTTGCGGCGCCACTGGATGTGGAACCCCAGGAAGTCGAATCCGTCGCGCATGTGCACCACCCGCGTCTTGGCCGGCGACAAGCGCAGACCGAGCGGGGCGAGCATGCGGGCGACGTCATCGCGCAGATCCTCGACGTCGGATTTCTGGCCGTGCACGAGCACGACGAAGTCGTCCGCGTAACGGACGATCCGCCAGGTCGGCTGGCCCTTCTTCCGACATGCGTGTCAATCCCCCGGTTTCGTGGAGACCTTCCTATGCAGCCAGCTCCCCGGTGAAGCCGGCCCAGTAGTCGTGTTCGTAGTCGATCGGGCTCTTCCAGCCGCACACGCTGTGTAGTCGTCGAGCGTTGTAGAAGTCGGTGATCCAGGTCGCGATCCGGATCCGGGCCTCGGTGCGGGTGGCGAAGGTCCGGCGATGGACGTACTCGACCTTCAGCACGCTGTTGAACGCCTCGCTGACGGCGTTGTCGAAACATGATCCGACCCGGCCCATGGACTGGGTGACGCCCAGCTTCCGGCAGGCCCGGCGGAACTTCCGCGAGCCGTACTCGCTTCCGCGATCGCTGTGGAAGATCACACCGCGGACGTCCCCGCCGCGGGTGGCGGCGGCCATGTGGAGGGCAGCGACGACCAGGTCGGCATCGTGGCGGGCGCCCATCGCATAGCCGAGCAGGCGGCGGGAGAACAGGTCTATGACCGTGGCCAGATAGAGCTTGCCCTCGCCGGCGTCGATCTCGGTCATGTCTCCGCACCAGACCAGGTCGGGCGCCTCGGCGGTGAAGTCGCGGCGCACGAAGTCCGGGGCGGCCAGCCGTTTCCCCGGCCGGGTCAGCCCCCGCCGTCTTCGTACCTTCCGCGCGACCAGGCCGAACTCCGACATGATCTTCGCGACGGTGTTCACGGAGACCCGCCAGCCCTGCCTCACCAGCCTGATCCAGATCTTCGGCGAGCCGTAGGTGCCGCCGGAGTCGTCGAACTCCTCCTTCACCGCTTCGATCAGACGCTGTCTGCGCAGCTCACGCCGGGTGGGCCGACGGGTGCGGTGCTTGTAGAACCATGCCTCGCTCACGCCCAGAGCGCGGCAGGAGACACGGTGCGAAATGCCGTGCTCGGTCCTGAAGTCGCTGATCACCCCGACGACGGACGCCGGGTCCGCCACGGCTACTTCACCCACAGGACCATGCAGCGTTTGAGGACATCACGCTCCATGACCAGTTCCTTCTTCTCCCGCTTGAGCTGGGCGACCTCACGCCGCAGACGCTCCAGCTCGTCACTCCCGCCGGCCGGTGCGATCCCTGCCCGACGGGCGCGGGAGACCCAACTCGCCAGAGTGGTCTCGTTGATCCCCAGGTCTTCGGCGACCTCGGCGATCGTCTTGCCGGTCTCCGTCACGATCCGTACGGCCCCCTCACGGAACTCCGGATCGAACTTCCGTCGCTTCTCCGCCATGACTCCCAACTTCCCCTGCAGTCACGGTCTTCACGCTACGAGGGGAGGGACATGCGTGACGGCGGTAGGTGGTGCCCATGCTCCCGTCCGGCCGCCACGGCGCCATCACCTGCTCGTCAAGCACGGTCAGGGCGATGTTGGCCAGCAGGGGCGAGAGGATTCCGCCCTGTGGGGTGCCGGTGTCGGACTCCTTCAGCCCGGACTGCTCGGTGAGCACCCCGGCCTTCCGGAAGGCTTTCACCAGCGCGAGCACGCGCTTGTCCTTCACCCGGAGCCGCACCCGGTCCATCAGGGCCGTGTGATCGATCCGGTCGAAGCACGCCTCGATGTCCGCGTCCAGCACCCATTGATAGCCCCGGGAGCCGAACATGTGGATCTCGGCGATCGCGTCGTGCGGCCGCCGCCCGGGCCGGAAGCCGTAGGAGACCGGCAAGAAGTCGGCCTCGAAGATCGGTTCCAGCACGAGCTTCAGCGCCGCCTGGACCACCCGGTCGGCGATCGTGGGAATGCCCAACTTGCGGACCTTCCCCGAGCCGCCCGGCTTGGGAATCGCGCGCTCACGCACCGGCAAAGGACGGAACGTCCCCGCCTTCAGCGCGATGCGCAGATCGTCCAGGAACCCGGGCGCCCCGATGCGCTCCTCGACAGCGGCGGCCGTCAGGCCGTCCACGCCGGGAGTGTTCGCACCGCGGTTGCCCGCGACCCGGTCGAACGCCACGATCAGCGTCGCCGGGTCGTGCACGAAGTTGAACAGGTCGTCGAACCGGCGGCCAGGATCGGCCACCGCCCAACGGTGAAGCTTGGCCTGCATCTCCGATACCCGCTGACGCGGCCCGATGGGCAGCCCAGTCGGGGCACCGGCGTTCACCAGTGCGTCTTTCGGTCTTGCAGCATCCTCATCTCCTCGATACCGCTGCCGCCCTTCCCCATGCACCGGGCTCTCCCCGGTTCGGAGTACTACGGCGGCTCCGCCCCGCCCCTGGCCGCTCGGCCGACGACGGACCCAGCCCGTTCCACCGTGCTGGACACACGGCAGCGGGCAGACCAGGGACGGTTCCCGTGTCCACTGTGATTCGCTCGTCGAAGGAGGAGCCCGACTCTGCCCCAACGGCCTCGCTGCGAGTACGCCGCAGACCTTCCCCGCAGCCTCCCGGTCACCGGCTTCACGACTTCCGGGAGTTCCCCGTCCGCAACGGACGAGGACGCGCCGTTCCCGGCCCATATCCACCAGGTTCGAGCCAGTACGAGTGTTGAGGGGCGTTATGGCACCGGTTCCTCTCGTACTCCTCTCCGACCTGCTCACCGGACCTACGGCATCTGGCAGTTCTGCCGCACCCCGGCTTTGTCAGGACTGCTCCCACCGATGGCGTCCCTTGACGTGGTGTAGCCGATCACGGTTAGGGAGTGCGCCGGGGGCGTGCGCTGACAGCGATTCCGCTCCCTGCCCAGCAGGCGGGCCACCTGCAACTCTCCTTGGTGAACGGCCAGTTCAACCCGGGAGGTGCACGGTGGCCCTGTCCCAGTCTGACCTACTACGCCTGCTGGAGTCACTACGTTCGGCGGACGGGCTTGAACTCGTCCGCGGCGTGGCCGAGCGGATGCTCCAGGAGCTGATCGAGGCCGAGGCCACGGCCCGGATCGGCGCGGAGTGGAATGAGCGCACGGAGACGCGCACCGCGCTTCGCAACGGCCACCGCGACAAGACGGTCAGCACGCAGGCCGGCGACCTGGACCTTGCGATCCCCAAGCTCCGGTCGGGGAGCTTCTTCCCCGCGCTGCTGGAGCGACGCCGCCGCATCGACCAGGCCCTCTACGCGGTCATCATGGAGGCATACGTCCACGGCGTCTCCACGCGGTCGGTCGACGACCTGGTCAAGGCCCTCGGCGCGGACACCGGGATATCCAAGAGCGAGGTCTCACGGATCTGCCAGGACCTGGACGGCCAGCTGACCGCGTTCCGTGCCCGGACCCTGGACCACGTCCGCTTCCCGTACATCTACCTGGACGCCACCTACTGCAAGGCGAGGGTCGATCACCAGATCGTGTCGAGGGCAGTGGTGATCGCCACCGGGATCACCGAGGACGGCGGCCGCGAGGTGCTGGGCGTGATGGTAGGCGACAGCGAGACCGAGATGTTCTGGACCGAGTTCCTGCGTCACCTGCGCGAACGCGGTCTGACCGGGGTCCGGCTCGTGATCGGAGACCACCACTTGGGGCTGGTCAAGGCCATCCGCAAGGTCATGCTCGGAGCCGCCTACCAGCGCTGTCGCGTTCACTTCCTGCGCAACGTGTTCAGCGTGATCAAGAAGGAAGCGGCGGAGATGGTCGCCGCGACGATCCGCACGATCTTCGCCCAGCCCACAGCCGACGCGGTCCGCACCCAGCTCGACACCGTCGCCGACATGCTCGGCAAGCAGTTCCCGAAGGTCAGGGAGATGCTGCTGGACGCGAAGGACGATCTGACCGCCTTCGCCGCCTTCCCGGAGCGACATGGGAAGAAGATCCAGTCCACCAATCCACTGGAGCGGATCAACCGCGAGGTCAAGCGCCGCACCGACGTCGTCCAGGTCTTCCCCAACGATGACGCGCTCCTACGGCTGGTCACCGCCGTGCTCTTCGAACTGCACGACGAATGGATCGCCTTCCCCCGCCGCTACCTGCCCGAAGGAAGCATGGACCAGCTCTACCCCGCCGAGCGCTCCGAAAGCGCCCCCGCGCTACCCGACACCACCAACACGACCGCCGGATGATCGGCTACACCACGAGAAGGGACACGACCCTCCCACCCGCCCCGGCGTCTCCCGGGACAGGCTGTCCTCAGCTCCTACCGGACCACTGCGACGGCCCGGCGACGGTGGTCTCTCACCCCCATACGAATCAACAGCGCCTCACGGCGCACGAAAGAAGCCATGAACGCGTTCGACATCGCCTTCGGCGGCCGCCTCTCGGCCGAACGAGCGTGAGCCAACCAGACCAACGAGAAACCTCTACGCCAACGGAGTGGTGAACACCGCTTCGCGTGCCTCGAATGCCGGTGAACGCACTCTGAGAACGGGGACTGCTTGAGTCACTACGCTCGGCACATGGTCTTGAACTCGTCCGCGAGATCGCTGAGCGGCTGCTGCAGGAACTGATCGAGGCCGAGGCCACCGCCCGGATCGGTGCGGAGTGGGGCGAGCTCCGAGACCGCCCGTCCTTCGGTCGCCGTTGGGGTTCAAGGGCTCCATGTCATGCGGCCACTTGCTGCACCGAGCAGGAGGCCTAGGCTGCGCCCGGCGGCTGGTCGCGGGGCAGCAGCCGCTTCCGCCTCGTGCATCTCAACACCTTCGGGACGCTCTGATTGATCCTGGCATGCGGCATCCGGGGCTCGGATGAGGTATGCATCTGCGTCTTGTTGATACAGCTGGTGAGCCAAGTACCAGGCGAAGCGGGCCAGATCGTCCTCATTCTCGGTTAGCGCGTGAGCAAGCAGTGGTCGCTCCAGCTGAGGCCATTGGGTCAGCATGACGCCTCGTAGGGCAGCCGCGCGTATGGAGGGTTGCGGGGCGAAAAGGGCTGAGGTGAGTACTTCTCCCACGTCGGGACGGTAGCGATCGGAAGCTGATGCGGCGACGGCCGTGAGGACTGGCGCTTTGGCCTCAGAGCTCGTGGAGCGTAGCAAACTCAGGGCTTCCACTGCTGTGAAGCAGCGGAAGGCGCGGCGCACCATGGCTTCGGCCTCGGCCATGGCCCGTTGATGGACCTCCGGCTCGTCGGCGCTCACTTCCGCGATGGCCACGGAGACCGCATCTTCCGGATAGACGCGAATGACGGCGCCGTCGAGGCTGTACCACGTGGGCGTGGGGCCGAACCATTCGCTCTCCACTCGGCCGGCGTACGTCCAGCCGGTGCGCGCCGCGAAGCTGCCGAATGCTTTTTCGTCCAGGGCGTCTTTGAAAGGGATCCTGCGCCATCGCCACCAGTTGGCCATTGCGTTCCTTTCTGTTGAGCTCACGGTCGACGGGGGGGCACCGCTGCTGGTGGCGGAGCGGACACAGCAGCTGCGCGCTAGGACGCCAGTCGACGGTCTTCGCCTCGATCCGGATCCCAGCGCGCTTGTACGGCCTCCTCATGTCGCAGGAGCTCGCACCAGATGCGTTTGCCATGTGTGAGTGGGTCCTGGCCCCATCGGTCTGCCAGTGTTTGCACGAGCTCCAGCCCTCTCCCGTGCTCGTCCTGTTCCGTCGGGTTGCTTCGGCGGGCCAGCCTGGTCGAGGTGTCGGTGACTTCGACGCGCAGGACTAGGCGCCCCGCGCACCGGATGCGGAGGAGCAAGAGCCCGACCGGACCCTCCGCGTGCGTCACAGCGTTGGTGACCAGTTCGCTGACGAGCAGTTGTGCGGTTTCCAGGACATCATGGGGAATCAACCATTCGGCGAGTGTGTGTCGCACGAGTTGCCGGGCGTGGCAGGGGGCTCGATCTGCAGTAGGCAACTGGAAGTTCCTGCACCGTTTTTCGGTGTCGATGGGGTGGAGCGATGTCGTCATGGTTCTACCGATCGACGAGAGGAGGTGTCTCGCGGATCAAGCCTGGGACCGCGGCGTCGGTTGGGCGCTCAGCCGAGGGATTTGATCGCGTATCTGCAAGGGGGATGCGTATGGATCCCGTAGGAAAGCGAGGCACAGGGTGCGTTGTGTGTGGTGTGAGGGTGGATCATTGGCGATAGCCTTTGGGGTCGGGTGCAGGTGGTCGTGCCGTCGCTGGGTGTGTGTCCCCGCGCCTGTAGCGTAAGAGAGTTGATGTGCTGGCGCCGCGCTGCGGTCCCGAGGAGGACCGCAGCGCGTGACACTGCTTCAGTACGCGATATGTTCCAGGGGTTGCCATTGCTGGGTCAGGCCGAAGGCGGCCGGGCCGAAGACTTCGAGGGCGGCGGAAGTACGCATGATCGGCGGTGTGGAGATGCCGAAGACACGAACGCGCATCCCGTAGCGCAGGGTTTCAGTCGTGATTGGCATCGCCGTGTCAGCGTCGAGCAAGGTGATGAGGTCCGGCACGATCGCCACGACTTGGTTGTCCACGGTGGCCAACAGGTTCTCGTTGCGGAACTCCACGCGCATCGTGGCGGTGCCATCGCCGAACTCCTCGACGAGGGCGTGCCCCTGGGTGAACCCGTCGCTGACCTGTCGTACGACGTCGATCACCTTGCCGGTGAACAGCACTCGTCCGTGCTCGTAGGGGGTCTGCCGCAGCGTGTCGACGAGCGCGTCGAAGGGATCTTCGTGGCGGTGCTTGGCCTCGCGAATCGCCCTGCCCAGCGTGAGCGCCAATTGGAGTGTCCTGGGGATGGCAGTACGTTTGACCTGTTCTCCGGTCATAGGGTATTCGGCGATGTGGGCCGATCCTCCCATGCGGATGGTCAGCCCGCGTGCGTACCATTCGGTCCGCTGGTTGTCGGCGCCCGTCGTGACAATCGCCGTGTGGCCTCGCTCGTCCGCAATGGCCAGCGGGGACGCCGGTACCCCGTACACGCTGAAGGTCTCCATCTGCAGTTCGGGGAACGCTCGTCCCATTCCATCGGCGTCGATCACCGGTAGATCCGCGCGGGCGGCGACAACGAGCGGGATCATCGAGTTCAGCCCGCCGCATTCCATCGGGATGATCGCGTCCGCCTTCCGCCCGAGGTGCTCCTCGAGTCTGCGGAGCGCGGCGAGTGCCTCCCGGCCGTTGGGAATCTTCTCCAGCACCACCGTCGGTGCTCCCATCATCGCCGAGGCGATGACCAGCATGTCGTCGTCGAGTTCGGCGGGATCGAGGACGTGAATTCTGCAGCCGTCGGCCAGCGCTTGCTCAACCAAGAGTCGCCCGATCAGCGGGTCTCCTCCGCCGCCGGTGCCGAGTAGTGCGGCACCGGTCGCGAGATCGACCAGGTCTTCCTTCGTCAGTTCGTAAGCCACGACGGCTCCTTTTCGTGGGTCGTCAGGAAATGGCAGCGAGGTCGCCGACGGCTTTCACCCGGATGCGGGTAGCGTTGCCGGGCAGGTAGGCCAGCGGCACCTCGTCGACGTCGACGATGTGAACCGTGGAGGGATCGGCGCCCGCCGCGACTGCTTTGGCCACGGCTTCCTGGCGTGCCTGGTCCAGAACGGCGTCGCGGGTGCCGGGAGCAACGGAGAACACGCGGTCCACTTCCCCTCCGATCTGGGCCATCGCGGCACCGATGGCGTTTGCCACGGCGAAGTGCTCGGGCCTTAGCACCTTGCTCGCACCAGCGAGTTCGTCGGGGACGAGGATGCTGCCACCGCCCACCGCGACCACGGGCACCGGAGCCGGGCTCGTACGCATCCGGTCGACGACGTCCTGGACGCCGTCGGCGATGTGTTCGAGTGCTGTGCGCACCAGTGTCTTGTCCAGGTGGGCGACGAGGGAGCGGTCTCCGATGTCAGCGCGCCCCGCAGCCACTGCGATGTCGGTGGCCGTGAGGGTGTCCCCACCGAAGACGAGGGCCTGTCGAGTCACCTGGTAGCCCACGCTGTCCGGCCCCACCGTCACCGGTCCGTTCCGGCGCACGCGGCTGCCACCGCCGATGCCGATGGAGAGGACGTCAGGCATTCGGAAGTTGGTTCGCACGCCGGCGACTTCCACCTCGGTGGCTGCTTCTCGCGGGAACCCGGACTGAAGCATTCCCACGTCCGTGGTCGTCCCCCCGATGTCGACCACCACGCACTGGTCCGCGCCAGAGAGATATGCGGCGCCACGCATCGAGTTCGTCGGCCCGGAGGCGAAGGTCGCCACGGGGTAGCGGCGGGTGAAGCCGATATCCATCAACGTACCGTCGTTCTGGCTCAGGAACAGCGGCGCGGAGATGCCGGCCCGGTTCAGGGCGTCGCCCAGTGCCGTGCAGACGTGCTCAGCGACATCGCGAAGGCATCCGTTGATCACCGTTGCGTTTTCCCGCTCCAGCAGCCCCATCCGGCCGATCTCGTGGGACAGACTCACGTGGAGTCCCGCAAACCTTCCGGCGATCAGTTCCTCGGCCTGCCGTTCGAACTCGGCGTTCACCGGTGAGAACACCGAGGAGATCGCGATACTGCGGATGCCGTTCTCGACCGCGTCCTCGACCGCGGCCACCACTTCGGCCTCGTCGAACGGGGAGATGGTGCGCCCGTCAAACTCGTGTCCCCCGTGGCACAGATAGGATCTGCCCGCAATGGCCTTGACCAGACGGTCGGGCCAAGCCACCAGTGGTGGCAGTCCGGAGGTAGCGGGCAGTCCGAACCGGATCGCCGCCGTCGGCGCCAGCCCCTTCGCCTCGACGAGCGCGTTGACGAAGTGTGTGGTCCCGATCATGACGGCTTGGATACTCGCCGGGTCGAACTGAGCCTGCTGGCGCAGCATGTCGATGGCCCGCGAGATTCCGGTGGTGACGTCCGGTGTCGTGGAGGTCTTCGCCGTGGACCGCACCTGGCTACCTTCTGTGAGGACAGCATCGGTGTTGGTACCGCCGACATCGATCCCGATCCGCATTGCGGTTTCCTTCTCTTGGGAGTTGTTCACGTCGTTGCCAGTGCTTTCGGCGCCTCTATGGCGGTCGGCTGGGTGGAGATCGGCCGGACCAGCCCGGCCTTGCCGGCGAGTGTGTAGAGCACGATCGAGACGACGAGCGAGTTGAGGGCCCCGATCCCGATCGGGGCGTACCAGCCGATCAGAGCGGAAGCCAGCCAGACGGCCAGAGTGGCAGGCACCCAGGTGGGCTCAGTGGCGGGAAGAGACGTCCCGGCGGCTTCGAGCTCACCGCGGAAGCGCTTGACGATGAAGTACTCGGCGACCATGATCCCCGCGATCGGCGGGAAGGCGACCCCGAGCAGGATGAGGAACTCGATAAAGTGTCCGAGGATCCCCGCAGCCGCCAGCGCGCTGCCCACCAGTCCGACGCACGCGGTGACGACTCTACGATTGAGTGCACGTCCGGTCATGGTCGAGACGAAATTGACGACTCCGAGGGATCCGGAGTACAGATTCCAGTCGTTTATCTTGAGCGTCCCGGCGATGAGGATCAGTGTGCCGACCCAGCCAGTGGTCGAAGTGATGATGTTGACGATGTCGCTTGTCTTCAGGGCGTGAGCGAGGAGGACACCTGCCAGCGCCACCATGTACTCCCCCAGTGTCACTCCCACTAGCGTCTGCTTGACGACGTCGCTGGGCTTGCGGTTGAAGCGGGTCATGTCCGGGGTTATCACCATGCCGACCATGAAGCCGCCGGCGACGAGGGTGGTCCCGGCAGCCAGACTCAGGACCTCGCCGGGTGGGCCCTCAGTGACGAGTGCGCCGATGTCATGCCGTGACAGTTCGGAGACGATCGACCACCCAGCCAGCGCGAGGAAGGCGGGAACGGTCAGGTAGGCGGTCCAGGCCATCGAATGGAAGCCGAAGATCACCACTGCCGTGACCACGAGGCCGAAGAGGAGCGACAGCGCCCACACCGGCAGCCCCGGTATGAACTGGTGCAGCCCCTGAGCGGATACGGCACTCTGCACACCGAACCAGCCAATCAGGCTCAGCGCGATGACCAAGCCGATGAGGCTCGAGCCATACCGGCCGAAGCCCGTCCATCGAGCGAGCACCGATGTGCTCAGCCCCTCCTTCTGCCCGATCAGGCCGGTGCAGATCGCCACCACCTCGAGAATCACCGAGCCCAGCGTGATGGCCAGCAGGGCATGCCAGAACGTCATGCCGAATCCGAGCGCCGCACCGAGCAGGAACTGCGACAGAGCGGAGATCTGACCGAACCGCTGGACCGCGACGGTCCACCAGGAGTAGCGGGCACTTTCAGGGACACGTTCGAGCACATAGTCGTCCCCGGCCTGTCTTTGTTCCATGGAACACCTCTGTTCAAATCAGGATGAACTGGACCACTGCGGTTGTCTCCGACGCTAGGTCTTGAACGGGTGACTGTCAGTGGGCAGACTGTCCATCAATCCCAATTCAGGTGGGCAAAGTGCCCTCTCTGGTGAGGTGGCAAGCCATGAGCTGGAGTCTTGACACGGTCGATCTGCGGCCGCTGGCCATCGGTGCTGCGGTACTGGGCTCAGGCGGCGCCGGAGACCCCACCCTCTTCGAACTACTGGCCAGGGAAGTGCTCGCCACGCACGGGCCGGTCACCGTCTACGAACACGCCGACCTGCCGGACGAAGGCATACTGATCAGCACCGGCCTGGTCGGGTCCGTCACCGCATTCAGCGAGAAACCGAGCAACGGCTACGAGTGCACCCACGCGTTCACCCGCCTACGCGACGCACTCGCCCCGTCTCCTCCCGTGTACGTCTGCGGCTACGAAACTGCCGGCGTGAACGCCTTCCTCCCCCTGATCGTCGCCGCGCAGACGCAAACCCCCTTGGTCGACGTCGACTGCATGGGGCGAGGGCTGTCCTGGCTGGACCAGACCACCTATGACGCGGTCGGCATCCCGATCGCGCCGTTCACCCTCACCGACTCCCTCGGTCACACCATCCTCGCCGAGGCCATCACGGGACACGAAGCCGAGCGGTACATCCGCACCCTCACGGTGACCATGGGTGGCTGGTCGGCATTCGCCGGCTACCCGGTCGACGCCACTGCAGCAGGAACCGCGGGCGTCCACGGGGCTCTCGCCCGCGCGATGCGGCTCGGCCGCTCCCTGGACGCCGAGCCGAGCCGCCACCTCGGATCCGGACGTGTCAGCGAGGTGACGTGGCAACCCGGAGTCGAAGCCGCGCACGGCAGCATCGTCGTATGGCTGGGGCCACCCGACGACCGCCCACTGCGCATCGAAACCCGCAACGAGTTCCTCATGGTCCTCGACCGCGGCCAGATCGTCGCCACAGCACCGGACATCATCTGCCTCCTCGATCAGCGCACCAGGACGCCGCTGCTCACGGAGACGGTCACCACCGGCTACCAGGTCGACGTGCTCGTCTACCCCGCCCCCAGCCGATGGAACGAGCCGGCATTCTCCCCTCTCGCCTCACCCGCGGCATTCGGATACAGCTGGGCAGAGACGTGAACGGCCACCCCACAGTCCATCAGCTCATGGCCAGCCCAGTGCTCGACGGAGCCTCCCTGATCGGCGGCGCAGGCGGCCTTGAACAAACCGTGGCCGACGTACATGTCTGTGCCCCGACCGAACCGGACCTGGCACAATTCAGTGCTCATGCGGCCCTGATCCTCGATACCCCAAGCGGGTACCAACTCGAGACCATACTGCCCCGGGCCCGCGCATCCCAGGCGAGCGTGCTGATCGTGCGAACCGGACCGGCAGCGGTCCTCAGCTCGACCAGGTGGCTGGCCGATCGACTGGCGCTGCCTCTCATCGCCATGCCCGAAGCCACGCCTCTAGGCCTCGCGCAACGCCTGCACGCCCTGGTACACGGCGCCGAAACACACCGCGGACTCACCTGCGCTCGGCTCGCCGCTCAACTCAGTCGACGCCCCGCCAGCCCAGCAAGCACCGTGCGCGCCCTGAACACACTTCTACCCGCCCACTGCGCAATCCTGAGCTCCGAGGGAACCCCCCTGGCCGGCGACCCTCCGACCCGACAGCTCGATGACACCCTGCGCACAGCAGTTCCCGCGACGATCCGAGACGAAGCCGGTGTGCTCATCGCACTCCCGGCCGGCGCAACAGCCAGGCGCGGAGCACCACTCTGGCTGATCGCCGAAACCGCCGGGATGACCGACACCGAACTCCACACCATCAAAGCTGCCCTGGATATCGCCGCATGGGCCGTCACAGCCTGGTCGACAACCAACCAACTCGAAGCCGCACACAACGCCGCCTTCCAGGCCTCGGTGCTCACCGAGCTACTGACCGCTGGCGATCAGGTCACTCCCCAAACCGTCGAGCAGGCCCTGGAGGCAGGCTGGACCCTGGACGGCTGGCACATCGGCGTACGCATCCGCCCCACCGACACAACCGCTCGGCGGAGCCAAGCCACTACCACCCGTCTCCACCACGCACTGAAAGCCCACCAGCTCCCCGCTCCCCTGGTAGAACTCGGCGGCAGTTGGGCCGCGTGGCTAAGCGAACCGGACGAGCCCACCCCCAACCGATTCTCCGCCGTCATCGCCGCAGTCCGCCGCTCACTCACCTCCATGCCCGGCACCGCGCTGGTGGCAGGAATCGGCAGGGCACAACCAGGACCCACGGGACTGGCCAAGTCACTCACCGAAGCCTGGGAACTCGCCCAGATCGCCGGCTTCTCCCCCGGCCGGCACCGAATCGAGCACGCCGGCACGACCGACCCCCGGCGCCTCATCCTAGCCGTCGTGTCGGGCAACGAAACCGTACGCCGGAGCCACCTCCTACTCGGCGCGCTTCTGGCACCTGCCAACAAGACGCTCCTGGACACCCTGGAGACGTATCTGACCCTGGAGTCCTCAGCCTCCGCCACCGCCAAGAGCCTCCACGTCCACCGCAACACCGTACTCAAACGACTCGACCGGATCGAGAAACTACTCGACATGCGACTGGAAGACCCGGCCATCCGATTCGCCCTGCGCATCGCCTGCAGTGCCGCCCGCTGAGCTCGTTCATACGTGGTGGTGTCCCTCTTCGCGGTGCAGCCGATCAAACACTCGCAATACGCCGGGCATCGCCACATCGACGCAGCTTGAGGCCGCCCTTGACACTGACTGGTCGGTCAGCCGCCCGCGACGCGGGAGCCGCGCAGCACGAGGGGTGCCCGACGCCCGGCATGCCGCAGCGCCTCGAACAAGGTCACCTACACCACAACACGACACACAACCATCCATCGAGTCGCACAGGACCGACGAAGCGGGCAAGGGCGTACGCGTCCACCCGCAGCACTTCAGGTACCCCCTACGGAGAGCCGGTGCCCACGTGATGAGGGAATAGTGGGCATGACAGATTTCATCCGGGACGGACGGCTCTTCAGAGTCACCGGCTTCAACCCCTCGCATCGTCAGCTCTTTCTGACCAGTGAGGCCCTACTCATGGACCGGACCACGACGAGGATCGAGGTCTACATCGGGCATGTGGAACTGATGTTCCTCAAGCCCCTCTACCCGCACGGGCTCCACATCCGGCGGGCGACCGCCGCGGAATTCGCTGTGCTCCACGAACGGCACGGCATCCCGGCGCAGGACGCCACCTACACCTGGATGCTGGAGCGGGACGGCGACAGCTTCGTCGTCGGAGGCCACCCGTCCTGGCGGGAGGCCGAGTACGAGCTAATGGCCGACCGGACCTCGTTGTACGACGCGAGCAAGCCCTGGCCGCCGGAATTCCCGGTAGAATCGGGGCACGTCAGCTGAGCACCCGTCGGCCGCAACCGCCGAGGGCAGTGCCGCGCTATGGCGCGCCGCCACCCCTGCCCGGGACCTTCCGACATCCGCGTGACTCATCCCGTACAGCGCCGCCGGCCCCCTCCCAGCACCTCGAGCCAGCGATCCTCCGACCTGGGAATGGCGGACGACAACCTCCCCGACATCGAAGGTCGAGGAGGCCGCCGTCGAGTGCGGAGAGGCGGACTGTCAGGTGCGCTCGCCGACGACCGGCAATTGTCGACGCCTTCGACTCCGAGACGGCCGCCGAGACCCGCGGCGAACAGTGAGCCCTTTCCAACTTGCGGCAACAGCGAGCCAGTTGGGGTGACAACGTGGTGAAGCCCCTGGTAGATGGGTTTTCGACCAAGAGAACCGTCTCCACCAGAGGCTTCGCATGCTTGTCTACCCTTCGGGCGTCGACGTGTCCAGCTCTGCCCTGCGCTTCCTGTCCGCCCGTCTGCGGCAGCACCGTCGCGCGATCGGCTCCCGCTGGAGGCGTCTGAACCCCGGCCGCCAGGCCTGCTCGCACTCGCCCACCTGCGGATGGGAAACACGTATGCCCAGCTCGCGGCCGGATTCGGTATCGGAACCACGACCGCCTACCGGTATGCCACCGAGGCTGTCGAACTCCTGGCAGGCCTCGCGCCCACCCTGGCCGACGCGATCCGGGTCGCGTCGACGAAGGCGTTCGTAATCCTCGACGGCACACTCCTGCCGACCGACCGCATCGCCGCGGACCGGCCCTTCTACTCCGGGAAACACAAGAAACACGGGATGAACCTGCAGGTCCTCACGGATCCCTTCGGCCGGCTGCTGTGGGCCTCGCCGGCACTGCCCGGCGCCGTCCACGATGTCCGCGCGGCCCGCGAGCACGGCATCGTCGACGCCCTTGCCGCAGCCGACATCAAGTGCTGGGCGGACAAGGCATATCGGGGCGCCGGCGGGACCGTTCGAACCCCCTACTGGGGCCGCTGGGAAACCCCTTCCACCGGCCAGCAGGCCGTCAACCGGTCCCACGCGAAGATTCGCGCACTCGTCGAGCAGGCCATGGCCACCCTCAAATCCTGGCGGCTCCTCCGCAGGCTCCGGTGCTCGACCACCCGCGTCACCAGCCTCGTCCAGGCCGTCCTCGCCCTGCATCTGGCCAGCTCAGAGTGAGGATGGAAAAGGCTCACTGCTTTGACTATCCATAAGCGCAGTGTGATTGGGCGATGGAGCGCACCTTCTCCTGGCTCACCGCCCACCGCCGCCTCGCCCGGGACTACGAGACCATTCCGGCCCGGTCCGAGACCGTGATCCGCTGGGCGATGATCGGCATCATGGTCCGCCGACTCACCCGCGGCCGACCGGCGACGCGGCCGGGCCCGCAGCCGCTCGTACGCACAGCAACCGGACAGGCTGTTTGACTCAACTGAGCGATTCGAGGGTCATGTCCCCTGTGGTGGTGTAGCCGGACCGATCTGGTCGTTGTTGGGGTAGATCTTGTCCATACTGCCTTCGGGGAGGTAGCGGCGGGGGAAGGCGATCCACTCGTCGTGCATCTCGATGAGCACGGCGGTGGTGAGGCGTTCGAGGGCGTCGGGGTTGGGGAAGATCTGCACGACGTCGGTCCGGCGTTTGATCTCGCGGTTGATCCGCTCCAGCGGATTGGTCGACTGGATCTTCTTCCAGTGCCGATCAGGGAAGTCCGCGAACGCGGTCAAGTCCTCCTTCGCTTCCAGGAGCATGGACCTGACCTTGGGGAACTGGCGGCCGAGCATGTCGGCGACGGTGTCGAGCTGGGCCCGGACGGCTGCGGCGTCGGGCTGGGCGAAGACCGTGCGGATGGTGGCCGCCACCATCTCCGCGGAATCCTTCGGGATCACCGCGAAGACGTTGCGCAGGAAATGAACGCGGCACCTTTGGTAGCCGGCGCCGAGCATGACCTTGCGCACGGCCTTGACCAGACCGCTGTGGTGGTCGGCGATGACCAGGCGGACCCCGGACAGACCGCGCTCGCGCAGGGAGCGCAGGAACTCGCTCCAGAACGCCTCGGTCTCGCTGTCCCCGACCATCAGGCCCAGCACTTCGCGTCCGCCGTCCTCGGTGATGCCGGTGGCGATGACTACGGCCTGGGACACGATCTGATGGTTCACGCGGGCCTTGCAGTACGTCGCGTCCAGGTAGATGTAGGGGAAACGGGTGTGATCCAGCGGCCGGGTGCGGAAGACGGTGAGTTCGGCGTCCAGCCCGGTGCAGAGCCGGGACACCTCGCTCTTGGAGATGCCGCTGTCAGCACCCAGTGCCCTGACCAGGTCGTCGACGCTGCGGGTGGACACTCCGTGGACGTATGCCTCGACGATGACGGCGTAGAGGGCCTGGTCGATGCGGCGACGGCGTTCCAGCAGGCTGGGGAAGAAGCTGCCGGTGCGGACCTTGGGGATGGCCAGGTCCAGGTCCCCGGCCTGCGTGGTCAGTACTTTGTCGCGGTGACCGTTGCGCCAGGTCGTACGGGTGTCGGCGTGCTCGCCGGGCTCCGCGCCGATGTGGGCGGTGGCCTCGGCCTCGATGAGTTCCTGCAGGATCCGCTGGGCCAGGACCCTGATCAACTCGATTCCGTCCGCCGTACGCAGTGACTCCATCAGCCGAAGTAAGTCATGCTGGGACAAGGCCATCGTGTCACCTCTCTCAACGAGCTTCGCTACTCGGAGAGTTGCGCGATGGCCGCCTCATGACCAGGGGCTATGCGGAGATCGCTGCTACACCACTCGGCGGGACACCATCGATTCGGGTCACGTCCGCTGGAGTGGTGTATCGACGGCCACTCGGTGATCTCGTTTTTGAGGCTATGCGGTGAGTTCGGTGGGCACGACGGTCTCGTCGGTTTCTGACCCGATCGGGTGGAGGCGGGCCTTGGCGAGGAGCTCGCGGCCCATGTAGCGGCGAGCCTCGGTCCACTCATCGTTCTGTTCGGCCAGGACAGCGCCGACGAGCCGGATCACGGCGGTGCGGTCGGGGAAGATGCCGACCACATCGGTGCGACGCCGGATCTCCTTGTTCAGTCGCTCCTGCGGATTGTTCGACCAGATCTGCCGCCAGATCTCACGCGGGAACGCGGTGAAGGCCAGCAGGTCGTGCTGAGCTGCGTCCAAGTGGGCTGCCGCTTTGGGGAACTTGGCCTCCAGCGCGTCCAGGACGTGCCGCATCTGGGCCTTCACGGCATCGGTGTCGGGCTGTTCGAAGACCGTCCGCAGCAGGGTGGCCACCCATGGCTGGGCCGATTTCGGAACCTGGGTCAGCAAATTTCGGGCGTAATGGGTGCGGCATCGCTGCCAGGACGCGCCCGGCAGGACCGCGCCGATCGCGTTCACCAGGCCGGTGTGGGCGTCGGAGACGACCAGCTGGACACCGGACAGGCCACGGGCGGTCAGCGAGCGCAGGAAGGCGAGCCAGCCCGCGCCGTCCTCGGCGGTGGCGACGTCGATGCCGAGGATCTCCCGGTGTCCGTCTGCGTTGACGCCGACCGCGATCAGGGCGTGGACGTTGATGATGCGGCCGCCCTCGCGGACCTTCTGGGTGAGCGCATCGACCCAGACGAACGCATAGGGGCCGGCGTCCAGAGGCCGGTTGCGGAATGCGGCAACCTGCTCGTCCAGGTGTTTGGCCATCGCGCTGACCTGGGACTTCGACAGCTGGGTGACGCCGAGGGACTCGGCGAGTTTCTCGACTCTGCGGGTGGAGACGCCGAGAAGGTAGGCGGTGGCGACGACCGAGATGAGGGCCTGTTCGGCCCGTCGGCGCCGTTCGAGGAGCCAGTGCGGGAAGTAGCTGCCCTGCCGCAGCTTGGGGACGGCGAGTTCGACCGTCCCCGCGCGGGTGTCCCACTCGCGCGGGCGGTAGCCGTTGCGGTGGTTGACGCGTTCGTCGCTGACCTGCCCGTATTCGGCGTTGCAGAGCGCGTCGGCCTCCGCGGACATGAGCGCGTCGGCGAACGTCTTGACCATCGCGCGCAGCAGATCGGGACTCGCCGCGGCGAGGTTGTCCTCCGCGAGGGCGTGCAGGGGCAGACTGTCTGGTGCGGTCATCGTGCTGATCTCCTTCGAGGCTTCGACACTTCGAAGATCAGCCGGTGGCCGTTCATCTATGCGGGCACCATCCCAACGCCGGAGCAAACCCCCGGATCAGGTCGAACCCGTACACCACTTCCCTGGACGCAACCACGTCATGCGGTTGGGGCTGCAGCGGGATCTGCGGAAGATCCGCCAGGACTTCAGGCGGGCGACGCCGCGTTCGACGGGTGCTCGTGCCGCGGCCAGGGCTCGGTTGCGGGTCTTTTCGGTGGGGGTGAGTTCCTGGAGGGGCTTGCGCTTGATGCCGGTGGTCAGCCATGGGCCGGCGCCCTGGTAGGCGAGATCGGCCACGATCGGAACGCCCTGGCGCTCGCAGATGCGGATGATCCGGTGGGTGCGTGCGGCGGTCAGGTCGTGGGTGCGGCCCGGCAGGGCGGGCGAGAGCCATAACAGCTGGCCGCCGGGATCGGTGACGACCTGCACGTTCACGCCGTGGCGCCGGTGTTTGTGGGAGTAGTCGGCCCGGCCGTCGCCGACCCGGTCGCACTCGGCGAGGGTGCCGTCGAGTAGGACGAAGTCGGGTTCGTGCTCGCGCAGTGTCTTCAGCAGACCCGGCGCACGCGCGGCGAGCAGGTCGACGACCGCGCTGGTGTAGGCGTGGGCGGTGGACTCGCTGATCCCGAACCCGGCGGCGATCTTCGCCAGAGTGGTGTGTTCGCGCAGGTACACCAGTGCCACCATCGCGCGCTGCGACGGACGGAGCTTGCAGCGTCGGTCGCCCTCACGGGTGACGATCAGTATGGTGACCCACTCCACGAGTGCATGCGGCAGGTCGAGTGCGGCAGGATGGATGACCAACGAGGCCCCCGAGCAACGTGATTGAGACGTCAGACATCTCGATCAACAGCCCGGGGGCCTCGCTTGTTGCGTCACGGACCATCACCCGATCGGTGGCGACCTCGAAGAAGCTCAATGAGTGGGCGGAGAAGCGTGATAGGCAACCAGGTCTCGTCAGGGCGGTCAAGGGTGGTTGAATGTGCGGCAGCTCGGGCTGATGCTGACCGCCGTGATGCGGCGGCTCCGGCCGTGTTCAGCGGGGCGGCTCGAGGAGGTCCACGGTGGCCAGGCCGGTTTCGCCGTCGACGAGTTGGAGGGCGACCTCGGCGCGGGCGGCAAGGTCGAGCGGGTCGAGTCCTTCGGTGTAGGAGGCGTGGACGATGCGGTCAAGTCCGGCGCCCAGGAGGGGTGCGGCTGTCCGCAGGGAGGCGTCCAGTGCTACGCCTTGGGTGGCACCGCCGTGGAGGATGATGTTGCGGGTGCGGTAGAGGCGACGCATCGCGATGCGGAACGCGTGGTTGACCTCGGCGAGCTGCTTGCCCGGATTCTGTACGAGTGCGGCCATGCGCTGGGCGGCGGCGGTGTCGGTGTACTTCAGAGAGAGGGCCTCGGGCCCTCCGGCCCGGAGGGCGTCGGCGACGAGCCGGGCACGCTCGCGGTTGGCGGTGCAGGCGGCGATGGCCTCGGAGAGGGCGTCCGGCTGTCGACCTTGTAGAGGTGGCCCTCGTAGACGAGGGAGAGGACGTCGACGCCGCGGGCCGGGGGCTCGAGCGGTACGGGGGTGTCGTACCCGGCGACCCAGATGAACGGCAGCGGCAACACGCCTCCGCGGCGGCCGCGCAGGAACTCCGAGCGGGCGGTCATGCGGTCCAGGAGCTGGCGGGCCTGGTCGGCCGCGCCGAGAGGATCGAGCGCCTGGAGCTGGTAGACGAAACCCCCGCCGGAGCGGAAACCCGCGGTGCTGTGACCGTGTTCCCGGAGCCAGGCACCGACCTTGCCCTTGTCGAGCCAGTTCGGCAGCGACTCGGCGAGTTCGCGGTGGGGCACCTTGTCGAGAGCCACCAGGACGTCGAAGGCCTGCGTGCGGGAACGGGCGAGTTCCGCCGCGCTCTCAGCGATGTCGGTGGCCGTCAGCCGCGCGGTCCTGAGGCCGCGAGCCCAGTCGCGCAGGTGGAGGCCGCTGTAGCCGAGGTCCAACAGGTGGGTGGCCACGCTCCGGGAGAACCGCTCGGGCTTGACCCGCTTGGCTTCCTCGACGGCGATCGCCGTTACCCACCGGTCCAGATATCCGGGGCGCAGGTGCCCGATGACCTCCTTCAGCCGGCGCCGCTCCGGGCTGGGGTCGAGAAGGGGCTTGCTGAGCAGGTTCGTGACCTCCTTGCGGAGGTCTTTGTCGCCGAGACCGGCGTCCCGGCCGAGGATGGCCTTGAGCTCATGGCGCTGCCAGTCGCACGCGGAGGCGGAGAGCATGTTATGGGCCTGCCAGTGGCCGGCCTCCCACAGTTCCTCCAGCGCGAGGACGGAGCCTATGTCCCACAGCCGGCGGGGCCAGGGCGTACGCTCGTCGGCGAAGAAGTCCGACATACGCGCGAGGACATGGCGTGCGTAGGGGTCCTGGACTGCGGTGGAGACCATTCGGGCACCCTATCGGAGCCTGACCAGCAGAAACTGGCGAACAGGTCTGCCATGCTGCAATCGGTGCAGACTTGAAGGGGCACTCGCCATTTATGGCCACTGCCCCTCTTTTCTTTTGGTCCGCACACCGGTCGGCGTGCGGACCATTTGCTTTGCCGGGTCCTGGCGCCGGCGGACCACACGAGGCCCCGGAGCAGTTCCTGGTCCGGGGCCTCGTGGTTGCCGGGGCGGTCAGGCTCCGGTGCGCAGGTGTTCCTGCCGGGCCTGGACCATGCGGCGCCATGCGGAGCGGACGTGTTCTTCGCTCTCGGTCCAGCGGATGGCAGAGGGCCCCGGCAGGGGCAGGCCGGCCATGAAGTACGCGAAGTCGCCGCTGGCGGTGAGTTCGCGCAGGCGGTCGATGGTCGAGGTGGAGTGCTGGGCGGCAACGTCGGGGATGAGGCGCTTGTTCGCGCGGTCGCGCAGCATCAGGCAGGTGTTCACCAACCTCACGGCCGCCAGCGGCGGAGTGTGCTGCCTGTTCGACACCCGCGGCCCCGAGCAAGTGTGTTGGCTCAACGGTGAGACCACCCAGGAGATGGTCTCCGGTCCCGTTTTCCAGTTCGGCGAGCACTCGTGGCGACTTCGCCCGACCCCGAGATGTGAGCACAGGTATGATGTACCGCACCCTCTTCCGCCCCGGCCCGCTGGACGCCAACTACGCTCGAGCACTCGCGGACACGGCCCTGACGTGGTTGACGCCCCGGCGCAACAGCGCCATGTGAATCCTTGGCGCTGCGCGCGGGCCCAGGTCGGTCCGGTCGGGTTCAGGCGTGCCGCGACGCGGTGCACCTCACTGAAGGACGGCGACGAACGGACGGGGCTCCAGCTCACGGCCTGACATGCCGCGGGTGACGGCACGGCGGGCACAGGGCTGAGGCTGATTCCCTGGAGTTGACACCCTGACAATGGATCTTGCGGTCCAGGAAGGGGTGCCCAGGTGGTGCACCAGTCTCCGTACCCGTAGGAGTTCCGGAGGGACGCCGTCGAGCTCCCTCGCGCGGGCGGCGGCAGGCGCCGGCCTCATCTCCACCACGGCGCCGACTGGCGGCAAGCGCTGTGCCGGGTTCCGGGCGGCTCCTCCTCTGTCGCCGCCGCCAGGCCACCGAAGCGGCCCGCGCCGAACGCGCCCCGGGTGGTCGCCGAGATCCGCGGCATCCACGCGCCGAGCGCGGGGGACGCCTACGGCGTGCCGCTCGTTCGTGCCGACTGAGGGTCCGGAGACGGAGACCAACCGTGAACGCGTGGTCCACGGTTCGCCCTGCTGCCTGGCCGCCGCGATGGCCGCTCACCCACGCTCACGCCCGATCGCCACGGCCGATCTGCCAGGTCGTGGTCTCGCGCCTCGGACCGCCGGCCACGCGGGCCCGGGCTCAGAGTCCCGCGTCATGGACGAGGACGGCGATCTGGACGCGATTGCCGAGGCCGAGCCTGGTGAGGATGGTGGAGACATGCGCCTTCACCGTGGCGACGCTGATGAACAGTTCGGCTGCGATCTCGGCGTTCGTCCCGCCCCGCGCCACGGCCATCGCCACCTCCCGCTCCCGTTCGCGGAGGATGCCGAGGCGTGCTCGCGCCTCGCGGCGTCTGTCGTCGCCGGTGTCGGAGGTCAGCGTGGTGATCAACTGTTGGATCACCGTCGGCGAGAGCACCGGATCCCCCGTCACGACCTTGCGAACCGCTTCGACTATCTCTCGTGGCGGTGTGTCCTTGAGGAGGAAGCCGGCCGCCCCGGACCGCAGTGCCCGCAGGACGTATTCGTCGGAGTGGAACGTGGTCAGCATCATGATCTCGGGCGAGGTCGCGCCGCCGCTCCGCAGCGCCCGGGTCGCGGCCAGCCCGTCCATCTCGGGCATCCGGATGTCCATGAGCACCAGGTCGGGGGTGTGCTCCCTGACGAGCGGCAGTACCTCGCGGCCGTCGGCCGCTTCGGCGACGATCTCGATGTCTGGAGCACCGGCGAACAGCAGGCGCAGGCCCGAGCGGACCAGGGGATCGTCGTCGGCGAGCAGGATGCGGATCATGCGGACCACGGTAGCCAGGCCCGCAGCTCGAAGTGCTTCCCGCTGCGGCCGTGTTCCAGTCGCCCCCCGGCGAGCGCCGTGCGTTCGGCCAGACCGATCAGGCCCTGGCCGCTGCCGGGTATGGACGGCCGTGCCCCGGGCCGGGGGGCGCGGTTGCGGACCTCCACCGTCACGCCGTCTCCCGGACCGCCGCCGATCTCGAGCTGTACGGGGACACCCGGGGCGTGCTTGCGCGCGTTCGTCAGCCCCTCCTGGGCGATGCGGTAGACGGTTCTTCCGGTGAGCTCCGGGACAGCGTCCGGCTGCGCGATCCGCTGCTCGAGCTGCACGCACATGCCTGCCTGCCGCGATTCCTGCGCCAGCCTCGTGAGGTCCGCCAGCGCGGGCTGGGGACGGGGGGCGCCCGTCTCCTCGGCCGTGGGGGCCCGTAGCACGCCGATGACGGTACGCAGGTCCTGCAGTGCCCTGTGCGCGCTCTCCCGGATCACCCCGGCGGCGTGTTCGACTTCGTGCTCCGGGGCCCCCGGATGAAACTCGAGGGCCCCCGCGTGCACGCTCAGCAGGGACAGCCGGTGCGCCAGCACGTCGTGCATCTCGCGCGCTATCTCCTCGCGGGCCGCCCGCTGTGCCCGCTCGGCACGCAGGGCCGCCTCGGCCTCCGCCCGCTCGGCACGCTCGTGCAGGGCGCGGACGAATAGCCCCCACCCGACCACCACCGCCACCAGGGCCACGGACACCAGCCCGGGGATCAGCGTGTCGAGGCTCAGGAAGGGCCAGGCCCGGTACACGACCCCGGTGTAGAAGAGGGGCGCAGGGGCCAGAGCGAGAACCGCGACCCGGACCGTGGTCTGCGGCGGCCGGTGGACGGCAACCGAGAACAGCGCCACCATCGCCGGGACGGCGAGCGGGAGGAACGCGCCGGCCACGATCAGTCCGACGGCCAGTGGGGTCGGCCGTCGGTGCCGCCACAACAGGGCCAGGCAGGCGAGCACCGCGACCGCTTCCTGGACGGGCATGCGCGAGAGCTCCAGCATGTCGAGCGAGGTGCCGAGCGGCCCGAACGTGA
Organism: Streptomyces sp. WMMC940; assembly: GCF_027460265.1. NCBI lineage: Bacteria > Bacillati > Actinomycetota > Actinomycetes > Kitasatosporales > Streptomycetaceae > Streptomyces > Streptomyces sp. WMMC940. The sequence goes on from NZ_JAPZBC010000001.1 coordinate 50,431, forward strand.
GTTGCGGAAACAGTTCGTAGCCGCGGACGGTCAACTGAACCGCGACGACGGACGCCGATGCCGCGAGCAGGACCGTGAGCGCGTCGAGGACTCTCGCGGGGATGGGGAAGCGCATGCGTACAAGGTAGGCGACCCGTGCGCCACCGAACGCGTTCGAGCGGCGGTTGCGACTTTGGTAGGGGTCCGGCCCTCTGAGAACCCTACTTTCCGCGATCAGTTCCCGGTCTTATCGCCGATGTTCCGGCCTGCTCGTGCACCTAGCGTCGAGGTCCTCGACAGGGTTCGGCGCCGTCGGTGAACCGGCCTGGCTCGCCGAGGTGCCCGCCGCCGAGCGGACTGCCCGCTCGCACCCATCGCCCGAACGCTCCGCGTTCGGCGCCCCCCTGAAAGGAACGGGAACTTCGTCATGTCCCGGAACAGGAAGGCCGTCCTGCTGAGTGCGGTGGCCGCCCTCGCCGCTGTGATCGCCCTCACCGCGACAGTCCTCTGGCCCGATCGCATCTCGCCCTGGGATGCGAGGGTCCGCGCCTCGGTCCGCGAGCTCCCCTCCGGTGCCGTCGACTGCCGGGAGGCCAAGTGCATAGCCCTCACCTTCGACGCCGGCCCCGGCAAGGACACCCCGCGTCTGCTGGACGTTCTCAAGAAGGAGAACGTGCCGGCGACCTTCTTCCTCCTCGGCAAGAACCACGTGGTGCGACACCCGGGCACAGTGCGGCGTATCGCCGCCGAGGGCCATGAGGTCGCCAACCACACCTGGTCCCATGAGATCCTCACCGACCGGGACGCCGATGTGATACGCCGGGAGCTCTCCCTGACCCAGGAGGCCGTCGAGAGGATCACCGGACACCGGCCCACCCTGATGCGTCCGCCGCAGGGGCGTACGAACGCTGAAGTGGCCCGGATCTGCAAGGAGCTGGGTTTGGCGCAGGTGCTGTGGAGCGCCACCGCGAAGGACTACTCCACGACGGACTCGGCACTCATCACCCGCCGGATCCTGGACGCCGCCGAGCGCGACGGCATCATCCTGCTGCACGACATCTACGACGGGACCGTCCCGGCCGTGCCGGGCATCATCACGGAGCTGAAGGAGCGGGGCTACACCTTCGTGACCGTGCCGCAGCTCCTGGCACCGGGCGTCGCCGAGCCGGGCGAGGTCTACAAGCCGTGAGCAACTCCGGCCCCACTGCTCGGTGCGTTCGCCCAGCTCGGCCGCCGCCCAAGCCTCGCCGGCGCCGCCTCGGCCGGGAGACCGGGCTGAGGCGGCGCCGGCCGTTCGCCGCGTCGGAGACGGACACGGTCTGGCCGGCGTCGCGGGGATCTCCCGGCTGCGGCCGGCGAAGATCGGCGATGCTGGCCCCCAGCGGCCGTTGACATGGTGTCGGCATGTGGTTCACTCGTATGAGAACGAACTAGTCCAACTCTTCGAGTAGAAAGCAGAGTTGACTATCGATGGTCGCTGTGGAGCCCGGCTGGTTGCGTGGGGTGCTGCCACTGGCGCTCGCTGCCGTGCTCGCCGAAGGGGACCGGCACGGATATGCGCTGGTGCAGGAGCTGACTGTCCGTGGATTCGGCACGGTCCGCGGCGGCGCCCTTTATCCGGTGCTCGGCAGGCTCGAGTCCGAAGGAGTGGTGGAGGCGCGGTGGGAGCCGGGTGAGGGCGGGCCGGGACGCAAGGTCTACCGGCTCACCGATGTGGGACGAGCCCGGCTGCGTGAAGAGACCTCCGGCTGGAAGCAGTTCTCCTGCGCTATGGACCAACTCCTGGCCCGGGACGCGGAGGAGTTGCCGTGACGGATGAGATCGCCCGGTGGAGCGCGTGGGTTCGTCTGGGACTGGCTGCTCACTCGGTGGACAGCGCCCTCGCCGAGGAGGTACTGGAAGAGGTCGCACAGCACTGTGCGAACAGCGGTGAGAGTCCTGAGCACGCCTTCGGCATGCCGGAGGCGTACGCCGCCGCTGTGGTCGGCGAGCGCGTTCCACCCGAGGAGCGTCTCCGCCACCGGGATGGCCGGACACCCGAGGCGACGGCCCGCGCCGCACTCGCCCCGATCGGTACGGCGGCCCTGGTCGCCGGGGCCTGTCTGTGGGTCGCAGACGGATTCACGCTGGCTCTGACCCCTGCTGGACTGGTCGGCTCACCGTTCATCGCCGTGGCTCTGACGGCAGGTCATTTCGCGGCGTACACCGCGCGACCCCGACGGCGGGCCGCGGGATGGGTGCTCGTGGCCACCGCAACGGTGCTCGGTGCGACGGCTTTCACCGCCCTCCCCGACCTGGCCCTCGGCCACCTGCCCGCCCCTGTTCTGTGCCTGCTGGGCCTCGTGCTGCTCGGGTGGGCCATACAAGACACACGAATCGCTGACCCTGCAGGAGTCACCATGAAACCTCGGACGGACGCTCATACCGCAGTCGGGAGTGAGCAATGGCTCCGGCAACTGACCAAGCGGCTCGAAGAGCGCCACGCCGTGCCCCGCGCACGCGTCGCTGAGCTGACCAGGGAAGCAGCCGACCACCTCGCCGCCACCGAGCGCGCGCCGGACGACGAGTTCGGGCCCGTGGAACTGTACGCGCTGCGACTGTCCGAGGAGGAGTCCCCCCGCGCACGGTGGTGGCTGCGCAGCGACATCCAGAACGCGACCCTCGTTGTGATCTTCACCGGCTATCTGGCGGCCAACGTCGCCTCCGGCGGCCCGTTCTGGCAGACCGTCCTCGCGTCCGGCGCGCTCGCCGTGAGCCTGGCGCTCCTTGCCATCCCCCTGGTGCGCAGGCGACGCCGGAGCGCGCCCGGGCGATGACCGTGCCACCGGTGCGTGGGCTCGATGGCGGCTCAACTGACGGAGAAGCCCCGCCGACCGGTCCGCCTCGGACCCACGACTTCCGTGCAACGGTGCCCGGTGTCGAACCGGGGAGCGGGGGCCGCCGTGGTGTCCGGGGAGAGGGAGCGGGCAGCGCGAGAGCCCGACACCCCGCTTGCCGGGACGGCGAAATCGCGCACTCCCCGCGGCGCACCGACGCCGCTGGATGCGCCACCCGCCCGCCCGCCGCGTCGCGCGGTGGCTCACGCAGCGGCCGACGCGGCTGACGACGTGGACTCGGAGTTCACCGAAGCAGCCGTCCCTCCTGTCAGCCCCCGAGGTTCCCGACGCCCCGCCCCCCGGAAAGAGAATTCGCGAGCAGGCACTGTCCCCTCCTTGCCCCATCCCCTGAGAGATTCCCTGCATGTCCAGAACCGAGTCCGGCTTCAGCGTCCTGTCCGACGACTTCGCCGCCGCCCCCTACCGCTACTTCGCCGGACTGAGGGAACGCGCGCCGGTGCACTACGAGCCGGCGATCGACAGCTACTTCCTCTCCCGCTACCAGGACGTGAAGCGGGTGCTCACCGACCATGAGACGTTCAGCACCGAGACACTGCAAGTACGGGCCGAACCGGTGATGCGCGGACCGGTCCTCGCCCAGATGACCGGGGCCGAGCACACCGCCAAACGAAGAATCGTCGTCCGGGGCTTCACCGGGCAGGCCCTGCAAGAGCAGATGCGCGCCATCCACGTCAACGCCGCCGGACTCATCGGGCCCTTCCTTCCCCGTGGCCGGGTGGACCTCGTCAACGACTTCGGCAAACCCCTCGCCGTCCATGTGACGCTCGACGTCCTCGGCCTGGACAAGAAGGACTGGCAGCAGGTCGCCGCCTGGCACAGTGGGATCGCCGAGTTCATCACCAGCATCACCCTCACTCCAGAACGCCGCCGGCACTGCCTCGACTGCGCGGAGCGGATGGAGGCATACCTCGTACCCATCATCGAGCAGCGGCGCCGCCACCCCGGCGAAGACCTCGTATCGAAGCTGTGCACGGCCGAGGTCGACGGCATCGCCATGAGTAATCGCGATGTCACCGCACTGATCATCAACGTGATGGCAGCCGCTACCGAGCCCGCCGACAAGACCCTGGCCCTGCTCTTCAAGCACCTGATCGACAACACCGAGCAGATGGCCCAGGTCCGCCGGGACCCGTCCCTGCTGTCCGCCGCCATCGCCGAGACCCTGCGCTACACCCCGCCGGTCCAGCTCATTCCCCGCCGGTCGGAGAAGGACGTTGTGCTCGCCGGCACCACCGTTCCGGCAGGTGCCACCGTCTTCTGCATGATCGGCGCGGCGAACCGCGACCCGGACGCCTTCGCCGCACCGGACACCTTCGACATCCACCGCCTGGGCACCGCCCGCTCCTTCACCGCCGCCGCCCAGCACCTGGCCTTCGGTACCGGACTCCACCAGTGCGTCGGCACGGCCTTCGCCCGCGCCGAGATCGAAATCGTCGCCGCGATGCTCATCCCCCTGCTCGACCAGGTCCGTTACAGTCCCGGCTTCCGCTACCGGGAGACCGGCCTGTACACCCGCGGCCCCGCATCCCTGTCCCTCGACTTCACCCCCGTCCACGACGGCGTCCCGGTGCCCGACTGACAACGGGCACGCCTCGCCCCAGCCTCCAGCAGGCCTGCCGGGGTGACCATCCCCGGCTCCGCAGCAGGGGCCGTCCTGTCCCCGCACCCCTCCCGGAAGGGACCTCAGTGACACCGACCGACATCACCCGAGCCGTCAACGACCTGCTGTTCACCCCGGGCCTCAGCCTCGCCGAAGCCCTCGACCGGCATTTCACCCCCGACTACCGTCAGCGCACCGACGGCGTGTGGAGCGACCGCGCCGCCTTCGCCCAGCACATGACACGCCTCCGCTCCCTGGTGCGAAGCGGTCATATCGAGGTCCACGACGAGTTCCGGGACGGATTGCGTTACGCCGACCGCCACACCGTCACCCTCACCCAGCACAACGGCCGTACCTCCCGCACCGAGGTGTACCTCTTCGGCCAGCACGCCCCTGACGGGCGCTTTCAACGCGTGGAAGAAACCACCCTCCTGCTCACCGGCCACCCCGACGACCGGAACCTGGGAGTCATCGGCTGATGCCTGGCAGCTGCGGAAGGGTTCGGCAAGTGTGAACCCTGACCCGGCTCCGTCTCCGGGGCGGCGATCCGAGCCTTCTGCCAGCAGCCGGTACCCTCCCGAACCGCTGCGCAGGCGCAAGGTCCGGCCGGTGGCAGGTGCGACGCCCTTGTTAGGATCGCTAAAGGAGCGGCGGCCCTCCATCGACGGCGACCCTCCGACATGCCGTGGCGCGGTGCCGCGTCGACGACGGGCGAGGAACGACCGTCGTTCGTCGGGAGCGTGGCGGAGAGAGGGAGGGACCGGGGTCCGCCACCATCCATGCCTCGTCCCCGTGCCTGACGCCGCCAGACTCGGTGGATAACGCCCGGCATGACCGTCCGGTGCGGATACGGAGAGGGGAGCCGTCATGGGGTCCGTGGGGGAGAGACTGAGCAGCGCGCGAGTGCGGGCTTTCATCGGTCGGGAGGAGGAACTCGATCGCTTCGAGGAGGCGTTGACGGGCGATCCGCAGGCGCCCCTCGTGTTCTACGCGCACGGGCCGGGTGGCATCGGCAAGTCGACTCTGGTGCGGCGTCTGGCGGACCAGGCCCGTGCGGCGGATCGGTTGCCCGTCGAACTCGACGGACGTTTCGTCAGCCGCGACCCCGCCGACTTCGAGCGCGCGGCCGCCCCATTCGTGGATGTCCCCGGCACGGTCCTGTTCGTCGATTCCTTCGAGCACTGCCAGTGGCTCGAGAGCTGGCTTTGGCAGCACTTCCTCCCGCGCGCGGCGGACGGCGCCCTTGCTGTTCTGGCCGGCCGTCTCGCACCGCAGGCGCAGTGGAGCGCCGACCCCGCGTGGGCCGGGGTCCTGCACGTCACCGAACTGAAGCCGCTCGCCGAGGAACAGTCGCGCAGTCTGCTGGCCGCGGCGCGGCTCCGGCCCGAACTGCGGGACCGGGTGCTCCGCTTCGCCGGTGGCAACCCGCTGGCCCTGTCCCTCGCGGCCGCCGCAGGAGCAGGATCGGCGGGCTGGAGCAAGGAGGAGATCTGGGCTCCCTCGGCCGACGTCCTGCGATCCCTGCTGGTGGGTCTGATCGGCGAGGTGCCCACCGCTGCCCACCGCCGAGCCCTGGAGGTGGCGGCACAAGCACACTCCACGTCCGAGGAACTGCTGTCCTCGGTACTGCCCGAGGAGGATGCCCACCTGCTCTTCTCCTGGCTGAGGGACCTGCCCTTCATGGAGTCCACACACCGAGGGCTCCATCCGCACGACGCCGCACGCGGGACGCTGGCCGCCGACCTGCGCTGGCGAGCGCCGCATGCTTTCGCGACGATGCGCCGGCGATTGGCGGAGGAGTACCTGCGCATGCTGCGGGAGGCCCCCGAGGAGTACGTGTGGACCGTCACCGACGAACTCTTCTACCTCTTCAAGGAGGTGGAGACCCTGGCGCGTGTGCGCACCTGGTCTCGCGAGGACGAGGTGCACGACCGTCCCCTGCAGCCGGGAAACCTCGACGTCGTGATCCGGATGGCCGAGCAGACCGAAGGCAGGGCCTCCGCGGAGCTCGTCCGCTACTGGGCGCAACGCCAACCGCAGGCATTCAGCGTCTACCGTCTCGTGAGCACGGGCCGGATCGTGGCGTTCACGGCTCGACTCGTCCTGTCGGCCCCGCCGGATCCCCAGGACCTGGCCACCGATCCCGTCGTCGCGGCAGCCTGGCGGCACACCGACGCCACCGGGCCCGTGAACCCCGGCGAGCACATCGGCATAAGCCGCTTCTCGATCTACCCCGAGCGATACCAGATCCCCTCGCGCGTCATCGACCTGAGCAGTTCCCGGGCTCAGGCCGAAGCCGCCCGCGCTCGCAGACGCGCGTACGGCTTCGCCGTCTACCAGGACGCCGACGCCTGGGCAGTCCGCGTCAAGGGTTCCCTCGAGGACACCGGTGCGCGACCGCGAGTGGGTGAGCACACCTACGGTCTGTTCAGCGTCGACTGGCGCCAGGTGCCCGTCGAGACCTGGCTCCGCCGCTTCATATCAGCAGGTGACGCGCCCGCGAAGTCCGGACCTCCGGGCTTCCCCCGCGCCGCGTTCGACCAGGGCGTACGCGAAGCACTGGCGCACTGGCGCGATGCGGGTGCCTTCGGGGCCTGCGCGCTGATGCGCGCCCGCCTCGCTGCCGACCTCGCCGACCCCGTCGGGGAGTTGCGCGCCCTGCTGCGCCAGGCCGTCGACGAACTCGCCCGCGACCCGCGTGGAGTACGGGCCCGCGAAGCCCTGACCGCGGCGTACTTCTCCGGTGCGCCCACCCAGGAAGCCGCCGCCCGCCGTCTCGGCATGCCCTACGGCACCTACCGTCGCCACCTGCGCCAAGGCCTTGACCTGCTCTGCGAGACCCTGTGGCAACGGGAGCTGCATGGCCCCGACGAGAACCACGCGCGCACGACGTCGACGCACGAGTGAGAGCCGGGCCGGCGGCATCCCCCAAGGCCTCGGCCTCGGTCACGTCGGCGGTGACGCGTGCGACCGTGTCGGTGCGCAGGCGGGGCCCTGCGGTGCGCCGGTCGCCCTGTCCGCCAACCGGCAATGCGGCGGCGGAGGCGGAGGAAGCCGGACCGTCCCGTCGTCCGAAGTCGTTCGCGACCGCACGCCTGGATCTTCAGCCGTAGCGGAACGAGCACTCGGAGTGGTCCGGCAGTACCCCCACGGCAGTGCTCCTCGTGGACAGGTGTGGACAGCACTGGACAGTCAACGTCCCTGACGGGCATGGAAAGTGGACACCGCCCGGCGCAAAGCTGTGCGCCATGAACCTTGCACGTACGCAGGACCAGGCACCCCCCACCCGACAACCGGGAGCCGCGCTCGCGGCGCTCGCCGCCGCGCAGTTCACCGTCATGCTCGCCACCTCGATCGTGAATGTGGCGCTGCCGCAGATCCGTGCCGGGGCGAACCTGCCGGCCGACGGCGCCACCTGGGTGATCAACGCCTACGCCCTGGCGTTCGGGGCACTGCTCCTGGCCGGAGGGCGGGCGGCCGACCTCCTCGGCCGCCGCCGGGTGCTGATCGCCGGCCTCGCACTGTTCGCGGGGGCCTCGTTGGTAGCAGGACTCGCCGCCTCCGGTGGCGTCCTGATCGCCGCCCGCGCCGTTCAGGGACTCGGTGCCGCCGCCATCGCACCAGCCGCGCTCGCCCTGGCGATGGACGTGTTCCCGTCCGGCCCCGGACGCGGCAGAGCCCTGGGAGTGTGGGGCGCGGTCTCCGGCGCGGGAGGAGCGGGGGGCGTCCTCCTTGGCGGCCTGCTCACCCAGGCATGGGGCTGGCCCTGGATCTTCCACTCCGTTGCGCTCGGGGCGGTGCTGGTCCTCATCGCCGTGGCGGCCCTCGTACCACGGACGGCCGGTCGAGAGTACGCCCGATTCGACCTCCTGGGCACCGCCACCGTCACAGTCGCTCTGACCTGCCTGGTGTGGGGTCTGACCGCCGCACGCGGCACCGGCTGGACAGATGTGAGAGTCCTCGGCGCCCTCGCCGCTGCCGGCACGTTACTGGGGGTCTTCGGCGTGATCGAGATCCGCCGGCCGCACGCGCTGATCCCCCCGCGGCTGATGACCACCGGCCGCGTAGCCGCGGGAAACCTGCTGATGGCCCTCCTGGGGTCCGTGTGGATCGCCCTGTTCTTCTTCCTGCCGCTCTACCAGCAGCAGGTCCTCGGAATGGGCCCCTTGGCCACCGGAGCGGGCCAACTCCCACTCGCTGTGGCCAATATGCTCGGCGCCGCCGTCGCACCTCGCATCTCCGGTCGTATCGGCGGCACCGCAACGGTGATCGCGGCCTTGCTCACCGAGGCTGCCGGACTGCTGTGGCTGTCCCGGCTCAGCGCCGACGGAAACTACCTCGCCGACGTCCTCGGCCCGAGCGTCCTCGTCGGGCTCGGCCTGGGCATCGCCTTCGTCATGCTCACCGCACTCGCCGTGGACGGTGTTCCGCCGCAGGACGCGGGTCTGGCCGGCGGGCTGGTGAACACCACCCGCCAGGTCGGCGGCGCGATCGGTCTCGCAGCCCTGGCCACCCTGGCCGGTTCCGTCACTGCCCACGCATCCACCCACCAGCCCCCCACGGAGGCGCTCAGCGCCGGATACCGAGCCGCCTTCACTGTGTCGTCCGCGGTTCTGGCATTCGGCGCGGTCGTCGCCCTGACGCTCACCCGCCGCAGCCTTACTACCCGTGGCGTCCTCCCGCCCACCGCCGCCTCCACGACGTCCAGCGGACAGGGCCAGGCAGCCCGTTGCACACCCACCGGCTGACCAAGCCCACCCGCCGAACCAACCCCTCCATCCCATCGAGAAGGAAACCGCATGCACACCATCGACTCCACAGCCCCCGTCGTCGTCAGCCTGACGACGACCATCGAGGCCCCGCTGGCCACCGTCTGGTCGCTGCACACCGACGTCGACAACTGGCCGGCGTGGAACCCCGGCATCGAACAGGCCCGGCTCAGTGGGCCGGCGGCGGTCGGCTCCGACTTCTCCTGGCGCACCCACGGGATGAACATCACCTCCACCATCCACGAAATCGTCCCCGAACGGCGGATCGTCTGGGGCGGGACCGTCGAGGGAATCGTCGGCATCCACGCATGGACCTTCGAGCGGAACGGCGACCACGTCGTCGTCCACACCGAGGAGTCCTGGAGCGGAGATGCCGTCGACGCCGCGGTCGACGAACTCACCGCGGCCCTGAAGGCCTCCCTGGAGAGCTGGCTCGACTGCCTGAAGTCCCACGCCGAGCAGACGGCCTGAGGCCGGGTACCACCACACACCACGCACAACGATGAAATCCGAGGACCGACCATGACGAGCAAGCCCTATCTGACCGGCCACTACACCCCTGTCGCCGACGAGATCACCGCCACCGGTCTCACCGTCGAGGGCTCCCTGCCCCCCGAACTGACCGGCCGCCTGATCCGCAACAGCCACAACCCCAAGCCGGGCGTCACCCCCACCCACTGGTTCAAGGGCAGTGGCATGGTCCACGGCATCCGTCTCCGCGAGGGTCGCGCCCACTGGTACCGCAACCGCTGGGTGCACACTCCCGCCCTCGACGGTGCCCCGTATATGACCGCGCACGGCCCGGACCTGACCGCGAGCACGGCGGGAACCCATGTCATCGAGCATGCCGGACGACTGCTCGCGCTGTGCGAGGCGAACCTCCCCTTCGAACTCACCCCGGACCTGGATACGGTCGGTGCCCATGACTTCAACGGCCGGCTGCGTACGGCCATGACGGCACATCCCAAGGAGGACCCGGCGACGGGGGAGCTCCACTTCTTCGGCTCCTCGCCGTTCCCGCCCCACCTCGTGTACCACGTCTGCGACGCCAAGGGGGAGATCGTCCACAGCGCCGAGATCCCGGGCGCGACCGCCTCGCTCAAGCACGACTTCGCCATCACCCGCCGCCACGTCGTGTTCATCGAAGGCAACGTGACCTTCGACCCCGCCGAGCACTCCGGCATCCCCTACGGCTGGAGCGACCAGCAGCCCTCCCGGATCGGGGTCATGCCCCGTACGGGCGATGGTGCCCGACAGATCCGCTGGCTCTCCATTGAACCCGGCAACATGCTGCACGTCGCCAACGCCTACGAGGACGGGCAGGGCCGCATCGTCCTGGAAGGCCCCACCATGGACCGAGAAGGGTTCCAGCTCTCCTGGAACTGGTGGGTCGGAGCGCCCGGGCGGGGCGCTGAACCCAACACCCGCTCCTACACCCGCCGATGGGTGATCGACACCGGGGCCGGCACCGTCGACGAGCAGATCATCGACGACCTCGCAGTGGAGTTCCCGACCCTCAACGAGGACTACCTCGGGGCCGAGCACCGCTACCAGTACGCGGTGTCCTTCCCCGACCAGGAGGGTCTGGGGGGCTACGGCGTCGTCAAGTACGACCGCACCACCGGCGCTCGCCGCATCCACCAGGTCGGCGACGCCAGGCTGCCCAGCGAAGCGGTCTTCGTCCCTGCAGCCGGAGCCACCAGCGAGGACGACGGTTACCTGCTCACCGTCATCTCAGACCTCAAACAGGACGCCTCACAACTGCTGGTCCTGGACGCCGCAGGGCTGGACCGGGTCGCCACCGTCCACCTTCCGCGCCGCGTGACTGCCGGAATCCACGGCTCCTGGATTCCCGACAGCGCCCTGGACAACGGCGAGGACTGACCCACACGGCTCCGGAGCGCGACGGCCTCCAGTGGGCGGCTCCGGGCTGACGCTCCCGGAGCCGCCACCACCCCTTCGGGGCGGCACTGTCGGGTCAGGTCATCGCCCCGCGCGGTCCGGCCGCGCACACCGACACGAGTCGCCCGTGTCGTTCCCGAACCCCTCACACATCCGCAACCCACTCTGGAAGGCTCCTCATGGCCATCGCAGCTCCCGAAGCCCCGGTTGACCCGGGCGCCAGTGACACCCCGAGTCCTCTCGTGAACGAGGTCGACAACCGCGCGGCTTACGTCAGCTTCGGACTCGCCTATCTGTTCGGACACGGCGCCGCCGCAATCTCCCAGGGAGACAGCCCCTTGCTCGGCCTGCCGGGCTGGTTGCCCACCACACTCCTCGGCATCGGACTGGCAACCGGCATCACCCAGGCCACCGTCGCCGCCCTGCGAGCCCAGCGCGGAGCCACCGGGCCGGACGTTCTTTCATACAAGCTGCTCGGCGCCTCCTGGGTCGCCGCCTTCGCCGCCCTCTTCCTCGCCATCACCGGCCTGACGTCCGCCTTCGACATGCCGGAACTGCAGTCCGTCCTCTGGCCCGCCGGTTCCGGCCTCATCGTCGGCATGCTCTACCTCGCCGAAGGCGCCGCACGTCGCAACCTGCTGCACTACGGCCTCGGCGTCTGGCTGGCTCTGACCTCCTGCACCGCGCTCTTCCTCGGTACCCCCGGCCTCTACTGGGTCCTTGCGGTTGCAGGCGGCGGCGCCTACACCCTCGCCGGGGCCCTCGAACGCCGACGCCTCGCACAGCATGCAGGGCGTTCCCGGCACTGACGGCCCCACTCGCCCAAGGCGTCCTGGCGGCCGAGTCAACCGGTCCGCCAGGACGGTCGGCTGCATCCGCCCTGAGCCGTCCGGGGTTCGTTGGAGGTCCCAGTCGGCGGTTCCGACCTGCTGTTTGGCGGCTGCTCGTTGGTGTGCTGCTTCGTGCTCGACGAGTGGGATGTGGCCGACTCCACCGTGGATACGGCTGCGGTTGTGGCCGTCGACCCACTCGGCGGTGGGCAGCTCGATGTGCGAGAGCGTCCTCACGGCCGCCCGAGCCTGCTCCAGCTACGTACTGAACAGGCCGGTCGTGGACTCCACGAGCGCGCTGTCGTACGCGTCGCCCACCGAGCCCACCGAGGCGGCGATGTCGGCCCGGTCGAGGTTTTCGGTGAGCCGGAACCACCTCGCGATCCCGCGTCGGAATGGTGTGTCAGCCAGTCCGGGACGGGTGGCGGGCCGGCGGAGCCCGCTGCCACAGCGCCGTCGCCGTGCGCCGGTCCGCTTCCGCAGAGCGGCGCACGGCGACCGCCCTGGGACGGCGTGCGCGACGCACAACGTCGCGCATCAGCCGCTCGATGGTGCACGCCGGTGCCTATCAAGGACGTCCGAAACTTCGTCGCCGTCGCCGCGTCCGTCGACAGCCCGTGGTCCGCCCCTGTGCCACTGCCCGGCCACGGCGTCGGCACGTCCCACTTCCACGACACCGGACCTGAGGCGACGGACGCAGCCGGCTGCTGTGGGTCGACCGGGACCACCGACCCGGTGCCACTTGGGACGATTTCAAGCGCTCGCAGCCGCCTGAGCAACGCGATTTGGCCTCGAACGAGTCAATTGGCCCCACGGGAACGAGTCTTCTGGCCCCAGACAGCGATCTTCGAGGCTCCTCGTGAACGAGTCGATTGGCCCCGGTGGCTTTGATCGTGTCCGCCGACGGCGCTCGTCGATCCGGGCCGTTGTCAGTGTCGGCTGGAAGGATCACCGGCATGACACCGTTGCTTCTCACCGACATCGAGCGAGCCGTTCGCAGCAGTTGGAGTGCCGAGACGTGCACGCCTGAGTTCCGATCGCGCTGGAGCCCGGACAACCCGGCTCGGGACCAGTGCGGTGTGACGGCCATGGTGCTCAATGACCTGCTGGGAGGTGAGCTGATCCGGGGAGAAGTACACGTCAACGGCGAGCGTGTGGACTACCACTGGTGGAACCGCCTGGGCCTGGGCCTTGAGATCGACCTCACCCGCGAGCAGTTCGGGCCGGAGGAGACTGTCACCGAGGGTGTTGTCATTCCCCGACCGCCCGTGACCGAATGGCGCAGACTTCGTGAGGAGTACGAGCTTCTCCGCGATCGTGTCATGGACAAGCTCAACCGGCAGCAGTCGAGGATCTCCGGCGATACGTCTTGTCTGTCAATCCCCCGGTTTCGTGGAGACCTTCCTATGCAGCCAGCTCCCCGGTGAAGCCGGCCCAGTAGTCGTGTTCGTAGTCGATCGGGCTCTTCCAGCCGCACACGCTGTGTAGTCGTCGAGCGTTGTAGAAGTCGGTGATCCAGGTCGCGATCCGGATCCGGGCCTCGGTGCGGGTGGCGAAGGTCCGGCGATGGACGTACTCGACCTTCAGCACGCTGTTGAACGCCTCGCTGACGGCGTTGTCGAAACATGATCCGACCCGGCCCATGGACTGGGTGACGCCCAGCTTCCGGCAGGCCCGGCGGAACTTCCGCGAGCCGTACTCGCTTCCGCGATCGCTGTGGAAGATCACACCGCGGACGTCCCCGCCGCGGGTGGCGGCGGCCATGTGGAGGGCAGCGACGACCAGGTCGGCATCGTGGCGGGCGCCCATCGCATAGCCGAGCAGGCGGCGGGAGAACAGGTCTATGACCGTGGCCAGATAGAGCTTGCCCTCGCCGGCGTCGATCTCGGTCATGTCTCCGCACCAGACCAGGTCGGGCGCCTCGGCGGTGAAGTCGCGGCGCACGAAGTCCGGGGCGGCCAGCCGTTTCCCCGGCCGGGTCAGCCCCCGCCGTCTTCGTACCTTCCGCGCGACCAGGCCGAACTCCGACATGATCTTCGCGACGGTGTTCACGGAGACCCGCCAGCCCTGCCTCACCAGCCTGATCCAGATCTTCGGCGAGCCGTAGGTGCCGCCGGAGTCGTCGAACTCCTCCTTCACCGCTTCGATCAGACGCTGTCTGCGCAGCTCACGCCGGGTGGGCCGACGGGTGCGGTGCTTGTAGAACCATGCCTCGCTCACGCCCAGAGCGCGGCAGGAGACACGGTGCGAAATGCCGTGCTCGGTCCTGAAGTCGCTGATCACCCCGACGACGGACGCCGGGTCCGCCACGGCTACTTCACCCACAGGACCATGCAGCGTTTGAGGACATCACGCTCCATGACCAGTTCCTTCTTCTCCCGCTTGAGCTGGGCGACCTCACGCCGCAGACGCTCCAGCTCGTCACTCCCGCCGGCCGGTGCGATCCCTGCCCGACGGGCGCGGGAGACCCAACTCGCCAGAGTGGTCTCGTTGATCCCCAGGTCTTCGGCGACCTCGGCGATCGTCTTGCCGGTCTCCGTCACGATCCGTACGGCCCCCTCACGGAACTCCGGATCGAACTTCCGTCGCTTCTCCGCCATGACTCCCAACTTCCCCTGCAGTCACGGTCTTCACGCTACGAGGGGAGGGACACCCTCAACAGCTCCGGCGGCCTGGACGTCAAGCGCCTGCAGATGACGACCGGCGACTACAACGGCGACGGCCGCGACGACCTCGCCATCTTGAACCACCAGACCGACAACGCCGTCAAGATGTGGACCTGGACCGCCCGGCCCGACGCCCTCTTCAACGGTGGCCAGGCCGGCTGGGCATCCAACCCCGGCGCCTGGGCCTACACCTCCACCACGCTCGTCAACACCTACCACACCGGCAACTGACCATCTGTTCAGTGTGGGGTGCCCGGCCGATCAACGCGGCCGGACACCCCACACTCGCGGGCCCCAGGCCTGGACGAGGCCGGACAGACCCCTGGCCCGGCGCCGCTGTTCGTTCGTACGGGGTTATGTCCAGCGCATCCCGATTGCGGACAGCAGCTCCATCCGCTCCGGCGTCAGGGTCGCGGCCCGGCTGCGCTGGTTGCCGATCCAGGCCCCCAGCTTGTGCTCCCGCTCCTCCTGGTCTTCGCCGACGACGATCCGTTCGACGTGCTTCCTCGGGACCCGAAGGTGCCCCTCGCGCTCGTAGAACTGCTTGGCGGCGTTCGTAGTTCATCGCCCATTTGTCAGCCTGTGTACGGCGCGGCTGCGGCTTCTCCTCCTCGCTGGCGGGCTCGATCCCGAGGACCTGCTCGCACATCCACTGCTGCACGGTCGTGAGCTGGTCCCAGCCGAGCCGCACCGACTGCACCCACCGCCCGAGATCCTCGCCCTGGCGCACGACGTCGCCCGCCGTGGTGGGCAGCGCCTCACCGGCGTCCAGGTGCATCCGGACCAGGTGGAAGCACCGCTGCCATTCCGCCGGAGCCCCCAGTCCTCATCGACAAGCCCGTCCAGCAGGTGAGGAGAGATGCCGGCGACACGCACCCATATCGCCGTCGTACCACCCGGGTTGCTCGCCCGCGCGACCTGCGCAGTCAGAGGCGGGACTCGCTCACCGGAACGGGGGCGGAGGGACAACGGGCACCTCGACAGCTGCATCGGTCATCGGAACTACCCGAGCATGCCCGTTGACCATGCTGCCGCACCGGGAAACTCCAAGATCCCCGACAGAGTCAAGCTGAAGGATGCGCGGCCTCTCCGCGCCAGGGCCCTCCTTCTCCCCTCCCTGTTGATCCCGGCCGCACAGCGCGGTACTCCGGGCCCCGGGCGTGATCCCCACGCTCATTGACTCGCCAGCACAGGCGAAGGACATACCGGCGTGCAAGGGCGCTGTCGGCGGGTACACTGACGCGCCACGTCGAGCCGAATGCCGCACACTCATGTAGAAGGGCCGGTGCACCTCGCACCGGCCGTGGTGGAAGTGGCCGCTGTGCTCGAGGTCCCGGTCTGGCTGTGGGTGGCGTTCGCCGCGACGGTGGTCGTGTCGCTGGCGATCGACCTTCTGGCGCACCGAACCGCGCACGTCATCGGGTTCAAGGAAGCCGCCGCCTGGAGCGGACTGTGGGTGGGTCTCGCGCTCGTCTTCGGCGCCGTCGTCTTCCTCGTCCTGGGCACGACCGCGGGAACCGAGTACACGACCGCCTGGCTGCTGGAGAAGAGCCTGTCGGTCGACAACCTCTTCGTCTTCGCCGTGATCTTCTCCTACTTCAAGGTCCCCCGCGCCTACCAGCACCGCGTGCTGTTCTTCGGCGTCATCGGGGCACTGGTCTTCCGCGGCATCTTCCTCTCCCTCGGCGTGGCCGTGGTCAGCCGCTTCACCGCCGTGCTGTTCGCCTTCGCGGCCGTCCTCTTCTACAGCACCTACAAACTCCTCAAGGACGAGGAGGAAAGCTTCGACCCCGGACAGAGCTTCGCCGTACGCACGCTGCGCAAGATCATCCCAGTGCGGGATGAGTACGCGGGGACGAAGTTCTTCGTCAAAGAGGCCGGCAAGCGCGTGGCCACCCCGCTGCTTGCAGTCGTCACGGCGATCGAGGCCGCCGACCTGATCTTCGCCGTCGACAGCGTCCCGGCCGTCCTCGCCGTCAGCGACGACGCCTTCATCGTCTATACCAGCAACGCCTTCGCGATCCTGGGCCTGCGGGCCCTCTACTTCATGCTCGCCGGCCTGCTCGACCGCTTCCACTACCTCAACCGGGGCCTCGCGATCATCCTGTCCTTCATCGGCATCAAGCTCATCCTCCAGGCATCCCACAAGACGATCAGCCCCAGCGTCCCGGAGATCCCCTCACCGGTCAGCCTTGCCGTGATCGTCCTCGTGCTGGCTGGCTCGATCGTCCTCAGCCTGACCAGACCCATCAAGCACCCCGAAGCCATACCCGAACCGGGTCTTACGCCCGGCACGGAAGCCGGGGCCAGCCAGAACCCCATGTCGGACGGCGGCGCACCGGAGCAACTCCAGCCACTTCCCGACTCTCCAGTACGGGCATATCGTAAAAAAATGGTCAAGGAAGCGCGCGACACCGATACGCATGTGTGCCCAGCTTGTCAGCAGCCCGTCACCGCAGAGATCACACGCCACAAGACGCTGGGCGTCTTCGTACCCGTATGGGGGCCGGGGCCATGCCATAACCCTGACTGCTCAGAGTACGTGCCCAAGCCGCGCCACAGACCGCACCCCACCTCCCGGTGACTCATACGGTTTCACCGGCCAGGGGCCAGCGCCATCCCTACGTACGCCGTTCTTGCATCAGCTGCGTGATCCGTACGGGGCGATGCCTGCTGAGTACGGGGCAGCGCCCGGATACTGGACTGCGAGGCCAGCGCCTCCCGGAGCCGTTGGATCTCGAGCTGCTGGGCGGCGATCCTCCCGCACCTACTACGACCGTTGCCGGGCCCGCGGCAAAACCCACACCCAGGCCCTCCTCCGCCTCGCCCGCCACCGCATCAGCGTCCTGTTCGCCATGCTCCGCGACGGCACCTTCTACGAGTCACGCCTACCCGAGGCAGCCGCCGCATGACCACCTCGGGCTTGACGAAGGACATAGAGGCACCCCCCCATGACTGCGACGCAGCCCAGAACATGCTCGGACAGGCGGTCGCCGTGTATCTCGACGGGGGACCGACCCCGGCCGCCGTCCCTTCCTCGATCGTGGACATCACAGGCGACGCCCCGCTCCTGCTGCGCGCGGGCTCGATCGGCGCGGATCAACTACGGAAGGTCGTGCCGGAACTGCGGGAACGCTGACAAGGCGTCATGGCGCGGAGGCGACGGGCGTGTCAAGGCCGCGGGTGGTGACCAGCTGGGCGATGCCGTCGGCGAGCCGATAGGACAGGCCCACGACCGCGGCGTCGTCGGCTTCGACGGCGTCCGCGAGGATGCGGGAGCGGTCCAGCAACAGGTCCACCGTGTGCCGGATGTGCTCGGTGATGAAGTCGGTGTCCTCGGTGTGTCCGGCGGCGCGCGCCGCCAGCACGCTGGGGGTCACGCGTTCGATGACGTCCCGCACGTAGCCTCCGGCTGTTGTGCCGTCCTGGACGGCGGAGCGGGTGGCCGCGACCGCGCCGCAGGCGTCGTGGCCGAGCACGACGACCAGCGGCGATCCGAGGACGCTGACCGCGTACTCGATGCTGCCGAGCACTTCCGGCCCCATGACGTGCCCTGCAGTGCGCACCACGAACAGGTCGCCCAGCCCGCGGTCGAAGATGATCTCAGCGGCCAGCCGGGAGTCGGAGCATCCGAAGATCACCGCGAATGGGTTCTGGGCGGGGACGACCTCGGTGCGGCGGGCAGCGTCCTGGTTCGGGTGGTCCGGTGAGCCGGCGACGAAGCGCTGGTTGCCGGCCAGGAGCGTCTCGAAGGCTTCACGGGGCGTCGGAGTCTGGGCGTCGGTCATGGCCGCAGATTACGTCCCGCACGCGCGGGACGCTCGAGCGGCCTCTTGCCCGGAGTGTCTTGGTGCCAGGGCCACCTGGGTCCTCATCGGACTTCCGGGGTGCGCTGTGGTCCGGTGTCGGAGAGGTCGGTGTGGCGCGCTCGGCGGCGGATCAACAGTGCCGCGATGAACAGGAGCACGACGAGGATGGCGATGGAGGCTGGACCGAGGGCATCCACGCCGTCCGCGATGGCGCGTTGGAGGGTGCCGGCCGCGTCGATGACCGGGTCAGTCATGGACGGGGCGTCTTGGAGCCGGATCTCGTACCAGCCGTAGTAGCCGACGTAGGCGCCGACCAGGAGGAGCAGGCCGCCGCCGAGGCGGGGTGCGATCGCGCCGAGGCGGCGCAGTCGGGTGACGGCGGTGGTGCGGGTGAGGGCGACGGTCAGGGAGGCGGCGCCGACGATCAGGCCCATGCCGGCGGCGTAGGCGGTGAACAGGGCGACGCCTTCGCCGGTGGAGCCGGTGCGGAAGGCGGAGACGACGATGGCGAGGAAGGGGGCGATGGTGCAGCCCAGGGAGGCCGTGGCGTACGCCATGCCGAACAGTGCCATCGAGGGCAGGGAGCGGGTCACCTTCGGTGCCCGCCGGAGCTTCGGTGTAAGGGTCGGCAGCTGGCGGCCGGCGAGCAGCCATCCGCCCGCGGTGGCTATGAGAACGCCGAAGGCGATGGTGAACCAGGGCAGGTGCTGCTGCACCTGCCCCGCGACCGGCTGGATCGCCAGGCCGAACACACCGAAGAGAGCGGCGAATCCGAGAGTGATCGCGGCAGTTGCGGCCAGGGCCCGGCCGACGGCGGCGGTGCGGCTGGGGGTGTCGTCGCCGAGGACGAGGAGCGAGAGGTAGGCGGGGAGCAGGGCGAAGCCACAGGGGTTGACGGCGGCGAGCATCCCGGCGCCGAGTGCGAGGGCGAGAGGCAGGTCGGACATGGCGGTTCAGCCGGTGAGCCCGGCGACCTTGTCGGCCAGACCCTTGCCGGCCGGCAGCACGCCTTCATAGACGGTGGTGCCGTCCTTGTCGAGGATCACGTACCGGCTCTGCTCGGTGACCTTGAACCGCTTCCACACCTCACCCTTCTCATCCGAGAGCTGCGGGAAGGAGCCGGTGCCCGTGGCGGAGACGAAGTCCTTCATCGCGGCGTTCTTGTCGAGGCCGGCGACGCCGACGACGTTCGCCTTGCCTGCGTTGTCCGCGGCGACCTTGGCCGTCTCGGCCGCCTGGGCCTTGCACTTGGGGCACCACGGTGCCCAGAACCACAGGACGGTCGGCTTGCCCGCGAGCGTCCTCGCGTCGAACGGCTTGCCGTCCACCGTGGTGGCAGTGAAGTCCAGCGCCGCGGGCACCTTGGCCCCGCCCGCCCCGGTACCGCTCCCGTCCGAGCCGGCGGAAGGCTGGGCGGGGGACGATGCCGTCGACGGGGAGACTGCCCCCGCGTCACCGGCGGAATCCGAGCCGCCGTTCGCACCGCACCCGGTGAGAGCGAGCAGCGCAGCGGCGACGGTGGCCGGAATGACGGTGCGGGGACGCATTGATGACTCCTGTATGTCGGGGACCGGAGGGGAGAGTAGACCGCTTCCTCGGGTCGTGGGGGTGCTGATGGCCTTACGGTTCGGTGACGCATACGCGGATCAGCCCGCTGAGTCCTGGAGCCGCTCTCGGTCGAGCACGGTGATACGCCCGCGGGCGAGCCGGAGCATCCCGTCGTCGGCAAGACCGCGCAGCACTTTGGTGCAGGTCTCGCGGGAGGTACCGGCGAGCGCCGCGAGCTGCTCGTGGGTGAGGGCGATCTGCGGGTGGCGTCCGCCTGGCAGCAGCGGACTGCCCGGCGGCTGGGCGGTGCTCAACGTGACCAGGGTGGTCGCCACGCGCTGGGCGACGGTCTTGAAGACGCTGTCGGACAATCGCTGTTCGAGGTCGGACAGCCGGCGGCCGAGGATCGCGGTGATCCGGGCGGCGATCCGGGCGTCCGACAAGAGGAATTTGTGCACGTCGGCGCGGCTCATGACGCAGACGACGGTGTCGTCGAGTGCTTCGGCGTAGTTGTCGTACATGTGCTGTCCGAGCAGGACCATCTCGCCGAAGATCGTGCCCGGGGAGATGATCGCGGTCGTGAGCGCCCGTCCGTCGGCGGAGACACGGAAGATGCGAACCCGGCCCTTTTTCAGGATGAACAGGACTTCGGAGGGCTGGGTGGGCGAGTAGAGGATCTCGCCCGCGTGGTAGGTCTTCATCGGTGCCGCGGCGGCGATGGCTTCCATCTCCTGCTCGGAGAGGTCGCAGAAGATGTCGACCTCGGCCAGGCACCAGGTCCGCTCGGCGTAGTCGTCCGATACGGCGTGGTTCATGTGGTGCGTCTCCTCGCGTCTTCCCGGTGCCCATGGCGGTGGGGCTACGCCCCACGCCGGGCTGGCCAGCGCCTCGGCGCTGCTGGCCAGACAGTAGGGCACCGCACCTCCGTCGACGGCCATGCGGCGCGGTGCCGCGCCCGGCGGTAGGGCCGTGGGTTTGCTGGGGGTGGACGCGGCAGCCTCGCGGTTCATCGGCGGGCCGGGCCGCCGTGCCTGCCCGCCGCCTGGGCGATGGACGCGAACGTCGTTCCTGCCAGGAGCCCGAAGACAAGGTGGGCGCCGAGGCTGGAGGCGGTGACATCGTTCCAGGCGAAGACAGGCATGCCCATGTTGGCAGGCATGATCCACAGAGCGCCGACCGTCCACCACACGGCGCCGTAGACGAGTCCGAGGACGATCGCGGGGGCGATGCGCTGGGCGAACCGACCCAGGACGACGCCGAAGGCGACGCCGGCGAAGGTGGCGATCCCGAGGTGGATCAGCCAGCCGGCGAAGGCGTTGGTGGAGCCCAGGAGCCCCGCGACCATGGTGATCATCGCCGTGTCCATCATCGGCCGGGACACCGACATCCAGATGCCCATCCCGATGCCGCCGACCAGCCCGGCCGCGGCGCCCCACACCGCGTACACCGGGATAGCGGCCGTCTTGGGAGATGCCTGCACGGTAGTGGCCATGGTGATCGCCCTCCTATGTGCGACTGAGTTTCCTCTCTCGTCGCTGACGCTAGGACGCAGGGCACATGCAGGTATGTGAGGGCGCTTACGTACCCGGCGGTAGACCGCCGGGCCGTCAGGGCGATGGCTTCACGGCGGTCAGCAGGGCGTAGCCGAGAACGCCGTCGGTGACGGCGGCGCGGGCAGCGTCCAGCACGGCCGGGGCCGCGCCCACGTCGACGCCCGCGTCGGCGAGGCGGGTCGGGGCGGTGATACGGAGCAGGTCGAGGCGGGCCTGGATCTGGTCGATCATGCGAATCATCGCCTCGTCGTGCCGCTCCGTGGTGAGGGTGCGCAGCCCGGCAGCGGCGAGGAGCTCGGCGTAGTCGTCGAGCGGGCGGGCGTCGGCGATGCAGGCGATGCGGGCGGTCAGCCCGCGCAGTTCGGGCCGGAGGCGGTCGGTGTCGGCGGTGACGTCGGTGAGGCCGAGGCTTCCGCCGGGTTTCAGCACGCGGGCGACTTCGGCTGCTGCCCTGGGCTTGTCGGGAAAGGTGCACAGCGCGCACTCGGACACCACCGCGTCGAAGATGCCGTCGTCGTAAGGGAGATGCTCGGCGTCGCCGGTGGTGAAGGCGGCCCGGTCGGTGAGCCCTGCGGCTTCGGCGGCTCCCTGGGCGAGGGCGGTGTTGGCCGGTGCGTAGTTGACGCCGTCGGCCCTGACTCCGTAGACATCCGCGAGCAGGAGCGCGGTGGTGCCGCGGCCTGATGCGACGTCGAGGACCCGCAGGCCGGGAGTGAGCGCGAGCCGGTCGGCGAGGCGGCGGGTCAGCGCGGTGCCGCCGGGATGGTAGGAGTCCCCGAGCAGCATCGCGACGATGTCCTTCGAGTACGCGTCCGCGCAGCAGGACTTGATCTCCTCGTGGTTCACGGCCGGCGCTCCTCGCTCCCAATGCGGGTGGTCTTCGAGCCGTACGGGGTCGTCGTCAGCCGTCCCTCGAGGGGCAGCGCGTTCGGGGCCACCGGAGCGACGGGGACGCCGGACATCTCGGCGCGGACCTGTTCGCGGTAGCCGACGGAGTTGTAGGCGCAGAACGGGATGAGCCGGCCGTCGGGGGTGATCTCCTCGACGCAGCACTTCATCAGCTGCTTGACGTTGAGGGTGTAGGGGTCCTGGAAGTCCTGCACGACGATCATGAACGCCTTGTCGTTCAACTGCTTCACCGCCTCCGGCAGGTCGATGCCGCAGGCGTCCGCGCAGTCCAGAGCCTCGGCGGTCGCGCGGAGCTTGTCCTCGGTCGTCTCGGTCCCCATGAACGCGGAGGCCGACCACAGTTTCTCCAGGGCCTCGCGGATGCCGGCATCGGGCATGACGCGGTTGGTGACGTAATCGAGATAGTCCTCCACGTTCAGCAGCCGCGGGACGGGCACGACGGTGCGGTTGCCCGGTTCGCCGTCCACCAGGAGGTAGGTGATGGAGCGGCAGGTGGGGAAGCAGCACGGTACGGGGAAGAAGTCGCCCTTCCGGAACCAGGGGGGCCGTTGTGCGTTGATCAGCCGGATGACGTCCGGGTTGGTGAGCCTCTCCAACGGGTCGAACTCCACGTGCCGTCCGGAGTGGGTGACCGGCTGGAAGGCCACGGACCGTACGGCGGGGTGGTCGATGCCGTACTCGATGATCGCTCCGAGCTCGTGCTCATTCAGGCCGCGCTCCACGGCCGCGACTAGGGTGACGGTCAGCCCGGCCTCGGCGCAGTTGTCCAGCGCCCGCTGCTTGAACGTGCGCAGGTCCCGGCCGCGGATCTCCAGATGGGTGCGCTCGTCGAAGCCGTCGAACTGGAGGTAGACGTTCACCGACCTGCCGGGGACCTGGTTGCGTTTGCCGAGCTCGGCCACGAAGTTCTTGTCGGTGGCCAGGCGGATGCCGTTGGTGTTGAGGTTGACGTTCTTGATCGGGCGAGCCTGGGCGAGGTCGATGAAGTCGAGGATGTGCTTGTGGATGGTGGGCTCGCCGCCGGAGAACATCACCACCTCCGGCTCGCCCTCGGAGGCGACGAAGGCGTCGAGCATCCGCTCGCACTGCTCAAGGGTGATCGAGTAGCCGTCGCTCTGGTGCCCGGAGTCGGCGAAGCAGATCGGGCAGTCAAGGTTGCAGCCGGTATTCACCTCGATGACGCCCAGGCAGGCGTGCTGCTTGTGCTCCGGGCACAGCCCGCAGTCGGACGGGCAGCCGTCCTTCACCTCGGTCTGGAAGGTCAGGGGGATCGTGCCGGGCTTGTTGAACCGCGCCGAGGACAGGTACTCCTCCGCGTCCCCGTACACCAGCGCCTCGAACTCGCCGTGCTCACGGCAGCGTTTGCGCAGATACACCTTTTCCGCGCGGATGTTGACCTGCGCGTCGATGGGTGTCTTGCACAGCGGACAGATCGACTTGGTGAACTCCACGAACACCTCGTCCCGGTCCGCCTTGCGCCTCGGCGCCGGTGCCTGGGTCATCGCAGAACTCCTCTTCCATGGGGGATTGGTTCAGCGGACGTCGCCGCCCGGATCGACTTCTTCGTGTGGCTGGGGGCTGGCCGGGACGGTCATGCAGCACTCCTCCGGCCCGGCGCCCAGGCGGCGACGCGCTCGGCAGCGCAGGGCGTAGCCGGCGCCGGCGAGCAGCACGACCGCGCCGACGGTGATCAGCCACGGGTTGGCCAGGGCCCCTCCGACGGCGCCCATTGCTCCGCCGGCCACGAGCAGCGGACCCGCGCAGCACACCACCATCAGCAGCCCGGCACCTACGACGGTCGCGAAGCCGCCGAGACCGGACCGTTCACGGGATGCGGACTTCACGGCTCGTCTCCTCCCCCTCGTCGGAGGGCAGCGGGGCGGGCGACCGGCGGGCGGAGTGGATCAGGATGCCCGCGTAGAGCAGGGTCAGGGCGTCCTGGACGAGAACGAACCAGCTCAGCCGCTGCGTGAGGTAGAGGCCGAAGCAGCCGCAGTTGTCCACCGCTAGCCCCCGCGCGAACGCCTGCGCGGCCAGCACCGTCCACACCACCGATACACCCGTGTACACCCACACCGGCGCCAGGGCCTTCGAGCGAGGGCGGGCCAGGAAGCAGACGCCAGCCACCAGCTCGCCCGCGATCAGTGCCACGGCCAGCGCGGTCGCCCCGGCGCCGTCCACCAGCCCGTACGCGGCCAGAATCCCGGGCATGTGCCCGAGGGAGGCGAGCTGGCCGATCGCCATCGCCGTGTACACCGTCCCGAGCACGATCCGCAGCACCATGATCCGACCGTAGGCCGCCAAGGAGGGCGAGAACTGTAAGCGCGCTCACCGAAGCGCCGCCCGACACAGGGCACGATCGGCAGTACGAATCCCATCGGGTTCGGGAGGTGCCAGGTGACCGGCCAGTACGATCGGAAACCCCCTCGCCCGTCGCGGCGACAGGCGGGCCGTGGTCTGCGCCATCAGCCTGGTGCTCGCGGGCGGGGAGATCCTCGGCGGGAAACTGGCCTCAGACGGGCCCTCCGACCCGGTGACGGCCGTACAGCCGGGCCAGGACCCGTCACTGGAGGCGCTCGCCGGGCCCGCCGTGTCCGGCGGGCCCGGCAAGGACGGCATCCCCTCCATCGACAAGCCCCGGTTCATCCCTGCGAGCAAGGCCGGCTTCCTCGACGACGATCCGGTCTTCGGCCTGGAGTACCAAGGTGAGGTGAGGGCCTATCCGCAGCTGGTGCTGGTGTGGCACGAGATCGTCAACGACACCGTCGGCGGCGAACCCCGCGCGGTCACCTACTGCCCGCTGACCGGCACGGTCATCGCCTTCTCCGCCCTGCCCGGCGTCCAGGACCTGACGTTCGGTACCACCGGCAAGCTCGTCAACTCCAACCTGCTGATGTACGACCGGCAGACCGGATCGCAGTGGCCGCAACTGCTCGGACAGGGTCAGCGGCCCGCTCAAGGGCACGAAGCTGGACACCGTCCCGCTGGTGTGGACGACGTGGAAGCAGTGGCGGACCGCGCACCCCGACACCGAGGTGCTGTCCACGGACACCGGGGCGCTGCGCCAAGGGCCGGCCGATCTTCCCCGTACTCGCCTCCAGCGACCGGCTCGCCGACAAGGACGTCGTCATCGGCGTCCGCGTTGGCAAGGAGCGCCTCGCCATCGACAAGGACCTCGTCCGCACGCACCGGACCGTGCGCGCCGAGGTAGGCGGCACACGAGTGGAGGCCCGCTGGGACGACCAGCTCGGCACCGCCCACGTCTTCCAGCAAGAGGGTGAGCGGTGGGAGCCGGCGGACTGTCTGGACGCCATGTGGTTCGCCTGGTACGCGTTCTATCCAGGCGGCCAGGTGCGGACATGAGCAGGCTGCTGACCGCACTCGGGGTATCGAGATGCGGGTCAAAGGGGCAATGAGTTGATCTTGAAGCTTTTGACGGGCATCGGGATCACTCGGCGCTGTCGGTGTCCTCGGCGAGGATGCGGTAGACGGTGGCGACCGAGGGGCGCTTGCCCTGGTTCTTGCCCGAGGTGATGACGAGTTTGCGAGCGATCTCGGGGACGGGGACGCCGTTGGCTCGCAGGCTGCGGGCGTAGTCGGCCATATCGTCCGCCCTGCTGGGCGGTACTGCACCGGGCATACCCCACCTTCGTGGGCTTCGTGGTGGCCTCGGGCGCGGCGGCGTCGATCTCCGGGCCCAGCTCCCACGCGCGGCCGGGGCCGCGGTCGGCGGGGGTGCATGAAGCGGGGGGTGTGGTACTTGGGGGCGACCTTGCCGCCGCGGGTGCGGCAGGTGCTTCCGGCGGGCACCTCACAGGTGGGGCAGTCGAACTGTTCGATGATGGTGGCCGGTTCGGGGGGGCTCTGGCATGTCGCAGAACCGCTTCTGAGAGCACGGAGCGTGACTGCATTCACTAGAGGTGATCAGGGGGCTGGGTCGCTCGGTGGGTGAGCGGCGACGACGCGGCGGAAGAGGGCTTGGACGGCTCCGGTGACGTCGGTGTCGGTCTGGGTGTGGTGGCAGGGGCCGGTTAGGCGTGGGCGAGGAAGTCCGCGGTGAGTTCGGGGTCGGGCACGTCGAACTCACCCGCCACGTGGCCTTCCGTGAGGAGGGTGACGAGCAGGTCGCGGGCGGCGGTGGCGGGTTCCTCGCCGGTGGCGCCGCCGGGTTCGTGGAAGAGCTGATGGTAGAGCTCGTGGTGGTTCTGTTCGGCGGCGATCCAGGCGGCGACGAGTCCGTCGAGACGTTCGGTCCAGGTCAGGCCGGGCCGTTCCAGGAGGGCGGCGGGCCGCTGGAGCATGCGGTCCCACATCTCGGCCTGGAGGGCGGCCAGGAGTTCCTGTTTGGAGTCGAAGTAGAGGTAGACCGTGCCTTTGGCGACCCCGGCGCGGGCGGCGACCTTGCTGATCGTCAGGGCCTCGTAGCCGTCGTCCAGGAGCAGGGCGGACGTGGCGTCGAGGATCTGGCGGCGGCGGACATCCGGGGGCTGGAAGCGGCCGGTGGGCTGGGCGATCGCGGAGCTGGGGTGAAGTCGACGTCCAGTTTCGGGTCGTACGCGTCGGGCTGGACGCCGAGCTCGTGTGTGGAGTACTCGCCGAACCGGTTGATGTGCTCGGTCAGGTACGGCGAGATGCGGGCCAGGTCCTCCGGCTCGATCTCCCAGTCTTCCTCCAACAGCTGCCGGACGATCTCCGCGATGTCCAGGGCGTTGTGCCTTCTCCTGCTCGACCGGGTCGTTGTCCGCGATGACCCCTCGGTTGCCGAAGCCGATCCGCTGCGAGAAGCCGTTGAACGTTTCGGTCTTGTTCGTCGCCGCGGTCACCCGCCGGCGAAGCGCCGGATCGGAGAGGTACCGCAGTAGTTGCACGGTGCGGATCACGCGGCCGACCTCGCGGAAGGCGGCGTAGGTGGCGTTCTTCTTGGAGCCCGAGCGCAGCCGCTTGAGCAGCGTGGACGAGGAGATCGCTCCCTCCCGTACGGAGACGGCGACCTTCATCAGGTGCCGGAACTGGGACTCGATCAGGTCCCAGTCGATGACGTTCTTCCCCACCTCGCCGAACAGGGCGTCGATGTGCACGTACTCGCTGGTCTTGGCCGGCCGGTAGAAGGTCAGGCCCTTCCAGTTCCTGATTTGGGCATGAGGTCGAAGCCCAGGAGGTGCGCGAGCGCGAACACCGGCTGGGACTGCCCCTGGGTGTCCGCGTGCACGGTGGTCGGCTTCACCTCGGAGGAGTTCTTGAGCAGACCCTCGATGATGTAGACGGCCTCCCACACCCCGCACGGGAAAGCGCGCGGGTTCGCAGAATCTTGCCGCTGACCTGGGATCGCGGCAAGGAGATGTCGGCCCATGCGCAGTTCAGAGTCGAGACAGGCATTCCCGATTTCTCCGCCGATCCGCATAGTCCGTGGCAGCGTGGCACGAACGAGAACACCAACGGGCTCTTGCGCCAGTACTTCCCGAAAGGCACCGATCTCTCGAGATGGTCCGCCGAGGAAGTCGAGGCCGTCGCTCACACTCTCAACAGCAGACCCCGCAAGACGCTCGGTTGGAAGACACCCGCCGAGGCGTTCAACGAGCAGCTACAGTTGCTTCAACAAGCTGGTGTTGCAACGACCGGTTGAATACGGTCAATTCAGGTCCCGGAAGTTCGTCCGGGCGCTCGACCGCCACCGGATGGACGGATCGATAGGGAGGGTCGGGGCAGCCGGCGACAACGCGGCCATGGAGTCCTTCTTCAGCCTGCTGCAGAAGAACGTCCTCGACCGCAGGAAGTGAGCCACCTGCGAGGAACTACGGATCGCCATCGTGACCTGGATCGAGCGGACCTACCACCGCCGTCGCCGGCAAGCCGCACTCGGCCGACTGACCCCCGTCGAATTCGAGACCGTCATGACCACACCGGCCCTCCAGGCCGCGTGACTCAACCTGTCACCCGAACCAGCATCAGACCCGCCCGAGCCAAGACGACGAAGCGATCGCATCGAAGACGGCAACCAGCGAGTCTATTCGAACACGGGAGTTGGTCAGGCACTTGAGTAACAGCTACTCGTGATCGATCTTGAGTGAGTGGCCCCTGGGCTCACACGTGTCCATCCCGGAGACGGCGTCATGGGGTTGTCCCGGCACCCGCCGCTTTCCCCGCAGGCTGGTCACCCCATGCTGAGTGGGCGATCAGGTCGTGCCAGTCGGGCAGTGTGCCTTCCGGCAGATGGCGGCGCAGTACCTGGCCGGGGAAGCTCAAAGGGCTGGCCTTGGCCGGGTTCTCCAGGGCCTGCGCGACGATCGCGTCGGTGATCGCATAGGCCAGGTCGTCCCGGGGGAATGCGGCGTGGACACGGTCCGCGAAGCCTGGCGGCAGTTGCTCCCCGCCGCGTCCCAGCACGTCAACGGCGGCGCCTGCCTGGGTCAGCGCGACTTCCGGACCCTTGCGGTGCGCGATCCCGTCCGATGTGTGCAGCGCGATGGCGTCCCACACCACCGCGACCCGCGCCTCGTCTGCCCCGTGTTCCCGCAGGAACCGGGCGGCCAGGTCGGCCCCGTCCACCTCGAACCGCTGGCCTCCGTTGCCCTGCTCGCACAGGCCCAGATCGTGCAGGACGCAGCCCAGGAACACCACCTCGTCGTCGTAGTCGGCGCCGGGCCGCAGTCCCTGCAGGTCGGCCAGGGTGCGGGCGAACAGATAGCTGCGCACGCTGTGCCGGTACAGGAAGCCGGGCTCGGCGTCCGCGACGAACCGCAGCGCACGTGAGGTCAGCTCGGTACGCGGCAGGTCGAAGTCCGCACACGGGTCGGGGAGGGAAAGGTCCACAGTGGGCTCCTCAGCAGATCGGGGTTGCTCCGATCCTGCGGCAGCTCCAGCCCCCGGGAACAGTGGCTGGAATGCCAGCATGCGCTAACTTCTAGCCATGACGGTCATCGCCATCCTCGCTCTCGACGGCGTCCTGCCCTTCGAGCTGTCCGTACCCGGCCAGGTCTTCGGCACGGCCAACGAGGTCGCCGCCACCCGGCACTACCAGCTGCGGGTGTGTGCCCCCCACCCGACCGTCACCACCTCACCGGAACACGGAGCGTTTCAGATCCAGGTGCCGTACCGGCTGGACGCCCTCACGGAGGCGGACACCGTCATCGTCCCCGCCCACGCCGGTTTCCTCGACCCTCCGCCCGGCCCCGTGGTGACGGCCCTGCGCGACGCGGCAGCCCGCGGCGCCCGCATGGCCTCGGTGTGCGTCGGCGCGTTCACACTCGCCGCCACCGGTCTACTCGACGGGCACAAGGCCACCACCCACTGGCAGTACGCGGACGAACTCACCCGCCGCCATCCGCGCGTGGCCGTGGACAGCGGTGTCCTGTTCGTCGACAACGGCGACCTGATCACGTCGGCCGGCGTCGCCGCAGCGCTGGACCTGTGCTTGCACCTGGTCCACCGCGACCTGGGCGCGGACTGTGCGGCGGCTACCGCACGCCGCACCGTGATGCCGTTGCAACGCGACGGTGGGCAGGCCCAGTTCATCGAGCCGTCCCAGACTGCGGCGACCGGCACCACCCTGCTGGGCCCGACACTGCACTGGATGGCCGGCAACCTGCACCGCCCGCTCACACTGGCAGATATCGCGGGTCACGCGGCGATGAGCGTGCGCAGCCTCAACCGGCACTTCCGCGCGCAGACGGGCACCACGCCGAAGCAGTGGCTGCTGCGCGCTCGCGTCCGCCGCGCCCAGCAACTCCTGGAGACGACCGACCTCCCGGTCGAGCGCATCGCCGACGCGAGCGGATTCGGCTCCGCAGTGACGCTGCGACACCATTTCGCCCGCGTGGCAGGCACGTCACCGCACGCGTACCGCACTGCGTTCCAAGCACGGTGACGCCCAACGCGAACAAGTGAACCGCCGACTTGTATGGGGGTAGCGGGACGCGGTCGGGTTGGCCGCTCGTAGCGTGCCGTAGGACACCGTGCCGGGTGACTCGTGAACCGTCTGCCGCCCTCAAGGGCTGGCTCTCCCGGGGTATGTCGCCGGTCCGGTGTCCGTCCGCGGTCTGACTCAACAGAGGCGTGTCCCGGCCAGTTGGTTCCAGAAGTCGGCGTGTCGGCCGTGGATGCCCTGTCGTCCGACCGTGAGGAACACTGAGCCTTTTCCATCCTCACTCTGAGCTGGCCAGATGCAGGGCGAGGACGGCCCGGACGAGGCTGGTGACGCGGGTGGTCGAGCACCGGAGCCTGCGGAGGAGCCGCCAGGATTTGAGGGTGGCCATGGCCTGCTCGACGAGTGCGCGAATCTTCGCGTGGGACCGGTTGACGGCCTGCTGGCCGGTGGAAAGGGTTTCCCAGCGGCCCCAGTAGGGGGTTCGAACGTTCCCGCCGGCGCCCCGATATGCCTTGTCCGCCCAGCACTTGATGTCGGCTGCGGCAAGGGTGTCGACGATGCCGTGCTCGCGGGCCGCGCGGACATCGTGGACGGCGCCGGGCAGTGCCGGCGAGGCCCACAGCAGCCGGCCGAAGGGATCCGTGAGGACCTGCAGGTTCATCCCGTGTTTCTTGTGTTTCCCGGAGTAGAAGGGCGGGTCCGCGGCGATGCGGTCGGTCGGCAGGAGTGTGCCGTCGAGGATTACGAACGCCTTCGTCGACGCGACCCGGATCGCGTCGGCCAGGGTGGGCGCGAGGCCTGCCAGGAGTTCGACAGCCTCGGTGGCATACCGATAGGCGGTCGTGGTTCCGATACCGAATCCGGCCGCGAGCTGGGCATACGTGTTGGTCATGTCCCCTGTGGTGGTGTAGCCGGACCGATCTGATCGTTGTTGGGGTAGATTTTGTCCATACTGCCTTCGGGGAGGTAGCGGCGGGGGAAGGCGATCCACTCGTCGTGCATCTCGATGAGCACGGCGGTGGTGAGGCGTTCGAGGGCGTCGGGGTTGGGGAAGATCTGCACGACGTCGGTCCGGCGTTTGATCTCGCGGTTGATCCGCTCCAGCGGATTGGTCGACTGGATCTTCTTCCAGTGCCGATCAGGGAAGTCCGCGAACGCGGTCAAGTCCTCCTTCGCTTCCAGGAGCATGGACCTGACCTTGGGGAACTGGCGGCCGAGCATGTCGGCGACGGTGTCGAGCTGGGCCCGGACGGCTGCGGCGTCGGGCTGGGCGAAGACCGTGCGGATGGTGGCCGCCACCATCTCCGCGGAATCCTTCGGGATCACCGCGAAGACGTTGCGCAGGAAATGAACGCGGCACCTTTGGTAGCCGGCGCCGAGCATGACCTTGCGCACGGCCTTGACCAGACCGCTGTGGTGGTCGGCGATGACCAGGCGGACCCCGGACAGACCGCGCTCGCGCAGGGAGCGCAGGAACTCGCTCCAGAACGCCTCGGTCTCGCTGTCCCCGACCATCAGGCCCAGCACTTCGCGTCCGCCGTCCTCGGTGATGCCGGTGGCGATGACTACGGCCTGGGACACGATCTGATGGTTCACGCGGGCCTTGCAGTACGTCGCGTCCAGGTAGATGTAGGGGAAACGGGTGTGATCCAGCGGCCGGGTGCGGAAGACGGTGAGTTCGGCGTCCAGCCCGGTGCAGAGCCGGGACACCTCGCTCTTGGAGATGCCGCTGTCAGCACCCAGTGCCCTGACCAGGTCGTCGACGCTGCGGGTGGACACTCCGTGGACGTATGCCTCGACGATGACGGCGTAGAGGGCCTGGTCGATGCGGCGACGGCGTTCCAGCAGGCTGGGGAAGAAGCTGCCGGTGCGGACCTTGGGGATGGCCAGGTCCAGGTCCCCGGCCTGCGTGGTCAGTACTTTGTCGCGGTGACCGTTGCGCCAGGTCGTACGGGTGTCGGCGTGCTCGCCGGGCTCCGCGCCGATGTGGGCGGTGGCCTCGGCCTCGATGAGTTCCTGCAGGATCCGCTGGGCCAGGACCCTGATCAACTCGATTCCGTCCGCCGTACGCAGTGACTCCATCAGCCGAAGTAAGTCATGCTGGGACAAGGCCATCGTGTCACCTCTCTCAACGAGCTTCGCTACTCGGAGAGTTGCGCGATGGCCGCCTCATGACCAGGGGCTATGCGGAGATCGCTGCTACACCACTCGGCGGGACACCATCTACGTGTTTCCCATCCGCAGGTGGGCGAGTGCGAGCAGGGCCTGGCGGCCGGGGTTCAGACGCCTCCAGCGGGAGCCGATCGCGCGACGGTGCTGCCGCAGACGGGCGGACAGGAAGCGCAGGGCAGAGCTGGACACGTCGACGCCCGAAGGGTAGACAAGCATGCGAAGCCTCTGGTGGAGACGGTTCTCTTGGTCGAAAACCCATCTACCAGGGGCTTCACCACGTTGTCACCCCAACTGGCTCGCTGTTGCCGCAAGTTGGAAAGGGCTCACTGTCCCGTGATATTGCTCGGTGTCGACCCCCATAAGACCGTGTCCTATGTGGTGACGGCTCGTTGGATGGTTCATGGGGCGGGGTACGTGGAGTTGGATTGTTCCGGACGGGTTGTGGGAGATCGCGAAGCCGCTGATCCCGTTGTCGAAGGTACGGCCGCAGGGCGGCGGGGACGCAGGACACACCAGACGAGACGCTGTTCGCTGCGATCGTCTACGTATTGGTCAGCGGCTGTGCCTGGCGGGCTCTGCCGCCGTGCTTCGGCATCTCCAAGTCCACCGCTCATCGTCGGTTCATGATCTGGTCCAGGGCCGGCGTCTGGGGACGGTTGCACGAAGCGGTCCTCGACAGGATCGACGAGTGCGGCCTGCTGGACCTGTCCCGCACGGTCCTCGACTCTGCCCACGTGCGGGCCAAAAAGGGGGCGAACTCACAGGTCCGAGCCCCGTGGACCGGGGCAAGGCGGGTTCCAAGATGCACGTCCTGTCGGACGGACACGGACTGCCCCTCATCGTCGGCGTCTCCGCAGCCAACACGCACGACAGTCTCGGACTGAAGCCCATGGTGGCCGGTCTCCTATCGAGACACGACCCCCACCGCGGCTGGCACTACAAGCCCCGAAAACTGCACGCCGACAAGGCATACGACATACCTGAACTGCGGAAATGGTTACGCGGCAAGCGCATCGCAGTCCGGATCGCCCGCAAAGGCATCGAGTCCAGCGAACGACTCGGCCGACGTCGCTGGGTCATCGAACGCACCATGTCCTGGCTCACCGGCTACCGCAGACTCAACCACCGCTACGAGCGCCATCCCCGCAACTACCTGGCCTTCCTCGGCCTCGCCGCCGCCCTCTGCTGCTACAAACGACTCATCCGCCTCACCACATAGGACACGGTCTTAAGAGACGTAAAACGCCGGTTCCTCGCGTACTCCTCTCCACCACGCTTGCCGGACCCGCCCCATCTGGCAGTACTGGACACGTCCCGGCGTTGTCAGGGCCGCTCTCGCCCTCCCCGGCATCACCCGGATCAGGCTGCCCTCAGCTACAACCCCACTGCTGCGACAGCGGGTTGGTGCAGGTCTTCCACCCCCACTCGAACCAACAGCGCCTCACGGCGCAAACGGAAAGCGAGCCAGAACCCTTTGAAGTGCACGAAGCCAGCCGTGACGGCTACCAGTGACCGCTCGGCGGCGAGGTCGTTGGCGTACGCCTCGCGCTGATCGGCCGTCCACTGCCACGCCCCGGAGGACCACGACTCCTCCAAGGGAACCATGTGATCAACGTCGTAGTAGGAGACCCACTCACCCCCCGACAGCTTGCAGCCATCCCCCCGCTCGGGCTGTTTCACCGCCTCGGCGAGCATCAGCTCCTCCCGGGTATCGCACCCGTCATCGGCCTGCACCCCGCCGTTCCAGTGCTTGAACAACTTCCGGTCGTAGCCGCCCTCGTCCAGCAGCCGCACATCCGGGGTGCACCTTGGCGGCGAAGTACGCCAAACCGCGCGCCTGCGAGGAGGCGGCGCGCAGCCCGAGGACGGGCAGCGGCCGGGAGGCGGCGAGCAGCCGGCCGGCCCGCTCCACCGGCTCGGGTTCGGCGAGCATCGCCGCGAGGTGCCGGAGGTTCTCGAGGCATCGCGCACAGCATGGTCCGCAGGGCGGGTGACGTGCCCTTCCTGTCGAGTGTGGAGCTGGCCGGGGTCAGCCAGCCGTCCGTGACCCGGTTCGCCGTCGACCTCGGCTTCGACGGCTATCCGGCGCTGCGCCGGCATCTGCGCGAGGTCGCCCCGCCGGAGGCCGCCGTGCCCGACGAGGACACGCCCAACGAGTACCGGCAGGCCGTGCGGGCCGGGAAGATGAGCGACAGCCCGGCCGCACAGCTGCAAGCGCTCTTCGAGGGGCACCGGCTCACGCACGACGGTGGGCGCCTGCGGTTGTCAGCCCTTGACGAGGAGGCCGCGGCTGCGGAGGACCCATCGCTCCAGCGGGCTGAAGATCAGGAGGTCGATGGCGATGCCGACGGTGAGGATGAGGAGGATGGCGAGGAAGATGCCGGGTATGTCGAAGTTGTTGCGGCCGTTCTCCAGTAGTTGGCCCAGGCCCAGGCCGAGGTCGGGGGAGGAGGCGATGATCTCGGCGGCCATGAGGGAGCGCCAGGAGAAGGCCCACCCCTGTTTGAGGCCGGAGAGGTAGCCGGGCAGGGCGGCGGGCATCACGATGTGCCGGGCGCCGCGGAGTCCGGTGGCGCCCATGGTGCGGCCGGCGCGGAGGAACAGAGGTGGGACGTGGTCGATGCCGGACACCAGGCCGTTGGCGATGGAGGGGACGGCGCCGAGGAGGATGACGGTGAACATCATGGTGTCGTTGAGGCCGAACCAAAGCACGGCCGGTGGGATCCAGGCCACCGAGGGCAGGGACTGGAGTCCGGAGAGGATCGGGCCGATCGCGGCGCGCACGAACTTCACGCGGGCGACGAGGAGTCCGAGAGGGGTGCCGATGGCGAGGGCGAGGAGGAAGCCGAGCAGTCCGCGGGACACGCTCGTCCAGACGACTTCCAGGAGGGTGCCCTGTGCCCACATGGTGGTGAGGCTGTCCCAGACGGCGGACGGCGGCGGGAGTTTGTAGCTGTCGGTGGCCTCGGCGGTGACCAGGAGTTGCCAGACCGCCAGCACCAGGATCACGGCGGTGACCGGGGGCAGGATCTTCTGCAGCAGGATCTGGCGCAGTGGTGTGCGGGTGTTCTGGACGGTGTCGAGGGCGTCGAGCCCGGCCTCCAGGCCCGCGAGGTCGTCGGCGGGTGAGGCGCCCTTCGCGGACGGATTCCCGGACGCGGGGCCGCCGGTCCCGGTCCCGGCCTTGGTCACGGCCGGGTCGGTCGTGTCAGTGCTGGCCATGGCGGCGGATCTCCCCACGCAGTTCCTCGGTGATCTCGACGGACAGCTCCGCGACGGCGGTGTCCTCGATACGGCGCGGCTGGTGGATGCCGACGGTCCATTCACGGGCGACGCGGCCCGGGCGGGAGGAGAGCAGGACCACGCGCTGGGCGAGGCGGACGGCTTCGCGCACGTTGTGGGTGACGAACAGGACGGAGAGGGAGGTCTCGTTCCAGATCCGGGTCAGCTCGTCGTGGAGGACGTCCCGGGTGATGGCGTCCAGGGCGGCGAACGGCTCGTCCATCAGCAGGAGGTCGCTGTCCTGGGCCAGGGCGCGGGCCAGGGCGACGCGCTGGCGCATGCCGCCGGACAGTTCGTGGACCCGCTTGCGGTGGGCGCCGCCGAGGCGGACCAGTTCGAGGAGGCGTTCGGCCTCCTGACGGCGTTCGGCCTTGGGCACACCGCGGAGTTTGAGGGCGAGTTCGATGTTGCGTCCCGCCGTGAGCCAGGGCAGCAGGGCGTGTTCCTGGAACATCAGGGCGGGCCGGCCGCCGGGGGTCTCGATGGTGCCCGAGGTCGGGCGGTCGAGTCCGGCGACCAGGTTGAGCAGAGTGGACTTACCGCAGCCGGAGGCCCCCAGGAGGGTGACGAACTCGCCCCGGCCGACATCGAGGGTGATGTCGTCGAGGACGAGCTGCCGCCCGGCGGGTCCGGCGAAGGACTTCGAGACGTGCTCGAGGCGGGCGGCGGGGGCCGCCGTGCTGCCGGCGAACCGGTCGGCTCCGGCGGCGGCCTCGGTGGTGGTCGTGATGGCCATGATCGTCACCTCCTGGGGGTCGCTGGGGTGGTTACTTCACGCCGAGGCCGGCGTCGGAGACCTCGGGCCTGCCCTCGGCCTTCAGGATCTTGTTGAGGACGCTCAGGTCGTAGATGCCGTCGAGGTCCGCCTTCGGGAGCAGCTTCGACTCGACCGCCCACTCGGACTGGGTCTTCAGGGTCTCGGCCAGCGGGTCGTCGGTGATCCGGATCGACGGCCACGCCGGGTCGAGGACCTCGGCGGGCAGCGGCTTGCCGGACAGCTTCTCCAGCGCCTTGTTCGCGGACGCCTTGGCCTCGTCCGGGTTGGCGTTGATCCACGCGTTGGTCCTCACCGTGCCGCGCAGCACCGCCTCGACCGCGTCCGGGTGCTCCTTGAGGAACTTCTGGGACACGATGATGTTGGTGATGACGAACTTCCTCTCGGGCCAGATGCTCGTCTCGTCGAGGAGGACCTTGCCGCCCAGGGTGACCAGTTTGGAGGCGGTCGGCTCGGGCACCCAGGCGCCGTCGATGGAGCCGGACGTGAAGGCGTCGGGGGTGACCTTGTTGTCGGAGCGGACCACGGACACGTCGCCCTTGCCGGACTCGGTGTCGACCTTCCAGCCCTTCTCGTTGATCCAGTTGATCAGCGCGACGTCCTGGGTGTTGCCCTTCTGGGGCGTGGCGATCTTCTTGCCCTTGAGGTCGTCCAGCGTCTTGATCTTCTTCGGGTCGACTACGAGCTTCACACCGCCGGAGGCCGAACCGCCGATGATGCGCAGGTTCTGGCCGTTCGACTTGGTGAAGCCGTTGATGGACGGCGAGGGGCCGATGAAGCCGATGTCGATGCTGCCCGCGTTGAGGGCCTCGATCCCGGAGGGGCCGGCGTTGAAGGTGCTGGTCTTCAGCGCGGTGCCGCCCAGCTCCTTCTGGATGTGGCCGGCCTGGACGCCGATCAGGGCGGTGGCGTGGGTGAGGTTCGGGAAGTAGCCGAGCCTCACCTCGCCCACGGAGAGCTTCCTGCCGCCGGCGGCGGGAGCGACCTCGTCGTCCTTCTCGGCCTCGGCACCGTAACCGCAGGCGGTGAGCACCACGGCGAACAACGGCAGAACAGCCGCCGCGGAGAGACGGCGACGAAACGTGGTGCGAGTCCGCGGGCGCGGACGGCACCGTCGGGGGAAGCCAGCGTGCGGTGCGGCACCCGTGGCACTGTCGGTCATCAGAAGTCCCAGCCCTCGTCGTCGGGTTGGGGGTTCGGGGCGGTCGGGGCGGCGAACGCGTCGCCGGCCATGCCGGCCGCGAGGGTGGTGCCGTCTGCGGGGTCGATCAGCAGGAAGGAGCCGGTGCGGCGGGAGTGCGCGTAGGAGTCCATGGCCAGCGGCTCGGCGGTGCGGACCCGCACCCGGCCGATGTCGTTGGCCACCAGTTCCCCGGGCTCGGGGTGCTGGGACAGGTCGGCCAGGGTGAGGCGGGAGGGGATCTCCTTGACGATCGCCTTCACCGTGCGGGTGGTGTGCTTCAGCAGCACCCGCTGCCCCACGGTGAGCGGCTGGTCCGCGACATGGCAGACCGTCGCCTCCACGTCCTGGCTGGTGGCCGGGGCGTCGTCGCTGGGCACGATGATGTCGCCGCGGGAGATGTCGATGTCGTCCGCGAGGAGCAGCGTCGCCGACTGCGGCGTCCACGCCGCCTCCACCGGCACACCCAGCAGATCGATCCCGGCGATCAGTGACTGCCGACCGGACGGCAGGACGGTCACCCGCTCGCCTACCCAGAAGGTCCCCGCCGCGATCTGCCCCGCGTAGCCCCGGTAGTCCGGGTGCTCCTCCGTCTGCGGCCGGATCACGTACTGCACCGGAAAACGCGCAGGAGACAAGGAGTCACCCACTCCGGGTGCCGGACCGCTTCGGGCCTCCGGGACGGTCTCCAGGTGCTCCAGCACCGTCGGGCCGCCGTACCAGTCCATCCGCGCGGACGGCTCCACCACGTTGTCCCCGGCCAGCGCGGAGATCGGGACGGCCGTGATCTCGGGGACGCCCAGCTCGGTGGCGTACGCCGTGAACTCCTCGGCGATCGCGGCGAAGACACTCTCCGCGTAACCGACGAGGTCCATCTTGTTCACCGCGAGGACCACGTGCGGCACCCGCAGCAGGGCCGCGATCGCCGCGTGCCGGCGGGTCTGCTCGACCACCCCGTTGCGGGCGTCGACCAGGACGACCGTCAGCTCGGCGGTCGACGCGCCCGTCACCATGTTCCGGGTGTACTGCACATGCCCGGGGGTGTCCGCGAGGATGAACCGCCGCCGCGCGGTGGCGAAGTACCGGTACGCCACATCGATGGTGATGCCCTGCTCCCGCTCGGCCCGCAGGCCGTCGGTCAGCAGCGCCAGGTCCGGCGCCTCCTGGCCCCGGCTGCGCGAGGCGTGCTCCACGGCCTCCAGCTGGTCCGCCAGGACCGACTTCGAGTCGTGCAGCAGCCGCCCCACCAGGGTCGACTTGCCGTCGTCCACGGAACCCGCGGTCGCGAAGCGCAGCAGCGTCGTCTGCTCCGACAGCCCGGCGAGTTGCTCGGTGGTGCTCGTCATCTCTAGAAGTACCCTTCGCGCTTGCGGTCTTCCATCGCCGCCTCGGACAGCTTGTCGTCCGCGCGGGTCGCCCCCCGCTCGGTCAGCCGGGACGCCGCGATCTCCGCGATCACCGCCTCCAGGGTGGTGGCATCCGAGTCCACCGCCCCCGTGCAGGACATGTCCCCGACCGTGCGGTAGCGCACCAGGCGCCTCTCCGGCGTCTCCGACTCCTTCGGGCCGCCCCACTCGCCCGCGGTCAGCCACATCCCGGACCGCCGGAACACCTCCCGCTCATGGGCGAAGTAGATCTCCGGCAGCTCGATACGCTCCCGCCGGATGTACTGCCACACATCCAGCTCGGTCCAGTTCGACAACGGGAAGACCCGCACATGCTCACCCGGCGCGTGCCGGCCGTTGTAGAGCTGCCACAGCTCCGGGCGCTGCCGGCGCGGGTCCCACTGGGAGAACTCGTCCCGCAGCGAGAACACCCGCTCCTTGGCCCGCGCCTTCTCCTCGTCCCGCCGCCCGCCGCCGAACACCGCGTCGAAACGGTGCTCCTGGATGGCCTCCGTCAGCGGCACCGTCTGCAGCGGGTTGCGTGTCCCGTCGGGGCGCTCCCGCAGCTTGCCCGCGTCGATGTACTCCTGCACCGAGGCGACGCGCAGCCGCAGCCCGTGCCGCTCGACCGTCCGGTCCCGGTACGCGATGACCTCCGGGAAGTTGTGCCCGGTGTCCACGTGCAGCAGGGAGAACGGCACCGCCGCCGGCGCGAACGCCTTCAGCGCCAGGTGCAGCATCACGATCGAGTCCTTGCCGCCGGAGAACAGGATCACCGGCCGCTCGAACTCACCCGCCACCTCGCGGAAGATGTGCACCGCCTCGGACTCCAGAGCGTCCAGATGCGACAGCGCGTACGAACCGTCCGCACCCTGTCGTGTCGTCCCCACGGTGGTGGTCGTGGTGGTGGTCACAGCAAACCCCTCTCGGCCAGCAGCACACGGACCGCCTCGGCGGACTCGGCCACGCTCTGGTTCTGGGACTCGATCCGCAGATCGGGCGCCTTCGGCGCCTCATAAGGATCATCGACACCGGTCAGGCCGCTGATCTCACCGGCCGCCTGCTTGGCGTACAGGCCCTTCACATCACGCACCGCACACACCTCGACCGGAGTCGCGACATGCACCTCCACATAAGCGGTCCCCTCCCGCTGATGCCGCTTGCGCACCGCCTCCCGGCTGTCCGCGTACGGCGCGATCACCGGGGCCAGCACCAAAACACCGTGCGAGGCGAGGAGTTCGGCGACGAAACCGATCCGCCTTACATTGGTGTGCCGGTCCTCACGGCTGAAACCCAGACCCGCGGACAGGTACTCACGGATCTCGTCACCGTCGAGCAACTGGACCCGACGCCCCTCCGCCTCCAGCCGCGCCGCCAGCTCGCGGGCGATCGTGGTCTTGCCAGCACTCGGCAGACCCGTGAGCCAGATCGTGGCTCCGGTCACCTTCAGCTCGCAGGCAGGGCCGTGGCCAGGGAGTTGGCCGCCTGGAGCCCGAGGTTGAGCCCGGCAGCAGCCGGGTCATCGGCCCACGGCTGTACCCGGGCCGTCGCGGTGAGGCGCCGCAACGCGGCGGCCGAGCTGCTCCGGGGCGCTAACCGTCCTGCCCGCCACGCCTCCCGGAAGGCGATGCCCGCACCCTTGCTGTTGCGGTGGGCGACGCGCAGCGCGGGCACGAAGAAGACATGGCGTCCCGACCGCGACAGACGCTCGACGAGCCCGTTGTCGCTCGCGGTGACGACATCGGGGAAGCCTCCCGCCTCCAGGAAGACATCGGTCCAGACCGCCGAATTGCCTCCGGCGAAGAACGTCACGACGCTGTTCGGCGCGTGCTGCGCGTAGCGCACTTCGTACCGGTACTGGCGGGCTCGCGCCACCACACCGCTGTCGAAGGGCAGCACCCGGCCGGTCACGGCGGCGCGGTCGTCGGCCAGTGCGGAGCCCAGCACGTGGAACCAGTCGGGCAGCGGACGGGCGTCGTCGTCGAGGAAAGCGAGGACGTTCCCGGTCGCCGACTCCGCCGCCCTGTTCCGGCTCGCGGCGGCGCCCTTCCGCCGGTCGTTCCGCAGCACCCGTACGGGGACCCGGTGGTCCGCCCTCAAGCGCAGTGGTGTGTCCGACGCGTCGTCCACGAGCAGGACCTCGTGGACGAGCCCGGTGTCACCGGCCTCGATCGCGGCCAGCAGATGCCGGACGTCGTCGGGACGGTTCCGGGTGGCGATCACCACGGACACCCGCTTGGGGCGCGGTCGCCCCGGGGCAGCCGCCGGTGCCGGAACCGTTCCGGTGCGCTGTGCCGTCGTCACTTCGCTGCTCCTTGCCTCGCTGCTTGCGGATGGCTGTCTGTCGCACGTGTCACGCGGCGGCACCCCCGGAGGAGACGCCCCCGGCGGCCGTGAACGGGTCGAGGACCTCGTCCACCTCGTCCAGCAGGTGCGCCAGCGTCACGTCGGGCGCCCGGGCGGTGGCGTCCTCGGCCGGGGCGGTGCGGATGACAATGCGGGCGGCGGCCTCGCGGGCCAGCCGCACTGCGGTGGCGGTGTCCTCGGCGCGAGCCATCACATAGCCGCAGCGATCCTCGGACCAGCGCAGGTCGTGCACGGTGTCGCCCAATTCCACCTGCACGTCGACGTCGATCACACCAGGCGCCGCGGCGGCCTCGGCGGTTCCCGTCACCGAGGTGACCACGCCGGGTTCGGCGACGAGGAACCGGATGGCGGCCGCACCGTCGGCGGCCGGGACCGACGGCAGGGGGTTCCCGCCCTCGGCGAGGCGGTAGCAGGTCTCCTCCAGGTCGACGCCGTGGACGAGGCGGACGAGTTCATTGATACGGTCCCCGCCGCGACGGCTGTGGGACTCGACGACCCGTGGCCCGTCGGCCGTGAGGATCAGCTCGGTGTGGGCGGGCCCGTCCACGAAACCGACCGCGTCGAGGAGCTCCCGGACGGTGTCGCACACGGCGCCGTGGGCGCGCTTCGACAGCGCGGCGGGAACGACGTGCCCGACCTCGACCACCCCGCCCCCGGTCTCCTTGCCGGTGACGGCGACGATCTCGTGGCGGCCGGCGACAGAGAAGGTCTCCACGCTCAGTTCCTCGCCGACCAGGAGCTGTTCGACCATGAACTCGTCCAGGCCGAAGCGTTCACGCCAGGCCCACGCCTCATCGGTCTGGTCCGGGGAGGTGATCAGGCGGACGCCGAGGCTGCCGGAGCCCATGGTCGGTTTCAGGACAGCCCCGCCGTGCATCTGCACGAAGTCCCGCAGCTCCACCAGGGAGGGACGGACCAGGACCGGGACGGCCCCCGTGCCACACTCGTTGAGGAGCGCGCGCAGGGCGGGCTTGTCGTGCATCAGGCGGGTGGTGCGGGCGCCGTTACCCGGGGTGCCGAGCACGTCGGTGAGATGCCCCGCCACCGCCTGGGCGGCCTCGGCCTGGGTGAACACCCGCACGAAGGGCTGCCGTTCGTGCAGC
Organism: Streptomyces sp. WMMC940; assembly: GCF_027460265.1. Lineage (NCBI taxonomy): Bacteria > Bacillati > Actinomycetota > Actinomycetes > Kitasatosporales > Streptomycetaceae > Streptomyces > Streptomyces sp. WMMC940. Next base: position 93,021 of record NZ_JAPZBC010000001.1, read on the forward strand.
GCGCGCACCAGGGCGGTGACGAGAGACACGTCCTGGTAGTCCACGAGCAGGAGCTGTGTGCAGTGCTCGACCACGGCGGGATCGAACGCGGACGGCTTCTGGACGTGTACGACCTCGAAGCCGAGTGCGGCAGCCTTCCGGACAATGCCGGACTTGCCGCCGATGACGAGGACACGGGGTGCGGACACGGAGGTCACCTCTGCGGGATGGTCGTGAGTACGGATTCCGGTGCGGAGGAGGCAGCTCGGGCCGCCTCCTGGAGTTCCTGCCACACCGCTGCGGTGTCCGCGGGGAGGCTGTCCTCGGAGGAGGCGGCAGGAGAGCGGGGCGTAAGCCCCGCCAGATAGGGGCGGAGGGCCAGGCCGACGAAGTCCGAAAGGCGGTCGGTGGCCTCTCCGCGGCACAGCGCCCGGTAGTCGATCACCAGGCGCCGGTGTTCCGGAACGGACGGCGCGAAGGCGAGCCAGTGGCGGTACCAGGCGGTCCACTTCGCCAGCGCCGAAGACTCGGTGACCGGCAGCCAGGGCCGGTCCCCCGTCCACCGGAGCATCGACCGCGCTGCCTCCAGCGGGTGGCGTACCAGGACCACGTAGCGGGCGTCCGGCAGGGCGGCGTCGAGCCAGGGCAGATGGAGGAGGTACTCGTTGTACTTGTCCCCCCAGCACGGAAGGTCCCTGGCGCTCTCGGCGAGGACGCGGCGGGCCAGGACGGCGGGGTCGTTGCCAGCCACGCCCTCGGCCACCTCTCGGGCGGCCGTTCGCAGGCTCTGCTCGACGCGGGCGCGCCAATGCTCGACGCCAGCGCCGTCCGGGGGCCGGCGAGCGAGCGCGTGCAGGATCTCGTCGGTGCGCAGGTGCCGGTCGGCGAGGTCGTCGGCGGTCAGCCAGCGGTGCAGCAGATACGGGAGCTTGCCGTTGACCGTGAAGTGGCCGCCCGCATCGTGGAAGGCGAGGTTCATGGCGTAGGCGAAGGCGGTCGTGCCGCAACGCTGCCCGCCGAGAAGGATCAAGGGTGATGTGGTCATGCGTGGGCCTTCGGGGTGGGTGTCGCACCGACGGCACGGGCCATCTCGCGCAGCGAGCTCATACAGATCGAGCTGGCCTCCAGGCCGCCCGAGGTGAACTCCTCTCCCCACGGCTCGTCGCGCTGCCGCTGGGTGAGGGTGCGTCCGATGCGCCAGTGGGTCTCCAACGAGATCCAGCCCTCGTAGCCGTCCTCCGCCAGCCGGGCGAGGATCGCGGGCCACGGCAGGTCGCCGTCGCCCAAGCGCACATAGGCGGTGCGGCCGTCGGGGTCCTTCACATGGACGTGGCGGATGCGGTCCCGGCCCAGCGCGTAGTCCTGCGGGAACGGCTCGGGGTCCCAGCCGCTGAAGACGCTGTTGCCCGGGTCCCACAGGATCCCGAGGCGGTCGTCGCCGAGTGCGTCGAGAAAGTCCAGGGTGTGGCGCATCGTGGGGCTGTTGGTCCGCATGCCCGTCTCCACCAGCAGCGGCACCCGGTCGGCGGGGACACCATCCAGGACCTCGTGGGCCGCCTTCGCCGCCCCACGGGGATCCGGGTCGCCCTCACGGTAGAAGGTGAAGACGCGGACGAAGGGGGCGCCGAGGATCTCGGCCCGCCGCACGGCGTCCACGACCAGGTCCCGCACGGCGGCGGTCTCCGCGTCGTCGCGCGGCACCCGGCACTTGAGTGCGGGAGGATCGAACCCGGCGACGCGCAGTCCCTGACTGGTCGTCATATCACGAACGACCCTGAGCTGGTCGTCAGTCATCCGGTGGGGCGGAACACCGCCGGAGGACCGGATCTCCAGCCCCCCGAAGCCGTGGCCGGCCGCCTCGGCCGCCGCGACGTGGATGTCCTGCGACACCTCGTCATTGATGACGGCGAGTTTCATGGGAGATCTCCTCTTCGGGAACTGGGTCGGCGGTGAGGCCGGTCTCGGCCGGTTCACGGTCGGGGGCGAACCATTGCCGGAGAAGGGCCGTGTCCTCCGGGAGCGAGGGGGCCCTGCTCTCCACCGTGACGGTGCGCAGGGCTCCGACGGCCGAGAGCAGCGGACGAGTGGGCATAGCGGACGGCGCGGCCAGCGGGAGATGGCGGGACGTGCTCGCCTCGCCCCGGGTGAAGCCCTTGACCTGGGCGTGCGTCGTCCACGGGGCGAGCAGGCCGGCGGCGGACAGCGGATCCGGGGCGATACGCGCGAGGCCCAGGGTGTCCAGCAGCACGGCGGTCCCGGCTTGCCGGCAGAGTTCGGCGAGTTCACCGACCGGTGCGTAGCCTTGGTGGGTCTCGACCAGGACGAGTCCGGGGTCACCCGTGCGTTCCGCCAGCGCCCCGATCTGGGCGAGTGTCAGGTCGATACGTCCGGGGGCCGTGCAGCCGTCGGCCGCGAAGACCTTCACCGGCAGTCCCTGCTCCAGCCACGGCAGCGCGGCGCAGTCGGCGGGCGGGTGGGCGGCGTCGCCGAGGACCGTGCTCACGCCGACGAAGCAGACGTCGGCGCCGGCCGCGCGCATCGCGTCGAGGCCACCGGTGTCCTCCCAGGCGTGTCCCTTCCCCGCGCGGACATCGACGACGGTTCCGCCCAACCGCAGGGTGAGGGCGGCGAGTTCGGCGGCGCCGAGGGCGGGGGCGGAGCCGGAGGAGAGCCCGATGAGCGGGGCGGGAATGCTCATCAGAGGACCATCCCTTCTGCAGCCCTCTTCGGTAGGGTTGTGACCTCTCGGTCCCAGTGGGTGCATGGCCAGTAGTGCGAGCCGTTCGACGGCCAGCATGAGTTCCGCCAGCCCCGCCGGGCCGAGGTTGTCTGATCGGCTTCAGGGACACGCCCCGCACAGGGCCGATTAATGAGCTCCCGGCAGACGACCTCACCACCGGGCAGGTGCTCTGTCGAAGTCACAGGAGTACGACCTTCGTGTTCATCGGCTGGGACTGGTCGACCGAGCCCCATGACGTGACCGTCATGGACGACGCCGGAAAGCGCATCGACCGGTGGGAACTGGCCCACACCGAGGAAGGGTTCGCCAAAACCCTGGCGAGGCTGGGAAGCGCGGCATCCCGGCAGATCTGCCCGTGATGATCGAGTCCAGCCGCGGCCTGGCCGTGGACCGGCTGCTCGCCGCCGGCCACCCGGTGGTGCCCGTGCACCCCAACGTCTTCCACGCCATGTGCCTGCGCTGGGGCGCCTCCAAGGCCAAGACCGACGCGGGCGACAGCATGAAGCTCGCCGACTACCTGCGCACCGACGGCGACCTGCTGCCCCGCCTGGAGCCCACCGAGCAGACCACCCTCGATCTCCAGGCCCTCACCCGGACCCGCGCCGGCCACGTCGAGGCCCGCGTCAGCGCCGTCAACCAGCTCGCCGCACTGCTGGATGCACACTGGCCCGGCGGCAAGGCGGTCTTCGCCAACCTCGACAGCGACATCGCGATGGCCTTCCTGGAGCGATACCCCACCCCGGCCTCCGCTGCCAAGCTCACCGCCGGCCGCCTCGAAGCCTGGTGCAAACGTCGCGGCTACTCCGGCAAGAAGCCCGGCAGCATCCAGATCGAGCGTCTGCGCGCCGCCCCGCAGGCGGCCTCCCGCATCAGCGAGGCAGCCGTCGAGCAGCTGGTCCAGGTCCAGCTGGTCCAGGGCATACGCACGACCATCCGCACGCTGGACAAGGCCATCGCGGAAGCGGTCGAAACCCACCCCTACGCGCCACTGTTCGCGACCATGCCGCGGATCGGCAAGGTCAGCCTCGGCCAGATCATCGGCGAGATCGGCCCGCTCCTGGAACGAGCCCGCACCAGCGAACAGCTCATCGCCGAGGCGGGCGTCGTTCCCGTGACCCGCGCGTCGGGCAAATCCCGCACGGTCGCCTTCCGCTTCGCGACCAACCGCAGAGCCCGCATCGCCCTGACCACCTTCGCCGACAACAGCCGACACAGCAGCGACTGGGCCGCCAAGATCTACAACGACGCCAGAGCCCGCAAGAAGCGACACCCCCCCCCCGCCATCCGCATCCTGGCCCGCGCCTGGCTGCGCGTGATGTGGGCCTGCTGGCGTGACGGCACCTGCTGCGACCCCGTGATCCACCAAGCCAACAACAAGATCGACACGGCCGCCGAGGCGCCCTTGCGGCATAGAGGTTGACTCAGGAAACTCATGCGACGGCCTCCGGTTCCCGAGCGACGGCTGTGAGGATCTCGGTGACGGCACGGGCGCCCTCCAGGTGGCACCGGAGGGGTGCGCACCCGGTGGCGACGGCTTCGGCCATCTCCTGGTAGACCATCCGGCGCAGTACGGCGGTGGGCACCCCGGGTAGTGTCCGCTCCGTGTCGCCGATCTGCGTGGTGACGAGCCCGTCTGCGACGCAGACCCCGCCGGCCGGCCCGAGGACCTGGAGCCGCTCGCTGCGTACGGCCGACTCCGCCGTGACGGTCAGCGCGAGGGTCGCCCCGCCCCGGAACACGATGTGGCCGGTGACCCGGGTGTCGATGCCGGGGGCGAACTCCCGGCTGGGCGCGAGCCGTACGGCCTCCGGGCGGCCGAGCAACTGGCAGGCGAGGTCGAGGTAGTGGACGCCGAGATGGGCAGCGATGCCGCCCAGGGCGGAGGCCGGGTCACCGCGCCAGCCGGCCCGGCGGTAGTGGGCGGGCGGGCGGAACCGCGACACCTCCAGGACACTCGTGACCGCAGGGTCGGCCCAGTTCGCCGTGAGGGCGGAGGCGGGCAGGCGCATGCGGTGCTGGAGCATCACGCCGACCGGCCGGGCGGACCGCCGCGCGGCTTCGGCGATCAGGTCGATCTCGGCGACGGAAACCGCCGGGGGCTTCTCCAGCAGCACCGCCTTGCCCGCCTCCAGGGCGTCGACGGCGAGAGCGGCCCTGCCGCCCGGCGGGAGGCACAGGGCGACCATGTCGATCTCGGGGTCGGCCAGCAGTCGCGACCAAGAGGCCGCCCGGGGCAGTCCCGCAGTGTCGACGGCGGGATCCTGTTCGAGGACCGCCACGGCATGGGCCTCGACGAGGCCCTCCATTGCCGTGGCGTGCTGGCGTCCGGCGGATCCGAAGCCGACGATGCCCACTCCCACGCTCATCGTGCGCCTCCTACGGCGGTCGCCGTGCGGTCGGCGGTCCATCCGAGGCTCTCCACCACGCGGGCGGGCACCGGTATCCCGTGTTCGCGCGCGGCCGCCTCGGCCGACTCCTCCTGCTGCTCGGGGAGATGCACGCGTGGCGCCCCCTGCGGATAGCCGTCCGCCACCGCCGCCGACAGCACCCGAAGCAGTTCGTCCACCGGCGGGTCACCGAAGGCGGAGGGCGAGAGGGCAAGGAACAACTGGGAGCAGTCCATCGCCCGATCGGGCTCTGCGCGCTGCTTGTGGACCAGGGGGCTCACGGTTCCGCCGGCCAGGATCCCGGCGAGGACCTCGGTGATCACGGCGACGCCGAGTCCCTTGTGACCGCCGAAGACGGGCACCGCGCCGCCGCGGTCCAGCTCCTCCGGGTCGGTCGTGGGCCGCCCCTGGCGGTCGACCAGCCAGGTCGGGGGAACGGGCTCCCCGCGGTGGGCGGCGTGGCGGATCTTGCCGCTGGCGACCGTGCCGGTCGCGAAGTCGACGACGAGCGGGCGCCCTTCGGCCCGGGGGACGACCATGCACACCGCGTCGTTGCCGAGCGTCGGGCGTCCCGCTCCGGGGGCGGCCACGCTCGGTCCGGAGATGTTCAGGACGAGCCCCACCACGCCGTGCCTGACGAAGTGGTCGCGGTAGGCAGCGAGCATCCCGATGTGGTTGTTGCCCCGGACGGCGACCGCCGCGATGCCGTGTTCGGTCGCCCGGCGGGCACAGTGCTCCGCCGCCGCGTCCGCCGCGACCTGGCCGAAGCCGCCCCGGGCGTCGAGGACCGCAACGACGCTGTCCCGGGAGATCCACTCGGGCTCGGCGGCCAGGTCGATCCCCCCGCGTGCCAACCGGTCGAGGTACATCGGGAGCAGCCCGACACCGTGCGAGAAGTGGCCCCGGAGGTCGGCGTCCACGAGGACGCGCGAGACCAGCGCGGCCCGCTGGGGGGCGACGCCCGCCGAGGTGAGGGAGCCCAGCACGGCGGCCGTAAGCGCCTCTGCGGAGAAGCGTTCCGCCTCGGCCGGAGGTTCGGGGCGGGTCGGTGGCTGCGGGGGGCGGTTGAGGTGGACGACCCGGTCGGCGACAGCCGCCGTCTCCGGGTCGTCCGTCACGAGCAGCACGGCGCTGCCCGCCCGGGCCGCGCCCCTGGCGGACGAGGCCACTGTGTCGCCCGCCCGGGGCTCGGGGTGGACGGCGTCGACGACGACCGCCGGCCGGGCGCCGATGCCGGGCAACCACTGTCCCGGGCGTACGACCGAGAGGCCCGCTGGGACGGCCGGCCCGACGTGCCTGCGCCGGGCGCTGCCGGACACCGCGATGGATCCGTACTGGGCGCGCCGCCGTCCGGCTAGCACCCCGACCAGCGCCTCGGCCGGCGCCCGGCCGTCGGCGAGCACAGCAACGATCTCGCCCGCGGCCACGCCGACGGTCAACCCTGCGATCAGAATGCGCTCGGCCCCTTCGGGGCCTTCCGCGACGATCAGGTCCACCACACGGAAGGCCGGCGGCCTGCCCGCTGCTTCGGTCATTGCTGGCTCCTCATGGAGTGCCGGTCGGATGTCGGTCGGCGGCACGTCCCGCCGTCGGTGCCTCGGGTCAGGACGTCTGGGGCTCCAGGAACTCCAGCCGGTTACCGAGCTTGTCAAACGCGTAGAAGCGGTCGTGGCCGGGGAAGTTGTCGTCCCATGTCACCTCGTGCCCGCCCGCCTCCAGTCGCTTGGCCAGGCTGTGCAGCGAGCGGACGAGGATGCCGGGGTGTGCCTTGCGGGCCGGGGCGAAGTCCTTCTCCACACCCAGGTGGACCTCCAGGCCGCCGCCGCGGAACCAGCAGCCGCCGCGCGCGGCGAGCACCGGGGGCTTCTGCAGTTCGGTCATCCCGAGCACATCGCCCCAGAACTGGCGGCACAGGTCCTCGGCACCCGGCGGGATGGCGAGCTGGACGTGGTGGAGCCCACCGAAGGCGTAATCGGTCTTCTCCTGGGCGGGGTTGGTGTTCTCGGCGGTCATGCCTCTTCCTTGTCTCTGGTCGTCCGACACGGTTCGCGTGTCACTGTTCGCTTGTCGCGGCCGACGGGTGTCAGCCGGAGTGCTCGGCAAGAATCTCGTGGCGCTCGGCCATACCGCTGCTGCGCACAGTGAAGGAGATCTTCCGCACACCTTCCCGAGCCCGCAGCAACGCCTCCTCCTGCGTGGCCCCCACGGCACAGACATGGGCGCCCCGTGCGAAGGACCCGGTCACTCCCTTGAGCCGCTTGCCGGGCTCACGCAGGACCTCGACGTCCACCACGCCGTTGAGCGCACGCGCCTCGTCCGTACCGGTCACCTCGACGATCTCGCCGACGGCGTCCGGGCAGGCGTACCAGATGGCCGCGGCCCCCGGCCGGTCCCCGGGGGCGCCGAGGGCGGCGCGCACGTCGTCGAGGACCTTGCGACCGACCGCCTGGCGGGCAACGACCTCGATCAGGTCGACGCCGGTCGTGCGGGCCCACAACTCCGGGATCTCGTCGCCGGCCGGGCGGAGGTGCGTCTCGACGATGTGGACGGTCTCCGGTGCGACTATCACCTCGGTGTGGGTGACGCCCTGCCGTACGCCGAGGGCCTCCAGGGCCGTCCGGACCGCGGCACCGATGCGTTCCGCGTCCTCGGTGGGCAGGGGCGCGGGGACCACATGGCCGACCTCGACGAAGTGGACGGGCTCGGAGATCTTCCGGGTGACGCCGACGACCAGGTGCTCGCCGTCCTCGCTGACGGCCTCGACGCTGTACTCCTCCCCGGTGAGGAAGGGCTCGACCATCAGCTCCGGCGAGTCCAGGTCCCCCGCGCCGGTGGCCCCCCAGGCGAGGGCCCGTTCGATGTCCGCGGGACCGTCGATGCGGGTCACGCCCTTGCTGGCGACGCCGCGGACAGGCTTGCAGATCAGCGGGTAGCCGGTCCGTTCGCCGACCTTGAGCACGCCCTCCACGTCGTGCACCACCTCGGCCACGACGTCGCCGAGCCCGGCGGAAGCGAGGCGCCGGCGCATCTCGGCCTTGTCGGCGACCGCGCGAACGGTCTCGGTGCTGTGCCAGGTCAGCCCGAGTGCGGCGCCGATCGCTGCGGTCTTCTCGGTGTCCTTCTCGGTGAAGTTGGTGAGCCGGTCGACGGGGTCCACGGCGTGCACGAAACGGGCGGCTGCCACCCACTCGTCCTCGGGTGCGTCCTCGCGCAGCACGATCAGCCGCTGGATCTTCTCACGGCTGCGCAGCCTCGGCACCACTTCCGGGCGGCAGATGACGGTGGTGCGCAGTCCCGCGGAGGCGTCGCGGGCACGGTCGGGCAGGTCGCGTCCGCCGCTGACAATCAGCAGGTGCAGGGGTTGCGAGTCGGCCATGGAGATCCTCCGTCGGTACGGGTGGTCAGGAACCGGTGGCGTTGGCCACGGTGGGAGTGTCGGAACCGGACGGCTCGGCCGCGCTCGCCGGGCGCGCCCGGGTACCCGTCCAGCTCAGCGCCGCTGCCAGAGGGAAGGCCACGGCCAGCACGAGCCAGCCGAGGGGGCCACTGGTGCTGAGCAACCACAGCACCACGGCGGGTCCAGCGATCTCGGCAGCGGAGAAACCCACATTGAAGAAGGCGAGGTAGCGCCCCTGTGCGGCGTCGGGGGACATCGCGAAGGAGATCTCCCAGGACGACGCGGAGTGCAGGAGTTCGCCGGCCGTCAGCAGGAGTACCGCCGCGGCGAGCGCGGCCACGGTCCAGCCCGGCGCGTCGGCCACGCCGCTGGCGGCGAAGGCGAGGCAGGCCAGGGACATCAGGCCGGCGGAGTGGTTGGTGGCCCGTGTCGCCGAGTCAAGGTCCTGGATGTGCCGGGTCACCCGCACCTGCGCCAGCACCGTGATGACCGTGTTGGCCGTCACCAAGACGGTGATCATCCAGATCGGCGAGCGTGTGTGCTCGGCGATCCACAGCGGCAGGACGACGGTGAGGATCGCGTCGTGCAGGAAGAGGACGCCGTTCGCCGCGGTGGCGGCCACGAATCGTGCGTCGCGCAACGGTGGGACGACCGGCCCCCCGGGCTTCTCCTTCCCCTCGCCGCCGGTCGCGGGGGCGGCTGCGCGGACGTCGGGCAGCAGCCAGAGGAAGACGAAGATCACCAGGAAGCTGAGGGCGTTGCCGACGAACAGGAGCCGGAAACCGGTCGCGGTCCCTGCCGTGAGGGCGATGCCTCCCACCGCGAAGCCGACGGTGAAACCGACGTTGCGCAGGGCCCGGATGAAGCCCATGGTCCGGTTGCGTTCGGTGCCGGTGATCAGCCGTCCGACCAGGGCCTGGTTCAGCGGCTGGCCCGCCCGGTCGACGACGTAGAGGAGGCTGGCCGTGATGACGAACTCGGTGAATCCGTCGACGTTGAGGAAGGCGAGATAGCCGACGGCCCGCCACACGCAGGCGAAGAGCAGGACGTTCCGCGGCCCGAACCGGTCGGCCAGCCGGCCCATGGGGACGGTCGTGGCGATGCCGACGATGCCGGCGATGGCCAGGCCGAGGCCGAGCTGGATGTGGGTCAGCCCGGCGAATCGGGTGAAGTAGAGCGCGGATCCGGCGAGGAACATGCCGGTTCCGGTCGATCCCACCAGGGCGTTGGCCGCGATGATCCTCGACTCACGGGTCGCGGGCAGGGCGCTGGTGAGCCGGGTGCGCCAGGGGGTGCGATCACTCATGACGGATCCTTCGCCGGGTGGGACGGGACGTCGCGCTCGGCCGTTTCCCGGGGCGCGCCGGTCTCCCACTGGTCGCGCCAGTGGGAGACCAGGCCGTCCCACTGGCCCGTCGCGCCGGAGGGCAGGTAGGTGCGCCGCACCGCGTGCGGGCGGCTAGTCCAGGGGGCCGCGGGTGAGCGGACCGTCCCGAAGGCCAGCACGTCGGCGGGGAGCGCGGCGAAGGGGGCGGGAATGCCGCCGTACGGGTAGGCGAACAGCCGGGCGGGGCCCGGCCCGTAGCGGTCCCCGATGTCGGCGAGTGATGCGAGAGTCTCCTCCCGCGCACGGTCCGCGGGGATCCGGTCGAGGTGCGGGTGGGTGCGCGTGTGGGCGGCGATCAGGTGTCCGTCCGCCGCCAGGCGGTCGCACTCCCGGTGGCTCAGGTGGTCACGGCGCGGCTCGGTGCTGCGCTTCCCCAGCAGGCCGGTGCAGACGAAGAACACGGCCCGCACACCGAGCCGGTCGAGGACCGGGCGCGCGTGGACGGCGTTGTCGCGGTAGCCATCGTCGAAAGTGACGAGCACGGTGGGACGGTCGGGGCGGACCGGACCACCGTCCGCGAGCAGGCTGGACGGGTCGTAGGGGCGGAAGTCCTCCAGGACGCGTTCCAGTCCGTGCGCGAAGTCGGCCGGTGTGAGAGCGGTGTAGTGCCGCACCTCGGGGTGGACGTGGTGGAAGTAGAGGACGAGCGGCCAGCCGGGGGCGCTGCCCAGGGCGGGCTGGTGCTCCTCGGCCACGCCGTCGACGTGCAGGGCGACGGGGGTCATCGGACGCCTCCGGTCGGGGCGTCACCGGTGTCGGCCAGAGCCGTCCGCATGACCCCCTCGACGGCGGTGGCGAGGTCCCCGATCCGTTCCTGGCTCCAGCGGCCGGTGGAGTACTTGATGCTCGTTTCCAGCTCTCCGTCCACGATGTCCCCTTCCACCATCAGCAGATAGCGCTCCCGCTGGAGCGGGGAGCGGTGCGCTCCGAAGCTCTCGCCGGCGGGCCGGAGGGCGGCGCCCGGGTTCCGCCGCTCCAGCCGCAGCAGGTGTCCCCGGAAGTTCAGCCGGACGGTGGGGCGCGGGCAGGCGCTCAGGGCCTCCCGTTCGCCCGGGACGGGCGAATCGAACCGGAGGGCGTCGAAGCCGAAGCGGCGCTCGGGTAGTTCACCGAGGGGGGCGAGGGCCCTTTCCAGCGCGGCGATGCCGCTTCCCTCCCAGCGCAGTACGGCGGGAAAGGTGCTCTGCACATAGCCGACGGTGCGGGAGAGGTCGAGGTCGCCGACGGAGACGTCCCGGCTGTGCGCGTACACGTCGACGCCGAACACCGAGTCCCCGGTCCAGTCCGCCAGGCCGCCGACGAGGGAGCCGAGCACGAAGTCGTGCGGGGCGACGCCCCGGTTCGGAAGGACGTGGGTGACGAGCCGGGTCGCCTCCGCGGGGAGGCGGAAGCGGTGGGTGCTCAGCGTGGGCAGGCGGTCGTCGCCGTCCCATTCGGGGCGCAGCGGTGCGAAGCCGCGCGTGCGTTCGGTCCACCGGGAGGCGTCCGCGCGGGCCTCCGGGGAGGCTGCCCATGAGCGCATCGCCTCGCCGACGGCGCGGGGACCGATCACGGGCGGCTGCCCGGCGCCGCCGGTGAGCAGCGCTTCGAGATCGTCGACAAGCAGGCCCATCGACACCCCGTCGAGGACGAAGTGATGGACGGTGAGCAGCAGTCGGGCGGTGCCGTCGCCCAGCTCTGCGTGGAGGAGCTGGAACACCCGCCCCTCGGTGAGCGACATCGACCGCTGCGCGGCGGCGAGTTCCGCCTCCAGCCGGTCTCTGGTCCCGCTCCCGGGGACGCCGGTGAGGTCGACCTGCCGGACGACCGCCGCCCCGTCGGGTTCGGCGAGGGCCGCCGTGCCGTCCGGGCGCAGCACGGTGCGCAGGGCCGGGTGGCGCCGCTGGAGTGCTTCCGCGATCCGCGCCAGCCGTGCGGCCGCCTCCGGGCCGGGGTCGACGGTAAACAGCGCGTTGAGGCAGAAGTGGTCCCGTTCGGGCAGTTCGCCGTCGTACAGCCACCGTTGCTGGGCAGGCAGGAGGTCGAGCGGCCCTGCGGGCTCTTCCGACGGCGTCACGACCGGCGCGGTGCGCCCGGACGCCGCGGCGAAGGCAGCGCGGGCGGTACGGCCGCCGAGGAGGTCGGCCGGACGCATGGGAACGCCCAGCGCCCGCATCCGCGCGCAGACCCGCATGGCCATCAGGGAGTCCCCGCCGAGCACAAGGAAGTCGTCGTCGGGGCCGAGCCGGTCGTTCTGGAGGAGCACGCGCAACAGCGCGGCGACCGTGTCCGCGGAGACATCTCCGGGGGCCTCCCGCTGCTCCGGGTCGTTGAGGGCCCGGGCAGTGACGTCCGTGCGGTCCGTGACGTCGGCGAGCGAGGCGGCGGCACGTGCGGCGGCACGTCGGTCGATCTTCCCCGAGGTGGTGAGCGGCATCCGGTCGAGCACGACGATCCGTCCGGGGACCAGATACGCGGGCACGCGTTGCCGCAGACTCGTACGGACCGCCTCCGGGTCCGGCGTCCCGGCGCTGCCGGTCAGCGCGGCCGCCAGTGCCTGCCCGCCGGACCCGTCGTCCAGAGTGAAGGCGGCTGCGGCCGCCACCCCGGGGGTGGCGAGCAGATGCCCGTCCACCTCGTCGAGTTCGACGCGGTGTCCGCGTATCTTCACCTGGTTGTCGGCGCGGCCGAGGAACTCGAGGTGTCCGTCTGCACGTCGCACCACGATGTCCCCGGTGCGGTACACGCGGGCCTCGGGGTCGCCCGAGGAGGCGTCCGGCACGAACCGCTCCGCCGTCCGCTCCGAGTCATGGAGATACCCCTCGGCCAGGAGGGCACCGCCCACCCAGAGTTCACCGCTCTGCCCGGGCGCGACCGGGGAGCCGTCCTCGCCGAGGACGTGCAGCACCCGATCGCCGACGGGGGCTCCGATGGGCAGTCCGCCGGTGCCGGGCACCGGCACCTCGGGCGGCAGGACGAGCGCGGTCGCGGTGACGACCGACTCCGTCGGGCCGTATCCGTTGATCAGGGTGGTGTGCGCGAGAGGGGTACGCCGGTGCGTGCGGACGTCGTCGGCGGCGGCGTTCTCCCCGCCGATGACGACGGTGCGCACCCCGGCGAACGCGGATCCGGAGGCTCCGTCGAGTTCGGCGCAGAGCATCCGCCAGTAGGCGGTCGGGAGCTGGAGGATCGTCACGCCAAGGCCGGAAGCGAGGTCCGCGAGAGCTGCGGCGTCGGGGAGGCCCCCGCCATGGAAAGCGAGGGTGCCACCCGCGGCGAGGGTGGGCCAGATCTCCTCCTGGGCCACGTCGAACCCGAGGCTGGCGAACTGGAGCACCGTGTCGTGCTCGCTCAGCCCGAAGAGGTCGGCGGCGGCGGCGACATGCCCGCCGAGGGCGGTGTGGCCAACCAGCACGCCTTTGGGAGCTCCGGTGGAACCGGAGGTGTAGATGACGTAGGCGGGGCCGGTGGTGGCGAACCGCGCCTCCGGCCCCTGCTCCGGGGGCGGCGGGTCCACGCGGCGCGGGTGGGGCCAGGACGCGGCATCGAGCAGGGCGGCGGCGCGGGAGCGGCGCACCAGTTCGTCGCGGCGTTCCACCGGGGCCGCCGCGTCGATCGGCAGGAACGCGGCGCCGGCGAGCCAAGTCCCGAGCATCGCGACCACCGCTTCCGGTCCCGAGGGCAACGACAGGGCGACGACACCCCCCACGGGCACTCCCAGGCGGGTCAGCCGGCCGGCCGTCTCGACGGCCCGCTCCCACAGTTCGGCGTATTCGACCTGTGCGCCGGCCGTCCGCAGGGCGATCGCGGCCGGTGTCCGCTCGACGCGGGCGCGGACCATCCGGACCGTCTCCGGGTGCCCGGCGCCATGGGCGTCGGCTCGCATGCTGGACCTGGTCATGTCCGGTCGGCCTCCGTCCCGGTGGCGGGCCCGCTGGGGTCGAGGAGAAGCCGCGCCGTACCGAGCAGTTCCCGGCCGTATATACGGTGGCGCTGCACCACCACGGTCAGGTCCGCCCCGGCGAGATCGGCGCGGACGTCACGGCTGGAGGTGAGCTGCCGGCCGCGGGCGCGGAACGCGTCCACATAGGGATCGTGGAAGACGACCTCGGCACCGGCGCCCAGGAGTTCGGTGGCCAGCGGTTCGGCGGGCGAGTGGCGGGTGTCCGCCACGTCGGGCTTGTACGTGACGCCGAGGAGCAGGATCCGCGCCTCCCGCACGGCGGTACCGGCCGTGGTGAGCATCTCGCGGGCGCGGGAGGCGACCCACACGGGCATCGACTCGTTGATCCGCTGCGCCTGTTCGGCCATCCGGAACGGTGCGCCCGCCTGGACTGCCCGGTGGACCATGTACAACGGGTCGACCGGGATGCAGTGCCCGCCGACACCCGCTCCGGGCCGGAAGGGCGTGAAGCCGAAGGGCTTGGTCGACGCGGCCTCGATGGTGTCCCACACATCGACGTCCAGCCGGTGGCAGATCTGCGCGAACTCGTTGACCAGCGCGAGGTTCACCTGGCGGTACGTGTTCTCCAGGATCTTCGCCGCCTCGGCCTCGCGGGGCGAACGGGTGACATGGACGCGCTCCGTCAGCCGGCCGTAGAACTCGGCCGCCCGCGCCCCGCACTCGGCTGTCAGCCCACCGACCACCTTCGGCGTGTTGTGGAATCCGTAGGTGGTGTTCCCCGGATCCACCCGCTCGGGCGAGAACGCGAGGCCGAAGTCCCGCCCCCCCCACCAGCCCCGACTCCTCCAGGACGTCTCGCACGACCCCCTCGGTGGTACCGGGGTACGTGGTCGACTCGACGATCACCAGTTGTCCCGGGACAAGATGCTGACGGACGGTGCGCACGGCGGAGAGCAGGGCGTCGAGGTCCGGGACTCCGTGGTCGTCCACCGGTGTGGGCACGCACAGCGCCACCACCGAGCACTCCCGCAGATAGGACGGATCGGTTGTGGCATCCAGCACCCCCGCGACCGCGCTCAGTTGGGCGGCCGTGACCGTGTCGACGGGCGGCCGTCCTATGTTGACCTGAGCCACCAGGAAGTCGTTCAGGTCGAGACCGCGGGTGCGGTATCCGGCGGTGGCCGCCGCGACCGCCAGCGGAAGACCGGCGTAGCCGATCCCGATGACGGCGATGTCGACGGTGCGGGACGGGTCATCCGCGCGCCCCGGAAGCTCCGGAAGCGGTACGGCGGGTGGCGCGTCGGCGATGGCATCCATGGGTGCTGCTCCTCGGAAGGCGGACTCGTTGGCGGTCGGATCGGCGCGGTGAGGAGGTCCGTCACCACCAGCCGTTGTCGTCCTGGGGGAGCGCGAGCACTGTGCCGGCGGCCACGAACACGCCGGTCCGCGTGGCGCCCGCGTCCGCGGCGCCGTCCGGCTCGGTGGCGGTAACGGCGGCGGCCCCGGCGAAGAGGGCGAGAGCGAGCGGAGCGGTACAGAAGAAGGCACGGACAGCCGCAGACATGTGAATCCCCCCGTGGTGTCTGTAACAAATGCGTGAAGCCTCTGGCCGGGATGTTTGGGCCGGCCGGTTCGCTCCCACATCGTGATCTTCCACGAGGATCCCGTTCAAGCGTTCGAGGCGGCGTGATCCCGACATGGCAGCCAGACGTCACCCTTCGATCGCATCTCACATAGTGAGACAGGGAGCCATGGAAAGGTAAAATCCCAGGCCCTGGGCGACCTGTGACGTGCACACGCGGGCGCACCACCGGGACCGGTGGTGCGCCCGCGTGCCGACCGTCAGTCCATGAGACCTAACTCGGCTATACGTAAGGCCGCCTGAAAACGCGTCTGGACTCCCAGCCGCTCCATGAGCGCCGAGATCGTTCTGCTGAGGGTCCGCGACGAGATCCCGAGATGGCGAGCGATCGCCTCGTCCTTGACCCCGTCGGCGAGCATCCGCACCACGACCAGATCCTGCCCGTCGAGGGTCACGTGTTCGCCGGCCCGGGCGAGCACGGACGGCGAGGGCGCGGCGTTCCGCCAGCAGTAGTCGTAGAGCGCGTGCAGGGAAGCCACCAGCGATCTGCCGTGGATCGCGTAGGCACCCTCGCTGCTGTCCGCTGGATTGACCGGCAGCACCGCCCGGTCGTCGTCGAACAGGATCATGCGCAGGGGCAGGTACTCGGCGATCCGCGCCTCCCGCCCCGGTCGCACCGCGTCCGCCAGATAGGCCGCCATGTACGGCACCTCCGCCGTGCGACGCGGATAGAGCGCGTCCACCCGGATGCCGCGGCCCTCCATCTCCTTGTCCCGCAGCAGCATCTCGTCAATCAGCTCCTCCGGCGGCGGCCCGCCGGGGTGCATCGACCGCATACGGACCCGCGCGGCGCTGCCCGCCTGTTCCAGAAACGCGTTCACCACCGCAGGCGTCGGCAGCGTCTGCACGTCGACGACCTCCCGCCGTTCCTCCGACAGCAGCGGGAGGTCGCACACCAGGGTCGAAATGGCCGTGCGGATCCGCGAGACCAGTTGGAGGTGCGCCGTGGTCTGCCGCTCCTCGGCCGAGAAGAGTCGGGTCAGAGCGACTTCCGGAGTCACCGTCACATAGCCGCTGGGCGAGGCGGAGGCGGGTGTCAACAGCCCCAGCAGACCGAGTTCGTCACACATCTCCTCGGCCTCGGCGCGTGAGCACCCGACCTCCGCCGCCATCTCCTCCAGGGTCCAGCCGGGGTTCCTGGAGATGAGTCCATAGATTCTTCTGCGCGCGTCATTGCTCTCCGCGTTCTCCCCCATAAGGCGTAAGCCTCCTTGTTCGACGTCGTCGATCTCAGCACATCCGATAGTCGCCGACCGGTTCGACTCGACTGTCCGCGAACTCCATGAGTACCTCCCCCGCCACCGGCCGGACTCCGGGTCTGTCAAACGAGCGGCCCTGTCTCACTTTCGGTGGTGACGGAGCGTGCCCCTATCCGAGGAGGATGCGGTGGCGAAGCAGGGTGAAGCCTGCTCGTCCGTGCATCTGGCGTGCGATCCGCTTGGTCTTGGTGTTGACACCCTCGGTGGGGCCGTTGCTGTACGGAAGCGTGAGTGCGGCGTTGACGGCGTCGCGGTCTCGTTCCAGCCCCCGTGTGAAGGCATGCAGGTGGGGCAGGTCGGCGTCGCGGACCTGGGTGGCCCAGCGCGTGAGCGCGTCGGCATTGTCGGTGCGAGGTGTAAGGAGCGGGGCGAAGTCCCTTATGTGTGCAGCCAGTTGGGTCATCTCGCGCCAGGCGGCGGTGAGCTTGGCCAGGAGCTCGTGTTGTTCGGCCTTGAGGTTGTCGGGCCTGGTCAGCAGCATGCGGGCGAGCCGGCGCGGGGAGATATGGCTGCGGTCGGCGTCCGCACGGCCTTGGTTGATGTACTTGTGCAGGAGGTTCAGGCAGCCCGTGAAGCCGAGGGCTTTGATCTCTTCGTAGAGGTGCTTGACGGGGATGCCGGGGTCTTCGGCTCGGCGTCTGCGCAGGTGCTCGCGGTAGGGATCGACCAGGCTGGCACGGCACTTGGGGACGCGGAGCATGCGCTCGGGCCGGTCGGCGCGGGCGTAGCGTTTGACGGTGTTCAGGGCCAGTTGCAGGCGGCGGGCGCACTCGAGCAGGCCCACGCCCTGGTCGAGCAGGCCGTGGACCTGGTGCCAGCGTTCGAGGGTGGTCTGGGCGCGGGGCCCGTCGTAGATGGGCGCGTCCAGTACGGCGGCCCAGCAGGTGCTGTGCGCTTTGACCTCGCTCAGGGCTGCTTCGCACAGGTTGTGCCACAGATGCCACCGGTCGGCGACTTGGACCGCGTCGGGCAGGGCGCGGCGGATGGCCTCGGCGTAGGTGGCGGAGCCGTCGCGGCACACGACCTCGACGCCTGGATGGTCGAGCAGCCACGTCTCGAGCGTGTCGGCCGTGCGGTCGGGCAGCACGTCGATCCGCTCATGGGTCTCGGCGTTGATGATCACGGTGGCGTAGCGGTGACGCCGGCGCAGAGCGAAGTCGTCGACGCCGATCACACGGGGCACCCGCCCGACGGGCAGCGGGATCCGCAGCAGCGTGCGCAGAGCCGTGTGACGCGACAGGCTCACCGCGAGTATCGCCAGCAAACGCGTCCCGGCCCGGCCCGCTAACTCCTTGACCACGGCCTTGACTTGCCTGGTCAGGCGGACGGTTCGCCGCTGATATCGGTCCAGCACTCCGGGCACCTGCTCGCGGAAGGTGTGGCGGCAGCCGCGCGTGGGACACACCAGGCGCCGCACCCGCACACGGACCACCACCCGTCGTTCATCGACCGGCACGTCGGCCACTGTCCGCCAGTGATAGCCGTGCACGCGTTCCGACGAAGCCCCGCACACCGGGCAGACCGCAGTGTCCCGCGGAGTCCGTGCCCGCACCATGATCCGCTCGTCTTCGTCGACCACATCCTCGATGACCAGCGGCGACAGGCCCGAGAACACCGTCTGCACGAGCTCGTTGACATCCTTCACGCGAGGGTCAACGACGCTCACGACTCTCCGTCACCACCGAATGTGAGACAGGGCCGCTCGTTTGACAGTCCCCGAAGACTCCAAGATCTAGGGTCAAGGCCCGCCCTCCGACGTCCACCGCCTTGCGGACGCACAGGCGCCTCGGGCATCACGCGAAGGAAAAGCTCCCACAACCTGTCTTGCACCAGCTGCCGTACCATCTCCATGCCATGACAACAAGGACCCCGGCCAGCCGTCGACAGGAAGGGTGCTCGATGCTGGCACGAACGATTCCCGGCAAGCATCTTCGAGAGGCATGACCGCCATGACCGACTACCTTCAGGCCGTCTTCGCGATGCTGGGCCCCGGAGAGGAACGCTACGCCGCCCCTGCAGCCTGGCTCAGCCTGGAGGAGGAACTCGGCAGGACGTTTCCGGGGGACTACAAACAGATCGTCGACGCGTATGCACCAGTGCAGATCAACGAACACCTCACCCTGTCCCACCCTGCGTCAAGCTGGTGGAACTTGGGCGAGGAGATCCGCTCGGCATCAGAAGCCTGGGCTGATAGCAAATGGGAGTCCTACATCACTGGGCCGGATGACGATCCTCGCGTCTTCTGCCAACTCCCCCAGCTCAGCTTCGGAACCACCGACGGTCTCATACCCATCGCCGCCACCGATCAAGGAGCTGCGGTCTTCGTAGCCTCGTCGGTCCACGGGTTCTCCGACGGTGTGGTGGTGCAAGGGGCAGAGGGCGACTGGGCCGGACACCCCATGACCTTCGCCGAGTGGTTGTACCGCTACCTCGTCGGTGAGGAGATGACCGGCTGGGACAGCGCAGCCTTCTACCCCGGCCCCGTGCGGCTGGAGTACCCACCTGCAGGACCAGGCCAGCCCACTCGCGAGGCATACGGCCCAGACCGCGGAATGTGATCCCGCACCAACTGAACGGCCCTTGGACTCACCGGATGAACACGGACAAAACCTGATCACGCAACGGACCCTGGGTTGTGGCCTGCCTGCCCTCGGCCGAGGGCGGGCCTGCTTTCGCCCGGCAGGTGCTGTGCGCGGCCACTTCTTTGCGGACGGCCTCGGCGAGGTTGTGCCACAGGTGCCAGCGGTCGCTGATCTGGACCGCGTCGGGCAGGGCACGGCGAACCGCCTCGGCGTAGGTGGCCGATCCGTCCCGGCATACGGCCTCGATGCCCGGATGCCCGCATAGCGTCACGGGTCAGCTGAAGGTGCGCCGGTAGGTTTGCGGGCTGACGCCGGTGGTGCGCTTGAAGCGGTCGCGGAAGGTGGTGGGCGAGCCGAATCCGACCTGGTGGCCGATGCGCTCGACGGAGTGCTCGGTGGTCTCCAGCAGGTGCTGTGCCTGGCGGATGCGGGCTCGGTGGAGCCACTGGAGCGGGGTGGTGCCGGTCTGGGTGCGAAAGCGTCGGATCAGGGTGCGGGTGCTGGTTCCGCACTGCGCGGCGATGTCGCCCAGGGTGAGGTCGCGGGCGAGGTTCTCCCGCAGCCAGGCCAGCAGCGTCTCCAACTCGGACCCCTGCGGGGGGAGGGCATGGTCGTAGACGATGAACTGAGCCTGTCCGCCTTCGCGTTCGAGAGGCATCACGGAAAGACGGGCGGCATCGGCGGCGACGGCCGAGCCGTAGTCACGACGGATCATGTGCAGGCACAGGTCCATGCCGGCGGCAGCGCCTGCCGAGGTGAGGAACTGGCCGTTGTCGACATAGAGGACGTCCGCGTCGACGGTGACGTCCGGGTGCAGGGCGGCCAGTAGGTCTGCCGCACGCCAATGGGTCGTAACGCGCAGCCCGTCGAGGAGACCGGTGGCCGCGAGGGGAAACGTGCCCACGCACAGCGAGGCGATCCGCGTCCCGGCCGCGGCGGCCGACCTCAGAGCATCGCGTACGGCAGGAGGGAGCGGGGCCGTGGGGTCGGCGATTCCCGGCACGACGATCGTATCCGCGTTCTTCAAACCCTCCAGGTTCCACGGCGCGCGCAGGGTGAAGGCGCCGGCGTCGATCTCGTCGCGTTCTGCGCAGACCCGCAGCTGGTAGCCGGGCCGCCCGTCGGGCAGGCGGGTCCGAGCAAAGACCTCGATGGGCGTGGACAAGTCGAACGGGATCACCTGGTCCAGCGCAAGGACGGCGATGGTGTGCATGGCGGAACCTACCTGTTCGGAACACGGCGAACCCCGGACCAAGATGCCAGTGTGCCCATGTGACAGCAGCTTTGATGCCCGTAAAAGGGTATGGCAATTTCCCGTTGGAATATGTCATTCATGCCACTAGGCGATGGAGTCCGCAGCCGGTTGGCTTCACCACGACGCAGCAAACCCGAGCCCGGAGGAACGACCCATGCACGTCCAGATCAGCCTGTTCGACGGCTTCGACCCGCTCGATGTCATCGCCCCCTACGAGGTGCTGTACGCCGGTGGCACAGCCTCGGAGGGCGCAGTGAGCGTGGAACTGGCCTCCGCGGAGGGGCCTCGCGAGGTGATCAGCGGTACCGGGGGGCTGGTACTGCGCGCCACTGCCGCACTCGACCCGGAACGTGCGGACATGATCCTGGTGCCCGGAGCCTCCGGCCGCGTCGGCGAACCCGGCGAGGTCCCGGAGGAGGAAGCGGGGACCGGGGAGTGGAAGCAGAGCGAGTTCATCCCCGTGCTGCTCGGCCGCACGCTGACCACCGAGCTGCCCGCGCTCCTGAAGCGGGCGATGGACGCCCCGGACGTGATCGTCGCCACCGTCTGCGGCGGCTCGCTCGTCCTGGCCATGGCCGGCTTGCTGGAGGAGCGAC
Source organism: Streptomyces sp. WMMC940 (assembly GCF_027460265.1). Taxonomy (NCBI): domain Bacteria; kingdom Bacillati; phylum Actinomycetota; class Actinomycetes; order Kitasatosporales; family Streptomycetaceae; genus Streptomyces; species Streptomyces sp. WMMC940. The sequence continues at coordinate 114,128 of NZ_JAPZBC010000001.1, forward strand.
ACGCCACCACGCACCACATGGGCCTGGACATGCTGGACGCCACCGGAGCACACGCGGTACGCGCCCGTGTCGTCGACGACGGCGACCTGATCACCGGCGCCGGCGTCACATCCGGACTCGACCTCGGCCTGCACCTGCTGGAACGCGAGGTCGGCCCACGCATCGCGCACGCCGTCGAGGAACTCTTCGCCTACGAGCGACGCGGCACCGTCTGGCGCGCCACGGGCCCCACTCCCGCCACCTTCTGAGCCCCCGGCCCGCACCCACCGCCGCTGGCCGCCCCTCACGCCTGTATCGCATCACAAGAAGGAGCATCAGCATGTCCGTTGAAGGCAACTGGAACCTGTCCATCTCCACCCCCATCGGCAAGATCAAGGCCGTGGTGGAACTGCGCAGGCAGAAGGACGGCACCCTGACCGGCGTCGCTCACGGAACCGGCGAGGAGGTACCACTCAGCGACATCGCCCTCGACGGCGGCCGGCTCACCTGGAAGCAGGCCATCACCAAGCCCATGCGGCTCAACCTGGCCTTCGACGTGACCGTGGACGGCGACACGCTCAACGGCACCGCCAAGGCCGGTCGCCTCCCGGCCTCGATGGTCACCGGCGAGCGCCGGGCGGCCGTGGAGCACCAGGCGTGACCAAGATTCTGCTGTCCCTGCACGTCCTGGCCGCCATCCTGGCCGTCGGCCCCGTCGCCGTCGCTGCCAGCATGTTCCCCCGGACGCTGCGCCGTACGGCCAGCGACCGGGACGGCACCCGCACGACCCTGCAGACACTGCACCGCATTTGCAAGGTCTATGCCGGCATCGGCATCGCGGTCCCCATCTTCGGCCTCGCCACAGCCAGCAGCCTCGGTGTCCTCGGCGACGCCTGGCTGATCACCTCGATCGTGCTGACCGCAGCGGCCGTCGGCGTCCTGATCCTGCTGATCCTGCCCGGCCAGGACCGTGCCCTGACCGACACGGCGAGCCCGGCCGAAACGCCGTCGCCGGCGCACGAAACTGCGAGCCGTCTCGCCCTGGCCACCGGCATCTTCAACCTCCTCTGGGCGACTGTCACCGTCCTGATGATCATCCGCCCCGGCTCGACCACAGGAGCGTGACCATGCGTCCGCGTTCACCACGCCACCTGTGCATCGCAGCTCATGCCGAGCTGATCTCTCTGATCGTGATGCTGGCCAACGTGTTCACCATCCATCTCAAGCCCATCTCGTCCGTGATGGGCCCCACACACGGCTGCGCGTACCTGTTCGTAGTGATCGCAACATGGCGCCTCAAGCCTGCCCCGGCCGTCAACATCGCGGCCCTCGTGCCGGGCGTCGGGGGGCTGCTCGCGCTGCGGCTGCTCGACCGCGGCGATGCGGCCGTAGGCCAGGAGATATAATTGCGAGTTGAACATCTGTCGCTACAGTTCCTCACACGGCAGACCACGACTGCCGCGCTCACGCAGGACACCAGCACCGTTTCGGCGCTCTGCGCCAACAGCCCCGCTGTAATCACGATCATTGAGCCTTTTCCATCCTCACTCTGAGCTGGCCAGATGCAGGGCGAGGACGGCCCGGACGAGGCTGGTGACGCGGGTGGTCGAGCACCGGAGCCTGCGGAGGAGCCGCCAGGATTTGAGGGTGGCCATGGCCTGCTCGACGAGTGCGCGAATCTTCGCGTGGGACCGGTTGACGGCCTGCTGGCCGGTGGAAAGGGTTTCCCAGCGGCCCCAGTAGGGGGTTCGAACGTTCCCGCCGGCACCCCGATATGCCTTGTCCGCCCAGCACTTGATGTCGGCTGCGGCAAGGGCGTCGACGATGCCGTGCTCGCGGGCCGCGCGGACATCGTGGACGGCGCCGGGCAGTGCCGGCGAGGCCCACAGCAGCCGGCCGAAGGGATCCGTGAGGACCTGCAGGTTCATCCCGTGTTTCTTGTGTTTCCCGGAGTAGAAGGGCCGGTCCGCGGCGATGCGGTCGGTCGGCAGGAGTGTGCCGTCGAGGATTACGAACGCCTTCGTCGACGCGACCCGGATCGCGTCGGCCAGGGTGGGCGCGAGGCCTGCCAGGAGTTCGACAGCCTCGGTGGCATACCGATAGGCGGTCGTGGTTCCGATACCGAATCCGGCCGCGAGCTGGGCATACGTGTTTCCCATCCGCAGGTGGGCGAGTGCGAGCAGGCCTGGCGGCCGGGGTTCAGACGCCTCCAGCGGGAGCCGATCGCGCGACGGTGCTGCCGCAGACGGGCGGACAGGAAGCGCAGGGCAGAGCTGGACACGTCGACGCCCGAAGGGTAGACAAGCATGCGAAGCCTCTGGTGGAGACGGTTCTCTTGGTCGAAAACCCATCTACCAGGGGCTTCACCACGTTGTCACCCCAACTGGCTCGCTGTTGCCGCAAGTTGGAAAGGGCTCATTGTCTCGACGCGCCACGCCGACCATCCACGAGCTCGTTTGAAAGGCCTCACTTTGCTCTCCGCGATCGAGTGCACTGCTGGGCGGCAGGGCAGGGGATATACGCGGGGAACTCCCACGTGACAACCAGGAGACCTCAGAGTGCTCCGAAGTCAGAGCTCCGGTACGCAGTGCCCGCCCAGGCCCATACTGCCGGGACCGTGGCGAGCGGTATGCGAATCACCGTCGACGAGGTCGAACGAGCCACGGCAGCCGGGTGGTGATCGGAGATGTCACGCGCCGTCGATGATGTCGAGGACGGCGCGCACCGGTTCGGCTGCCTGGTAGTCCGCGCTCAATTCCCGTGCCCGGCGTCGGAACGCCGACTCGTCAAGCACCCGCCGGACGGCCTGCCCAACCGCGGCGGCCTCCGGTCGGCCGGCGCGCAGGTCGACACCGACGCCGAAGTGGGCACCCCGGGCGCGGCCACCGCGGGCTTGTCTCGCTGCCGCCTGCCACGACGAGCGGCACGCCGTGGTGGAGAGCGAGCTGCACGCCGCCGTACCCACCGTTGGTGACCAGGACGTCGGCCAGCGGGAACAGCGCGGCGGAAGGGATGAAGGACTCGATGTACACGTTCGATGGCACGCGCAGGTCACCGCAGACGAGGGCGACGGCTCGCAGCGCAGCGGTGTCAGTAGCTTCCATGCCACCCGGCTACCCCGCGCCGGGCACGCCGTATCGGCGGCACTCATCGCGATCACCGAGGGTCTGCGCGAGTCCACCGAGTCCTGGGCGGACCTGCTGCGCGACTGTCGGCGGCGCGGGATGCGCGACCCGATGCTGGTGGTCGGCGACGGTGCGATGGGCCTGTGGAGAACGCTGGCGGAGGTGTTTCCGCAGGCCAGGCACCAGAGGTGCTGGGTTCACAGAAGCCGTAAAGAATCAAGGTGCTGCTTTACAGATACTGGCTCGTTGTCAGGGTATGGCGGTTCCGGAGGAGATCTGTTCCCAACTTCAGGGCAGGTTCTCGGCGTTGTTGCCTCACCTGAACGAGCGGCAGCGGCGTCTGGCCCTGGCTACCGAGGCCCAGCTGAACGGGCATGGCGGCATACGGACAGTGGCACGGATCGCCCAGGTCAGCGAGACGACCGTGCGTCGTGGGGTGTCGGAGCTGGAAGCGGGGACCGGGCCTCTGCCGGACGGCCGGGTGCGTGCACCTGGCGGAGGCCGCAAGCGGGCCGAAGCCAACGATCCCGTCCTGCTCAAGGCGTTGTTGGGGCTGGTCGAGCCGGACCAGCGGGGTGATCCGGAGTCTCCACTGCGGTGGACGACGAAGTCGCTGCGGAACCTGGCCGAAGAGCTGACCCGCCAGGGACACCCGGTGTCCGCGCCGACGGTGAGCCGGCTGCTCAGGCAGGAGGGCTTCAGTCTGCAGGCGAACGTCAAGACCCTCGAGGGTGCCCAGCACCCCGACCGGGATGCCCAGTTCCGCTACATCAACAAGCAGGTCAAACAGCACCAGGGCGACGATGAGCCGGTGATCAGCGTGGACACCAAGAAGCGGGAGCGGATCGGACGGCTGCCCATGGCCGGCCGCGAGTGGCGCCCCAGGGGCGAGCCGGTCGAGGTGGAGGATCATCACTTCTTCTTCAGCGGCCCGGACGTTCAGCAGGCGATCCCGTACGGGATCGATGACATCGCCCGCAACACCGGCTGGGTCAACGTCGGTGTCGACCACGACACGTCGGTCTTCGCGGTCGAGTCGATCCACCGCTGGTGGCGCTGTCGCGGCAGCCTGGACTACCCGAAGGCGTCACGGCTGCTGATCACATCAGACGCGGGCGGCTCCAACGGCTACCGCTATCGGGTCTGGAAGAGCGAACTGGCCGCCCTGGCAGCCGAAACCGGACTGACGATCACGGTGTGTCAGTTTCCTCCGGGCACAAGTAAATGGAACAAAATCGAGCACCGACTGTTCTCCCACATCACCCACAACTGGCGCGGCAGGCCGCTGACCAGCCACGACGTCGTCATCGAAACAATCGCAGCCACCCGCACCCGGGCCGGTCTGCGCGTCGAGGCCCACCTCGATCCCGGCGACTACCCCACCGGCATCGCGATCAGCAAGGACCGCTTCGCCGCGCTGCCACTGGTCCGGCACGAAGTCCATGGCCAGTGGAACTACACCCTGCTGCCCGAATCCTCCGCGCCGCAGGCCCTGCCCGCCAGCGAGACGCGCGGCGTCGCCGACCGGCGCCGTGAACTTCTGGCCCGCCTGGCAGACCCTCGCCTGACCGGCATGAGTAGTACGGAACCCGCTGACCAGTGCACCGAGTTGGCGCCGCTGCAGGCCGCCCGGTCCCAGGAACGCTACAGCGAGCAGCGAGGTGGACGGGCCCGGCGGGCCACCGGCAACCAGCGGGCCAAGCCGCTGTTCGACGACGCCGCCCGGGTGATGCTCACCCTCCTCTACCAGCGGCAGGTGTGCTCGATGCAGCTGCTGGGCGACATGCTGGAGGTGACCCCCACCTGCATCGGCCACCTCGTCGCCGAGACTCGCCGGGTCCTGGAGGACCACGGTCATCAGCCCGGTTACGCCTCCAGCCGGTTCACCACGGCGGACGCGCTGATGGCCTTCCTCGACACCGACCAGACCCCGACGCGCACCCGAATCATGCAGGCCTGTCCCATCCACGGCTTACCGGCATGTCCCGCGCAGAGCTCGATGAGCTCACTCGCCGTCTCACCCCACGCCAGGCCGCCCAGGCCGCCCAGGCCGAACGTGCCTCCTACCAGCGCCGGGGCGCCGATCGCCAGGCAGCCGCGGCGGCATCTTCCCTCAAAAGCTCGCCGACCGAGAACGCGTCGTGATCGCCATCCTCTACCTGCGGAAACTGTGCACCCTGGACGTCCTTGCCGATGCGCTGGGGGACGTGAGCAGGTCCTCGATCGGGAACTTCGCCCGCGAGATCCGGCCCCTGCTGCTTTGACCAGGTCGTCGACCGAGTGGGTGGAGTCGCCGTGGACGTACGCCTCCATGACGACCGCGTAGAGGGCCTGGTCGATCCGGCGCCGACGCTCGACCAGGCTCGGGAAGAAGCTCCCGGTCCGCAGTTTCGGGATCGCGAGCTCCAGGTCGCCGGCCTGCGTGGTCACGGTCTTCTCCCGGTGCCCGTTGCGCCAGGTGGTGCGGGTGCCGGTCCTCTCACCCCACTCCGCACCGATCCTGGCGGTGGCCTCGGCCTCGATCAGTTCCTGCAGCAGCCGCTCAGCGACCTCGCGGACGAGTTCAAGACCATCTGCCGAACGTAGCGACTCAAGCAGGCGAAGTAGGTCATGCTGGGACAAGGCCACCGGGCACCCCCTTGGATCGAACTGGCAGTTCACCAAGGACAGTTGCACGATGGCCTGCCCCGTTCTCAGGGAGCGTTCACCGGCAGTCGAGGCACGCGAGGGCACGGAAACGGCGCACTTCCTAGCCAAGATCCGTTACACCACTCCGTGGGACGCCATCCAGCCCGTCCGGTTCTGGTAAAAGATCGCGTTCACGACCTCCCGCAGGTCGCAGGACCCGGGATCCCTGGTCGCCGACCGCGCCACCCGACCCTGCTTCCAGGCCGTGATCATTGGCTCGATCAACGCCCACTGCTCATCCGATAAGTCGCTCGGATGCGGTCTTCGATCCATACCCGCATCCCGGCATGCACATGACCAACAGGCCGCCCGTGCGGCGATCAGTACCACGATCGAGCGATCACGAACCGGGGAAGATCGGACTTGACGTCCTCTCAGCTGTATCGCTCGATGAGCGCGTTGCCGATCAAGGTGAGGTGGTCCCGCACGCCAGGTGGGTCGGTCACTTCGAGCCATTCGACCAGTCCGGCGAGTTCGCCCGCGAGCGCGTGCTCGTTGTAGCCGCGGATCACGACCTCGATGCGGCCGTCGATCGTGGAACCTCCAACCTCGAGCCGGTCCCCGAGCCCCATTCGGAGCTTGCCGATCCCTTCGGGAGTGCACACGGCCTGGACTTCGAGGGGTGTTCGCTTTCGGTCGACTTCGTCGGCGACCTCCCTCCAGCTGTCAGCGAGGTCGAACCCCTCGGGTCGGTGCACGGGATCGTCGGTCGGCTCGACGGATGACACGCGGTCGATCCGGAACGTCCGTCGACCGGCGTCAGTGTTGGCGACGAGGTACCACGTCGGTCCTTTGGCGACGACGCCGAGCGGGTGGACGATCCGCTCGGTTCCGGAGCCGTCGCCGTCGACGTAGCCAAGCCGGATCTGGACGCCACGGATCACCGCGTCTTGGACGTCGTCGAGGAACGGCGGGGTTGTGTGCTCGACCCGGCTCACACCCCATCGATGAGGATCCACCAGCATCGACGACGCTGCTGCCTGTGCTTGTACTCGGAAGGGCTCCGGCAAGGCTTGGACGAGCTTGCGCAGAGCGGCCTTCGCGGCCGGGTTCGCCGACGACGCCGGGCCGGCCACCAGGAACAGTGCCCTGGCCTCCCGAGCAGTCAACCCGGTCAGGTCGGTGCGGGCACCGCCCACGAGGCGCCAGCCACCTCCTCGGCCCTGCGCGGAGTACACGGGGACCCCTGCCATGGCCAGAGCGTCGAGGTCACGGCGGGCGGTGCTCTCGGAGACCTCCAGCTCTCGGGCGACCTCCGCTGCTGTCACCAGCTCGCGCTGTTGCAGTAGGAGGAGGATGGCCACCAGCCGGTCTGCTCGCATGCCGACGAGACTTTCACATCAAACCGATCAGGAGATGACCTGTTTCGGTCGTGATGATGGCGACGTGACTCCAACAACGAGCCCCTCGACCGCGCCGACCCAAGGTCGATCAGGGGTCCGCAGCGCCATCTTCGGGGCTCCGCGGTCACCTTCCGTCACCTAACCCGAACAGACAAAGAGGACGTGCAAGTGTTCAACCCAAACGATTTCCCCAAGCCCACCCGAATTCCAGTCAACGGGGTGGAACTCGAAGTCTTCGAGGCCGGACGGCGAAGTTCAGAAAAGCCAATTGTCCTCTGTCACGGCTGGCCGGAGCACGCCTTTTCCTGGCGCCATCAGATGTCCGCCCTCGCCGCAGCCGGCTACCACGTCATCGTCCCAAACCAGCGGGGCTACGGCAATTCATCACGTCCCAGCGATGTCTCCGACTACGACGTCGAACATCTGTCGGGCGATCTCATCGCACTTCTCGATCACTATGGGTACGAAGACGCCACCTTCGTAGGTCATGACTGGGGAGCATTTGTGGTGTGGGGACTGACTCTCCTGCATCCCAGCAGGGTGAACAAAGTGGTCGCGCTCAGCTTGCCCTATCTCGAGCGCGGAGAGCAACCGTGGCTGGAATTCATGGAGACCACGCTTGGTCAAGACTTCTACTTTGTCCACTTCAATCGACGGCCAGGCGTCGCGGACGCGGTGCTCGAAGAACACACGTTCCAGTTTCTTCGCAACATGTACCGGAAGAACGAACCGGCGAGCGAGCCTCAGCCAGGAATGGCGATGATCAACCTCGCCAGAGCAGGAACACCGCTCGGTGAGCCTCTCATGAGCGACAGCGAGCTGGCCGTCTTCGTCTCGGCCTTCGAATCAACAGGATTCACGGCGAGCATCAACTGGTACCGGAACCTTGACCGCAACTGGCACCTTCTGGCGGACGTGGACCCGATCATCCGACAGCCCGCACTCATGATCTATGGCGACAGGGATTTGGTCGCACGAGGTGAGAACCTGGCGGAGTTCGTGCCCAACGTGGAGGTGGTCAGCCTTGATTGCGGTCACTGGATCCAGCAAGAGAAGCCGGAAGAAACGAACCAAGCGATTTTGACGTGGCTGGAACGGCAGGATGCCACCTGACCGCAGCGATATTGGACTGGTTGCCTTGTTCTACCTTGCCGCTGCGCTCGTGCTGTCCCAAGCAGGTCTTCTGGTCACCTGGGCCATTGGTTGGCGTCCTCGTGATCCAGGGGGGATCTATACCGGCAGCGAGGAGCACCGCAGAGCACGTGCATCAGTTGATGACGGCATGGCATTCGATCTCGGGTACTGGCGAACGATGAGCACAGCTGAACAAGCCGAGTTCGACGAACAGCAGTTGGCGTTCAACGACGCTGAGGTTGAAAGTGAGGGGTGACAGCGGGCGTTGGCATCGATTCGGGTCGTGCGCCGCGTCGTGCTGTCTGCGTACTCGTCTGAGTGAGCCTCTTTCATCCTGAATAGTCGCAGGTCAGTAGTGTGTGGACGGCCTGGACGACGGTGCCGATCCGGCGGGTGGAGCATCTGGCTCGCCGTAGTAGCCGCCAGGACTTCAGCTGTGCGAAGGCCCGTTCTCCTGGAGCTCTCAGCCGAGCATGGTCGCGGTTGAACTGCTGGTAGTGCTCGGGTTGTTCGCGGTGATTCTTGTACGGGGTTCGGACAGTGGCGCCGGCGCCCTGGTAGGCGCGGTCCGCGAGGACGAGGATCTGTCGGGTGAGGCAGGCCTGGACGATGCCGTGGGCGCGGGCCGCGGTCAGGTCGTGGGTGCGGCCCGGTGTCGCGCGGGAGAACCACAGCGGTGTGCCGTCGGATCGGGCGATGACCTGCACGTTCATGCCGTGCTTGCGGTGCTTCATGGAGTAGTACGGCTCGTCCGCGCGGATCCGGTCGATGGGAATCAGGGTGCCGTCAACGATGACGTGGTCGCTTTCACCAAGGCCGGTCAGAGCTTCATGAAGGCCGGGCGCCCAGGAAGCCAGAACGTCCAAGGCCTCGTCCACGTACCGCCAGGCGGTGGCCTGGGATATCCCGAAACCGGCTCCGAGCTGCGAGAACGTCTCGTTCTTGCGCAGATGGACCAGGGTGAGCAGCGCCTGCTTGAAGCAACCGAGCTTGCGCCAGCGGACGTTGCGGGCCCGGCGGTGTCCCTCCCCTCGTAGCGTGAAGACCGTGACTGCAGGGGAAGTTGGGAGTCATGGCGGAGAAGCGACGGAAGTTCGATCCGGAGTTCCGTGAGGGGGCCGTACGGATCGTGACGGAGACCGGCAAGACGATCGCCGAGGTCGCCGAAGACCTGGGGATCAACGAGACCACTCTGGCGAGTTGGGTCTCCCGCGCCCGTCGGGCAGGGATCGCACCGGCCGGCGGGAGTGACGAGCTGGAGCGTCTGCGGCGTGAGGTCGCCCAGCTCAAGCGGGAGAAGAAGGAACTGGTCATGGAGCGTGATGTCCTCAAACGCTGCATGGTCCTGTGGGTGAAGTAGCCGTGGCGGACCCGGCGTCCGTCGTCGGGGTGATCAGCGACTTCAGGACCGAGCACGGCATTTCGCACCGTGTCTCCTGCCGCGCTCTGGGCGTGAGCGAGGCATGGTTCTACAAGCACCGCACCCGTCGGCCCACCCGGCGTGAGCTGCGCAGACAGCGTCTGATCGAAGCGGTGAAGGAGGAGTTCGACGACTCCGGCGGCACCTACGGCTCGCCGAAGATCTGGATCAGGCTGGTGAGGCAGGGCTGGCGGGTCTCCGTGAACACCGTCGCGAAGATCATGTCGGAGTTCGGCCTGGTCGCGCGGAAGGTACGAAGACGGCGGGGGCTGACCCGGCCGGGGAAACGGCTGGCCGCCCCGGACTTCGTGCGCCGCGACTTCACCGCCGAGGCGCCCGACCTGGTCTGGTGCGGAGACATGACCGAGATCGACGCCGGCGAGGGCAAGCTCTATCTGGCCACGGTCATAGACCTGTTCTCCCGCCGCCTGCTCGGCTATGCGATGGGCGCCCGCCACGATGCCGACCTGGTCGTCGCTGCCCTCCACATGGCCGCCGCCACCCGCGGCGGGGACGTCCGCGGTGTGATCTTCCACAGCGATCGCGGAAGCGAGTACGGCTCGCGGAAGTTCCGCCGGGCCTGCCGGAAGCTGGGCGTCACCCAGTCCATGGGCCGGGTCGGATCATGTTTCGACAACGCCGTCAGCGAGGCGTTCAACAGCGTGCTGAAGGTCGAGTACGTCCATCGCCGGACCTTCGCCACCCGCACCGAGGCCCGGATCCGGATCGCGACCTGGATCACCGACTTCTACAACGCTCGACGACTACACAGCGTGTGCGGCTGGAAGAGCCCGATCGACTACGAACACGACTACTGGGCCGGCTTCACCGGGGAGCTGGCTGCATAGGAAGGTCTCCACGAAACCGGGGGATTGACACCCACACTCGCAGTCCGGACCGGCCGAACTCGGTGCGCAGCGGACGCTGGAACGCGTCGTACGTCACGTTGTTGACCAACGGACCGGCCAGGTTGCTTGTACCGACGGCCTGGTCGTACGGAGCGAGGTGGAGTAGCGGTGGCTGACCCGTTCGGCTGCCTGGCCGCCGAACGCGGGATGGCGGGTCCACTCCGTGATGATCCGGCCAATACCGGTGCCGGACGGCGCCTGGGTCTCGCGCTCGCGCAGCAGACCGTCGTAGAGGATGTACTCGCTCCGGTAGTCACCAGTGTGGCGCAGGATCTTCGTGGTCACCACGGTGGGCGCCGTACGCGAGACCGCGTACGTGTACTCCTTGCTGGGCGCCGTCGGGTTCTCGACCTCGGACCAGCCGGTTCCCCAGACCTTGACGATCCGGCCCAGTCCGTCCCGTATCGCGTCGGTGCGACCTTCGCCGGCGGCGAGAACAAAGTCGAGGCGATGGCCCAGGGCTGCATCTCTGCGGCCTGATCGAACCCATCCCTTCACCTGACTGGCCCCGCCCGCTGCCATGCCCCCAGGGGTGGGAATCTCGCTCGCCAGCAGTGGCGCGCCGGCGCCGCTGCGCCGCGACCTCGACCAGGACGCCGTGTCCGGCGAACGCATCGTCTGACGGCCTGCCCACGGCGACCCGGGGGTGATCCTCCCATGGCACCCGGGGCGCGCGCAGGCAGGTGCAATCAACGGAGTACGGCGCGCCGTGACACATCACGCTTTCGGTTTCGGAATTCCACTTACGGCCGCCGGGCATCACCCGCCCGGTTCCGCTGACGAAATCCCCTCCCGCTGGACAGGCGAAAGCCCCGCAGAACGGGACTGCGGGGCTTTCACCGTTGTTCTGGCCGTCACATGGGCGTCAGTCGAACGTCACGGAGAAGCGCTTCGACTCGTCATTCGCCTCGTCCTGCTCCTGCACCCGCAGGAGCAGGTCGCGGATCTGGTCGAAAACGGCCGAGCCGAGCGCCTTCCTGCTGAGCTCCGCGTCCTTCCAGACCAGTTCCACCGGGCGTTCGACGTCCGTCGTCAGCCGATCCCACAAGGCACTCAAGTTCGCCCCGTAGTACGGGCCGAAATCCAGAGTCCGGGCGAGGAACCCGTGGAGGTCCGACACGGTGCGGAGGGTTGCGCCCTCGATGACGACCTTCATGAATCTCACTTCCAGTTGGGGAGCAGGACGAAGCTCTTGTAATGGTCGAACGTCACGTAGGCGAGTCCGTCGTCCGAGTAGACGAGCCGGGTACCCGGCTGCTTGGAGCGCTTCATCGTATTGGTGATTCCGATGTCGGCTTCGTACCATGTCCGCCCGGGGTAGTCGGGCAGAAGCCCATCCTCGTTCCTGAAGACGTCACCGCCGATCTGACCGTCCTTGAGGTGGTTGCCGAGAGCTTTGCCCTCCTCCCAGCCAGCGGCCTTGGCCTGGTCCTTGGTCACGTAGTGGCCGGGCAGCCTGCCCGTCTTCTTGAGGCTCTCGATCAGCTCGTTCGCCATCTCGGCGGTCTTCAGGGCGGCGCCGTAGAGCTTGCAGGTGGAGTTGTGCGCGAGGACCGGAGCTCCGCCCGCCAGCACGTAGTACGTGTGCAGATCGTCGATCGTCAGGTTGTGGACGCGCAGCGGCTCGTCCCAGGCGCGGATCGTCAGGAGTTCCCGCGTCGTACCGTCCGGAGTGCGCAACAGGTCACCGGCCACCAGGTCGGCGGCGTCCACCCAGGCGTGCCGGTTGACCACCCAGAAGGGGTGCCCGTCCGTGGTGGTGAGCGTGCCGGTGGCCTTACCGGCCGCGCCGTCCGTGTCGACCGTGTCGACCGTGATCTCCCGAAGGGCCTTGCGGCCCTCGCCGGTGATCAGTCGGGTGACTGCGCGCGCACCGGTCTCCCCGGTGACGGGATCGGTCGCGAGGACTCTTTCCCCGACTTGTACGTCCTTGATCTCCTTGTACGTGCCGTTGGACATCAGCACCCGTGTGGCCGGCGTGAAGCTGTTGTCCGGGTCGGGGCACGGGGGATTCTTACGGAACTTGTCGATCAGCTCCTTGCTCTGCGAGATGAGCTTCTTCGCCGCGGCGGACTTGTCGAGGAAGTCGTCGAGCCCGCCGACGATCTTGACCAGCGCCTTGGTGATCGCCGGCGTCGCCTTGATGACCTGCAGCGCCTTGCCCCACGGCAGTGCGCCGACCACGGCCCAGAAGCAGCTCTCGAAGTTGCCCTCGGTGAAGCATTTCTTGATGTCCTCGAAGAGAAGGTCGACGATGATCTGGCCACCGTTCTCGACCAGGAAGTCGAGGATGTCCTTGTCCGCGAGGGCGCGCGCCTTCTCGTAGTCCTCCAGCGAGATTCCCGCGGCCTTGAGCGCCTCGGTCTCCCACGGAGTGAGCTTGGGCGAGCCGCCCTTCTGCTCCGCCGCCTTCGCGGCCGCCTCGCGGGCCTTGCGCTTCTGTTCGCGCTGGTACTCCTCCGCCTTCTTCGCGGCCTCGTCCGCCTCGCGGGCGTAGGTGTTGGCGTTCTTCGCCGCCGCCTCCGCCGACTTGGCGTGGCCCTCGGCCGACTCGGCGAACCTGTTCGCGTCGGCGGCGTCCTTCTCCGCCTGGGCGGCGGCGCCTTGGGCGACACTCGCCTCCTTCTCCGCCAGGCCGGCCGCGCTGTCGGCCGCCACCGCGTGGCTGTCGGCCTCGGCGGCGGCGCCCCGGGCGCGGGCCGCCTCGGCCTCGGCCTGGTTCGCGGCGTCACGGGCGGCGGTGGCGTCGGCGTACGCCTGGCTGGCGGCCGAGCGGGCGAGCTTCGCGTCGGCCTGGGCCTGGGCGTCGGCCTGGTGCGCGCGGGCCGCGGCGGCCCGGGCCTTGGCGCCCTCCTCGGCGGCCTGCGCGGCCGACTTCATCGCCGCGGCGGCGGAGCGCGCGGCGTTCGCGGCCGATCGCGCGGCGTCCGCGGCGGCCTTGAAGGCCGGGGCGACCTGGGCGTTGGCCCGCTTGGCGGCGGCCTCGGCGGCCTCAGCGGCCTTCACCGCCTCCGCCGCTTTGGCCTCCGCCGAGGCGACCTGCTCGGCACCCATCTTCTCCGCCGCGGCGGCGACCTCGGCGGCGAAGTCGGCGTCCGCGTCCTTGCCGGCGAACGGAGCGGTCAGCGCGATGGCGGTGTCGGCCGGTTCGGCGATGCCGGCGGCGGTGCTGCGGGCGGCGGCGGCCGCGGTCACGGCGACGGTCGCCTGGACGCGGGCCATGGCCGCCTCACGGACGGCACCCTGGGCCTCCTCCTTGGTGCGGTTGGCGGCCTGGAGGGAGTTGTTGGCCTCCATGGCGGCCAGTCCGGCGAGCCGCGCGGACTCGTGCGCGGCGATACCGGCGCGCGCCTCCTGCGCGGTGGCCTCGGCGGCCTTCTCGTCGGCGCGCCGGGCGGCCGCGCGCGTCAGGGCGGCCTCGGCCTCGGCCTTGTTCGCCGCGGCGTTCGCTGCGGCGGCTGCGGCCTCGGCCTTGTTCGCCGCGGCGTTGGCCCGCGCGGCGTGCGCGGTGGCCTCGGCGGCGGCGGCCCGGGCCCGGGCGGCGGCGCCCGCGGCCTCCGTGGCGGCGGACCGCGCCCGTACGGCCGCACCGCTCGCGGTGTCGGCGGCGCTGCGCGCCTGGCCGGCCGCGGCGCTCGCCGTGTCGGCGTCGGCACGGGCCGCGTCCGCGGCGGCACGGGCCACACCCGCGTCGACGGTGCCGCGGCCGGCGGCGGCGAGTGCCGCGGTGGCCTTGGCGCGGGCCTCCTTGGCCTGGTGGTTCTGTTCCGCCTTGAAGGCGGCGTCACGGGCGTTGCGGACGGTGGTCTCCTCGGCCCGCGCCCGGCGGTCGGCCTCGGCGGCGATGCCGTCCTGGTGGGCGGCGTCGGCGCGCGCGGAGGCGGCCGTCGCGGCGGCGGCCTGGGCCTGCGCGCGGGCGGCGGCGGCGGTACGTGCCTCGGCCTCGGCCCGCGCGCGTGCGGCGGCGGCGATGTCCCGCTCGCGTTCGGCACGTGCCCGGGCGGCGGCGGCGAGGTCGCGTTCCCGCTCGGCGATCTTGCGCTGCTCGGCGGCGATCGTGGCCTGGCGCTGCGCCTCGACGCGGGCCTCACGGGTCTTGCGGGCGTGCTCCCACGCGTCCTTCTCGGCCTGCTCGGCGGCCACCCGGGCCTGCTTGGCCTTGTCGGCGGCGGTCGCGGCGACCTGGGCCTGCTTGGCGGCGGTGTCGGCGAGCCGGGCCGCGGCCCTGGCGTGCTCCTCGGCGTTGGCACGCCACTTGGCGGCTTGCTGGGCGTGCAGCTCCGCCTGGTTCTTGGCGTTCAGACCGGCTGCGTCGGCGGCGGTGGCGTCCACCGCGTGCCGCGCGGTCGCCGCGGCCTTGGCCGCCGCGTCCGCCGCGCCCGCGATGCCCGTGGCGACCTCGGACCACTGGACGCCGTGCTCCAGCCCGGTGCCCACGAGGACGTCGGCCTGCACCTTCGCCTGGGCGGCGGCGACCTGGGCGGCCTTGGCGGCATCCTCGGCGTACCCGACCTGGCGGGCCACCTCGGTCTTGACCGCGGTGTAGTCCGACAGGCGCTTGCCGGCCCGGTCGGCCGCCAGCATCCGGTCCGCCTCGCGCGAGGCCGACGCGGCCGACGACATGGCGTTGGACGCGTTCTTCAGCGCCTTGACCGCGTCACCGTGCGCGGAGATGAGCTTGGTACGCGCCTCGGCGGCGACGGCGGCCTTGCGGGCCAGCTCCCGGAGACGTTCTGCGGCCTCCTGGGCCTCCTTCTGCGCCTTCTCGTGCGCGGCCCGGTCATCGGCGTCCTGCCGCGCGGCGACCTGGTAGCCCTTCTCCAGGAACTCGGCGATCACGGCGGCGTCCTTGGACTCCAGCACCGCCAGCGCGGCCCGCCTGACAGCGGGCCCGCCGACCGACGCCAGCATCTCGACGCGCTTGCGGTTCTCCTCCGCCCGCTTGGCGGCGTTCTGCTTGTCCGCCTCGTCCCGCTGTTCGGCGATGCCGGCGCCGAACGCCAGGAAGTCGGCGCGGTCCTGCGCCGTGCCCTTCAGGACGCGCTCGACCTCGGCGTTGAAGAACGGGCCGCCGGTGCCGCGCAGCCCCTCGATCCGGCGGCGGTTCGCCGTGTCGACGCCGGCACGCTTGTCCTTGGCGCGCTGGCGCGCCTCGGCCTCACCGCGCTCCAGGAAGACGCGGATGGCGTCCGGATCGGTGCTCTCCAGCGCCTTCCTGGCAGCCTCGCGGACCTCTTCCTCCTGATCGAACTCCGCGAAGTCCTCGACCAGTTGCCGGTCGCGCTCATCGCTGATGCGGTCGAGTTCGGACGTGGCGGCAGGGGCCGGGGCGGGGTCGCTCTTCGGCTTCACCGCCGCCGCGAGCCGGTCCAGCGACTGGAGCGTCCGCGTCAGCGACGCCTGCTCGGCGCGTACGGAGGTCGCGGCGGCGGCCTCACCGGTGACGGTGCCCAGCACCGCCACGGCGATCGCCGCGGACACGGCCTTCCGCATCTGCACGGCCACGCCTGCGCGCAGCCCTCCGGCTCTGGGCCGGAATCTTCCCCTCACGGGAATCCCCCTCGACGAGTGGATGGAAGAACCCCGGCCCGGTCGTGGGGCGGGGTGGTCGGTGTGCCGTCCGGTCGGCCCTGGTCATGGGCCGGCCGGACGCCCGGAGCAATTGAGCCGGTGCCGCCACCGGATCTCCGGGCGGTGCCGGGCCGGGGCCGGATTTCCGGACCCCGGCCCGGCCCGACGGGTATTCCCCGGCCGTACGCCCCCGGGCGCGTAGCCGGTCACAGGGCACCGCGAACTGCCCGGCCCCGCCCCGCTCATGGGCGCCACGAACTGCCCGACTCCGCCCCGGATACGGGCTGGGCCGGCCGTCGCCCCGGCCGCGGGGCGGGGCCGGCCGTACGCCCTGGTTCAGCCCCGGTCGCGGGCGGAGCCGGTCATTCGCCCCGGTTCAGCCCCGGGTGCGGTTCTCGCCGTCCCGGGCGCGGTCGAACATGGCCTTCCAGAACGCGGCCGCCTCGTCCGCCGCCGTCCGCTCCCCGGACCAGGCGGCCTCCTGGTCGTCGGCGGTGCCGGAGATCGCATGCCAGAGGCGCTCGACGGACTCGCGGGAGAGCTGGGCGACGAGCCGCCAGTTCTCCGCTTGGGCGGCCGCGGCGGCCTGTTCGGCCTGCCAGGCGCGCTGTGCCGCGCCGGCGTGCTCGGACACCGCCTGCCAGGCTCGTTCCGCTTCCGCACGCGCGCGTGCGGCATCGGCCGCGCCGTCCACCGCCGCCTCGGCCGCCGTGGCCGCGGCGATCAGGCGGGTCAGCGTGTGGTGGCGTACCGCCTCGGCGTCGGCCACCCGGGTGCGGTACGCGGTCAGGTCCAGCGTGGCGCCGGTGGCCCAGCCGTATCCGAAGAACTCCGCCACGTCGGCGTCCGTGGCTCCCGGCCGCAGCGCCCACTGGGCGGCGACGCGCACCTGCTCGCCCGGGTCCTGGGTGCCGAGGGCGCGGACGAACTCGCGGTCGGCCGCGGCGACGTCCAGCCGCTGCTGCTCACCGGCCTCGCGGGCGGCGCGGTCGCGGCGCTGCGCCTCGGCGTAGCCGGTTGCGACGAACGCGGCCTGTTCGGCGGCGCCGCCCTTCAGGGCGCGGGTCGCGGCGGCCCGCACCTGCGGGGAGAACGCCGCCGTGTGGGTGGCGATCACCCGCTCGCAGAACGCCTTGTTGCGGGCGCGGGTGTCCCGGGCGCGCTGCTTGGCGCCGTCGAAGCCGCCGCCGGGGGCCAGCCACTCCAGGAGCGCCTGGTTCCCCCGGGTGCTGCGCAGGGCGTTCCACGCCGAGGTCCGCACCTCGGCGGCCGGGTGGGTCTTCGCCATCGACGTCACCCGCTTGCGGGCCTCCTCGACGGCGGCTGCCGACTCCGGCGACAGCGTCTGCTGCTGTATCTGCTGTGACGACACGGCCGATACGGCGACGGGGGCGGCGCCGGCGCTCGCCCACGCCGGTGCGCCGCCCATGAGGGCGATCGCGCCGGCCAGCGCGCCGGCAGTCACCACCCGCGCGCATCTCCACTGACGGCTCAACTCAGGGTCCCCCTCGGGAAAGAAGATTGGGTGCACGGCCGCCGGGGCGGGGCCGTACGCACGGCCCCGCCCTTCGCGGTGTTCGACGGGCACACGCCCGTGCGTGCCGTCCGGCCGGTTCACGCGACCGGCCGGACCTGCCACAGCTGCGCGACGGTGCGATTGCAGGTGTAGAGCTGGGTGTCTATGCCGTTGTCCTGCTTCTGGCCGGGCACGTCGACGCACATCCCCTCGGCGTGCGCGGGCTGGAGCTCGTACCGCTTGCGCACGGGGTCGACCAGCATCATCCGCCAGCGCTGGTGGTCCCCCTGGCCGCAGGCGAACTGCTGGACCGCCGCGCCGGTCTTGACGCTCTTGCCCTGGATCTCCAGGCACTTGCCGCTCTTGGCGTTGCGGAGCTCGAAGGTTCCGCCGCGCGTGGCGATGGCGTTCCACTTCTGGGAGTCGGTGCCGTTGCAGTCGTACTGCTGGACGTTGATGCCGTCCGTGGTCTTGCCGCCCTCGATCTCCAGGCACTTGCCGCTGTGGGCCGCGGTGAAGGTGACGGCCTGCTGCGGGGCCTGGGCACGGGCGACGGCCTCCGCGCGGGCCGCCGCGGCGACTGCCGCGGCCTGGCGAGCCGCCTCGGCGGCGTCCTGGGCGGTGGCCCCGGTGGGGTCTTCGTCGGCCTGGACGGCGGTGGCCGTGCCGGCGAGGACGGCGACGGCCGCCCCCGCGATCAGGAGGGCCCGGATGGTCCGAGACATGGGAAGTTCCGTTTCTCTCGCGGGTACGGGGCTCAGGCGGCCGTGACCGGGTGGATGCGCCACTGCTGGGCGGGCGTGCCGTTGCAGGCCCACAGCCGGGCGACCGCGCCGTCCGTCTTGCTCGCGGACTCGATGTCCACGCAGAGGTTCGAGGTGAGGGGGGCGTGGGCGGGCCTCAGCTCGTACGCCTCCTTGGCGATGTCGACCATCACCATGCGCCAGCGCTGGTTCTGCGCTCCGACGCACCACCACTGCTGGACGGCCGTGCCGCTCTTGGTACCGGCGCCCTCCGCGTCGAGGCACTTGCCGCTGTGCCCGAAGCGCAGCTCGAAGGTGCCGGCGCCGGTGGGCACCAGGTCGATGCGCTGGTTCTCGGCGTCCGCGACGCAGGTCGACTGGACGCTGTTGACGCCGTTGCGGAGGCTGGCCTTGGGAGTGGTGAGGCACTTGTCGCTGTGCACGGCCCTGAGCTGAACGGCCGAGGACGCCGAGGCCGCGACCGCGGCGGCACGGGCGTCGGCGGCGTCCACTGCGGACGTGGCCACGGCGATGGGGGCGGGGGTCGGCTCGGGTCGGGCCTCGTCGGCGACGGCGACGGTCACGGTGCCGGCGAGCGCGGCAACACCGGCCGCGACGGCCAGGGCGGATCGGACGATCCGGGACATGGGTGATTCCGTTCTTCTCAAGTCTGAAGGGAGAGGGCGCGGGCGGGGTGGTCACCGCCCGCGCGGTCAGCGCGCGAGCGGGGTGACGATCTTCCAGGACGCGTCCTGGGCGAAGTCCTTCTCGACATCGAAACGGTTCTTGGCGGTCTTGTTGGCGACGTACAGGTCGCCGTAGTACTCGCGCAGGTAGCGGCCGGGCTGGGCGGACGACTCGAAGGAGGTGCCGGAGCCACTCAGGCCCTTCTTGGCGCACCAGGTGGCGTCCTTGCGGAACTGCGCGCCGTTGTCGCTCGCGGCCATCCGGACCCGCAGGTCCTTGTGGGTGAGGTAGTGGCCCGCCTTGCGGGAGGACTCGAAGGAGTAGCAGCCCGGCTTGCCGTCGAGGGCGGGGACGACCACCCAGGTGCCGTCCTCGCGTTCGGTCTGCTTGGACACGGCGGACAGGGGGGCGAGAAACGCCTCCCCGGCGTCGGGCGCGGACTGGCGGATGTAGAAGCCCGCCGGCTTGCCGCTCGCCGGCTGGAACGACTGGCGCTTGGCCCGGTACTGGCTGTCGGCCTTGAGGAAGGTGGCGACGTCCTCGTCGGTGCCGGCCAGGGCCTTCTTGGCGGTGGCGACCAGGTGGGGGTGGACGCCGGTCTTCTCGGCGGCGGCCTGGACCTGGAGCGCGAGCCGGCGGTTGGCCTCGGCGATCTGCTTGCGGCGCGCCTCGTCGTCCTTCTTGTACGCCTCTTCGGCACCGGTGTGGATGTACTGCTTCCACGCGGCCGGGTCGGGGCTGAGGACGGCGCGCTGCGCTGCCGCGTAGAGCTCGCTGCCCTTGGCGTCGGCCGGGGCGACACGCAACAGTTCGCGGATGAAGTTGTCGTCGCTGAGGGCGAGCATGGCCTCGGAGGGCGTGATACGGAAGAAGGCGGCCGCGTTGGTGCGGGCGGCGAGCTCCTTGCGGCGCTCGGCCTCCGCGCGGTCCTTCTCCTCCAGCTCCTTCAGCTCGTTGGCGATGTCGCGCTGGTGGGCCTCGCGGGCGCCGTTGGAGATGAACTGCTGCCAGCGGGCCGGGTCCCCGGCGAGGGCCGTCGCGGCGGCGGAGCGGACCTCGGGCCCGGCGGCCTCGTGACGCATCACGGCGCGGATGAAGTTGTCGTCGCTCAGGTCGAGCAGTTCGGGGCTGTTGGGGATGCCGAGGGCGATCAGCGCCTGGGACTTGGCGAGCCGGGCGGCACGCTCGGCGTCGGCCTTGTCCTTCTCGCGCTGCTTGTCGGCGACGTACGCCTCGTGGATGCCGGTGACGATGAACTGCACGTGGTCGTCGGCCGATTCGCTCATCATGGCGGCCTCGGCGGCCTGCCGCACCGCGTCGTAGGTGTCCCCGCCATCGCGGGCCTTCTGCCAGAGGGCGTGGATGAAGTCGTGGTCGCTGAGTAGCAGGACGTCCGGGCTCGGGTCCAGGCGCACCACGGCGGCGGCGTCGACCCGCTGGGTGTCGGTGGTGCCGATGCCGGCCGCGGCGGCCGGGCCGGCCGGCGGGGCGGCGATGGCGGCCTGCGGCGCGGCCGCGGCCGTCACGGAGGCGAGCGCGGTGGCGGTCACCAGTCCGCGGGTGACGGCTCTCCGCACACGGGCGGAGTTCGGGTTGCTCTTCTTCATGCTGTTTCCGGTCCCCCTGTCAGGTCCGCACGCGGTTCCCGAACGCGTGCCGTGGTCGGGGCGCAGTCTTGGAGATCACCCAGGGGTAGTCAAAGTGGAATTGATAGCTCCTGTACGATCACTCACTGATATCGCCTTTCAATGCACACCTTGAGGCCAAATTCTGACTGAAAGCCGACTTGCGGGAAGCATCGGGCAACTCGCCAGTAACACGGAGCACTTCATTCCGAATGAGGCACCAGCAGGCAGTACTGCCACTGGGTCACTCCTCCGACACGCTTCCACCCCCGGCGGCACACGGCACTCGGGGCCTGGGATGCGGCCGGATTCCCACGGTTCACTTCCGTGCGGGAGGAGTGAGGAAAAAATGTGGGCCGGTACACATCATCCGGAGCACTCCTTCTGATGCCGTATCATCTGCCGGCCCCAACGACCGATGACACGGGCGGAACCCGGGGCGCGAAGGACGCAGCGGAAGGAGCCGAGGTGCGGTGGCGGCCGGCCAGACGGCCCCGCAGACCGCGACGGAGGTGGAGGTGGTCTTCCTCGACGGCCGTCAGTTCACCACCTCCTACCCGGGCACGCTGCGCCGCCTGGGACGCGGAAGCATCGGCCGCTCCGTCGACGCGGAACTGGTCGGCGGCTGCATGCAGCCGAACCCCGATCATGCGGAGGCCCCGGCGGGGCTTGAGCCGGCTGCCGCTCTGCGCCCTGCTGCGCATCCACCAGCGCATCGTGGTCGGCGGCGCTTTCAGGTCCGTACCCGCGCAGGCGTCATCGGCGGCGGCGACCTGTCGGCCAAGCCCGAAGCAGCGCGACAGGAAGCCGCGGCGCGGCGCCGCTACCTCGAGGACCTCGCAGCGGACCAGCGCCCCTGCGAGCAGCGCTTTCCCATACCGGCCGAGCTCCCGGCCGTCGAGCGGACCGCGCTGCGCATGGCGCGCCTCCTCATCCACGGACACTGCGTGATCTCCCCCTACCTGCCCCAAGGACGCTTCACCCTCAACGACCAGGACTCCCCCGTCCTGCGGGCCCTGCTCAGCGGCGAACCCCACGCCGTGCGAGGCGAGTGCGACGAGTTCGCCATCCACTCGCCGGGCAGCGCCTGGACCTTGGCCCCGTGCTCTTCTTCCACCCCCGCGTCACCACCGACGACGCCCAGCAGGCCCTCGCCGCCCTCGATGCCGGACGCGGCCACAGCCAGGTCGTCACCGTGCGGCCCGCCGACGAAGAGCACTTCCGGCTCCAACGGCAATCCGCTACCACCCGCGACGAACCCGTCCCCGTACCGCTGGCACTGCCCCCTCCCCCGAATCCCGCTGTCGTCCCAGGGCTGTCGCAGGGAGCGATGTGCGTTCCGGTGATGTCATGACGCTCAGCGCTACCCCGCCCGGCGCCCCAGGAAAGCAGCGCCATGCCTGCCAGCGTGGGTCAGGTGGCGGTGGGCCAGGTCCGCAGCAGGGCGGCGATCTTCCCGGCGGTACAGGCGGGGTCGAGGAGCAGGTCCTTGAGGGCGTTGGCGTCCTCGCGGGTGGGCTTGACGGGGATTCCGGCGGCTTCCAGGTACATGACGCCAGTAGCGGCGGCGACGGCCAGGTTGGAACGTTCCAGCCAGCGGCACCGACCCAGCGTGTGGACGAGGGCGGCGGCCTTGGCGTAGAGGCCGTCGTAGACGGGCTGCTCGAACAGCTCGGCCCGATGGCGGGCGACAGCGGCCACGGGCACGCCGTAGTCGTCGGGGGCGGGATCGTTGGCGCCGGCGGCTTCGGCGACCTGCAGGATCCAGGGGACGTCGATGTGCACTTCCATCAGGCGGCGCGCGCTCCCCGTGGCGTCTGCTGGGCGTCCTCGGCTTCGTCGAAGACGTCCTGGTGCTCGGCGAGGAAGCGGGCGGCCGCGTCCACCGCACGGGCACGCAGTCCGCTGGCGTCATCCTGGACGAGGCGGGCGAGGTAGTCCCCGATACTCAAGCCCAGGTCGGCGGCGCGCTTCTTCGCGAGTTCCGCGACGTCCGCATCGACGCGTGCACCCAGCTGTGTCTTGGCCATACCACGAATGATAACAGCTGTTACCGGCCTGTCCAGTATGACCGAAAGGTTCGCCGGAAGCTCGCGGTGTTCGGCATGGACGGGCCTCGCCGACCCTCCGTAGGCTGGTGATCGCCTACGAAGGGGGCGGGGTGAACGGCAATCCGCTGTACCACTGGATAGTGCTGGCGGTGTCCACGGCGCTCATGCTGCCGGTGCCGGTGGCGATACTGGCGGGGTGGACACCGCCGTGGCTGCGGAAGCGACAGGCCGGGTTACGGCTTCGCGCCTACGGCATTCTGTGCATCTACGCTTTCATGCTCGTCAACGGCATCCCCCGGATCGCCGATGCCTCGTTCGAGACGGTCATGGTCTGCATGATCGTCGGGCTCGGCTTCACCGCCGCCGCTGCGGCCCTGTTCCTGCTCTCGGCACGCAAGGATTCAGGCGCCCATACCGTACTTGTTCCGGCAGTTGCTCGTAGGCGTCGTGAAGTCGTAACCGGTGGTGTTGAAGCGGACGTCCGCCTCACGCAGGTCGTTCCTGACGCCGGTCATGGGCCAGGCGCAGGAGCAGGCCGCCGCAACGACACCGGACTCGAGGCCGCCCGCGTCCCAGGTGCTCAGTCCGTCCCGGTCGGTGCACTGAGCTTCTTCAGCGTCGCAGCTCCAGTGTGAGCACCGCCTTTGCGATTGACGTCATGCGGTTGGGGCACAGCAGCCGGCCTCCGGGACCGGTGACGGCCTGCACGTTCACGCCGTGGCGCCGAGGTCGCCACCGATCGGGTGATGGGCCGTGGAGTCGAGGATCCACAGGTAAGGCGTGCCGGTGGCGGCCAGACGCGTGCTCAGCGCCGCACGGGCCGCCGCGGCCGGGGCATCGGGTCCGACGAGTTCCAGACGGCGGGCGATGGCCGTGATCCGGTCGTCCACGAGGGCGGCCACCCGCAGCGGGTCCCGGGAGCCGTCGAGGTGGGAGCCGAGACCCCCGAGGACGAACACGCCGCTCGGATGGTCTTCGGCGAACAGCCGCCCGTACTGTTCCGCGAGCATCGTCTTGCGTTCCGCCCCAGGAGTCGGTACGAATCAGCGTCCGGCGTCCACGCCGGTACTTCTTCGGCAACTGGGCCGGGGCGAGCCGGACCGTGGTGATGTGATCGGCGGCGGTGTTGCTGCCCGCGTTGCCCGGCCTGAGCCAGCCGGCCACCGGCTCCCCACTGCCGCCGCTTCCGTGATCGACGAAGGCCATCAGCGGATGGTGTCCGAAGGTCTTCTTGCAGGTCGCGGCGGCGTCCTGCTTCTCGGAGTGGGCCAGCACGAGTACCCCGTCCAGGTCCACGGTCACCTTCCCTGCGACGTCCGAAGCCGCGTTCTTGGCCATGTTCCAGACGCGCTCGCGGGCTTCGGCCCGCGCGGCCCGTATCGCGGAGAGGGCCTTCGGTCCAGCCGTGGCGAGAGTGTCGATGAGCCGGGAGACGTTTGGGCCGGAGGCGACCGGCCCGAACACGCCGGCTCGGCCCGCAGCATCCCGACATCCGAGAGGCAGTCCCCGCCCAGCGCGACCGCGAGGGCCACATCCAGCAGGATCTTGCCCGGATCGTGCACCGCCCTCGGCCGCCGCCACGGCGCAAGCGCCACCGATATCGCCTGGTCCAACCCGGCCTTGCGGACGGTCTCGACCAGAAGCACCGCCCCAGCCTGGGACACCACCCCGCGGCCACCGCCCTCGATGCGGACGCGTGGATAGGACCCGATACGCTTCTTCACCTGAGAAGTGCCTCCGACGGTGGCAGGAACAAGGACACCTCGACAATCCTCATTCTCGCTGGTCAGGGGCACTTTTCGCTCACCTGACCACCCGTCGGACAGCCCACTTCATGAAAGCGCGAGACTAACGTCCGGACCACGTGAGTTTGGCCCCCGCCTACTCAGCCTGGAGCCGGACGCCGCCACACCCACGGCACGACCCGGCCCCCAGCCACTGCCGCACCGCGCCCGCGTACACCCCGGAGCAGCGACCAGAACTCGCCGAAGGCGCCCGGCCCACGCCTGCGAGCGCGGAGGCGACGTCGCCGGTTCATCGCCGCCCCGGGCACTGATCGGACGATCCCCGGGCGCAATGACCGGCAGGCCATCGTCAACGGCCGGCCCATGGGATGAACCCCGCGCGCGGACGCCGGGTGCCGTGAAGACCATCGGGGAAGACTCTCGTCGCCTGCCGGCGTTCCCCCCGACCCAAGTCCGGGAGGGCCTCGAAAGCGACGGACGCGTAAGGGAGTTGGTGCCACGAATGGGAAGAGAGTCATCATCGTCGACTACCCGAAGCGGTACGCAGGAGGCGCATCCGCCGGGAACCGCCTCGTCCTGCGCCAGTCGGCGCTCCGGGGTGGGATTGCTGCATCACCACGGTGGCGCGGAGGCAGGCCACCGTGCTCGACCACGGCACGAACTCGTTCATCAGCCTGAGGTTGCGGCGGTGAGGCAGGCCCGCAGTTCGGCTTCGCCGGCGTTGCCGCCGGTGCACATGACCGCCACTCGCCGGCCTGCGAGGCCGTCGCGCACCGCGAGGAGTGCGGCCAGCGGTGCGGCGGCGGCCGACTCGGCCACCGTACGGGCATCGCGCATGAGCAACCACTGAGCCCACCGGATGTCGTCATCGTCGACCAGTACGAAGTCCGCGAGGTCGTCGCGCAACAGACGCTGCGTCAACTCGAAACCCGACCCGGTGGCCAGGCCCTCCGCCCGCGTGTTGTTCGGACGCTCGACACAGCGGCCTGCGCGCCAGGAGTCGTGCGCGGCCGGTGAGTCACGGGATTGCACCGCGATGACGCGACATCGCGGGCTGATCGCTGCCGCCACCATGCAAGCGGCGGCGGCGCCGCTGCCGCCGCCGACCGGCACGATGATCGTGTCGAGGTCAGGTCTCTGCTCGAGGATCTCCAGATATGCGGTGGCCACGCCCGCGATCAGGTCCGGTTCGTTCGCCGCGCTGACCAGTCGCATCCCACGCCGAAGGGCGAGCTGTTCGGCGTGGCGGCGGGCCGCGTCGAAGTCGGCGCCGGATTCGACCAATTCGGCACCGAGACGCCGCACGGCCTCGGCCTTCAGAGGATTCGGGTTCTCCGGCATGACGATGGTGCACGGGACGTGGAAGAGCGCCGCGGCATAGGCGAGGGACTGCGCGTGGTTGCCGGTGGAGTACCCGAGAACACCCCGCGCACGCTCGTCCGGGTCCATTGCGGCCAGCAGGGTGACGCCTCCTCGGACCTTGAAGGCGCCGGTCGGTTGCAGATTCTCGTGTTTGACCAGCACACGGACACTGGCGCCAACGGCGGCGTCGAGGGCCGGATAGGAGAGCAATGGGGTCGGTGACAGGTGCGCGCGCTGCAGACGACGCGCACGAAAGACATCGGAGATCGTCGGACTGTGCATGACGTCATGCTGGGCGCCGGGCGACCCATAGGACAAATGCCAGTTTCCAATGTGTCCATTGATATGGTCGATGAATGTTCGACGAGAACCGGCTCCGGGTCTTCGCCGCCATCGCTCGCGAGGGTTCGGTGACGGCTGCCGCCACCGCGCTGCACTATGCGCAGCCGTCGGTCAGCCACCACCTCGCCAGGCTCGAAGCCGAAGCCGGCGTGCCGCTCGTTCAGCGGGCAGGCCGTGGAATCCGGCTGACAGAGGCCGGCCGGCTGCTGGCCGATCGCGCGGAGGAGATTCTCGGCCGCATAGAGTCGGCCCGGACCGAACTGGCCGCCCACGCCGGGCTCAGCACCGGACGGGTGCGCCTCGCGGCGTTCCCTTCCGCGCTCGCCACTGTCGTACCGACGGTGGCCGCTGCCTTCGGCGTCGCGTACCCGGACATCGAACTGGCACTTACCGAAGCAGAGCCTCCGGAAGCGCTGACAGCCCTGCGGCGCGGCGAAGTCGATGTTGCCTTCACCTTCCATCACGGTGACGGTCCACCCGGTGACCGCGAGGGCCACACCGTGACGTCGATCCTGCACGAACCGATCTACATCGTCAGCCGGGCTGGCGGATCCTGGCCTGGTCCACGCAACAACCTTGACACCTACCGGGGACAGCGATGGATCGCCGGCTGCAAGCGGTGCCGCACGCACCTTCTGTCGGCTTGCGCAAAGCGCGGCTTCACTCCTGCGATCGCCTTCGAGACCGACGACTACGTCGCAGTCCAGGCACTCGTCGCCGCCGGCCTCGGCGTCAGTACGCTGCCCGGCCTCGCCCTGCGCGCTCATCTCCACCCCAGCGTGAGGATCGACCGCCTAAGGGACGACCACCGCTTCGTCGACGCCGTCGTCTATGGCGCACCACCGGCTCCGGCTCCGGTCGAAGCCTTCGTGAAAGTTCTCAAGGAGACCGTCGTCCAGCCCGCGCAATGGCCCTGAAGGCCAGCCATGACCTGCCAGCACACTCACCAGAGCCAGGTGCTGCCCCAGAGCCTGCCCGATAAGCCCGGCGCGGTGTCGCGTTCGACCGGGGCGACGAGCCGATTGCACTTCTCGCGCGGCCCACGAGCCGGCGGTGCCCCGGTCCTCCTGGCGGTGTGCGCAGGCCCGGCGCCTGGCCTCGGCCTCCCGCTCGGCGGCAGCCGCCTTGCCCCCGTTACGTTTTCTGCGGCTCCGCAACGGGGCCGCTGGCTTCCGGGCCCGGCATGACTGGTGCCCCCTGTCGAAGCATGACCTGGGGGGTGGTGTCACCGGGTCCGGGGTGTTCGTCGGAGACGCTGGGGCAAGACCACTCACCACGGTCATGGGCTCACCCCGGGCGGGAAGCGCCGGCTCGCCCGGATGATCCTCACCAGGTCCGACAACCTCAAGACCGAACATCACGATCTTCTGGCACGGCTCACCGCCGCCTGCCCCGAGATGAAACAACTGGCCGCCGTCGTCCGGAGCTTCGTCAAACTCCTGACGCCTTGCGCAGGAAACGCCGACGGGCTCTCAACGCTGGATCGTCGAGGTTCGCTCAGCCGATCTGCCCCATCTGCACGCCTTCACCCGGGGCCTGGACCGAGACCGCAACGCCGTGGACGCTGCACTCACACTTCCGTACAGCAACGGCCCCACCGAAGGTGTCAACACCAAGACCACGCGGGTCGCACGCCAGATGCACGGCCGAGCAGGCTTCTCCCTCCTCCGCCACCGCATCCTCCTCGGATAGCCACACGCTCCGTCACCACCGAAAGTGAGACACGGCCGTTCATTTCAGACCCTATTGAGGTCCTCGATGCCGGAACATGTTCACTGAGGGTTGGCCTGTTCCCAGGCTTTAGTGCGTTGTGGCAAAGGGAGTCCCTGTTCGATGAGCAGGGGCTTCTTCGTGTGCGGGGCGTGATTGCGTCGGGGTAGGGGCAGGCAGCGGACGGCTTGTTGTGGATCGAGGAGGGTGCGATGCCGTCGGTGCTGGGGTTGATGGAACAGCGTGAGGCGCGGGCGAGGCAGGATCTGGAGTCTTGGACCGAAGTCCTGGAGCAGGCTCAGGTCGAGGTGGATGCCGCGCGGGAGCGAGTCGAGCGGGCCCGGGTGGGGCGTGAGGAGCTCATGGCGGTACTGGCTGGGGAGAGCCCGGTGAATGCGCCGGTTTCCGTGCCGTCTGGTGATGAGATGGCTGCCGTTGTGGGATCGGGTGGCCCCGGTGCGGGGCATGGCGAGCGGCCGCCGGTGTGGCGGTCGGGCATGGGTGAGGAGGTGCTCAGGGGGCTGTATCGGGAGGTGTTCGCCGCGGTGGTGGCCGCTTCGGGGCCGGTGAATGGGGTGGAGCTGACGCGGGCGGTGGGCGGGGAAGCGGAGATCAAGAACGAGGTGGAGAAGATCCGTCACCGTGCCTATGTGCTGGAGAAGCGGGGCTGGCTGGTACGGGCGGGGGACGGACGGTTCATGCCTGCGCCCGGAGCAGTCGCTCGGGACGCTTCTCCGGCCAGCGCGGAGCGTCCCCGGCCAGACGCCGGGACAGCCTGATCACGGCGGCCCACCACACCATCTGGGCATGGTGGTCGAGGCGGCGTTCGTGGTCCCGGTTGAGGCGGCGTGAGCGCGAGAGCCAGCTCAGCGTGCGTTCCACCACCCACCTGCGGGCCAGTACGACGAAGCCGCGTTGTCCGTCGGATCGGCGCACGACCTCGACGCGCACTCCGTGACGGGCGAACGCCTCGGCCAGTGCGGGGCCCTGGTAGGCGCTGTCGACCCACACCAGTTTCAGCAGCTGGCCAGGCTGGTCCATGAACGTCTCCAGCAGCGCGGGGGCGGCCTTGGAGTCGTGCACATCGGCCGTGGTCACGGTCACCTCCAGGAGCAGGCCCTCGGTATCGGTCAGGATGTGGCGCTTGCGCCCGTCGCGTGACTTGCCGCCGTCGTATCCGCGGCTGTCCTCGGCGACGGTCTCGGAGGCGTCCACCGACTGACTGTCGATGACTCCCGCGCTGGGCTCAGTGTTGCGCCCTGAGCGTTGTCTCGCCGCGCGGCGCAGGCGTTCGTGCAGTTCACGCACGTAGTCGCAGGCCCGCCAGCGGCGGAAGAAGTCGTAGACCGCCCGCCAGTACGGGAAGTCGACCGGCATGGCCATCCACTTCACGCCGTTGTCGACCAGGTAGCGCACAGCGTCGAGCATCTCGCGGTGGCAGTACGCCTCCGGACGCCCGCCCCGCTTCAGGAGCCAGGCCGGCACCGGCATCGCGGAGCGGACCTCGGCCCACTCCGCATCCGTCATGTCACTCGGATAGCAGCCTGCCCGCTGTCCCCGAGCGATCGAACCGAACCGGTGCACGTAGCAGTCACACCCAGGGGTGACCGCAGTGGACGCAGCCACAGTGGTACTGCTCAACTGATCAGGCAACGGGCTTCCTTGGTCGTGCTGGTGTCGTAACCGCGTCACTACCAAGGGGTCCGTTCTCTCATGCCCGCGGCCGCACCCGAACCTCAGTCCGGACGATCACCTGCTGCCGCTCGAACAAGATTCGGTTTGCCACAACGCACTTAATGATCTCAATGGGGATGCGTCCACGATCGGGGAGGTCATAGCCGTTGGCCCTGGCCCATTCCCGGATCGCGTGGGTGCTGACAGACGCCCGGGGGGCGGTCGGGGGCCACCCGTCACCACCCGCTCGGCACGGCAGCCCCTACCCTGAATTGCACCGGGTTGGAAACCCAGCACAGGGACCGGCCACATGATCGCGGAGCCGCAGCTGCCCACCGGCCGGACCACCGCCGGCAGCCCCGGGCCCGCCAACGAGGCCAGGTTCAAATGCGCGCGCCCAAGCCCAGCGTGCCCTACGCCGACGGCGCAAGCAGACCCGTGTCGCCTTCCTAGCGTCACGCTTCCTCGGCGAACGGGCACAGGCACGTCGCCGGTCATGGGCCCACAAGACGGTGAAGGCATCAGCTGAGCTGCCCCGAGTTTCGTAGAGTCCGGTGATCTTGTTTCAAGCGGACTGCGGGGTTTGCTCCTGGCTCTGCCAGAAGGCTTCCTCGTACTCGGCGGGCTGTACGTAGTCGAGCGCGGAGTGCAGGCGTTCCTCGTTGTACCACGTGACCCACCGGAAGATGGCCCGCTCGAGCTGGTCCGCGTCCTTCCAGGGGCCCTGCATCTCGATCAGCTCGGCCTTGAATGTGCCGTTCAGGGCCTCGGCCATCGCGTTGTCATAGCTGTCCGCGACGGATCCGACCGACGCCGCGGCGCCGATGTCGGCGAGCCGGTCGGTGTACCGAATTGACACGTATTGCGACCCGCGGTCGCTGTGGTGAATGAGGCCGGAGTCCTTCTTGATCCTGCGTCTCCACAGGGCCATCTCCAGCGCATCCAGCGGGAGTTCGGTCCGCATGTGGCGGGCGACCTGCCAACCGACGATCATCCGCGAGTACACGTCCAGGACGAACGCCACGTACGCCCAGCCCGACCAGGTGCGCACATACGTCATGTCCGCCACCCACAACTGGTCCGGGCGCGAGGCGGTGAAATCGCGGTCGACCAGGTCCGGCGGGCGGGGCGCCGACGGCTCGGGCACCGTGGTGCGGCGCCGCTGACCGCGGATGACGCCCTCGATGCCCAGCTCACGCATCAGCCGCTCGATGGTGCACCGGGCCACGTCGATGCCCTTGCGCCGCAGGGCACGGGTGATCCGCCGGGCCCCATAAGTGGCCCCGGACTCCGCGTGGATCTCCTCGATCAGCGGCATGAGCTGCTCGTCGCGGAGCCGGCGGGCCGACTTCGGACGCTTCTTGCGGGCGAAGTACGTCGACGGCGACAGGTCCAGCACCCGGCAGACGGGATCGACCCCGAGGCCACGTTCGCGCAGGTGGTCGATCACTTGCTCGGCCTCGTCCGGGGACGGTCGATCTCCTGGGCAAAAAACACGCTGGCGGCTTTCAGGATCTCGTTCGCCCGCTTCAACTCCGCGTTCTCTTTGCGGAGTTGCTTCAGCTCGTCGCGCTCGGCGGTGGTCAGCCGGTCGTCGCGTTCGCCGGTGTCGGCCTCGGCTTGGCGCACCCACTGCCGCAGGGCTTCTTTGTGGATGCCGAGGTCCCGGGCGACATGCGCGACCGGGCGGCCGGTGGTGCGGACCTCGCGGACGGCCCGCTCGCGGAGCTCGTCCGGGTACTTACGTGGTGCTGGCACAGCTCGTGGTTCTCCTTCGGACCAGGATCATAAGCCTGGCTTCAGGGACTCCACGAAACGGGGTGCAGCTCATCAGCTATGCCTTGGGAGCGAGCAGGTGCTGGGCAAACAACCAGGTCGACGGGGATCAGTGCGATACCCGATCATGTGCTCATGCCCCTGAGAGAGACGCTTGCCCGAGTTGACGCAGACCTGGCCGCCGGACGGGTGCCTGTTGCGCGCCAGCGTTTGCGCGGTCTCGTCTCATCCTTCCCGTACGACCTGACGCTCCGCCGGCGTCTGGCCGAGGTGTACCGGCTCTATGGCGATGCAGCCGAGGCCGGGCGGTGGATGTACCTCGAAGAGGACCGCAACGCCGACGAGACCGTCGCCTTCGAGGCGCGGTATGGGTCTCCCGCGTGGCGGATGAAGGCCCTCGCTTGGCGCAGTCCCGAGGCGATGGCTGCCACCTCCTTCGCGGAGGAGCAGCTGGTCGCCGTGCGGACCGCCTGCGCCGAGGAGCTGGGGCACCCTGTCGACTGGGACGACCCCGCCTCCTACCAGGACGGCCCGCAGGACAAGTACGAGGAGGCGCCATCCGAGCCGTGGACGGTCGGCGGTGTGCTGGCGGGCGGCGGCTGCCTGGTGGGGGCCCTCGCGTTCCTCGCGATCTGGGCATACGGAGTCGTTGCCCTCTTCGACTGACCCAGGTCACCAAGGGGGCGGTGGGGAGCGCCGCTCAGGTTCGGTAGGGCGTCGATGACTGCCGTGAGCGGGACACCCGGCTACGAGTGCAATGATCTCGCGATGTCTGCTGTGATTACGGCGTCGCAGCCGTTCTGGATAGCTCCGTTCACCGGGTTGAGCCCTCATTGTTCCGGCACGCTGGTGGCTCAGCTGCGGCGCGAGGCTGACGCGGTCCGCGGAGGGCGGCCGTGGAGCCTGCCACTGTAGGACCGGGTGCTGCTGGTCACCGCCTACTGGCACACCAACTTGACGCTGCGCCAGCTCGCCCCGCTGATCGGCGTCTCGAAGTCCGCAGCGGACCGCATCATCAGCCACCCCGGCCCCCCTGCTCGCGATCAAGCCCCGCAAGCGATTCCGCAAGAGCACCGTCCGCATCGTGGACGGAACCTGGTTCCCACCCGCGACCACACCGTGGCCGAGCGTCGAAGAACTACCGCTACTCCACCAACCATCAAATCGTCATCGACGCCGACACCCGACGCGTCGTCGTGGTCGGCCGAACCTTGGCCGGCGCAACCGCAACGACTGCAAGGCCTGGGCACCGTCCGGGGCCAAGGGCGCCGTCGGCCGCACCACCGTGATCGCCGACGGCGGCTACCGGGGCACTCGCCGCTCCACTGCCTGACGACGTCCGCGATGACCGCGGGTCCGGGCCGACTCCGGCGATGACGCCGGACCAGACGGCCGCACCGATGCCATAGGGATCACTGCCTCGACGGCCGCGGCGTGCGCCTGCCACCGGACTACACAGGGCTGACGGGCCGTCAGCATGAGATCATCGTCGACACGGCGGCCGCGTCGGCCGACACATCACCGCCCCACGGGCTCCCGCACCTCACCAAGGAACAAGGCCGCTTCCCGCACCCGCAGGGGCGTCTCCACCCTCGCCCCGCCGCGTCCTGCCGCGGCCGCGAAGCAGCGAGCACGGTCCCGGAGTGACAGCGCACCCGGATAGAGTGATCTTAGGCATGCACCGGACAAGAATTGTCGGCCAGTAGCCGGAAGCGCCGTGACGCCCGGCACAGGCATGCCAGATCCGAAGTATGGCCCGCGGCGGGCCAGACATGGCAGCGCATTGGAGAACAACAGGTGAAGAGACACGCGGGGGGCGGGCGTCTGGCACGCTCCGCCCTGGTGGGGCTCACCGCCCTCACCCTGGCCATGGGATTGGTGGGAACGACAGCACCCGCATACGCCACCGTTCCTGCGAGCACGTCCACAGAGGCCGTGTCGTCCGAGGCCACCACCACGCCGCTCACCGAACGGGGCCAGGTCCTCGCGGCCTGGGACAACGGCGACCGCGCCACCCGGGAGGCGGCCGAGCAAGCACTTGTCGGGACCGACGCCGAGGTGCGAGCGTTCCTCGACACGGGCCTGCGCACAGCCTCCGAGGAGGACGACCGGCTGAAGGTCCTCCGCATGGTCAACACATACGGCCCTGGCGTCCGCCAGGCCGCGCAGACGGCCCTGTCCGGGTCGGCGGACGACATCAGGGCGTTCCTCCACTCCGGCTGGCAGGCCCCGCACGCGGACGACCAGCGCGTCGCCGTCCTGCGGGAGGTGAGCACCGGGGGTCGCGCCGTACAGACCGCGGGGCAGGCCGCCCTGAACGCCGGCACCACCGAGGCTCTGGTCGCGTTCCTCTCCAGCGGGCTGCAGACGGCCACTGAGGAGGACCAGCGGGTCGAGACGATGACCATCATGCAGGTCGGCGGGCCCCAGGTGAAGCAGGCCGCCGGTGAGGCCCTCAGCGGTACCGCCGCGGACATTCGCGAGTTCCTGGAGACCGGGCAGCACACCGCCCGCGCCCGCGACCAGGAGATGATGACGGTCGCCGAACTCGCCACGGTCGCCCAGCATGCGGGCAAGCGGGCGAAGAGCGAGACCGAGAAGGCCAAGGAAGCGTCGGAGCGCGCGGTGCAGGCCTCCCTCCTCGCCAAGCAGGCCGCGGAGAAGGCCGCCGCCGAGACGGCCGCCGCCAAGGAGTCGTCCGAGAAGGCGTCGAAGGCGGCCGGCCGTGCCGCCGACGCCGCGAACGCCGCCGCGGACGCGGCCCGTACCGCGATCCAGGCCGCCAACACCGCGACCTCTGCGGCGCGAACGGCCGCCACCGCCGCCAGCGCGGCCGCCGCCGCCGCTGCCGCCGCGGGCGAAGCCGCAGCCCGCGCGTACAACTCGGCGACCGCCGCCTCCAAGGACGCCGGGCAGGCCGCCGCCGCCAGCGCGGCCGCCAAGGAGGCGCGCAACGCCGCGTCCCGGGCCCGTTCCGGTGCCGCTGCCGCCCTCAAGGCAGCGGACGCCGTCGCGGAGGCGGTGACCGCCGCCCGCGCCGCGGCGAGCGCGGGTGCCAACGCCGCCGCAGCCGCCACCGCCGCCGCCGAGGCCGGGGCACAGTCGAACGTGGCCGACGCCGAGGCCCGCCGGGCAGCGGACGCGGCGGCCCGCGCGCGGGCCGCCGCGGACACCGCGAACCGCGCGGCGAACACCGCCGAAGCGCTCGCCACCCAGGCGGCCGCGGCGGCCCGCGCGGCACACGCCGCGGCCAACGACGCGGCCACACACGCCGACAACGCCGCCAAGGCCGCCGATGAGGCCGTCGCGTACGCGGGCAAGGCCATCGACTACGCCAACAAGTCGACCGCACACGCCAATGCCGCCCTCGCCGCCGCCACCTTGGCCACCGGCGCCGTCACCCAAGCTCAGAAGGTGTTCGACGCGGCCCGCGCGGCCGAGGCCAACCGGCTGCGGGACGAACGGGACGAGGGCATCCTCTCCGCCGGGGAGACCAAGCGGCAGGAGGACGCCGAACAGGCCAGGCTCGACTGGGAACAGATCGAGGAGCAGCAGCGCGACGAGGAGGCGAAGAAGCTGCTCGCCGAGGCCACCGCGCCCGGCGTCGAGCCCGCCGTGGCCGCCGTGAAGGGACGCAAGGCCGCGCTGCGCCTGTTCACCACCGGCGGCCCCTGGACCGTCAGGGTCGCCCGGGAGGCGCTGGCCGGCGCCGACGGGGACGTCCTCGCCTGGCTGGAGTCCGGCCGTGCCCTCGCCCAGGAGCAGGACGATCGCGCCCGCGTCGCCCGCCTCGCCGAGAGCGGCATCACGGGCATGGAGGCACCGGCCGAGGCGTCCCTCGCCGGAACCCACACGGACGTCACCGCCTTCCTCACCACCGGACAGCACGAGGTGCAGGCGGACGACTACCGGGTGAGGGTCCTGGCCATCTCCGAGAACGGCGGCCCGGCCGTGAAGCAGGCCGCCGACGCGGCCGTCACGGACGGGAGCACCCCGGCGCTGCTCGGCTTCCTCTCCACCGGGCAGTACGACGCCCGTGACGAGGACAACCGCGCCGAGACCTTGCGTCTGCTGAACGTGGGCGGGCCCCATGTCAAGGCCGCGGCCGAGGTCGCCCTCGCCGGCCCGACCTGGATGCTCGACGAGTTCGTCACCACCGTGCAGTACCGTACGGCCAAGCTCGACCACGACAGTGCCACGCACGTCTACGGCGTCCAGCGCCTCATCGCCAATGCCGCCCGGACGGCGAAGCTCGCCAACAAGAACGCCGCCTTGGCCGCCGAGGCCGCCGCCAGGGCCCGCGACGCCGCCGACGAAGCCGCCGGGTACGCACAGCAGGCCCAGACGTCCGCCGCCGAGGCCCAGGGCTACGCCGACGACGCCGCCGAGTACGCGCGTCAGGCCGACGCCTCCGCGCAGAGCGCCGCACAGTCGGCGCAGGTGGCCAGGGACGCCGCCGACCGGGCCAATGCCGCGGCTGCCGCCGCCGGCCAGTCCGCCCAGCAGGCAGCCGCCTCCGCGGCGCAGGCACGCAACCACGCGGTGGTGGCGTACGCGTCCGCCGAGCGCGCCCGCGCGTCAGCCATCGCGGCCGGTAAGAGCTCGCTGGAAGCGGCGAAGGCCGCGATGGAGGCACTCGTGATCGCGGCCGTGAAGATGCGTGAGACGGAGCAGTCACGGCTGGAGAACAACACCCCGCCGGCCGGCAAGGATGCCGGCGCCGTCGACGCCCTGCAGGAGTACGAGAACGGAGTCTTCCTCCTCGACTTCAACGGAACCTGCTTCCTCAACGGCGTCCCCCTGCCCGCCGACCTGGGCATCGGCTCCTGCAAGACCCTTGCCTCCGACTTCGACAAGTGGATCGGCGACTGGGCCGGCAACATCCTCTGGGACGGCCTCAAGAACCGTGAGGACGCGGCCGCGATGCTGCTCGCCGCCTACTGCAACTATGAGGACGACCGGCCCTTCTTCGGCTCCAGCAACAAGGGCAAGTGCGGCCCAGAGCTGCTGGCGCAGCTCAAGGACGTCCACCCGGCGATGTACTACCGCGAGTCGGGCGTCGGATCGGGGCTCGCCAAGCTCTTCGGGAAGAACAAGTACCTGAAGAAGCTGGGCCAGAAGCTGGGCATCGGGACGGTCAGGCCGATGAACCAGTTGGCCGCCAACCGGGCGGTGTTCGAGAAGTACAAGGACATCCTCCGCGAGGAGAT
This sequence comes from Streptomyces sp. WMMC940, assembly GCF_027460265.1. NCBI lineage: Bacteria > Bacillati > Actinomycetota > Actinomycetes > Kitasatosporales > Streptomycetaceae > Streptomyces > Streptomyces sp. WMMC940. Next base: position 150,737 of record NZ_JAPZBC010000001.1, read on the forward strand.
GGCCAAGCCCTTCGTCAAGGACCCCAAACTCGCCGAACACGTGAACTACCTCTACCGGGAGAACGCGAAGATCGGCAGCGGAAGCACCGCGGCGGCGGTCCGCTACGAGCTGGCCAACAACGCCACCGTGGGTGGGGCGAGCCACTCCCAGAAGGCGAAGGACTCGATCACCTTCCTGACAAACTGGCTGAAGAACAATCCCAATGCGGCCGCCGGTGACCGGGCTGCCGCGGAAAACCTCATCCGCGACATGCAGAACGCACTGAATGGACTGTGATGGCAACACCTGACTGGTACCGGGAGCTCGTCGCGGTCAGTGACGCCCTGGCCGAGACCGACCGGGCCGAGCTCGCCGACTGGCACGGCGAGGCCGGTGCCGACCTCGACGGGACGGCTCCCGCCGACGAGGACAACGTACCGCCCCTCACCATGCGGCTGGCGTCCCTCGGGACGGCCTTCGCACGGAGGTCGGCCGAGCTGACCCCCGAACAGTCGGGCCGAGTGCTGCGGATCCTGGAGGACGTCCAGACGTCCGGCAGCGAGTACGACCGCACGGCGGTCGCGACGGGCTTCCTCGAAGCGCTGCTCAACGCCTGGGACAAGGGCTACGACCTTCGGGCGGTGTGGCACCTCGCGGGCCCGCGCACCCGGGCGTACTGCCGCGCCTGGAACGAGTTCACCGGCATCCCCACCCCGGACTGGATGACCGAGTGAGCTGATACGGCACACCTCGCCGACCCGCCGGCAGTGACAGCCCACCGGCTGTCACTGCCGGCGCCAGGCAACCCTCACACCCGAACTTCCTTACAGGGCTGGCCTTTCAAGCACACACCCAGCCACCGAATGTGAACTCGTTTACGGGCGTGACGGGGTGGCAACTATGATCATGCCAATCTGACTGATCGTGGAACCGGATCGCGACCAATGCAACGAGTGGAGTTGACAATCCATTTCCGGACATTCCCGAAGCACCTCTTTCACGGGCTTCGCCAGACCGGTTCCGTGTGCGCCGAACTTCTGAGGCGCAGCTTCCGCGTGGGGTTCCCCCATGGAGTCCCCCATGCGCTCTTCCCCTCTCACAGACATACGGAAAAGAGACCCATGAGGTTGATCTCTCGTCTTCTCGCCGCGGGAGCGGTCGCCGCTGCAGCGGTGCTCGCCCATGCGACCGGCGTCACCGGCGGCGGCACCGACGCGCCGGCCGTCGCCCCGGTGGCCGACGCGGCCCCGGGCTACGCGGTGGAGGACTTCAACTACCCGCAGGCCGACAAGATCCTCGCCGAGCAGGGCTTCCTGCTCAAGCGCGGTGACGGCCACATCGTCCTCGCTACCTGCGGAAGCGAGCCCGACCTCCTCGAGGTGTGGGCGCGCAGCAAGGAGAAGGTCTGCTTCCGCTTCACCGGCAACAAGGGCTACCTGAGCCTTGAGCTGCCCTCCGTCTACGGCATCAAGGGCAACGACTACAACACCGACGTCACGATGACCGTGGAGAACGAGGAGAAGTCCTTCAAGGTCGACAAGAACAGCTGGACCCCGGTCGGCGAAAGCGCCGATCCGGAGGGGCGCGAACACATGCTCGTGGAGATCATCGCCTCCAAGTAGCCAGTCCCCTCCGTCCCTTGAGGGCCACCGCGCGCGCCGGCACCGGCCGCCGACCGCCGCCCTCAGCCTGTACCAAGGAAATGGTCATGCACCGTCCACACCTCGCCCGCTACGCCGGGCTCGCCGCGCTCACCGCGGCCCTGATCGCGGCGCCGCTCGCCGCGCCCGCCGTCGCCGTCACCGGCACGGCCCAGGCAGAAGGCTCCCTGACGTTCACCGCGCGCCTCGACATCGGCGGCGGCCAGCGCGGCTGCTCCGCCGCCCTGGTCGACCGCGAGTGGCTGCTCACCGCCGCCAGCTGCTTCGCCGACGACCCGGCCGCAAGCCTCACCGTTCCCGCGGGCTCCCCCCGGCTGAAGACCACCGCCACCATCGGCCGTACGGACCTCACCACGACCACCGGTGAGGTGCGCAACGTCGTCGAGGTCGTCGGCCACCCGTCCCGTGACGTGGCCCTGGTCCGGCTCAACCGCCCGGTCACCACCGTCGCCCCCGTCGCCCTCAGCGCCACGGCGGCCGCGGCGGGCGAGCAGCTGCAGGTCGCCGGATACGGCCGTACGAAGACCGAGTGGGCGCCGCTCAAGCTGCACAGCGGGACCTTCACCGTCGACGCGGTGAATGCCTCCGAGGCCACCATGACCGGCCAGAACGGCGCAGCCGTCTGCATGGGCGACACCGGCGGCCCGGCCCTGCGCGTGGTCAACGGCCAGCCCGAGCTGGTCGCCGTCAACAGCCGTTCCTCCTCGGGCGGTTGCTTCGGCATCGACCCGGCCGTCACCAGCAGCACCGCCATCGACAGCCGCGTCGACGACCTGCGTGCCTGGGTCGACGGCAAGGTCGCTGCGCCGCGCTTCACCGACTTCAACTGCGACGGCGCCGAGGACATCGCCATCGGCGACCCCAAAGCCACCGTCGGCAGTGACACCAACGCCGGTGTCGTCCGCGTCATCTACGGCGGCGGCAAGGGCACCGTCGAGCTGAACCAGGACCAGGCGTACGTCCCGGGCGGTTCCGAGGCCAGCGACTGGTACGGCGAGACCCTCGACACCTTCGACCACAACGAGGACGGCTGCACCGACCTCGTCGTCGGCGTCCCGGCCGAGGACATAACCGTCAGCGGTACCACCTACGCGGACGCCGGTTCGGTGCAGATCCTCTACGGTGCCAAGGGCGGCATCGGCACCGGCCGGGCGGCCGTCGACTTCGTCCAGGGCACGGGCGTCGGCGCCATCGCGGCCTCCGCCCCCGAGGCGAGCGACCGCTTCGGTCACGCCGTGGCCGCCGGGCACACCGCCGAGGGTGAGCCGTACCTGGTGATCGGCGTCCCGGGCGAGGACCTGGGCAGCGTCGCCGACGCGGGTAATGTCCACTACCTGCGCGGCAGCATCAACGTCAGCGTGCACCAGGACAAGCCGGGCGTGGCGGGCACCGCAGAGGCGAACGACAAGTTCGGCAACGCCGTCGCCGCCTCCGCGAACCACATCGTGATCGGCTCTCCGGGCGAGTACATCGGCACCGAGGCCAACGCCGGCGGTGTGCAGATCCTCAAGCACGTTCTGAACACCGACAGCATCCCGGCGCCGGTGATGGGCTTCGACCAGGACGATGCCTTCATCAGCGGCGGCGCCGAGCCGGGCGACCTGTTCGGCGCGTCGGTCACCGCGGTGGAGTACCGCCCGTCCGGCGCGGCCACCGCGACCGACACGATCGTCGCCCTCGGCTCCCCCGGTGAAGACATCACCGTTGACACCAGCAACAAGGCCGACGCGGGCCAGGTCCACACCATCCGCGTCGCCGCCTCCGGCGCGATCACCCAGGCGTCCGTCATCCAGCAGGAGATCACCGACGTGGCCGGCGCCGCCGAGACCGGCGACAAGTTCGGCTCCAAGGTCGTTCTAGCCAACCTCGCGCCGCGCTCGGTCAACTCGGCGTCGACCGTCGCCCTCGCGGTCGGTATCCCGGGTGAGGCTGTCGGCTCCACCTCGGGCGCCGGTGCGATCCAGACCTTCTACCCGTTCGGCGCGGCCGGTGGAAACGACTACTGGATCGAGGCGGGCAACGCTTCCGGGCTGCCCGGCACCCCGACCGCGGGCCACGCCGTCGGCAGCTACCTCGGTGCCACTGCCACCCAGCTGTACGCCGGTGTCCCGAACACCGCCCCGTACGGTGCCGCCTACGCCCTGCCCTGGGCGAATGCGACCGGCGGCCGCACCGGTGCGACCGGCACCGTGACCACCCACAAGCCGGGCACGAACGGTCTGCCCGCAACAGGCGGTGCGTTCGGCCGCGCCTTCGGCTGATCGAACCCCCACCACACAGGCCGGCCCTGAGAGGAACGTTCCTCCCAGGGCCGGCCCCTCTTTTCGGGCATCTCAGGTGGGCACCCGTAGGCGATGGCCTGGGACGGCATCCACCCCCGCCTCACCACCCGCTCCGCGTGGATCGACCACGACGCTGAGCTCCCGGCCATCGAAGGAACGCTGATCCGGCTGAAGGTCGACCACCTGCCCGGCGACCGTGAGCCTCTGCCCTTGTGGCTGTGGTCCTCCAAGACCGGGATGACCAGCGAAGACGTCGATCTGCGCTGGCAAGCCTTCCTCCGCCGCTTCGATCTGGAACAGATCCTCCGCTTTGAGAAGCAGACGCTCGGCTGGACGCGTCCCAAGCTCCGTACTCCCGAGGCGGCGGACCGGTGGACATGGATCGTCATCGCCGCCCACACCCAGCTCCGCCTCACCCGCGAGGCCGCAGCTGACCTCCGCCGGCCCTGGGAGAAGCCGGTCGAGCCCGCACGCCTCACCCCGGCCCGCGTCCGCTGAGTCACGTTCCGCGCCTGATGGGTGGTCTACTCGGCTGGGTGAGGGGGCACCGTGGGTTTCGGGTGCCGGGGTCGCCGCTGCGGGGCCGTGTGTTGCGGGGCCCCGGCGCCGACGACCCAAGGGGTGGGCGGTCGGCACCGGGGCGTAGGGCACGTGGGTGTGGTGGTTACTGACCTTCGAGGCGGGATGTCGTTGGGGGCTGACAGGGTGTGATCGTCACGGTATGCCGGTTGTATGGGGTATCCGCAGGGTGGTGGGCTGACGCCCGCCTGGCACGGCAGGCGTTGAGGGCCGGCTACATGAATCGAAAAACTCAAGGCCAGCCCCGCCGAGGACCAGCTCGCCCACTCGGAAGCCGGGCGGCGCGGCAGTGGCGGTGCGCCCCCTACGGGGGGATCGTGGAGGTGGAGCACTCGCCAGGTGTGTGGGGTTCGGGCTTGGTCGTCGCACAGCCACACTCGGTACGTGAGCGGGAGCACGTCGCAAATGGATGGTACCCACGTCTCCAGCAGTGCGGACTCGGCAGATTCCGGCCGTGGGCTCGATCGGGTGGAGTTGCTCGCGCGACAGTTGCACGCCGCTCTGGACGCGGCGGGGCACACAGTCGCTGTCGCCGAGTCGCTCACCGCGGGTCGACTCGGCGCCGCATTCGCGGAAGCTCCCGGAGCTTCCCGCACATTCCTGGGTGGGGTCATCGCCTACCAGACGGAGACCAAGGCGGCCGTGCTCGGTGTCGACCGCTGCTTGCTTGCGGCCGAAGGAGCCGTGCACCCGAATGTGGCGGTGCAGATGGCCATGGGCGTCCGGCGGCTCATGGACGCCTCCTACGGCCTGGCCACCACCGGGGTCGCCGGCCCCGACAGACAGGACGGTGAACAGGTCGGCACCCTGTACGTCGCCCTCAGCGGGCCACACGGAACGGTCGTCGCCGAACCGGAAGCCGGCGAGGGCATGAATCGAGAGGCGATCCAGCAAGCGGCGGTCGTGGCGGCACTGGAACTGCTGCGCGACCACCTTCGCCCGTCGCCACAGGGGGGCAGGGATTAGGGCGAGGCCTCCGCCCGCCTGCTTGTCGGCCCATCACAGCGCGGCGCGAACTCAGCGTCCTGAGTGGGAGGTGTCCGGGTCCTGGGGATCCACGCCGGTGAAGGCCGACGAGCTCTTCGCACCGCTCGGCCGCTGCGACTTCCCGCGGGGGCCTGTGTCGCGCACGCCCTTCCGACCGTGCTTGCCGCCCTGGTCCTCGCCCCTGCGGCTGTCGCTCTCGACGGTCGTGCCCTTCAGGGACGCTGCCTTCTCCTCCTCCGTCGGACGCCGGCTCTTCTTCGAGTCCCCCGCATACGTATCCGGGTGGAAGGAGCGGTGACCGCTGGGGTTGTCCTGGGCGGTGTCGTCGACGTCCTCCGCCCAGCCGTGCTGGTCCCGGCCCTCGAACCTGCTGGGGCCCGCGCCATTCGACGGTTCTTGCGACTTCTTCGACATGATCACGCCTTCCACTTGTGCATATTTGAAGATTTATAAGCGCTTCATGGCTTGTGCCCAAATAGGTGGCATCGACTCAGCGGCCGGAAAATGATCACGAGAGGGGCGGGCGGTGCAACGCTCCACGGACTGTCGCCTGCCAGGCCGGGTACCCGCCCCCCCTGACCGGCGCCCAACCGCACCGGCCACCGCGCCCCGAGCGGTCGCGACGGACATGGACGGCAGGACGGACCGGACCGCGTGGAGCGACGACACGACGCGGCCCGACCGCGCGGGGGACGCAAGAAAGAGGGAGACATGACACGGGCAGCGCTCTTCGATGTCGACGGCACCCTCGTCGACACCAACCACCTGCACACGGTCACCTGGTGGGAGGCCTTCCGTCAGGGCGGTCATCGGGTGACGATGCACGCGGTCCACCGGGCCGTGGGCCTCGGTTCCACGGACCTCATCGCCCACATCCTCGGCGAGGACCGGAACCGGGACGAGGACGAGGCTCTCAGTGACGCCCACCGAACTCTGTACGGGACGTACTTCGAACGCCTTGCGGCGTTCGAGTCCGCGGGCGATCTGCTGCGCACGCTCGCCGGACGGGGCTGGAGGATCGTCCTGGTGACCTCGGCCAGTGGCGCCGAACTCGGGGCGCTACGCCGCGCCATCGACGCCGACGAGGCCGTCCTGACCACGACCAGCGCCGACGACGTCTCCTCCGGCAAGCCCGCCCCGGAGCCCGTGCTGCAGGCACTGGAGCTCGCGCAGGCCCGCGCGGAGGACTCGGTGTTCGTGGGCGACACCGTCTGGGACATGGCGGCGGGCACGCGGGCCGGAGTCACCTGTGTCGGGCTGCTGAGCGGCGGAATCCCCAGGGCGGCACTGGAAGCCGCCGGGGCCACGGCACTGTACCGCGACGCGGCCGAACTGCTGGGGTCGCTGGACGGCAGTCCCCTGGGTTGAGGAGCAACACGACAACCTCCGCGTCCGAGCGCCATTCGCCAAAGCGCATCATGCCTTCCTGGTGGCTGCCCGCAGGGGACTTGGGCTCAAGCCCCGCCGTCGTTCGGCTCCGCCGTGCCTCGTGAAGATCCAAGTCGGATCGCGGCTCTGCGATCTCGCGTTCCGTGGGCTCGGGGAAGCGAGGGCCGTTGCGGATCAGGTGCGGGGGCGACCCGTGCTCCTTGATGGTGAGCAGGTGTAGCCTCCTGGCATCCTGGCGCCCGGGCCGCCGACCGGGATCGCGGAGCTGCCTCTGGGGCAGCTGACCGATCTGCGCGATCCGGTGCAGCGTGCACTGGACGCGGCGGCGCGGCAGGCCCCGCTGCCCGACCCGGTAGGCATCCGTCTCCACGCTCTCGCCGCGCGCGCTCCGGTGACCTTCCATGTCGACGCCGCCGGCCAGCTCACGGAGCAGGAGGCCGGCGGCCCGGTCGTCGCGGCGGTGGCGCGGCAGGCGCTCGTACTGGCCGCCGGACCGGAGCGGGTGAGGCTACGGTGCTGTCACGCGCCCGACTGCGGCATGTTTCTCCTCGCCCGCAGGCGGACCCAGGCGTGGTGCCCGGTCGGCTGCGGCAACCGGGCGAGAGCACGGGCCGCCCGCCGGGGTGGCCGACCCGCGGACCGGTCCGTCACTCGCGGCCCCGGCCGCCCCTCACCGGACCACGCCGCCGACCGCCGAGTGTCGCGGTCAGCCGTCGGCCGGTTCGGCCACGAGCCTCTTCATGTGGTGCAGGGAGAAGAGGTGGGCGTGGATCAGGCTCAGGTAGGCATCCTCGTGGAGACGGGCCGGCTCGGCGAGGTCGAGCGTCCGCAGCCTCTCCTCGTCCACCGCCCAGAAGTCGTCGAGGATGCGGACGGTGCCGTCGGTGTGCCTCACCTGTACCCGGTCCCGCCGCAGTAGGCCGAGGTCCATGAGTGTGTCGACGAAGTCGCGGGTACGCGCCAGCGCGGCCAGCCCCTCGCCAGGAAGTCCATCGTCTGGGCAAGCCCGGGTGTGTCACTTCCATCGGCCTCGAACAGGGGGCGCCCTCCGTCGCGCTCCAGCCTGCGAAGTCCTTGTAGATGTAGATGTCAATGGTTCCGTGCCCGTTGTCCAGAGGCAGGAACGGATACATGCGGATGGCGGCCGGCACAAACACACCCGGCAGCCAGTGCCCGTTCGGCATGAGGTACTGGTTGCGGCCCTGATCGAGGCCCAGGAGGGCGCAGGGGCCGGGGCGTCCGTTGTTGTCCGCGAAGACGATCGGGTACGTCGGCGCGGCATCGGCGAACTCGGCCGTGGTGAGCGTGGCGATGTGGGTCGTCTCCGTGAACTCCATGGTCTCCCTTCCGACCAGGCGCAGTGACGCGTGGTCGGCCCTGTTCAGTGGCACCGGCCCCCATCAGTTCCTCCACCCTGATTCACGGATTAGACTCCTTGAATGCGTGATTCAACCTACCAGTCGATCGACCCGGGGTGGGATGCCCCGGCGCGTCGGAAGGCCGAGCATGATGGGCCGACGAGCGACAACGGCACCCCGACCGCGGTGCTCCTGCACGGCTGGCCCGTCACGACCGGGCACTGGCGCTTCCTTGTCCCCGCGCTCGGCACCGCAGGCATCACCGCGGTTCCCGTCACGCTCCCCGGACTCGGCGCCGCTCCCGCCCCCGAGGTGACCGACTTCCGCAAGGAGGCCCTCGCCGATCTGGTCCGGGCGCAGCTGGCACGGGACGGCGTCACCCGGTACGCGGTCGTCGGTCACGACTGGGGGGCGACAGTCGGATACCTCATGGCCGCCGCCGCACCGGACTCGGTCACCGCGCTCGTGGTCGAGGAGGAGATCCTCCCCGGCGTCGACATAGAGATCCCCCCGGCCGGCCGCGACCACTACCCGACGTGGCACGGCCCCTTCAACCGGGCAGCCGGCCTCGCGGAGCAACTCGTGCCCGGGCGGGAGGCGGCCTACTACGGCACCTTGCTGGAACAGAGCGCGGGGCCGAGCGGCCTCGATCCGACCGCCCTTCACGCCTACGTCGAGGCTTACAGCGCTCCGGGTGTCCTGGAGAGCGGGCTCGCGTACTACCGCACCCGGTGCCAGGACATCGACGACGTCCGAGCACTCGCCGACCGACCGATCGCCACGCCCGTCCTGGCGATCGGGGGCCGGTACGCGATGGGCAATGCCGTCGCGGGCGGACTGACCGCCCTCGCGACCGACGTCACCCGACTCGTCGCCGAGCAGTCCGGCCACTACCCGGCGGAGCAGGAACCGGACGTAGTGAACCAGGCGATCGTCCGGTTCCTTCAGCAGCACTGCTGACCACCGGTACCGCGTGGCACCCGTGGGGCCCGAGGCGGCGACACCGCGGTCGGCGGGGATCCGCGGTGGCGGACCAAGCGGCGCGACTTCGCCGCGCTGACGTCGCCGGGCCGGCTGCTGGAGACCGCGCGCCGAGTTCGCCGTCGCGCTCGCTCTCTCCTGCACCGACGTCCCATACCGCCCGGGGGGCGCACCACCCGGTCCAACCCCGACTTCCTGCTCCAACGCCGGCGGCACTGTGGAGGTGGAAGTGAACGCGCGGGCGCCGCAGGGTATCGACGAACTCGTCGATCGCGTCGAGGACGAACGCGCCGCCCACGACGGGCCCGGGGCCCCACCTGGTCTTCAGAGCCGGTACCCCAGCCGTCTTCATCCCGGCCTCGTGGCCGACGTCGTCGCCCAGTCCCCGGCCAGGCCCCGCGCCGTGAGCAGCCGGGGGGTCGAGGCCTGCCGGACCGGCTGAGGGTCGAGGACTCCCACCCCTCAGCCGACACACCGAATCGCCGCATTTATCCGATTTTCCGATTTTCTGTGATTCGATATGGCATCTTTCGGCTCCGAGATCGATGTGACGGTCCGTCATACAGAAGGAGGCCCCGACATGCCCGAGACGCCCCCCGTATACGAACCACGTCCCGCGAAGAAGTCAACGCTCAGCTGCCACTGGAAACTGGCGGTGTGCACAGCGGCCGGCATCGCGACCGTCACCGCCGGAGTCACCCTGGCCGACAGGGAAGCCAATCCCCCCGCCACCCAGGCGAGCCCGGCGACCTCCGACTCCCCCGCCGACCACGGTGGCGCGACCACCCCCACGAGTGCCGGCGAGAACGGCGACGTCGCCTACTGGGCGGAGCACGCCGGGAACCACGGTTCCCCGAGGGAAGAAGGCACGGAGGGCAAGCACCCCGGCGCCCACGACGGCAAGGGCGAGGAGGACGACTCCGGCCATGAAGACTCGGACGGGAAGCACGACGGCGGCCACGAGCACGAAGGCGGCCACGACAAGACGCACGTGGATTGCGACCCCAACGACCTCATCCAAGCCGTCACCGCCGCCAACCAGCTCCGAGGGCCCGACCACCTCACTCTGGCCGGGAACTGCACCTACACCCTCACCACGAACCAGGACGGCAACGGATTCCCCGTCATCACCCAGCCGATCACCATCGACGGCAACGGTGCCACCCTCGCCCGCGCCGCCAACGCCGCGGACTTCCGCTTCTTCGAAGTGGGAGCGGGCGGCGACCTGAAACTGCGCAACCTCACCCTCACCCGCGGCAAGGCCCCCGAAGGCGAGGACGGCGGGGCGATCCTCGTGCGACCGGCGGGGCGGCTGGACCTCAAGGACACCGAGTTCACCCACAACTCCGTCACCGAGGGCGAGGGGGGCGCCCTCTACAACGAAGGCGTCGCCACCATCCGCCAGAGCACCCTCAGCCGCAACAGCGCCTCCGACGAGGCCGAGGGCGGCGCCATCACGAATGAGGGCGATCTGAACATCAGCCAGTCCACGATCTCCCACAACACCGCGAGCGGCGCCGTCGGCGGTGGCATCAGCAATGAGACGACCATGAGGATCGGCAAGAGCCTGATCAGCCACAACTTCTCCAGCGATCAGGGCGGCGGCATCCAGACCGACGGCCTTGCCGAGATCGAGCAGAGCACCCTCAGCCACAACACCGCCCGTAGCGGCGGTGGCATCCACCACGGTTCGTCGGAGGGTACGGGCGCGCTGTACGCCCGCGGCAACACCATCAGCGGCAACACCGCCACCGAAAGCGGCGGCGGACTCCACGCCGAGCTCAGCGCAGTGATCGAGGACAACGACATCAAGGACAACAGGGCCGTCAGCGGCAACGGCGGCGGCGTCGAGATCGAGAGCATCGACTTCGACCTCGAGGTCGCGATCCGCGACTCCAAGGTCAGCGGCAACCAGGCACCCGCCGGGGTCGGCGGCGGCATCATCATCGATGCGGATCCGCTCGTAGCCGCCGATCTCGCCCTGACCGACGTCAAGGTGACCAGGAACCTCTCCGACGAGCCGGCCGGTGGCATCCACAACGACGGCGGCACCGTCACCACGTACGGCAGGATCCACATCGTCGACAACGTCCCCACCAACTGCGCGGGCAGCCCCAGCCCCGTTCCGCACTGCTTCGGCTGATCCCGGGCGTCCCCCGAGACCCACACCGCCAAGGACCGGTGGCCCCGCCTCTCTGCAGTTCCAGTGGTCGGTGCAGCACCCCAGTTCAAGGGGTGCGACGGACCGCGAGATCCGCAACAGGAAGCCCCAGGGGTCCCGGGCCGTTGATCCGTGAGCGGGCCGCATACTTCCAGCTCATAGAGCAGAGCCACAGCACCCGGGAGGCGGCCCGGATCGTCGGCGTCAATCAGCGTACGAGCAGGAAGCGGCGCAACGGCCACCACGCGCCCGAAAAGGGCCGCAAAGCGGTCCCCCCCGACCCATCAAAACATCGGGCAGACGTCCGAACACCAGCTAGATCCGGGGGGACCGCCCTCTGGGCCGTCGCGGTACGTGCAGGAGCACGGCCGCATCCGCATCGGCGACCGGCTGCGCGAGAAGACGTCCGTTCGGCAGACCGCGGCCGAGGTGGGCCGCAGCCCTCCACCGTCAGCCGCGAGATGCGCCGCAACCGGCCGGTACCAGCCGACGTAGCGCCGGACCTCGTATTGCTCCAGGCCGCACTCGTTCTTCGCGGCCCGGAAGCACTCCTCGATCGCCCAGCGAGTGCCCGGCCACGCGGACCGACTCGGCAACGGCCGCCTCCTGCGGGGCGTAGGCGAGGTAGTAGGCGATCTCTTCGGGGCGGATCAGACTGCGGCGGGCCAGGACCCAGCGGTGGTGCGTGGACGGGGCACCGTCGACATCCTCGGTCACAGGCAGTCGCGCTGCCGCCCAGTCGTAGATCCGTGGGCCCTTCGCCCCGTCTCCGCAGGAGATCCGTTCCCAGGGGTCGTCCGGAGCGCCGGCCAGGACGTGATCGATACGCCGGCTCCCCGCGGCCGTCTTGACCTGCTGTGACGTGGGCACCGCCAGGACGTAGCCCACGCCAGCCTCTTCCAGTGTCCGCCGAAAACGCCCTTCCTGCCCGTAGGCCGCATCAGCGGTCACCCAGGCGATGGGCAGCGCGGAGTCCAACGCCAGCTGGACCGTTGTCCGCGCAAGTTCAGGCTTTGTCGCGAAGGCTTTGGCCTCAGGGACCCTCGCCGTCCGGCACCGATCCCGGTCATCGGTCCAGGACTTGGGCAGATACATCTCCCGGTCCACCAACACACGACCACGGGTCGAGGCATAGGCGGCGAACACACCGATCTGGCAATTCTCGGTGCGGCCCGCCGTCCCCGAGTACTGCCGTTGGACTCCGGCCGAGACGGTGCCCTTCTTGATGAACCCGGTGTCGTCCACGATCAGCACGCCGTCCGGCCAGCCGAGCCGCTCGGCCACGTAATTCGTCAGGTCGTCGCGGACCTCGTCCGGATCCCATTGGCATCAGGACAACAGCCGCTGCAGCCCGTACGGCGTGGGATGACCAGCGTGCTCAGCGAGCTGCCGGCTGTTCTTCCTGCCGACGGGGCCGAGCAGCCCACGCACATAGTCCAGCATCCGCCGCCGTGGCTCGATACGCCCGAACCGCTCGCCCACCCGGAGTAGAAACGAGTCCAGTTCCGCAGCCCACAGCCCTGTTTCGACGTCCGTCTCCATGACTGGCTCGACGCACCACGATCGGGTGAGTCACGAACCACCGTCATCCCGACGGCTTGTCAGGCGACTACGCTCGATACAGGCACCGTGGCCAGCGGAAACGGAGAACCGCACTGGAATATCAGGCCTCGCGGGCGCCCTCGTACATTTCGTCGATGACCCGGGCGTACTCGCGCTCCACGACGGGCCGTTTGACCTTGAGGCTCGGGGTGAGTTCGCCGTGCTCGATGTCGAGATCGCGCGGGAGCACAGCGAACTTCTTGATCGTCTGCCACCGCTGCAGGTCGCCGTTGACCCGCTGGACGAAGCCGTCGATCAGCTCGCGGACCTGCGGCGAGGAGACGGTCTCGGCATACGTGCGGTCGCCGTGGCCCTGGGACGCTGCCCACGACATGATCGCGGACTCGTCCAGGGCGATCAGGGCGGAGCAGAAGTTGCGGCCGTCGCCGATGACCAGGATATTGCTGACGAACGGGCAGATGGCCTTGATTCGGCCTTCGATCTCGGTGGGAGCCACGTACTTGCCGCCCGAGGTCTTGAACACGTCCTTCTTGCGGTCGGTGATCCGGACGTAACCGTCCTTGTCCACCTCCCCGATGTCGCCGGTGCGGAACCATCCGTCGCTCTCCAACACCTCCGCGGTCTTCTCCGGAAGGTTGTGGTAGCCACGCATGACACCGGGGCCTCGCAACAGGACCTCGCCGTCCTCGGCAATGCGGACCTCGGTACCGGGCAGCGGTCTGCCGACCGTGCCGACCCGGTAGTCGTCTACGGGGTTGACGGTGCAGGCCGCGCTGGTCTCCGTCAGGCCATAGCCCTCAAGGACGTGCACACCGGCACCGGCGAAGAAGTAGCCGATGTCCGGGGCGAGGGCGGCACTGCCCGACACGCTGCCGCGCAGGTTGCCCCCGAAGGCCGCGCGGATCTTGCCATACACCAGCCGGTCGGCGACGGCGTGCTGCACGGCGAGCGGCAGGGGCACCCTGCGCTGTCCGGTCGCCGCCCTGCTCTCCTGTTCCGTCCGGGCGTAGGCGCGGGCGACCTTCGCCGCCCAGAGGAAAATCTTGTACTTGGCACCGCCCTCGGCTCTCGCCTTTCCCGCGATGCCGTTGTAGACCTTTTCGAAGATCCGCGGCGCGGACGCCATCAGAGTGGGCCGGACAGCGGGCAGGTTGGTGATGATCCGGTCGATCCTCCCGTCCACCGCCAGCACATGGCCGGTCCTGACCTGACCGGAGATCAGGGCCTTGCCGAAAACATGGGACAGCGGCAGCCACAGGAACTGCACGTCGTCGGAGCGAAGCAACCCGCTGGCCTCCTGAGCGACCCCCTGGTATGACCAGCAGTCGTGCACCAGGCGTACGCCCTTGGGGCGGCCCGTCGTGCCCGAGGTGTAGATCAGGGTGGCGAGCTGTTCCCGCTCGATGGACCGGACCGTCTCCTCGACCGCATCCGGATGCTGATCCAGGTACGCCGTACCCCGCTTCTCCAGCTCGGCGAGGGAGAGCACCTCCAGCCCCTCCACCCGGGGGAGGTCCGCCCCGGGGTCGAAGAGGATCGCGTGGCCGAGCCCGGGCAGGCGTTCGATGTCGGAGGCGATCTTGTCCAGCTGGACCACGTTCTCGACGAAAATCGCTCGACTGCCGGAGTCGGCGAGGATGTACACCGTCTCGTCGGCATGGGTACTGGGGTAAACGGCGGTGGTGGCGGCGCCCGCGCACATCGCCCCCAGGTCGGCCAGGATCCACTCGACCCGGGTGGAGGAGGAGATCGCCACCCGCTCCTCGGGCCGCATCCCCAGGGCCAACAGGCCGGCTGCGATCGCCCTGACGCGTTCGGCGGTCTGCGCCCAGGTCAGCGAGTGCCACTGCTCGGCGTCGGCAGCGCCGTCGCTGGCCGGCACGGGATAGCGGTATGCCTCCCGGTCGGGTGTGGCTTCGACTCGTGAGAGGAAGAGATGCGCCACGGAAACCGGGCGGTTGTCGACAAGGGACTGCGCGGAACTCATATTGACCTCCGGGCCCGGGGGCACCGTCTTCGAGGGGTTTACTAACAGGTAACTCGCAAGCGATGGTCACACTATGGGGAAGTCCGCCCGCGCGTAAGGGGCTGGGAGCCGGCCGGATCGCGGCCGGGGTCGCTACGATCCCGGTCAGAGGCTGAGCACGAGCTTGCCGCGGACCTGGCCGGTCCTGCTGATCAGCTGCGCTTCGGCGGCCTTCTCCAGAGGCAGGACGTCCTGGACCTCGACGCTGACTGCTCCTGAGTCGATGAGCTGCCCGATGCGGCGCAGCGCCTCGCCGTCCGGAGCGACGATATCGACGCGATCGCCCAGCCCGAGATCCTCGCGGGCGCCCTTGAGCTGTTCGCCAGTATCTCCATGAGGGAGGCCAGCGCGGCAGTCATGATCGGTGGCGACGCCATCTGCCTCACGGGTATCGGTTGCCTGGCCGGAGCACCGGCGATCGCCGTCTCACTGGTCGGTCTCGGTGGCGGGGCCTACGGCGCCTACGACGGCATCATGCGGATGAACCGGGGCGTCGAGAAGGCCGTCAACTCCACCACCCACCTGCGCGGCAGCACCATGAACCCCGCCGTGTCATCGATACGTTTGACGATCTCAAGGGTGAGCCGGAGCTTGTCGCCGGCCCAGCCGACCAGACTCCCGGTGTATCCGCCTTCCGCCCAGACGAGACGGACGGAGAAGTACTGCCGTCGTAGCCGCTCGAGCAGGGGAACGGCGGCGTCGCGGTCCTGCATGCTGGCCGCGGTCACCACCACGGGCCAGGACCAGGCCGAGGCAGTCCACCACCAGGTGCCGCTTGCGGTCGCCCGCCTTCTTCCCGCCGTCGCAGCCGGAGGTGGAGCGCGGGATGTTCGCCGCGGCCCGCACCGACTGCGAGTCCACGATGGTGGCCGTCGGATCCCGCGCACGGCCCTCCTTCCGGCGGACCTTGTCGTGCAGCCGGTCGTGGAGCTCGGCGAGCAGACCTGCCAGCGGCGGGCGAAGGCATGCACCCGCCGATGCGTCGGGAAGTCCTCAGGCGGGTTGGCCCACTTGACGCCGTTGTCGGCCACATATCCCACCGCGTCGATCATCTGCCGGTGGCAGAAGCCCTCCGACCGCCCGCCGCGGCCTTCCTGCCGGGCCGGAACCGGCAGCTGCCACCCCGCCTCCGTCATGTCAGAGACGTAGCACGCCGTGCCGTCCGGCCGGTCTGCCGCGTTGCCGAACCTGTGCGCGAGGCAGTCACACGACAGGGACGGCGAGTTGGACTCCACGCACGCGAGCACGAAAGACTGCGGCAACAGAGCCTCCTAATGATCGGTTTGGTTC
Source organism: Streptomyces sp. WMMC940 (assembly GCF_027460265.1). NCBI lineage: Bacteria > Bacillati > Actinomycetota > Actinomycetes > Kitasatosporales > Streptomycetaceae > Streptomyces > Streptomyces sp. WMMC940. The sequence goes on from NZ_JAPZBC010000001.1 coordinate 166,994, forward strand.
GCACCCCCGAACTACCATGAGGCCCCGCTGTCATGCGCCGGCACCCGCGCGATCACCCGATCAGGAACCCTGTTCGACCAGACCAACTTCGTGATCGATAAGCGGATGGCGTCTGAGAGCTTCTGGCAGGGGCTGAAGAGGGAGACGATGCACCACCGGCTGTTCTCGACGATGCACCAGGCGTGGCTGGAGATCTTCCAGTGGCTCACCTACTACAACGCCCGCAGACGCCACAGCGCCCTCAACGACCTCTCACCCGCCGAATTCGAACAGCAACAGCAGAGAGCACGTACACTGACACTCGCAGCATGAACCTCCGTGTCCGCGCTCCGGGGGACGCCTCACCCTGCCTCTGTCACCCGATCAGGGACCACGCTGAAAGCGCTCAGTGTCGACCGGCTGGGTGCCGTCAGAAGTTGCCAACTGTCGCTCGTCGAACTCGGCCTGTTCTGTGGTGCTCATCACCCGCCAGTACTTGAGATTGAATGCCGTGCCATCGTCGACCGACGCCAGTGCTTCGCGGTACTCCTCGCTGCCGGGATAAACCTCTGGAACACGACGCCGCCGATCGATAGCCCAGGCAACCAGGAAACCTGCTTGGGCCAGCCAGAGCGCAGCAGCGAAGTAAATCAAATTCGACCAGTCGAAGATTACGTCGAAGGCCGGCTTCTGGTTGAAGTGCGACGCTTCCCCGCGCCACCGCTGCATCGTGATCAAGGCGACCTCGACGACGGAGCCGGTGCCGAGGAGCGAGGCCGGCAACCACCCCCACCGCCGGACGGGAAGCTGGCGCATCACCCACACCGCTGACCAGGACAAGACGCCGAACGACATTCCGAACACCACCGGCTTGCGCCACGACACCGCGCCCGACCACGGCGCCCAATCCAGCGCTGCGACCACCGCATGAACCGCGCCGGACGCCAGCAGCAGCGCCCCGCACCACCACAGAAACCGTTGCTGCGCGGTCACCGGACGGACCGCCGACCACACCTGCCGAAGAACCACATACATGGCCGACGACGCTATGGCCGAACCGGACAACGGGCGTCCCCCCAGCGAGGTCACTCACCGTACCCCGAGGGGGGTACGGCTCCAAGTGCCGGCGGCAAGCAGCCCGCCACGCGCCCCGAGGCGCCGTCCGGAGTGCATCTCCCCTCCCGGGTGGTGGCGGAGGCGACCTCGAGCTCCTGGAAGCCCTTCTTCCTCCTCCTCGAAGCGAGGAGGCTGGAATGCTGGCTGGTAAACGCCGCGACGCGAAGAAGGTCCCTGGACGGGCGAAGCCCGACAAGCTGGATTGGGTGCGACCAAGCTCGCCGAACGCGGCATGCTCCGGGCCTCGTTCGTGCCGCCGAACCGGTCCGCGAGCTACGGGACCTGACCCGTTCCCGGGCGGTCCTCACGCATGAGCGCACCCGGCACAAGCAGCGAGCGGAGAAGCTGCTGGAGGACGCGCAGATCGAGCTGTCCTCGGTGATCTCCGACATCTTCGAAGTCTCCTGCCTCGCGATGCTCGATGCCCTGATCGCGGGCGAGCGCACTCCCCGGGCCCTCGTGGCCCGGCGCACGGCACCATCAAGGCCGGCCCCGCCGCGGTGGAGGAGACCCTGGCCGGAGGGTTCAAAGAACACCACGCGTTCTTGCTGCGGATGCTGCCGACTACCTCACCGTGCAGATCGACAAGCCCACCCCCCGCATCACCACCCGCCTGACCGACATGTCCACCACCGAGACCGGCGACAGGGACGACGACCAGCCCGGACAGGGCAAGCTGATGCCCCTGACCGACACCGAGCGCCGGAGCGAGATCCTCGGAGCCGGCCCGGCCACCGCTCAGGTCTTCCTCGCCGAAATCGGCACCGACATGTCTGTCTTCCCCACCGCCAGTCATCTGACTCCTGGGCCCGCCTGTCCCCCGCACCTTCCAATCCGGCCCGAAGAACGCCTCCGGGCCCGCCGGCAAGGGCAACCCAGGCTCCGCGGAGCACGCGACGAGGCCGCCGCTCCGCGGCCCGCGCCGAACCCCGGTCACTCTCACTCTGACGAGCCGAAGCCAGTAACAGCTACACTCCGGACGGCGCCTCGGGGCGCGTGGCGGGCTGCTTGCCGCCGGCACTTGGAGCCGTACCCCCCTCGGGGTACGGTGAGTGACCTCGCTGGGGGGACGCCCGTTGTCCGGTTCGGCCATAGCGTCGTCGGCCATGTATGTGGTTCTTCGGCAGGTGTGGTCGGCGGTCCGTCCGGTGACCGCGCAGCAACGGTTTCTGTGGTGGTGCGGGGCGCTGCTGCTGGCGTCCGGCGCGGTTCATGCGGTGGTCGCAGCGCTGGATTGGGCGCCGTGGTCGGGCGCGGTGTCGTGGCGCAAGCCGGTGGTGTTCGGAATGTCGTTCGGCGTCTTGTCCTGGTCAGCGGTGTGGGTGATGCGCCAGCTTCCCGTCCGGCGGTGGGGGTGGTTGCCGGCCTCGCTCCTCGGCACCGGCTCCGTCGTCGAGGTCGCCTTGATCACGATGCAGCGGTGGCGCGGGGAAGCGTCGCACTTCAACCAGAAGCCGGCCTTCGACTCGGCGGTCTGGTCCGTGATGGGCAGTGTGGTGATCCTCGTGGCATTCGCCGTTGCCCTGTTCCTGGTGTGGTCGCTGGTGCGGTTCGAGGGCACGCCCGCTGCCAGGATCGCTGTCGTGGCAGGTCTGCTCGCCATCCTGGTGAGCGGATACATCGGGTTCGGTATGGCCGGGGAGGGTGAGGCCGTGGTGGATGCCACCGGTCGGGTGCCCGACACGGTGGTGTTCGGGGCCGAGGGCAGCGCCAAGCTGGCGCACGCCGTCGGCATGCACGGGCTGCAGGTGCTGGGACTGCTGGCCGTCGGTCTCGGCCTGCGGCTGCCATCCGCCCGCGCCCAGGTCCGTTTGATGTTCCTGGCAGTCGTCGGCTACGGGGCGTTGTTCGCCTCGGTGGCCACCACCGCATACGCCGGACTGCCGTGGACTGCACCCAACCGGTGGCCGGCGCTGATCGGCTTGGCCGGGGCCGCTGCCGTGGTGGCAGTGTTCGTTGTCGTGGCGCGGCGGTTGCCGTTGGGCATTGAGCGGCACCGTACCGCCGTGATGAGGTAGCCCGCATGAACCGGCTCGCCCTGATCGTCTCGTGGGGCAACGGCCTTCCGGCCCGGACCGTGGACGCCGCCCTGGCGGCCGTCGCGGTGGCGGTGGTGGTCAGCGAGCGGCTGACCACCACGCCGTCGCTTGGCGCGCGGCTGCTGTCGGAAGTGGTGCCGGCAGTGGTGATCGGCGGCAGCCTTGCCGCCCGGCGGCGCATGCCGGTGACGGCGTACGCGGCGGGTACGGCGGCGCTCGCAGTGGACGCTCTGTGGGTGACCCCTGGCGCGCTGGCGCCGATGGCGAATCTGATCGGCCTCTACTCAGTCGGCTACTACGCCACCCCACGGCAGACACTGTGGGGACCGGTGATCGCGCTGCCGGGCATCGCGGCGTACTTCGTCGGCGAAGAAGCTTCGCCGCCCCCCGTCGTGCCTGCCGCGGTCGTGGTCGTTTGGCTGCTCACCTGGGCCGTCGGCTATGCCGGTGGCCGTCGGCAGGAGCGGCAGGCGAACGATCGGCGGCTGATGGGCCGGGACGCCGTCATCGACGAGCGGAATCGGATCGCCCGCGAACTGCACGACCTGGTGGGGCACACCATGAGCGTCATGCTGGTTCAGTCCGGCGCGGCCCGCGTAGTGCTTGACGACGACCCGGAGAAGGCACGCGAGATCCTGGCCGGTGTGGAGCGGGCTGGGCGGGAGGCTTTCGACGAGTTGGACCGCGTGCTGGGCCTGCTGCGCCGCGACGACGGCGTCGGCCTGCACCCCGGCCTTGCCGAGCTGCCCCGATTGGTACAGCGGACGGCGGAAACGGGGTTGGACGTGACGGTGCGAGTGGATCCGCCGCAGCCGCGCCTGCCGGCCAGCATCGACCTGTCGGCCTACCGGATTGTGCAGGAGGCGCTGACCAACGCCTTCCGGCACGGCAACGCGGCCTCGGCCACCGTCGCCGTGCGGTGCGGCGGGCGGAGCGTGGAAGTGGAAGTCCAGGACGACGGGCGCGGCCCGCTTCCGGGCTACCAGCCGGGCCGGGGGCTTCTGGGGATCTCGGAGCGGGTGGCCGTGTTCGGCGGCCGTGTGGAACACGGGAGAGGCGACGGCGGCGGATTCCGCATACGGGCCGTGCTACCTCTGCCCCGTTCCGGGGAGCCGGCATGACCCTCCGGGTGCTGCTCGCCGACGACGACGCCCTTCTGCGAGCCGGCCTCGGCGTCATCCTCGGCAATGCCGGTGGCATCGAGGTGGTCGATGAAGCCGCCGACGGCATCCGGGCCATCGAGCTGTGCCGGATGCTGGCGCCTGACGTGGTGCTCATGGACGTACGGATGCCCGGCATCGACGGCATCGAGGCCACCCGGCGGATCGTCGCCGACGGGCTTCCGACGAAGGTGCTGGTCCTGACCACCTTCCAGCACGACGAGTACGTGTGGGGCGCGCTGCGCGGCGGCGCAAGCGGATTCCTTCTCAAGCGCTCCTCACCCGAGCGGCTGGTGGACGCCGTGCGTACGGTGGCGTCCGGCGAGACCCTGCTGGACCCGGCGGTCACCCGCGATCTCGTCGAACACTTCGTGCTGCGTGCCGGTGGCGGGCACGACTTCGCGGCCGCCGGGGAGCGACGACGGCTCGCGGGGCTCACGCAGCGGGAGGCTCAGGTCCTGAGCCTGGTTGCGCAGGGGCTGTCGAACGAGGAGATCGCGGACCTGCTCGTCATCGCCGAGTCCACCGCGAAGACCCATGTGAAGCGGATACTGGCGAAGATCGGCGCCAGGGATCGGGCACAAGCCGTCGTCCTCGCGTATCGGGCCGGTTTGGTCAGGCCCGGCGAGCGCTGACACCAGCACTCCCACAGGCGCATACCCCACACACAGGCCCCACACCAACGACGTACTCGCGATGGTGGGGACGCCATCGAGGGTCGGCCGCACGCCGTCACCGGCAGCGCCGACAAGTCCGTTCGACTGTGGGACCTTCTCACAGGAACGCAGGTGGGGGAGCCTCTCATCGGCCACACCCGTTCCGTGCGCGCGGTGGCGGTGACCGAGTCCCCGGGACGGCACCCGCCTGGAGCCGGTGACCGAGGCGATGCGCGCGGCCCTGGAAGAGCTCGCCCGCACGCTGCGCAGGAGCTCGCCGGGCTGATCGCCGAGGAGTGGGGCAAGCGTTACAGCCGCCCGGTGCGCCTGGGCAAGAACCCGACCCACCCCAGGGCCAGGATCAACACCACCGGAGCCGACCGCACCTGCTGCTGACGCACCTTCACGGGCGTCCAGTCCTCTTTCGTGCCGGGCCGAAGGTCAAGGCCCTGCGGGGGGCCTCACGCAGATTTGCCTGATCGACGAGCACGGCCGACTGCGCTGGCGCACCCCGAGGACGGGTGGCTGCCCCGGCCCGGGACCGACGATCGTCTCCCCCTACGACCCCCGAGCCCGCTCCAGCCGACGCGGGCACACCACCCGCTCGAAGCGGATACGACACACGTCACCGAGACCTGCGACGAGGACGGGACCAACGTGAACCTGCTCGACCTGCACAGACGCGCCCGCACAGAGCACGACAGCCTCGACCGGCGCCGGACCTACGCGCTCAGGTCGGCGTGGAAGGCACGATCAACGAGCTCGCACACGGCCACGAGATGCGTAGGTGCCGGTACCGCGGCCTCGACGGAACCCATGTCCAGCACGTCCTCAGGTCATGTCCCCTGTGGTGGTGTAGCCGGACCGATCTGGTCGTTGTTGGGGTAGATCTTGTCCATACTGCCTTCGGGGAGGTAGCGGCGGGGGAAGGCGATCCACTCGTCGTGCATCTCGATGAGCACGGCGGTGGTGAGGCGTTCGAGGGCGTCGGGGTTGGGGAAGATCTGCACGACGTCGGTCCGGCGTTTGATCTCGCGGTTGATCCGCTCCAGCGGATTGGTCGACTGGATCTTCTTCCAGTGCCGATCAGGGAAGTCCGCGAACGCGGTCAAGTCCTCCTTCGCTTCCAGGAGCATGGACCTGACCTTGGGGAACTGGCGGCCGAGCATGTCGGCGACGGTGTCGAGCTGGGCCCGGACGGCTGCGGCGTCGGGCTGGGCGAAGACCGTGCGGATGGTGGCCGCCACCATCTCCGCGGAATCCTTCGGGATCACCGCGAAGACGTTGCGCAGGAAATGAACGCGGCACCTTTGGTAGCCGGCGCCGAGCATGACCTTGCGCACGGCCTTGACCAGACCGCTGTGGTGGTCGGCGATGACCAGGCGGACCCCGGACAGACCGCGCTCGCGCAGGGAGCGCAGGAACTCGCTCCAGAACGCCTCGGTCTCGCTGTCCCCGACCATCAGGCCCAGCACTTCGCGTCCGCCGTCCTCGGTGATGCCGGTGGCGATGACTACGGCCTGGGACACGATCTGATGGTTCACGCGGGCCTTGCAGTACGTCGCGTCCAGGTAGATGTAGGGGAAACGGGTGTGATCCAGCGGCCGGGTGCGGAAGACGGTGAGTTCGGCGTCCAGCCCGGTGCAGAGCCGGGACACCTCGCTCTTGGAGATGCCGCTGTCAGCACCCAGTGCCCTGACCAGGTCGTCGACGCTGCGGGTGGACACTCCGTGGACGTATGCCTCGACGATGACGGCGTAGAGGGCCTGGTCGATGCGGCGACGGCGTTCCAGCAGGCTGGGGAAGAAGCTGCCGGTGCGGACCTTGGGGATGGCCAGGTCCAGGTCCCCGGCCTGCGTGGTCAGTACTTTGTCGCGGTGACCGTTGCGCCAGGTCGTACGGGTGTCGGCGTGCTCGCCGGGCTCCGCGCCGATGTGGGCGGTGGCCTCGGCCTCGATGAGTTCCTGCAGGATCCGCTGGGCCAGGACCCTGATCAACTCGATTCCGTCCGCCGTACGCAGTGACTCCATCAGCCGAAGTAAGTCATGCTGGGACAAGGCCATCGTGTCACCTCTCTCAACGAGCTTCGCTACTCGGAGAGTTGCGCGATGGCCGCCTCATGACCAGGGGCTATGCGGAGATCGCTGCTACACCACTCGGCGGGACACCATCCGTCCTCACGCGGTGAACGTCGAACGCCTCTCCGGACAGCTCACGTCCGAAGAACCGCCACCACCCCGACCGGCGACCGCGTTCCAGACCTACCTCGACCAGCACGGCATACCCCGGCCCCAGTCCTGGGCGCTTCGTCGGCGACTGAAGCCGACCTTCAAGATCCCCGTGGCAGAGGCAAGCCAAGCGTTCCCAACAGAATGACTGTCCGGCTCCCAGGCGCCGCGGCCTGCGATCTGGCAGTGTGCCTTTTCGCGGCCCATCAGTCATGAACGACGAGAACACATTCATTCAGCTCGGCGGCAAGCCGATACAGCCGCGCGTACTGCGGCAACAGGTCGAGGATCTGGTCGCGATCCCACGGCGACTTGTAGACGCCGGCGGCCGTCATCGCCTCGGTGTCGAACACGTCCCGAGCACTGTCGAACATGCTCTCCACGGACGCGGCAGTAGCAGCTGCCGTCGCCGGCCGGACGAATCGGAGGGGAATCCCCTGCACGGCGGTGGCTCCACAGGGGAACGGCTCCGCTCCGAACACCGCGATCTCGGCCAGATCGTCCGGATCCCGCTCTTCCTCCTCCCCCGGTTCCGTGCCAGCAGCCAGTAAGTGGCGTCCCACGCTTGCGTCGAGAATGTCCTGTCCAGGATTCCGGGCCGGTCGCGTACCACTTGGTGGACGACCGGGGCAAGCTCGCGCCAGGTCGGGTCACCTCGGGACCGAGAGTCGGCGGCATGGGCCGCCGCCAGCTCAGGGAAGAACTGCATGGCCTCGGCAGCCTCGCGATCGACCATCGCGCGCGCCACCAACGGCTCGTAGGGAACCGCCTGATACTGAGCGTTGACAGACATCTCAAGAACTACATCGATCCGGGTAGCCGGACGCCATTGCGTTGGCACTCCAGCAGAACTTTGACGTTTTCCCTGTTCAGGGGAGGTTTGGGCGAGTGTGGCGGGCTGGGCCGCAGGTCTCGGTGTTCCTGTGCGCTGTGGCGTTGGGCGGGACCGGCGCGGATGTCACTGCACAGGTGCTGGCTGCGGTGCACGCCGTCACCGTGGTGGTGGTGGCGTTGCGGTGGCCCGCGCCGGCATGGTGGCTGGCCATGGCCATGACGGTCGTCGTCGTGGTGGGGCATCCGCCCACGCCCGACAACTGGCTGTGGGTGTGGGCGGTGGCCCCTGCCCAGTCGCCCACCGCACGCCGTGCAGTGGCGGTCTCGATCATGGACGGTGGCACGGCGTACTCACGGACGCGCTGCCACATCAGCAATCGGGGCGGAATCCCGTTCGCGAGGTGATGTGCCATCAGCACTCACCCTGAGCGAACGATGCCCCCAATCCGAATGAGGAGGAGTTCTTCATCGCGGGCATCGTAGACACACCGCTCGTGTTCTGTCACTCCTTTGTCGCGTGATCGTCCGCGTCCATGGCGATCACGGAAGCGGAGTCGCGTCGAGGTACTCCCGCACCGGCCCGAAACGGTCCGTAGGGCGCGTACTGCGGGATCTCCCCCAGGGTGACGCGGACGAGCTCGGACAGCTCCCGCGTGTCCGCGTCATGAGCGCTGCCGCCCACCACCTCGCACGCCGTGCAGGACATCATCCGGCCGGTCTGCGTGTGCACCCGTTCGCCCAACTGCGCCACGGCGACCACGACCAGACCCGTTTCCTCGCGCTTTCCCCCACTGCTGCGACTTCGCGTGACTCACCGGGCTCCACCGCTCCGGCGGAGAACTGCCAGAAAGGCTGCCCTCGCCGACCCGCCGGCGAACCATCAGCCCAACGGCGACAGCGACAGGACTCCTCGATCCGGCGCCGAGCATCCAACCGCGTCGCGCTCAGCAGGACATGCCCGACGACCCGGACGCCGACGACAGCGACAAAGGACGCCGGCGCCAATGCAGCCCCTGCAGCGCGAAATGCCTCCACGAGCTCCGGGAACCCGATCGCTGTCACCTCCGCCGGCGTGCACCACTTCGGCGCCGGTCAGACGAACAGGCCACTCGCGCACCGTGTTCCACCAATGCGGGGAGTCCCGCCGCCACTTCGACGAAGAGCACCCTCACATGCCGTCACTGACCGACTCCCCCGACATCAACCCGGCACATCGCTCGCCTGGTTGTCGTGCACAATGAGCGGATGACGGACATCGGTGACGCGGCCACCATGCACGCCTGGGCAGCCCTGGAGGGCCAGGACCGACTGCTTCGGCGCGTGTCCTTCGAGGGAGCGGGCACTGTCCTGCCCTCGCGCCTGCCGGTGAGGGAACTGGCGCGGGCCAGCGTGGCAGTGGCCTCACTGGCGGCAGCGGAACTGCTGGCGCTGCGCAACGGCGTGCCGGTGCCCGCGGTGCGGGTGATCGAGGGAGCAGTGGCCACCGCGTTCGTCAGCGAACGTCATCTGCGGATCGACGGCCGGACTCCGACGTCCTTCGCCCCACTGTCCGGGTTCTGGCAGACGGCCGACGGATGGGTGCGCACGCACGCCAACTACCCGCACCACCGTGCCCGGCTGCTCGGCGCCCTGGGTATCGCGGACACCGGAGAGGACCAGGCGCTGGCGGAGGTGCTCGCGGGGGAACTGGCATCGCGTTCTGCCCGCCACGTCCAGGAGACCGTGTACGCGGCGGGCGGCCTGGCCGTGGCTGTAGCTCCCGCACCCAGTGCGCCCGGCCCCGCTCTGGTCGGGGCACGTCGCACGGACCGGGGCACCCCCCGACTGCTGACGCCCGCGTCGAAGCCGGCGCAGGGGGTCCGGGTACTGGACCTGACCCGCGTCATCGCCGGCCCCGTCGGCACCCGCACACTGGCGCTGCTGGGCGCCGACGTGCTGCGCGTGGATACCCCCCGGCTCCCCGAGGATGCAGATTCCCACGCCGACACCGGCGTGGGAAAACGCTCCACACTGCTGGACCTCACCAGCCCTGGCGACCGGCATGCGTTCGAGGAACTCCTCAGCCAGGCAGACGTCGTGGTGACCGGCTATCGCCCCGGTGCCCTGGACCGGCACGGACTGGCCCCCGATGCGCTGCTGTCCCGGCATCCAGACCTGATCGTCGCCCAACTGTCCGCTTGGGGCTGGTCCGGCCCTTGGGCCGAGCGCCGCGGCTTCGACAGCCTGGTCCAAGCCGGTACCGGTATCGCTGCAATCGAGGCCGCGGCCGACGGCCGCCCGGGTGCACTGCCCGCGCAGGCCCTGGACCACGGAACCGGGTACCTGCTCGCCGCCGCCGTTCTACGGGCACTGAGCGACCGCCAGGCAACCGGCGGCGGGCGGCAGCTTCGTCTCTCCCTGGCAGGCACGGCGTCCTGGCTGCTGCACGACATCCGCCCCACCCCCGTACAAGGCGAAGCCGACCTCTACGACCCCGGGTTCTGGCTCACCGAGACCGAATCCCCCTACGGTCTGCTCCGTCATGCCCTCCCCCCGGTCCGCTACGACGGCGCACCCACGAACTGGAATCATGCGCCGACCAAGTGGGGCACCGATCTGCCGAACTGGGTTTAGTACTCCAGCAGGATTCTGCTGTCTGACCTGGTCTTTCGCCGGGTTGCATACTCCAGCCGTAGATCGTTGTGTGCCTTGCTCGAGGCTGTCTGCCGCTGGAGAAACCAGGTGGCCTCGGCGCACCATCCGGGTAGAGTCGGCCAATGCCCGAGTTGCAGCGGCTGCATGCCGGTCATGCCCCGGCGGTCCTGGCCTTCGAACTGGCGAACCGCGCCTACTTCGCCGCCTCGGTCCCCGATCGCGGCAACGACTTCTTCGACCAGTTCACCGACCGGTACAGCGCTTTGTTGGCTGAGCAGGAGGCTGGCATCTGCGTCTTCCACGTGCTGGTCGCCGAGGACGGCTCGGTACTCGGCAGGTTCAACCTGGTCGACATCGAAGACCGCACCGCGGAACTCGGCTACCGCGTCGCGCAGCACGTCGCCGGCCGAGGCGTGGCGACCACAACCGTCCGCGAGCTGTGCCGACTGGCGGCGGCCCAGTACCGGTTGCGCACACTTCGAGCGGCCGTCGTCCGCCGGAATGCCGCGTCCCGAAAGGTGCTGACCAAAGCCGGGTTCGTCCCCGTCGGACCCGCCGACCAGGCCCACCTCGGCGGCAAGCCAGGCACCTGGTATCGGCGCGATCTGGTGCACGCGATCTTGCCGGGGGCCTGCTGCGGAAAGGCCGCGGCCACCGCTGATCATCGGTGTGTGAAGACTGAAGATCATGCGGTGGCCGCTGGTCACAGCGTGGACCCTGCCCGCCGGCAGGAAGCGTTCGAGGTCCTGATGGGCTGGAATGGCTGGACAGCGCGCGGGCGGAACTCCGGCGCCGGGTAGAAGACCTCGTGCGAGGGCTGCTGTCGGACCTGCCGCACAAGTACTGCTGAACCATCGCCGAATGGGCCGGTGAGGCCACTCCGGACGGCATCCGGCACCTGCTCGGCCGGGCCCGGTGGGACGCCGACCATGTGCGCGAGTACATCCTGGAGCATCTGCGTGACGAGGATGCAGTCCTGGTGGTCGACGAGACCGGCGACGTGAAGAAGCACGCACACCGCCGGTGTCCAGCACCAGTACACCGGCACCGCCGGGCCTGGCCTGTCGAGCAGCTACCGGTGACGTCCAGCATCTCCTGGAGCCAGACTGTCCAAGATCTCCAGGGACCTCACACTCCGGGGAGAACGAACTGGCCGTTGACAGCCCTATGAGCCCACCGGCACCACGTGGATGTCGCCACCGTTTGCCTCGACCCTGGCGATGTCCAGAACCCGCGAATCCGGCAGGATCATCTTCACTGTCGGACTGGGGCCGCCGCCGGGCTTCCCCTCGCCGCTACAGGCCGCGTTGCCGCCGCCGGCCTGGACGTCTCCTCCGGCCTCCCAGACTTGATTCGCCGCATCATCCAACTTCTGCTTCATCGTGTCGTGGTCCATCACTCTTGGTGCCTTCCTTGCGACCGTGCTTCCTCCATCACCTTCCTGATATCGACCTCGTCCCGCATCTGAAGAACAGCCATGCGAGTGCCGGCACCCGCCGGCTCCCAGGCCGTGTATCGAAAGTGGATCTCGAGCGATGAATGATCACGAGCGCCTTGCAGTAGGTCGCGTCCAGGTAGATGTACGGAAAGCGGACGTGGTCCAGGGGCCGGGCACGGAACGCGGTCAGCCGGCCGTCCAGGTCCTGGCAGATCCGCGAGACCTCGCTCTTGGATATCCCGGTGTCCGCGCCGAGGGCCTTGACCAGGTCGTCCACCGACCGCGTGGAGACGCCGTGGTCATATGCCTCCATGACGACCGCGTACAGGGCCTGGTCGATGCGGCGGCATCGCTCCAGCAGCAGCGCGGGGAAGGAGCTCCCCGACCGCAGCTTGTTGGCGATGGTGAACTGCCGCAGCGGTCCGAAGTGGGCCTCGATCGGGTTGGCCCAGGACGCATAGGTCGGGGGTGAAGCACAGCTCGACGCGGTTCTTCCTGGTGGCCCAGCGTCGGATCTGCTCGACCTTGTGGGCGGAGAGGCGCAGCTCGGACCGCATGTGGACACCGGGATAAAGCTCGTCGCTGTCAGTGAATCGTGTCCCCGGGACGGCGGCGGCTCAACCAGCCCGGGACGACGCTGATGGGGAGATCGCGCCCGCGTCGTCGGCGGCGTCGGAGCCGCTTGAACCACACCCGGTGAGGGCCAGCAAAGCGGCGGAGACGGTGGCCGGAAGGACTGTGCGGGCGCGCATGGAAGACTCCTGTGCGTCGGGAACCGGAGGCGAGATCGGATCGCTTCCTCGGGCGCGGGCGTGGTGGTGACCTACGGTTTGGTGACGCTTGGCCGGGTCAGCCTGCCGCGTCCTGGAGCCGCTCACGGTCGAGCACGGTGATGCGGCCGCGGGCGAGCCGGAGGAGCCCTCGCTCCTCCATGTCACGCAGCACCTTCGTGCAGGTTTCGCGGGAGGTCCCGGCGAGTGCGGCAAGCTGCTCGTGGGTGAGGGCGATCTGCGGGTGGCGTCCGCCCGGCCGTAGCGCGCTGCCGGACGGCTGGGCCGTGCTCAGGGTGGTCAGGGTGGTCGCCACACGCTGGGCGACGGTCTTGAACACACTGTCGGACAAACGCTGTTCGAGGTCGGACAGCCGCCGGCCGAGGATCGCGGTGATCCGCGCGGCGATCCGGGCGTCCGACAACAAGTACTTGTGTACGTCCGAGCGGCTCATGACGCACACGACGGTGTCGTCCAGGGCTTCGGCATAGTTGTCGTACATGTGCTGTCCGAGCAGGACCATCTCGCCGAAGATGGTGTTCGGTGAGATGATCGCGGTCGTGAGCGCGCGGCCGTCGGCGGAGACACGGAAGATGCGAACCCGGCCCTTTTTCAGAATGAACAGGACTTCGGATGGCTGGGTGGGCGAGTAGAGGATCTCGCCCGCGTGGTAGGTCTTCATCGGAGCCGCGGCCGCGATGGCTTCCATCTCGTGCTCGGAGAGGTCGCAGAAGATGTCGACCTCGGCCAGGCACCAAGTCCGCTCGGCGTCGTCGTCCGATGCGGTGTGGTTCATGTGGTGCGTCTCCTCGCGTCGTCCCGGTGCCCATGGTGGTGGGGCGGCGCCCCATGCCGGTCTGGCCAGCGCCTCGGCGTTGCTGGCCAGACAGTAGGGCACCGCACCTCCGTAGACGGCCATGCGGCGCGGTGCCACGCCCGGCGGTAGGGCCGCGGGGCTGGGGGTTGACGCGGCAGCCTCGCGGTTCATTGACGGGCCGGGCCGACGTGCCTACCCGCCGCTTGAGCGATGCACGCGAACGTCGCTCCGGCCAGAAGCCCGAAGACAAGGTGGGCGCCGAGGCTGGAGGCGGTGACATCGTTCCATGCGAAGACGGGCATGCCCATATTGGCGGGCATGATCCACAGAGCGCCTACGGTCCACCACACCGCACCGTAGGCGAGGCCGAGGACTACGGCGGGGGCGATGCGCTGGGCGAACTGCCCAAGCACCACGCCGAAGGCAATGCCGGCGAAAGTGGCGATGGCCAGATGTACCAGCCAGCCGGCGAAGGCGTTGGTGGAGCCGAGGAGCCCCGCGACCATGGTGATCATCGCCGTGTCCATCATCGGCCGGGACACCGACATCCAGATGCCCATCCCGATGCCGCCGGCCAGTCCTGCCACGGCACCCCACACCGCGAACGCCGGGATCGCAGCCGCCTTCGGAGAAGCTTGCGCAGTGGTGACCATGGCGACCTCCTCCCTCATTCGGTCACATTCTGTTCTCGTCGCTGACGCTAGGACCCAGGGCACAGGCAGGTATGTGACGGCGCTTACGTACCCGACAGTAGATCGCCGGGCCGCCTGGGTGGCCTGCGGTCACCGCGGACGTCGAGTCCGGCACCGCCGCCACCTCCGTGGTGTACGACGTACCGCTGACCGGCGGCGCTGCCCCGTACGCGATGGGGACGGCGAACGTGAAGGCCTGGAGCCGGCTCGGCGCCCCGACCGACGCCACCGCCGTCTTCCCGGCGGACGCGGTCCCTGCCCCGCACGGCGGCTCCTCGCCGGGCTCGGGCGACTACGCCCGCGCCTCGGTGCACTACCTCGCCGTCTCCGGCCACGAGGTCAGTTCCTCCTCTCCCGGCGGTCATGTCACCACCACCGAGTACGACCGCTTCGGCAACACCGTGCGCGAGCTCTCGGCGGCCGACCGCGCGTTGGCTCTCGGCCTGACCGCCGCCGACCGGACCACCCAGTCGGAACGGGGCATCGCCCATTTCGCCTCCACCGAGCGGGCCGACGCGACCCGACCGGCGGGACCATCACCGAGGCGTTCGACAAGCTCGGCCGCCTGATCTCGTACACCGACGCCGACGGCGGCGCCACCAACACCGAGTACGGCTGCTCAGCCGTCCGGTCAAGGTGTCCGACAACGCGCCCCTGCTGCAGGCGGTACTGCCGGTGCGGGGCAAGCGCGACCGGCCCCGGCACCGCCTGGACGGGGTGCTGGGCGAACGCTGCTACGACCACGACAAGTACCGCCGCCTCGTCCGGGATCTCCGCGTAAAGCCGCTGATCGCCCGCCGGGGCACCGAGCATGGCTCCGGCCTGGGCACCCGACGCCGGGTCGTAGAGCGAGCATTCGCCCACCTGCACTGGTTCGCCGCCTGCTGATCCGCTGGGAGATACGCGACGACATCCACGAGGCCTTCCTCACCCTCGGATGCGCACCGATCTGCCGGCGACGCCTGGGCTCCCAGTAGAAGTCAAAGACAACCACGGCCTACGTCGACGGCCCGGCGGCCGACCTCAGGTCGGCTTGCGCCACACGGAGATGTGCTTCGCGGAGTCCTGGGTGAACGGCGCCCCGCCCCAGTCCGCGACGCGACGTTCCAGCTCGAGCCCAGCGATCCGTGCCATCAGGTCGAGCTCTGCCGGCCAGGCGTACCGGTGCCGGGAGTTGTCTCGGCGGTAACGGTCGTCTTCGCCGTCGCGGGTGAGGTGGTGCGAGACCAGTATCTGCTCGACCAGGTCGAAGGTGTCGAAGCCGAGATGCTGCTCGGAGACATCGAACGGCACCGCGACCTGGCCGGGCGGGAGGAACCGCAGTGGCGGCACACCCAGCTCGATGACGAATCGGCCGCCGGGCTCCAGATGCCGTGCGGCGTTGCGGAAGCACTCGACCTGCTCGTCCTGCGTGAGCAGGTTCGTGATGGTGTTGTAGACGAGATAGACCAGGGTGAACTCACCGGGAACAACGGTGGTAGCCATGTCCCCGATGGCCACCGGGAGCGTGTCCTCGTCGATCTTGCGCCGCAGCACCGCTGCCATGTGCTCGGACAGTTCGATGCCCACTACCGGCACGCCGCGTTCCCGGAGCGGGACTCCCACTCGTCCGGTTCCGATGGCGAACTCCAGTGCCCGGCCGTCTCCGGCGAGCTCGGCGAGGAAAGCGAGGGTCGGTCCGAGAACGGCAGCCGAGGACGCTTCGGTCTCCTCGGCGTCGTAGCGGTCGGCGGTCGCACGGGTCCACAGTTCACTGCTCGTCACGGACGGCCACTTTGCCGGGCGCCGAGGGGCGCTGTCGACGCATTTGCGTTCTCCGCGGCGCAGCGTGCACCGCCCACAGCTGGTCGTCGCCTTCCCGCGGCCCCGGCCGAACACCCCGCACCCCGGATCACCACTCAGGAGTGATCCAACCACCTTGGAGATCATTTCGTTGGGAATTCCTACAGCACCCAGTGCACCGAGCGCACGTACACCTTCGACGCGCGCACCAACCGGCAACTCGTCAGTTGTGGAGCCGTGTTGTTTCCTCATCGTGCCGTACTCGACCTGCCCCATGCACTCGTCGAGTGGCTCACGATGCTCATCGTCACCCGCGGCAGTGACCGCCTCGTTGACGTGCTTCACAAGAAGGTCGACGGCCTCACGACTCTCCGTCACCCCCAGGAGTGAGCCGGAGTCGCTGATGAGACACTCCCGATTGACGGGCCCTCAGCTGGCGTTGGCGCAGATGGCCCGGACGGTAACGCTGAATGAGGACCCGGTGGTGTTGCGGATGGTGCTTCTCCACGTGGTGTTGCTGATCGGTCCGGACTCATAGAGGTACACACCGCTACTGATAAAGGTGTTGGTGTTGAGGCCGCCGCCTGTGACCACCGTCCCAGGCGGACAGGCCGCGGTGAACGTGCAGAAGGCGTCGGCACCGCATGTCTGTGTGTTGGCGACCTGTTGGTAGCCGGACACTCCAGGCGGACCAGGCGGACCAGGCGGGCCGGGCGGGCCGGGCGGACCGGCTTTGCCCCTGCACTTGTCTCGGTCGCCGAGTGCAAGCGCGGGAGAGCCGTCGTAGGGGTGTCTGTCGCACCGGTCGTCTTCTGATACCGGCGCCGCGGGTGCCTGAGCCGCCGTCCCGTGAGCCGGAACGGCGGCCAGCGCCGGAGTGACCATGGTCAACAGAGCCGTCGAGACCAAGAGGCCACCGGTCAGTACTGTCGTACCTCGGGAGAGGGACCGGAGTCGGGGTCCAGCACACATGGCGGAGCTGCTTTCGTAGTCGGCGCATCCCCAGGCGCCACAGGGCACGTCCTCCGACGTCTTCCACGCTCATGGTCAGGCAATGGCGGTCACCGGCCAAGCGAGGCACGCTGAATCATCAGCTCAACGGCCCAACGTACGGTCGAATCGCGTCAGTAGCGCAACACAGGCTGGAGAGGTGAAGTTCCCCTCTGAACCCGGACAGATACCGGGAGGGACGGGCGGAGAAGGCAGTCCTCGGTTGTGAGCAAGAAGCACAACACCAGCAAGCGGTATACGCCCGAGCTCAAACGGGACGCGATCGCGTTGGTCCGGACCTCCGGGCGTGACGAAGATCGACCGGGAGATCGGCATGAATGCCGAGAGCCTGCGGAACTGGAGGAAGGACAGCGCGGTCGGTCGGAGTACGAGTCAGGAGCCGCGAGAACCTCCGAACGCCATGTGCACCCATCCCGTCCGGGTGCGGGCATAGGACATGTCGGCCGCCAACAGCCGGTCGGGCCGGCTCGCGGTGGAGTCACGGTCGACCAGGTCCGGCGGCCTGGGCGCCGACGGCTCCGGCACGGTGGTGCGGCGCTGCCGGCCGCGGATGACCTTCGAGACCCGGCTCGGTCGTCAGCCGCTCGACGGTGCGGCGGGCCACTTGCACGCCTGTCGATCGGCCGGTGGCAGGACCTCGCGGACGGCCCGCTCGCCGCGATCCGGACACAACCGACCTGTGGACCTGGATGGTCATCGCCGCACCCGACTCCGCCTTGCCCGGCACCTCGCCGAGGATCTTCGCCGGCCCTGGAAACGGCCGGCGCAGCGCGGAGTCTGGGCACGGGGCTGTCTCCCGAGAGCCTTCGCGCCGGCGGCGCGGGGTGAAGGGACCGTGCGGGGACGGGGCACGCGGGTGCGTCGTTCTCGCGGTCGGCGTCAGGCGTGCAGGACGACCTTTCCGGCGACGGTGCCGGACTCGGCCAGCCGCATCGCCTCGGCGACCTGGGTGAGGGGCAGTTCGGCGGCGATCTGCGCGGTGATCTCGCCGCGCCGCAGCGCTTCGAAGACCTTGGTGAGGTCGGCGCGCAGCCTGGCCTGGAAGCGGCTGCGGCTGAGGGCCCGGCCCGCCCAGACGTTGAAGAAGTGGGCGTGGCGGCGGTTGGGCAAACTGTTCCACAGCCATACCCGGCCGAGCAGCTTGAGCACGGGCCACTGCTTGGAGCCCTCGTCGTCGCGGGTGGAGGCGCTGCCGTAGGAGACGAGCGTGCCGCCAGGGGCGAGCAGGTGCCAGGAGGTGACGACGCTGCGGCCGCCGACGTGGTCGAAGACGGCGTCGACGCCGCCGGGGGCGAGTTCGCGGACGCGGGCGGGGATGTTCTCGGTGCGGTAGTCGATCGGGGTCACCCCCTCAGCGCGCAGGGCGTCGTGGTGGCGGGCGGACGCTGTGCCGATCACCTTCGCGCCCGCGGCGTGGGCGAGTTGGACCAGGACCGAGCCGACTCCCCCGTTGGCGCCGTGGACCAGGACGGTTTGGCCGGCACGGACGCGGGCCCTGCGGTGCAGCATCTGCCAGGCCGTGACGCCGTTGATCACCAGGGTCTCCGCCTCGGCCGCGCCGATCCCGTCGGGCACCGGCACCACGTCGCCGGCGTCGACGACCACGTGGCTGGCCCAGCCGCCGACCTTCAGCAGCGCGGCCACCCGGGTGCCGACGAGGTCGGTGCTGACACCGTCCCCGGTCGCCACGACGGTGCCGACCAGGTCGTAACCGGGCACGAAGGGGAAGGGCGGCTGGTCGTAGTAGCGGCCGCGGCGCATCTGCTGCTCGGCGAACGAGACACCGGTCGCCTCCATGCGGACGAGGACCTCTCCCGGCCCGGCGACCGGAACGGCACCCCGGCGTATCTGAAGCCCCTCCGGCTCGACCCTGCCCGGCAGCACGATCTCCATCATTTCTCCGACGCTCATGACCACCCCTTCCACTTCCACCAGCCCCGTTAGCCGGTGACGCGTTCGTTAGAGGCTATAACTCCATCGGGTGACGGTCAAGAGCGTTTGTAATAGGGTCTAACTCAGGGCTCGTGCCGAGCGGCTCGTCCGGCTTCCAGTCAGCCGGTGACCACCAGGGGAAGGGACGTCCACATGACCGTCGCCGGCAAGGGGACACCACGCGAGCGCTACCGGGCCCAGCTACGCGCCGAGATCAAGGAACGCGCTCGGGAACAGATCGCCGCCGCCGGGGCACCGGGACTGTCCCTCAACGCCATCGCCAAGCAGATGGGCATGAGCGGACCCGCCCTCTACCGTTACTTCGCCAGCCGGGACGAGTTGATCACCGAACTGATCCGCGACGCCTACCGCAGTCTCGCCGAGACCATCCGCACCGCCGCCACGACGGAAACCGACCTGGCCGCACCGGGACGCGCACTGCGCACCTGGGCACTGGAGGACCCGCAGCGCTACTTCCTCGTCTACGGCACACCCGTCCCCGGCTACCACGCACCCGACGACGTCACCACGATCGCCTCAGAGATCATGGACGCCCTCCTCGACGCCGCCCACCCGACCGGCACAGCCGTGCGAAGCCCGGACGACGACCACCCCGACGCACACCTGGAAGCCCACCTCGCCGGACACCGCCGATGGGCCGCCGACCACCCCGCAGCACCGGCCGCCCTACGCCGCGCCCTGCTCTTCTGGACCCGCCTGCACGGCATCCTCTCCCTCGAACTCGCCGGCCACTTCACCGGAATGGGCCTGGATGCGGCCGAACTGTACGAGAGCGAACTGCGCCACCTGACCCGGTGAGTGGCCCGCTCCGGCAGCCCCACCCCCTCACCCCACGGCCTTCGGGCCTCGCATGACGGGTACCGCACCGCAGCCCTCGTCGAACCGGGCCGTCGCCGGGAGCGGAGGGCTCGTGCCACAGGGCCCCCGGGCCTCGCCCTGTCGGTGCAGCCGACGCCGCACCAGGGCCACGTCGCGCCTGCAGGGCCCCGGGCACGTGACGAGACGGAGGGTCCTGAGCGGTTGGACCTGCAGCAGTTCCAGCAAGCCGGCAGCCACGGCAGGGGGCGGCCCGGAACAGCGGGACAGCACGGAGACGCCGGCTCCGGCGAGCGGCGGCAGGCTCTTCCCGCACCCCACGCCCCCGCCCGTCGTGCGGCTGACACTCCGCGACGGCGCGGAGACTCGGAGCGGCCGTACCTGGCCGCGAGCGTGATGCGTTCTTCGTCACAGCCGGGCCGTGCCGCGACCGGCAGGGCCGGGAAGGCGTGGCCCGGGACGGAACCGCGTAGGGCGGTCCGAAGGCACCCGACACGAGGGTCGCGACCATGGCCACCCAGCTCCTCCGTGGCCGAGATCACACCCCATCGCATGTCTCCATCGCCAACACTGGTCAGGCAAATCGGTCGACATCAGGAAGAGGTGGAACGATTTGGTGCGTATACGAACCTCCCGGCGCGTCCTGGCCGCCGCGGTCGTCGCCGGAACGGCCGTTCCCCTGCTCGTGGGGGCCGGGGCGGCGGACGCCGTCGCGGCGGCACCGAGGGTGAAGTGCAGCTCGGAGAAGGCCGGGCTGGCCGCCAAGCTGCAGCGGGACATCACGTCCGCGCTCAGAGGCAGCACGGCCATCACTGCCGTGTCACTGCACGATCGCACGACGAACACGGTGTGCACGCTGCGGGCGGACCAGAAGTTCGACTCCGCCAGCACCGTCAAGGTCACCGTCCTGGCGACGCTGCTGTGGGACGGGAACAGGCACAACCGCCACCTCACCACGCGTGAGACCGACCTCGCCACCGCGATGATCACGAAGTCGGACAACGACGCGACGACCGCGCTGTGGCAGCAGCTCGGAGTGCCGAAGATCAAGAACTTTCTGTCCGCGGCAGACATGACCCGGACGGTGCCGGGCAACGACGGCCACTGGGGCCTGACCCAGATCACGGCCGGTGACAAGCAGAAGCTGATGAACCTGATCACCGGCAGCAACAACGTGCTCAGCGACAAGGCCCGCGCCTACGCCCTCAAGCTGATGAACAAGGTCGTCGCCTCACAGCGCTGGGGTACACCCGCAGGCGCGCCGAGCTCCGCGGTGCTTCACGTCAAGAACGGCTGGCTGTCACGCGCCACACACGGCTGGCGGGTGCACGGCCTGGGCGCCTTCACCGGCCACGGCCACGACTACACCATCACCGTACTCACCCACGACAACAAGACCATGGCAGCAGGAATCGCCACCACCGAAGCGGTGGCCCGCGCGATCCACAAAGGCCTCGACACCACGAGGAACGCCGTGGACACCCGTACAAGCTGACCGAACCACCCGGCCGCCCAGACGACCGCCCGGGAGTGTCCGATCAACGACCCCGTCCCACTTTCGCTGGTGACGGAGCGTGCCGCTGTCCGAGGCGGACACGGTGGCAAAGCAGGATGGAACCCCTCGTCCGCGCATCCGGCGTGCGATCCGCTTGGTACTGGCGTTGACGCCCGCACGGTGCATGGCAGTCGTGACCACACCGGCCCTCCAGGCCGCGTGACCGAACCTGTCATCCGAACTTGCATCAGACGCCGCCTCAGTTTCCCGATGTCTGGCGCTCGCGCAGACGTCTGAAGATTGTCGCGGCAACGGCCGCTGCGGCGAAGCCGACGAGGCAGGCGCCGGCCGTCGTTCCTGGACCCGCAGCAGAACTGCCGCCGGCAGAGGTGCTCCAAGCCACGGCAACCCAGGTCAGAGTCCCGACCCAAACGGCGAACGTGAACACGGTCACAAGCTGTACTCGCCGTCTGCCGGGCAGCGTCAGCCGTAGCACCAAAGTGGACAGCCACAGCGCCAAAGAGGTCAGTGCGGCAATGACAGCGGGCTGCACCGGCCCGGGAATGGGAACCCGGTAGGAGAACGCCTGAATGGCCGCGAGTGCCAGCAGTACCGTTCCGACGACCGCCGCCTGCACCAGGTTGATCCGTTCGCGACGGAGTTGGTCCTGCTGCTCCGCAACCCGCTGCCGCTCCTGTGCGGCCCGCTGGTCGTCACGTTGCTGCTCGAGCAGTCGACGTTGCTCCTCCTGGGCCCGCAGCAACCGTCGCTGCACAGCGGCATCGGCGAGAGTGTCCACCTCGTGGGCTCGTTGCCGGGCGGCATCGAGGTAGGCGGCGTCATCATCGAGCTGCATGACGAACCAGTCAAGCATGTCGTGGTCGTCTCCGAACGGTCCGTCGAGGGACGGCACCGCCCTGGACATGTTGGCCCGGGCAATCTGGACCGTCCTCCGCATCTCCCGCAATCGGCTGGAGACCATGACCAACCGTGCGCGATGCGTCTGCGCTTCGGTAACCTCCTGCTCGGCGTCAGCCGACTCCGGTTGACGCAGAAGCTCCAGCAGCCGGTCCAGAGCCGCGTCGACCTGGAGCCGCACGGCATGGAAGTCCTGGCCTCCCTGCCACACCCGCAGCTCGTACCTGACCTTCGCCGCGTGCTGCAAATAGCGAGCCAGCGGGACGAGACTGCCCTCGCGATCCCCGCTGTTCCACGCCCAGCTGCTCATCTCTTCGTCGGCCGGTGCCGGGCCGACCACCAGAAGCCTCCGTACCGCCCTGCGGTCGTCGGCACCGCCCGTTTCCCACACCGCCATGTCCTGGTGGACCGCGACACCGCCCAACCGTTCGCCACCGGGCGTTTCCGCACGGACGGCGGCGACAAGCTCCCGAGACGGCGCGGCGCGGTCGGCCTCGTCCCGCAGCCTGGCGAGAAAGACCAGGGCGACGCCGATAACGGCGTCCGGCGGAGGCAATACGGCCGTCCATCGTTCCTCCAGCTCCGCCCAGTTCGTCGGATGAGCCGGCTCGAGCAGGACCGACAGGGTGAGGACGTCGTGGTCGCGACGCAGCAGCGCCTGATTCAACCCGTGCTGTGGCAGGCCCGTGCGTGCCGCAATCGTTCCGGTGCCGTCCGGCAACCGTAGGGGCAACTCCGCAGGCACTCCGGTTCCGATGACCGGCAGGCGCATGCCGAGTTCCTCGGCACAGGCCCGCCAGACGACCCGCAGGTACTCTTCGGCGACGGCTTGCTCCGGCCCACCTACCGGAACGAACAAATGCACCACGAGCGAGTGGTCAGTCAGCATGGGAGCCTTCGCCGTCCGACCGGGGTTCGCTCTGCCGCCCTGTGACTGCCTCATCCAGGACATGCACGGTAACGTTGATCCGCTCCCGCAACGGGGCCGGCACGGGGCGCACATCGTCGTCCCCTGAAGCGGAGTCGCGGGACCCGAGCCCCACACCGAGCAACGGTGCGTAGTCCTCGACCTCGAACATCGCAACGCGGACGGCCTCGTGGTCGCCGATCCGAGCGCCGTCCGCGATCGCGTCGACCAGCCGTTCCACATCGCTCCATCCCTGTGTCCGTAGTTGCCAGGAGTCCGCAACCGCGTGTAGCAGTGTGATGGCGTCCTCGAAAACGACACGATCCTGTTCAGCCATAAACATGACGGTAGTAGCGGAGTCATCCGCTCCCCCGCATCTCATCCGATACTGTGACGGATCCGTTGCTCACCGCTCGGGGGATCGAATGTCCGCTGCTGACTCCAACTCGCCCAGTGAACGGGGCGGAAACACCACAGCCGCGTCTCTCCGGGGATCGGCGTCCCGAACGACCGCGGCCCGGGAACTGCTCGAAGAGGTCCGGGACACGGTGCACCGCGACGGGGAAATCCGCCCGGTGGCAGCCTTGCGCGAACTCGCAGAGCGGCTGGAACGTGCTCTGGGCCAGCAGGTCGAGGACCCACGGACAGAGGCAGGGCTGCGCACCGCCCTGCCAGCGGTGTACGGGCTTCTGCTGGAGGCGGAGGGCGAGCACTCTGACTTACTGACTCGGGCGATTGAGGCGGCACGACGTGCTGGTGGCCCGTCGGCCTCACACGAGCACCGCGCCGATGCGGCATGCAACCTTGCGGCGCTGCTCGTGCGGCGGGCGATCCGCGAGCCGACCGACGCACACCTGCACGCAGCAGTGGACGCCAGCCGTGGGGCGATCACTGCGGCCAAGCACGGCACGCTGGATCACCAGGCACGGGCGCGGGGTAACTTCTCCTATGCACTCCGGGTCAGGTATGAGATGCAGGCTGACCGAGGCGACCTGCTCGACGCAGTGAAGTACGGCGAGCAGGCCGTCCGCATCCTTCCCTCCGGTGATCCGTCTCTCCCCGGAGCCGGTGTGAACTGGATCGCCGCACTGGCGCGGCTCGCTCATGACGAGCCGTCCGAACCGAACGTCGATGCAGCGGTCGAGGCCGGAAAGACCGTTCTGGCAAGAACGCCGGAGGACCATCCGCTGCTGTACAAGATCTACTCCGGCTTTGCCGGCGCCCTGATGACCCGGTTCAGGTTCCGTGGCACACGGACCAGCCTGGAGCAGGCCCGCATCGCCTATGGGAGGGCATACACCACCTATGAGAGGGATGCCCCCACTGCCGGGAGCGATCCCGCGATGCGCGCGTCTATCCAGGCCTCGCTGTGCGACACCCTGATCGAACTCTTCAAGCTGGCACTCGCCGAACGGAATGAGACCCAAGCCCGCGTGCTGTCCAGGCAGGCCGTGGAGGCCGGGGAGCTCGGACGAGCGGATGTGGACCCGGCCGATCCGCGTTGGTCGGTCGGCACGTTCAATCTGGCCATGGCCCATCTGGCCGCGGCCTCGACCTCGAGGACAGAGGCAGAGGCCGAAGGCCACGGTTCCACTGCGCTGGAACTGCTCCGCGCCCTCTTCGACAACCCCGCAGTCGCGATACCAGTCCGGCTGCGGGGAGCCCGCTGGCTCATCGATCTGGCCATCGACCTGCGGCAGCCGGAGCCGGTGTCACAGGCCTACCGGACCTGTGTGGAGCTCCTGTCCGAACTGGCCTTTCCCGGTATGAACAGGTCCAGCCAGGAACGATTGCTGGCGACCTGGGGGGCGTTGACGGGCGACGCCTTCGGCTGGGCAGCCGGTCAGGAATGGGACTGGAAGGAGGCACTCACGTTGGCGGAACAGGGTCGGACAGTGCTGTGGAGGTCCCTCGCCGAACTGCGCTCGCCTCTGGAGACACTGCGGGAGGAACATCCTCTCCTGGCCCAGGAGGTCCAGGACGTCAGGGCTACGCTGGACACCGGCACGGCTGCCTTCCACTCTCCCGACACGGCTGTCTCCGTGACCCCTGACGGCCTGCGACGCGCCGCGAGTCGGTGGCAGGAACTGCGTCGGCATCCGTCCGTTGCCGCGCTGCTCGCACTGCCCGACATCACAGCGCTGCGGGAGAGGCTGGGCAACCAGACGGTCATCTACCTCTCTGCGAACCGGCACCGGAGCACAGCCCTGGTCATCACGAGGGAGAACGTCCGTCCCATCGTCTTCGACGATCTGAAACCCGAAGAAGTGCACGAGCGCGCCACCGGTCTCGCCGTGGCCGTCGAGGAGTTCCGCACCTCAACTCCCGGGCCAGAGTCGGCTGAGGCATTCGCCCGACACCTACGCGGCCTACTGGAATGGGAGTGGGATGCCGTAGTACGACGGATCGTCACGAGTCTTGAGCTGACCGGAAGTCCCTGGATCACCGCGGCAGAGGCGGAGCAGCGGGCCAGATCGCTGGACCGGATCGTGTGGTGCCCGATCGGAGCATTCGCCCTGCTGCCGCTCCATGCCGCCGGCCTGTACGGTCCTGATGGGCCGGTACCCGGCCAGAACCTCCTCGAACGGAGCGTCTCCTCCTACACCTCTACTCTGCAGGCGCTGACCCGTCCACCAGTACGGCGTGGGAAGGCTCGGAGCCTTCTGGTCGAGTACGGGCTGCCACCCACCGACCGCCGCCTCATCGGTGCGCCCAAGGTCCTGTCCGATTCGCAGGCCACCGTTGCGGCCGTTGCCGAAGCCCTGGGCCGGTTTGACACCGTGCACTTCGCCTGCCACGGCACTCAGCAGCAGGACGTGCCATCCGAGGCGGCGCTGCTTCTCGCGGACGGCCCACTGCGGCTGCTGGACATCCCCCACACCTCGGCACCGCGAGACTTCGCCTTCCTGGCTGCGTGCAGCACATCCCAGGGAGGTCCGCTGCTCCCCGACGAGGTGCTGACCATGGCCAGCGCCTTCCAGCATGCCGGATGGCGCCGTGTGGTGGGCACCCTTTGGCCGGTGCAGCGCTGGGCCTCTGATGCCGTCGTGCGGTCCTTCTACGGCCATCCGGGCAGTGCCACAGCCGCGACGGCCGATGCCCTGAGCAGCGCTGTGCTAAAAGCCTGCCGGGCCCGGCCTGATCGCCCGGATCGGTGGGCCGGGTACGTCCACGTCGGCCCGGTCGGCACCCCTTGACGTGATCCGGGGCTCCGCGGACGGGCGCGTCAGCGAGCGGGCGCGTGCATCGGCCGTGCACACGCCACGACTGCGCAGAGCGGGCTGTTCCAGGTCGCCCTCCCGCACGGAAGCCGAAATGACCCGCACCGGCTCGGGCCCTCGGACCGGACGAACCACGACACCGAGCTGCCGCCCCGCAACCCCAGCCGCGGCATCAGACCGGCCACCGGACCGGCCGCGACGCATCCTGCGCGTGGCGTAGTCATCACCGCGGACTACGAAGTCGGGACTGAAACCGGCCGCCACGCAGGACTCGATCACCGGCTCCAGGCAAGGACCGGCGGCTCGCTGCCGACCCACGGCTCACCGGCGAGCCCGTTCAGATCGACGACCTCCCCGCGAGCGAGCGGACGGTCCCGGGGCAGCACGGCGGCAGAAGAGTCGTCCAGGAGAAGAACGGTACGCACACCGCGACCGGCCCGCACCGGCGCCAGGTCCGTCCGACCCCGCGCCACCTCCGCGAACGGGTCATCCAGATCGCAGAGTTCGAGGTCGACAGGCACGCCCGGACGCTCGGTGCGGAGCCTGGCCACCGCAGGCGTCACCAACGTCGAGCCGGTCGTGGGGAAGTCAGTGAAAGGGCTGCACCCACGCGGTCGTCGACGGGAGCCCCGACGTGTTGCGGAGCCGCGTGGACCGGGTCCGGTCCACGCGGCGGTCGGGCCGTTACTGGCCGAACTCGTTGAAGGCGGCTTCGAGGTCGGCGGCGAGGCTCTGGGCGTCTCGGCCTTCGATGCGGTGGCGGGGGATGAAGTGGACGAGTTCGCCGTCCTTGAAGAGGGCGAAGGAGGGGTGAGACGGGGGGATGTCCGCGAAGTAGGAACGCATCCGGGCGGTGGCTTCGACGTCCTGCTCGTCGAAGACGGTGAGCAGCCGGTCAGGTCGCTTGGCGTCGCCTGAGAGGGCGAGCCGGACACCAGGCCGGGCCATACCGGCAGCGCAGCCGGTGACGGAGTTGATGGCCACCAAGGTCATGCCGGTGCCGGCGTCCTTCATGGCGCGGTCGACGTCGTCGGCGGTCAGCAGTTCGACGAAGCCGACGCTGGTCAGCTCTTCCCGCATGGGCTTGATCAGCAGTGGAGAGTACGGCATTACCAATCCTCACTGAGGGCTACGAACACTCACTCAGAGTACTGACACCTGTGCTGCGCGTGCAGCATTTCCCACATCCAGCCCGGCCCAGGAGTGCACCGCGGCCGGATCCGCCCGGATCGGGCCTGACGGAGGATTCAGCCCGAGCTCGCCGTCAGGGTGAACGAGTGGCCGAAAAGTGCCGTGATACGCCGGACGACGGCCCCTGCCATACAGCTCACGGTCCGCAACGGACGCCTGCATCCCCGATCGAACCACTTCCCCTGTCTGGCTCAAAACCAACTACTCGTGAGTTCGTTTAGCGGGCAGGACAGAGCCGGAGGTACTTCTGTGGTGCATGCGACCAGGCCCCCCGACCAGCGCCTCCAACTGGGGGCCGCACTCCGCGCACTACGGCAGGCCAAAGGCATGACAACGACCCAGGCAGCGGCCTCCCTGCTGGTCTCCCAACCGAAAATCTCCAGCATGGAAAACGGCCGGCGGCGCATCAGCCCGCGCGACGTCCGCGACCTCTGCAAGATCTACGGAGTACAGGACCAGCGCACCGTCGACGTCCTCATCGGGATGGCCGGATGAGGCCCCGGAGGCCTGCTGTTCCCTTCCTCCGGTGGCGTCCCGCCATGCGGTGCAGCCGATCAGGGCATCGGAATTCGCAGGTCGGCGACGGTGGTTCCGGCAGACCGCGGGTTCAACGCACTTCGGCCGGTAGCCGTCCTGTCCCGTCAGCAGGGGGTCCGCGTCCCGGCCGCACGACGGACACGTCCAGAACCCGGCTTGCCTCGCTCCCCCCTGCACGACAGCCGGCACGAGCACGGACGGTGACCGACTGCCGCGTGGTGTCCGCCGGGTGGCGAGCGCGTCAGCGGCCGAGGGCGTCGCGCAGCTGCTGCTTGTTCATGCTGGAGCGGCCCTCGATGTTCTTCTTCTTGGCCTCTTCGTAGAGCTGGTCCCTCGTGGGCCCCTGGGAGCCGGAGTGGGAGCGTTCCCCGCCCCGCTGGTAGGCGGACTTCGGATCACGCGTAGAGGTCCTGCTGGAGGACTTCGCCTCCCCCGACCGTGCCCGTTCCTTGTTGACCGTGCGTGCGGCGATCTCCTTCGCACGGCTCTCGGACGCGCCGCGCTGTTCGGCACCTTCCTTGATGTGCTCGTACTGACGCTCGCGCTTCTTGCTCGACCCTGCCGGCATGACGCCTCATTCCTTCCTGGTCCGGGCGGCTGCGTGACCCGGGTACCCGGCAGCGTCTCCCTCGACGCCGCCGTCGGCCCTTTCCCACTCCACACCGGTCGGCCACGGTCCGCTACCCGGACCCTCACGGTGCTCTCCCGACCCTCACCGCCCGGCCCGGAGACGCTGACGAACCAACTCACCGGCGCGCGCAGCTCACCCCCTGCACCGTCTGGGCTCCCAGGTCGGCCGATGGATGGTACGGCCCCGCAGCAGCGTCGTCCGCGACGCCCTGGAGGGACCTGCACGCCACGGCCCGGACTGGACCGCGATCGCCCGTCCGTGCCGTGTCGCTTCCTCGTTCGCGGCACGTCCGGGCCACGGCCGCGGGTCGCGCTCGACCGAGAAGGCACTCGAACGCGGCTTCAGCGACCCCCACGCCGTCGAACGGGTGCGCCCGGGTGCGAACGGCCGGCCGTCGACGTCTGCTGGAAGCAGGCGGCCTCGGACGGACCGCGCAGACCGGTGGGCGGCACTCACCGGTCGGCACGGGCACCGCGTGCGTGACGAGTCGCCGCCAGGGGCACACGGACAGGGGTACACGGTTCCGTGAGCACCGCCCGGGAACGCGTTCGGCCACGGCCAGGACGCCGGCGAGTCGTGAGCGAGGAGGTCGCCGGCATGACGGACGACAGCACCGCGGAAGGGGCCGGGACGGGCAAGGAGGCGGCCCATGACGGCCTGCTGTCCGGTCCGCAGCCCGACGTGGCGCGAGCGGCCGGGTACACCGGCCACCCGCCGCGCATGGGCTTCTTCACCGACAGCTCCGTGTGCATCGGGTGCAAGGCGTGCGAGGTGGCGTGCAAGGAGTGGAACGCGATCCCGGAGGACGGTCTGGAACTGACCGGCATGTCCTACGACAACACCCGGGGACTCGGCGCCGGCACCTGGCGGCATGTGGCCTTCGTCGAGCAGCGCAAGCCGCTGGGCGGTCAGGAGCCCGGCGTCGACCATGAGAACGTCGACGTCTTCACCGCCGCCACGAACCTGGGCCTCTCCCCCTCGTCCCCCGGCCCGGACGCCACGGCCCCGGAGCCCGGCTCCGCCCCTGCGGACGCGCCCGCAGGGGCGATCTCCCCCGTCGCGCCCGACGGACGCACCGAACTGCGCTGGCTGATGTCCTCCGACGTGTGCAAGCACTGCACACACGCGGCCTGCCTCGACGTCTGCCCGACCGGGTCGCTCTTCCGCACCGAGTTCGGCACGGTGGTCGTCCAGGAGGACATCTGCAACGGCTGCGGCTACTGCATTCCGGCCTGCCCGTACGGCGTGATCGACCAGCGCCCCGGCGACGGCCGCGCCTGGAAGTGCACCATGTGCTACGACCGCCTCGGCGTCGGCATGGAACCGGCCTGCGCCAAGGCGTGCCCCACCGACTCCATCCAGTTCGGCCCCCTGGACGAGTTGCGGGAGCGGGCGGCGGCCCGGGTCACGCACCTGCACGCGGCCGGCGTCACGGACGCACGTCTGTACGGCGAGGACCCGCGGGACGGCGTCGGCGGTGACGGCGCCTTCTTCCTGCTGCTGGACGAGCCCGAGGTCTACGGGCTGCCGCCCGACCCGGTCGTCACCACCCGCGATCTGCCCGCGATGTGGCGGCACGCGGCGGCAGCCGCCGCCTCGCTCGCCGCGATGGCCGCCGTCAGTTTCGCCAGGAGGCAGCGATGAGCGGGGCCGACGTCACCCGGAACGGGCTGGAAGGCGCGCGCCCCGGCCGCGACGCCCCGACGGGCGCCGATGCCGGGCGCCGGAGGCGGCGCCGTGGACACGGCGAGCGGGCGATGGTGCCCGACGTGGAGTTCTCCTCGTACTACGGCAGGCCGATCCTGAACCGGCCGACGTGGAAGCCGTTGGACGTCGCGGGCTATCTCTGCCTCGGCGGACTCGCGGGGGCGTCCTCCCTGCTGGCCGCAGGCGGCCACGTCACGGGCAGGCCGGGCCTGGCCCGCGCCGCGAAACTCGGCGCGGCCGGAGCGATCTCCGTGTCGCTGGCGGCGCTGGTGCACGACCTGGGGCGTCCCGCCCGCTTCCTGAACATGCTGCGCGTCTTCAAGCCCACCTCCCCCCTGAACCTGGGTTCGTGGCTGCTGGCCGGCTACGCCCCGCTCACGATGGCCGCCGCTGCCGCCGACGTAGCAGGCCGCCACCGGATCGTCGGTGGCGCCGCCACGGCGGGCGCCGCCGCCCTCGGCCCGGCCGTCGCCACCTACACCGCCGTGCTGCTGTCCGACACCGCGGTCCCGTCGTGGCACGAGGGGCACCGCGAGATGCCGTTCGTCTTCGCCGGCTCGGCCGCCACCGCGGCCGCCGGGCTCGCGCTGGCCTGCGCGCCATTGCGGGAGTCCGGCCCGGCGCGCCGGCTGGCGGTCCTCGGCGCGGGACTGGAACTGGGTGCGTTCCGGCTGATGAAACGGCGCATGGGCCTGGCCGCCGAGCCGTACGGACTGGGCAGGCAGCGATGGCAGTTGCGCTCGGCCGAGGTGCTCACCGCCGGCGGTGCCGTGCTGGCGGCGTACGCGGGCCGCCGGGACGGCGCGGACGGCCGGGCGCGGCTGCTCGCCGCGACGGCCGGCACGGCCCTGCTGGCCGGTTCGGCAGCCCTGCGGTTCGGCGTGTTCCATGCGGGCGTGGCCTCGGCCGAGGACCCGAAGTACACCGTCGTACCGCAGCGGGAACGTCTGGAGGCGCGGGCACGCCCCGACGGCCGCTGACCGGTCGGTTCGGCTCCTTGATTCGGCGTCGGCCTGTGGGGTACTCGCCGCGACCGGGCGTCGGCCTGCGGGGTACTCGCCGCGACCGTCGGACAGGCGCGAGCAGCGGATGCCGTGCCCACCCGGCTGCGGGAGAATCAGCCGAGAGGGGCGTGGAGGACGAAAGGGCAGACGACATGGGCGTGCGCACCTGGATCGACTCCTGGCCGGTCTACCGTCAGCTCAAGGGGACGGACCCCCTGGGCCGCGGGGCCGCCGCCAAGAGCGGCACCAGCGCGCGGCTCATTCCCCGGGTCGCCTCGGCGGACCGCGTGGTGAGGTCGATCTGCCCGTACTGCGCCGTGGGCTGCGGCCAGAACGTGTATGTCCAGGGCGAGCGGGTCACGCAGATCGAGGGCGACCCCGACTCCCCCATCTCCCGGGGCCGCCTGTGCCCCAAGGGCTCGGCCAGCCTCCAGCTGACCACCGGCGGCGCCCGCGAGCACCATGTCCTGTACCGGCGCCCGTGCGGCACCGAGTGGGAGCGGCTCGACCTCGACACGGCCATGGACATGATCGCCGACCGGGTCATCGAGGCGCGCCGGGCGGGCTGGCAGTGGGAGGTCGACGCAACCCGCACCCGGCGCACCCTCGGCATCGCGAGCCTGGGCGGGGCCACGCTGGACAACGAGGAGAACTACCTCATCAAGAAGCTGTTCACCGCCCTCGGAGCAGTGCAGATCGAGAACCAGGCGCGTGTTTGACACTCCTCCACCGTTCCCGGTCTGGGAACCTCGTTCGGCCGCGGCGGCGCGACCACCTTCCAGCAGGACCTGCAGAACTCCGACTGCATCGTCATCCAGGGCTCCAACATGGCCGAGTGCCATCCGGTCGGGTTCCAGTGGGTGATGGAGGCGAAGGCCCGGGGCGCGAAGGTGATCCACGTCGACCCGCGGTTCACCCGGACCAGCGCTCTGGCCGACGTCCACGTGCCGCTGCGCGCGGGCTCGGACATCGCCTTCCTCGGCGGGATCATCAATCATGTCCTGAGCAACGACCAGTACTTCCGTGACTACGTGGTGGCCTACACCAACGGCCCCGTCGTGCTGCGGGAGGACTTCCGCGACACCGAGGACCTCGACGGCGTCTTCTCCGGCCTCGACCTCGAGACCCGCAGCTACGACAACACCAGTTGGCAGTACGCCGGTGCGGAGGTCCAGGCGGCCTCGGGCGAGCGCGACCAGCTGTACGACAAACGCACCGGCGAGAGCAGTGCGGTGACGGAGGCGGCGCGCGGCGAGGCCCATGGCGCGGGCGGCGCGGACGCGGGCGAGGGCGCACCCGAACGCGACGAGACGCTCTCCCATCCGCGCTGCGTGTTCCAGGTCCTCAAGCGCCACTACGCCCGGTACACGCCCGAAATGGTGGAGGAGATCTGCGGCGTCCCACAGGAGCTGTTCCACCAGGTGTGTGAACTGGTCACCGGGAACTCCGGGCGCGATCGCACCACCGCGTTCGCCTACGCGGTCGGCTGGACGCAGCACACCGTCGGCGTCCAGTACATCCGCGCGGCCGCCGTCCTGCAGAGCCTGCTGGGCAACATCGGCCGGCCCGGCGGTGGCATCCTCGCCCTGCGCGGGCACGCCTCCATCCAGGGCTCGACGGACATCCCGACGCTGTTCAACCTGCTGCCCGGCTACATTCCGATGCCGCACGCCCACCACCAGCAGGACCTGGACTCCTTCGTGCGGGCCGACGCGGCCCACAAGGGCTACTGGGGCAACATGCGGACGTACCTGGTCAGCCTGCTCAAGGCCTACTGGGGTGAGGCCGCGACCGCGGAGAACGACTTCTGCTTCGACTACCTGCCGCGACTGACCGGCTCGCACTCCACCTACGAGACGGTGATGGCGCAACTCCACGGCACCTGCAAGGGCTACTTCCTCATGGGGGAGAACCCCGCGGTCGGGTCCGCCGACGCGAAGATGCAGCGCCTGGGCATGGCCAACCTGGACTGGCTCGTCGTACGGGACTTCTCCCTCATCGAGTCGGCCACCTGGTGGCGGGACGGCCCGGAGATCGAGACGGGCGAGCTGAGTACCGAGGACATCCGTACCGAGGTGTTCTTCCTGCCGGCCGCCGCGCACACCGAGAAGGACGGCAGCTTCACCAACACCCAGCGCCTGCTGCAATGGCACCACCAGGCCGTCGAGCCGTCGGGCGAGGCGCGCAGCGACCTGTGGTTCACCTACCACCTCGGACGGATCATCAGGCGGAAGCTGGCCGCGTCGACCGACCCCGTGGACCGGCCCGTGCTGGACCTCGTCTGGGACTATCCGACGAAGGGCGCACTCGCCGAGCCCGACGCCGAAGCCGTCCTCGCCGAGATCAACGGCCATGACGCCGAGGGCGAACCGCTGGCCTCGTACGAGGACCTGCGCGACGACGGCTCCACGGCCTGCGGCTGCTGGATCTACTGCGGCGTCTACGCCGGCGGCGTCAACCAGGCGGCCCGCCGCGAGCCGGGCGAGCAGCAGAACTGGGTGGCGAACGAGTGGGGATGGGCCTGGCCCGCCAACCGCCGCATCCTGTACAACCGCGCCTCCGCCGATCCGGACGGCAGGCCCTGGAGCGAACGCAAGGCACTGGTGTGGTGGGACGCGGAGCGGGGTGAATGGACCGGTCACGACATCGCCGACTTCAAGAAGGACACGTCGCCCGACCACCGGCCGCCGCGCGGCGCGACCGGGCCCGAGGCCCTGTCGGGCACCGACCCGTTCATCATGCAGGGCGACGGCAAGGCCTGGCTCTATGTGCCGTCCGGCCTCACGGACGGCCCGTTGCCCACGCACTACGAGCCGCAGGACTCGCCGTTCCCGAACCTGCTGTACGGCCGGCAGCGGAACCCGGTACGACATCTGCTGCCACCGCATCGGGACAACCGCTACCAGCCCAGCGGCACCGAGCCCGGCTCGGAGGTGTTCCCCTACGTGGCCACCACCTACCGGCTGACCGAACACCACACCGCGGGCGGCATGTCCCGCTGGCAGCCCTACCTGGCGGAACTGCAACCGGAGTTCTTCTGCGAGGTCTCCCCCGAACTCGCCGCCGAGCGCGGCCTGGAGCACACGGGCTGGGCGACGATCGTCAGCGCCCGCAACGTGATCGAGGCACGGGTGCTGGTCACGGATCGTGTGCCGCCCCTGACCGTGCACGGCCGCCCCCTGCACCAGGTCGGCCTGCCCTACCACTGGGGGCCGAACGGCTTCAGTACCGGAGACGCCGCCAACGAGTTGCTGCACATGGCCCTCGACCCCAACACCCAGATCCAGGAGTCCAAGGCGTTCGCCGTCGACATCCAGCCGGGGCGCCGGCCCAGGGGCCCGGCGGCGGTGCGGCTGGTGCGCGACTACCGGGACCGGGCCGGCATCGACGAACGCACGGGCACGGAGCCCTGACCGGACCTCAGGTGAGGACCACGGAGCGCTCCCGCAGCGGCACGAGTTCCCCGACCACCGGTGCTCCGGGGACCTCCCCGGCCACGAGCAGCCCGCCCGAGGTCTGCGCGTCGGCCAGGAGCAGCCGGGTGTCCTCGTCCGCGTGCCCGAAGTCCGTGAAGGGCGCGACCCAGTCCAGGTTCCGCCGGGTCCCTCCGCTGACGTAACCGTCCCGGACGGCTTCCCGTGCCCCGTCGAGGTACGGCACGGCGGCGGTGTCGACCACCGCGGTCACACCCGAGGCGCGGGCCAGCTTGTGCAGGTGGCCGAGGAAGCCGAAGCCGGTGACATCGGTGGCACAGGTCGCGCCCGCGCGCAGAGCCGCGGCCGACGCGTCGCGGTTGAGCGCCACCATCGTGGCCACCGCCTGTCCGAACCGTTCGCCGGTGGCCTTGTGACGGTTGTTCAGCACGCCCAGGCCCAGGGGCTTGGTCAGCGACAGCGGCATGCCCGGCCGGCCCGCGTCGTTGCGCAGCAGGCGCGCCGGATCGGCCAGACCGGTGACGGCCATGCCGTACTTGGGCTCCGGGTCGTCCACGCTGTGCCCGCCCCCCACATGGCAGCCCGCCTCGTCGGCGACGTCGAGCCCGCCGCGCAGCACCTCGCGGGCCAGGTCCAACGGCAGCACATCGCGCGGCCAGGCCAGGAGATTGACGGCGAGAAGCGGACGGCCGCCCATCGCGTACACGTCGGAGAGCGCGTTGGCCGCGGCGATGCGCCCCCAGTCGTACGGGTCGTCCACGACCGGGGTGAAGAAGTCCGCCGTGGAGACCACCACCCGGTCCGGCGCGCCGCCCGCGTCTGGCAGGGTGACGACGGCCGCGTCGTCACCGGTGGCCGGCCCGACCAGGAGGGTGCTGTCACCCGCGGTCGTCGTCGACCCGTCCAGCCCGCGCAGGACGTCCTCCAGCTCGCCGGGCGGGAGCTTGCACGCACAGCCGCCGCCGTGGGCGAACTGCGTCAGGCGCACGGGTGTTTCACGTGTCATGCCGTCCTCCGGTTGTGGGTCTGGCCCCTCCGGTAGCCTGGGCGGGCGATGGAGGCGTGTGGGCGCCTGGTGGCCCTCCCGGTCTTCAAAACCGAGGTGTCCGAGGATCTCGGGCAGGCGGGTTCGATTCCCGTCCGCCTCCGCTCTCCGCGTCCGGCCGACAACGCCGACGCTGGCCGTCCACGCGTTCGGTGTGCCCCTGGGCGTCCAGGAACTCCAGCAGCGGCACGGCAACCCGGCGCGTGGTGTCGAGGGCTCGGCGGGCCTCGCTGAGCGTGAACGGCTGCGGCAGTTGCCGCAGTACGACGGTCGCCCGTACGTCGGCGTCCGGGAGCAGCACGATTCCGTCGCCGACCCGCAGGAGGGCGCCCGCCGCGACCGCGGCGGCCAGGGTCTTGCGGGTCAGCCCCAGCTCGACCAGCCGGCCCGCCTCCGGGGCGCGGAACGGCGCCCGCGCCAGCTCCCGCCCCAGCGCCTGCACGGCTCTCCGGACGGGCGGCGGCAGCGTGGGCCGAAGGTCTCCGGGGCCGTACAACCGCCCCTGACTGCCGCGCAGTCTGCCCGATGTCCGGGCCAGGGCATCGACCAGGGACCTGTCGGGCAGGCCGAGCAACCGGCGGGCCGCCTCGGTGGGCAGACCGGGCTCCAGCGGGTGCTCGGTGCCATGGCGTTCGACCTCGGTCTCCAGGCGGTCCCGCAGTGCCGCCCAGTGGTCCGGGTCGGCCAGCCAGTCACCGGTGACCGGCGTATCGGGGGCGGGCACGCCCATCGCCGCCAGCTCGGAGCCGCGGACGAGTCCGCGCCGGCGCAGTTCCGCCGCGCCGTCCGGGCGGCCGGTCAGGTGCGCGAGCTCGGCCGCCCGGACGCGAGCCGCTCCCCGCCGGGTCAGCCTGGGCGGCCGTACGTCCAGAACGGTCGCCCCGCACGGCGTGCGCCCGCCGCCCGGATCCCGCAGAACGGACCGGTCGCCCACCCGCAGGGGCAGCGACCGGGTCAGGGTCAGCCTGGCCGTGTCCGGACCGACCGGGCGGACGGTCACCGGCACCGCGGCGGTCCCGACGTGCAGAGTGAGCGTCCGGGGCAGGTCCTCGGCCGGCGCTCCGCAGACCCGGACGTCGATCAGATCGGTGAGCAGCCAGCGGTCCGGTGTCAGCAGCACCTGCCCCCGGCGCAGCACACCGTCGGTGGTGCCGTGCACGTTGACCGCCACACGCGCCACGCCGCTCACGGCGCGGACGTCCTCGTGCAGGCACTGCAGGCCGCGCACTCTCAGCACGGTCGTGCCGCCCCCCGCGACCAGACGGTCGCCCACGCGCAGGGTGCCCGCGCCCAGGGTGCCGGTGACGACCGTGCCGTGACCGCGCACGGTGAAGGCGCGGTCCAGCCACAGCCGCACATCCGCGTCGGCCGGCGGGACGGGCAGTGCGTGGCTCAACTTGGCGAGTTCCCAACGGAGTCGGTCCAGTCCGGCTCCGGTCGGCGCGCTCACGGCGACGGACGGAACGGTGCCGAGCGAGGTGGCGGCCATGCGTGCGACGGCGTCCGCGCGCACCGGCTCGGGGTCGGCCAGGTCGCTGCGGCTCACCGCGAGCACGGCGTGCCGCACTGCGAGGGCGTCCAGGATCTCCAGGTGTTCCTGCGACTGCGGCTGCCAACCCTGGTCGGCCGCCACGACGAACAGCACGGCCGGCACGGGCCCGACACCTGCCAGCATGGTGGCGACGAACCGCTCGTGTCCGGGTACGTCCACGAAGGCGAGGTGCTCCCCGGCGGAGCCACCGGATGCGCTCGGGTCGAGCCGCGTCCATACGAACCCCAGGTCGAGGGTGAGCCCCCGGCGCCGCTCCTCCTCGAAACGGTCGGGTTCCATTCCGGTCAGCGCCCGCACCAGGGCGGACTTTCCGTGGTCGACGTGCCCTGCGGTGGCCAGTACCCGCACGTGGGTCACCTTTCCGCGGCCGGGTCCGTGACCGACCGCACGGCTGCGGCCAGCTGCTCGTCGTCCTCCGGCGGCACCGCCCGCAGGTCGAGCAGGCACCGGCCCGACTCCAGCCGTCCCAGCACGGGGACCGGGCCGGCCCGCAGAGCGGGCGCGTACCGCTCGGGAAGCGACAGTGCGGCGCTGGGCAGCGTCACACCGGGGGCACCGCCACCACCCACCGTCGCGGCGCTCTCGACGACCGCGATGTCGACGCCGTCGGCGTGCAGGGCAGAGGCGAGCCGCTCGGCACGGTCCGCGAGGCCCACCGCAGTGGCGGCCAGCGCCGCCGCGGTCGGCGTCTCGGGTCCGGCCAGCGTGGCCTCCAAGGCGGCCAGGGTGAGCTTGTCCACGCGCAACGCACGGGCGAGCGGGTGCTGGGACACCGTCCGCACCAGTGCCTCGTCTCCGAGGAGCAGGCCGCACTGCGGTCCGCCGAGGAGTTTGTCGCCGCTCGCGGTGACGAGGGAGGCACCGGCCCGGAGCTGGGTCTCGGCATCGGGTTCGTCCGGCAGCACGGGGTGCGGGCCGAGCAGGCCGGAGCCGATGTCGACGACCACCGGAACGCCGAGGGGCGTCAGGTCCCCGGCGTCGGCGGACCGGGTGAATCCGGTGATGCGGAAGTTGGAGGGGTGCACCTTCAGCACGAAGGCCGTCTCAGGACCGACCGCGGCGGCGTAGTCCGCGACGGTGGTGCGGTTCGTGGTGCCCACCTCGCGCAGCCGGGCTCCGGTGGACACCAGCAGGTCCGGGAGGCGGAAACCGTCCCCGATCTCCACCATCTCCCCCCGACTGATCACGATCTCCTTCCCGGCGGCGAGCGCGGTCGCCACCAGGACGAGGGCGGCGGCGCCGTTGTTCACGACATGCACGGCCGCGGCCGACGGCACCCGCTCGCGCAGTGCGGAGAGGGCCGTCCGGCCGCGGCGGGCACGGGCACCCGTGCGCAGGTCCAGTTCGACGTCCGTGGGACCGGCGGCCTCCTGCACCGCTTGGCGGGCCGCCGCGGACAGCGACGCCCGGCCGAGGTTGGTGTGCAGCACCACGCCGGTGGCGTTGATGACCGGCCGCAGCCCTCCTGCCGTGCGCGGCAGCAGGCCTACCGCCGTGTCCGCCACGTCCTGCGGCGCGACGGCGCCGGTGCGCGCCTGCTCCTGGGCCTGCCGGACGGCCGCCTTGACCACCGCGGTGCCCAGCCGGCGAGCCGCCTCCGACAGGCGTGTGTCTCGCATCAACGCGTCGGTACGGGGGATCCGCCGCCGTACGTCCGTCGTATCAGGGCCCCGGTGCGGGCCGGACCGGCCGGTCCCGCTCGCTTCGGGGTCGTTCGCGCTGCCGACTGGGTCAGCCGCCGCCCGCTGGTCCACGCGGCCCTCCCTCTCCGCTCGATTCCAGGGCTGCCGGAGGAACGCCCA
The DNA here is from genome assembly GCF_027460265.1 of Streptomyces sp. WMMC940. NCBI lineage: Bacteria > Bacillati > Actinomycetota > Actinomycetes > Kitasatosporales > Streptomycetaceae > Streptomyces > Streptomyces sp. WMMC940. The sequence continues at coordinate 206,363 of NZ_JAPZBC010000001.1, forward strand.
TCGTCTCCCAATGCCCCGCACCGGCGTCGCGACACGCCCGCCGGCTGTCGCCCGTCCCGGCGCACCGGCGTCGTCAGGCGCGGGCCGGCTCGGCGGCGCCGAACGAGACACCGAGGAGGGCCTGGACACCACCGCGGCCGCGGAGCCCGTACAGGGCCACGGGCCCTGGTCGGCTACGCGCTGGTCCCTCGCCCTCGGCGGCCGGGTCCACCCCTGCCCGATGGGGAACGTCGAGGAGTGGGAGCGTATGTGTGGTCGGTGCTGCCTGCGGGGTACCCGCTGTGTACGGGACTGCTGAGAAGTGGGACGAGGACCTATGGGCCAGGCAGCCGGAAACCAGAACTGGCCGGTGGACCACGGTCACGTATCCGTGTCCGAGACCTTTGAGGGCGGAGAGGGGATCGGAGCTGCGCGAGACCTGGCCCGCTCATTTCTCACTCGCCTGCAGGTCGCCCATGGAGTCCGAGTGTCGGGGCACACGATCGGCGCGGTGGAGCTGGTCGTCAGCGAACTGGTGACCAACGCCCGCAAATTCGCTCCCGGCCCCTGTCTGCTGTCCTTGGAGTACAAGCACCACGCCGTCCACGTCAGTGTGTGGGACGGCAACCCTTGCCTTCCCGTGATTCGGGGCCCTGATCCCGCCCGGGTCGGTCATCACGGGCTGGAGATCGTCATGGCTGTGAGCGAGAGCCTCCAGTTCCACGAGGACCCGGTGGGAAAACGGATCACCTCCACGATCACGCTGTCCGACGATCGACGAGACGACGGGGGCGATGGTCGAGCGTAGCCGCGCAGACGCCGCTCTGGTCTGACGCGCCCTGCGGCCCCTGACTCCCCTGCGCCGGGGGCAGGGGGCGCACGCAGAACAACGCCCCCGCTCCCGAGAGTGCCCGTACCCGCCGAGCCTGGTCCTGCGGGCCGTGCAGTTCAGGATCCCGCCCTCGGCTCGCAGACCCGTGCCCACAAGCGCGGTGGCTCCGTTCAGGGGCACCTGGGTCGGTCGGCTCCGGCGTGTGCGTGACGGCCGCTGGAGTCCGGTCCGTGCCAGTCGAGGCACAGGACGGTGGCGTCGTCCTGGAGATGTCCGGTGCAGGCGGCGGTCACCGCTGCGGTGAGCGTCCGTACGACCTCCCGGGGATGCCCGGATGCGGTGTCTTGGATGAGAGCCGCGAGGTCAACACTCTGGGCTTGGTGTTCCTGCATGCCGTCGGTGTAGAGCACGAGCCGGTCCCCGGGCTGGAGATCGAGATGCTGGGCCCGGTACGGGGCGGGTGAGGGAATGCCGAAGGGGAGGTGGGCCTCCAAGGGGACTGCCTCCACCGTGCCGTCGCGCAGGAGCAGTGGCCACGGATGTCCGGCGTTGATGAGTTGGGCGCTGCTGCCGTCGAGGGCGATGCGCAGCAGCTGGCCGGTGGCCAGGGAGCCTCGGCCGTGGTCGCAGAGGACCCGGTGAACTCGGTGGGCTTGTTCGGGGAGGTCGCATCCCGCCCGGCGGGCGCCGCGTGAGGCGTTGACGAGGAGGGTGGCCAGCAGGGCCGCTTCGATGTCGTGACCCATGGCGTCGGTGACGGACAGGTGCAGAGTGTCGGCGTCGAGGGTGTAGTCGTAGGTGTCGCCGGCGATGGAGTCGGCGGGCACGACAGCTCCGGCGAGGGCGAACTGGGCTGCCTCGCAGCAGGGGGCCGAGGGAAGGAGTTGTCGCTGGATCTCGGCTGCCAGCGTGAGGGTTGTGGTGCGCTGGCCCCAGTGGTAGAGGTCGGTGAAGCGGCGGTCGGCGAGGATGATGTATGCCAGCGCGTGTGCGGCCTCCTCCACCTGTTCCAGCACTTCCTCGCTGACGTGGGAAAGGGTCAGTTCCAGGACGCCGATGGTGTCGCCCCGGTTGGTGACCGGCGCGATCAGCCCATGGCCCTCGCCGCGGTCCGGTGTCTGCACCAAGTGCTGGGTGCGCAGGACCTGGTCGTAGACGCTGCCGACCAGGGGGATCAGGTCGGCGTGTCGGCCTCTCCGGGTGTCGGCTTCCTCGCTGACTCGCACCATTTGCTGGCCGACGATGTCGAGGAACAGGAACGACACGTACCGTGCACCGAAGCGCTCACGCAGGTTGCGGGCGACCACGTCGAGGGACTCCACCGGAGCCGCTTCCTCCGCCGCGGCGAGAACCCCGGCCAGACCGTTCTGCTCACGCGCCACGACAGCCTCCATGGAACTTCAGCACTCCCCGGGGTTCCCTCAGGTGCGCGCGTAGAGCGTGGAGGTGTTCGCCGTGTCGAACGCTGCCCGGGGACGTCACGGCGCGTACGGGGGAACGTCGTCGGGGAGCAGGTCGGCGCGGATCCGGTGTGCCCTGGAGTGGCGCCGGCGGCCGTGGTCGACGGGCGTATCGCCGAGGAAGGAGGGATACGCGGCGCTCGACGTAGGGCCGGGTCGTCATCTCGGTTCCGGCGTACTGCAGCAGGTCGAACGCGACCGGGTGGACGGTGGGGTACGGGAGCGCCGGCCAACACCGCCGGCCGGCGGTCCGGTCGGTGCCGCAGGGGGGCGAAGTCGAAGCGCCCTTCGGTGAAGAGCACGGCTTCGCGCTCGACGATGACGTCCTCGCTCAGCGCGGCGGCTGCCTCGGCGTGTCCTGGAAGACACGGTGAGGCCACGCGGAACCGCGGCATCATCGCGGCTGGTTGGACCGAGACCGGCAAGCCGGAGCGTCGTTCGACTCGAGGCCCTTCCCGCCCGGCAACTCCCCGCGCCGGCAGCCTCGGCACCGCGCGGGCCGGCATCGGCTCCGAGGGCGGTTCGATGCTCTCGTGGGGGTCTCTCGCGATCCGAGGCCGACGCCACGGGCATTCCTCCCGGCCACCCGGGGAGGACCGTGCGGGGTGGCCAGGAGTTCCTCATGCGGATATGGCCTCGAGGAGGTCGCCGACCTTGGGGTCGGGCAACGCGCGGGCGACGTCGGCCTGGGCCACGATGCCGACGAGAGTGTGGCCGTCGATCACCGGAAGGCGGCGGACCTTGTGCTCGCTCATGGTCCGCAGGATCTCTTCCGCGCCGTCATCGGCCCCGATGGTCACCGCTTCCCCCTGCGCGAGGTCCCCGGCCTTCACCTGAGCGGGGTCCTTGCCGGCTCCCAGGACCTTGACGACGATGTCTCGGTCGGTGAGCATCCCCTTCAGCCGTTCGTCCGTGCCGCAGATCGGCAGGGCACCCACGCCGAGGTCGGTCATCTTCCTCGCCGCGTCCAGCACCGATTCGTTCGCACCGATGCATGTGGCATCGGGTGTCATGATCTCGCGCGCGGTGGTCATGTCGCTCTCCTCCTCCGAGTTCCTCAAGCCTTGCCTCACGGCGCCTGCCCAGAGCCCAGCCACCTACGCGCCGCGGCAGCCGACACGGAGGATCGATCGCCCCGGGCGGCGGGCCGGGGCGATCGATCCTCCGTGTCGTGGCGCCTCCCGGGGCTGGCGGCTGAGAGGCCGCGGGGCGGCTCTGCGGAACACCTTTCCCTCCGTCCGGACAGGGCGATCTCCACTCGCCAGCTCCTCATGGCCGGTGACAAGGCGCAGAGCTGTGTGGTGTGACGGCGGGCAAGGCACCTACCGCAGGAGCGACAAGGAAGCCAGGGCCTGTTCCGGGCCGGGACCGGCAGCGTCGGGCCTCTTCCACTGGGCGCCGCGCAGAGCGGCGTCCATGGCTTGCAGGGCCGCCGCAGCGGCTAGGAACGAAGCCGGGCCGTGGGCGACCCTGCGGTTCTCCGGGAGGCGGGCGGCCGTTCCCCACTGGACCTGGGCTGCTATAGGGCGGCCCCTCGAAAGGGAAGCCGGCTCGGCTCCGGACTACGCGGGGCCCTTCGCCCGTGGCTTCGCTCTTCGGGGCCGGGAATCAGTTGTCGGGATGCGTCCGGGTCTGCAGCTGCCAGCGGCCTCCCGTGCAGTTGCTGGGCAGGGGCGGGAATCGGTGCCCTCTCACGTCGGTGCTCCAGTGATGCCGAGCGCCGCAGTCGCATTCGTAGATCCCACTGTCGGGCACGATCTCGCCGGGGTGGAACCAGTCCTTGCTTTCGTCGTCCATGTCTTCTGTCTACGGGGCAGGACGGCGGGACGCGACTCGTGGCCAGACCTTGCCTCCGTCGTCTCGGGCTTCGCAGCGGGTGCGTAAGCGGCGAGGTCCGTGGAGCCAGGCGATGGCGGACTCGGCGACCCATCGCACCCGGCCCGCCCGAGCCATGCGGCCGGCCGCGCCGAACGATCTCCGGGACGATGCCACGTTCACGCAGTCGGCGGCGGTGGGTGTCGTGGTCGTAGCCTCGGTCGGCATACGAGGTGCGGGGCTTGGGGCCGGCCCCGCATGCCCCGCATCGGCGGCAGGCCGTCGACCAGCCACCGTGTCGCAAGAAGATCATTCTGCAAGGCCCCCTAGGGAGCCGGCAGGGGAGCGGCCCCTGCCCGCAGGGGTGGGCGGGGCGCCTCTGGCCGGCGGATGCTGACGCTGAAGACTCCGCCGTCGGGATCCCGGAGGGTGGCCCAGGGGACGGCGGCGGAGGCCGACGTCGAAGACACGACACTGCCGCCCAGCCGGACGGCGGTGCGGACTGCTTTCTCGATGTCCGGCACGTAGAAGTACACGTGCCAGCACGGGCGGATACGGGGGTCGGGGGCCGCATCGACACGTCCACCGGTGATGCGTGCGACGGTGTGGACGTGCCGGCGCAGCACGACGTGGTCGTCCTCGTACGCGACCTGGCAGCAATCCTCCTGCTCGCACGCCCAGTCGAGGATCTCCGCGTAGAAGATGGCCGCGTCGAAGGCGTCCCGCGTGCGCAGTTCGAGCCAGGCGGGCGCGGAGTCCCGGCCCAGGCGCCAGTCGGGTATCGCCTTGCCCTGCCAGATCCCGAAGACTGCCCCGTCCCGGTCGGCCGCGAGGGCGGCGCGTCCGGTGCCGAACCTGAGCGGGCCCACCGCGACGGTGGCGCTGCGCTCGCGGATGCGATCGGCAGTCGCGTCCGCGTCGTCGACGGCGAAGTAGGGCGTCCACTCGACGGGCACCTGGAGGGCGCGTGAAAGTGCCCCGATGCCGGCGACCGGGGCACCCTCTGCGAAGGCCACGGAGAACTCGTCGCCGAGCCGGGTGGGCTGGAACTCCCAGCCGAGCACCGCCCCGTAGAACTTCTCCGCCGCCCGCAGGTCCTGGGTCATGAGGCTCACCCAGCAGGGGGCTCCGAACACCGTGTGGCTTGGCGTGGACACATCACTCACCGTTCCCAGCACCCACCGCGGGAGGGAGGAGTCGCCGGCGGCCCGTCGTCCCCGTACGCCTTCGGTCGGGCGTCCCCGCCGAGACCGTCACTCACCTGGATCCGACCGTGCGTCGCGTGACCGGTCAACGCCATGGGCGCTTCAGTGGCGGTGGCCAGTGCTGCCATCTGATCGACGACGCCACGCAGGCTTCTGCCTTGCCGGTAGCGGAGGCGCTGGCGGTCGGCGCCGGTGCCGAGCGCGAGGTGTCGGTCCAGGAGCCGTACGGCGAGTGCGAGATCACCGGCTGCCGCGAGTCCCGGCGCGGCGCGGGTGAGCAGGCGCTCGACCAGCGTGCGCATCGGGACCTCGGCGCCGGTGACGGGGTCGATCCCGGGTCCGCCGGTACCTACGCGTGCGGCGCGCCAGTGGGCGGCACGGAGCCGGCTCACCGGGACGTACGGCGGCGGACGGCCGTCCTCCGTCTCGTACAGCAGGGCCGTGCACAGGCCGCGGATCAGCGCGGCGAGCAGCACCGTGCAGTCCACGTCCGCGTTGACGTCGGCGATCCGGATCTCCAGCGTCGGTACGTGCTCCGAGGGCCGGGCGTGCCAGTAGATCATCCGGCGGTCGAGAAGCCTTCCCGAGGCGACGAGAGCGCGGGCCGTCGCCTCGTATCCGGCGGCATCGAGCACGGGTGCGGGCTCGACGGTGGGCCAGCGTGCCATCTCGACCGCCCGCCAGCCGGCGAAGCCGCTCTCGCGCCCGCTGCTCAGCGGGGAGTTGACGGCGAGCGCCTGGAGCACGGGCAGCCAGGGGCGTACGTGGTTGGCCAGAGCGAGGGCCTCGGCGCGGCGCAGGGTGCCGATGTGGACATGGCAGCCGCAGGTGACGCTGGACCCGCTGTCCACGACCGAGGCGTAACGGAACTCCAGCCGCCGGTAGCGCGGGCTGTCCGTGACCGGCAATGGACCGGGCGGCGGCACGACCGGGGTGCCCGAGGCCAGTAGCAGGCAGTCCGCGTCCCGTGCGGCCGCGGCGACCGTGGTACGCAACACGGCCAGTTCGTCCCTCAGGTCCGCGCACAGCAGCACCGGGCGCGTACAGACCTCCACCAGACAACGGAAGAACTCGGACTGCACCTGCTCGCCGAGATACGGCCTCAGCTGGGCGATCACCTGCGGCGCCCGGGCCACCGGGGCCCGGGTGCGACGGTCGACGAGGAAGAACTCCTCCTCCACCCCCATGGTGGGCACCACGGCACCGGCGGCGACGCCACTACGTCGCGCCGCACGCTCCCTCCGCAATGCCACACCCCTGGAGCCCACCGGGCCGGCTCGGGTCATGCACCGCCTCTACCCCGTGCGGCACCCGGCAACCGGGAATCCGCCGAGCCTCCCACGGATCGCGCTGTCCTTGCCCTGGACCGGATCCGGCACCCCGCCGCCGATGGGGAATCACCGGCGCCGACCAGAGGGCCGGTCCCACCGAGCACGAGACGGCTCGGTCGGGGCACAGGGCCCTGGCGGTGGCGGTGGCGGCCGGTCTGTGCCCCACTGCTTGGTGACGTGCCGTGCGCAGGCGGTCAGGTGACCCGGATCGCGCCGAGGAAGGTTCCAGCGGGGCGAACAGTCCGGCCCTGGATGCCGGGCAGGTGAGGACCTGCGAGCCGTGGCCGGGCCGGACGCCGCCCAGGTGCGCGCTACCGGCCCGCTCCCCGCGCAGTGGATCGGACCACCGGGGCGGGGTGGGGTCACTCGGGGTGGCTGATGATCAGGGCGAAGTTCCCGACACTCAGGAGCCGATCGCCCGGCAGCTGCCCGTCCGTGGTGATGAGCGTGTGGATGTGCCCGTTCTCCGAGTCGAAGTCGATGTCCTGAAGCGTTCCCTGGCTCTCGCCGGTCTCGGTGATGACGGGCTTGCCGACGGGGTCGTGGCTCTTGTGCGCCTCCTGGTCGGAGTCGACCTCCTTCTCCGGTTCCAGGCGGTCCGCCGAACGCACCGTGACGGCGTCCTTGCCGAAGGACTGCACGTCGCGCCAGGCCACGACGTGGCCGCTGTGGCCGCGGGTCTTCAGGCGAAGGGCCGAGACGCGCGGCGGCGAGGGTGCCACCGTGCACGCGGCGATGGTTCCGACGGTCTCAGCGGTCGAGACGGCGACGACACTGCGCCCTTGGGCGCTGCTGAACCTCATCGTTCCTCCTCCCGGGAACGGCGGCGCAGACCCTCTGCGGCGGCCGCCAGGCCGGCGAGGTCACCGGCCGTGAAGTCTGCGCAGTCGTCCGGCACGACGATCATTTCTCCCGAAACGGACTTCGGCCTGATCACCGGCAGGAACACCCTCCGTCCCGCCTCCGCGGCCGAGTCCACCTCGTAGCCGATGACCTTGGGGGTCCTGCCGGTCTCGATGATGACGTCAGTGACCGTGCCGAGACTGGTCCCTTCCTCGGTCAGCATGCGCGCGCCGAGGACGTTCCCCCCGCCTGGAGCGTCCAACTGCTCCCGCACGGCTTCTTCGTCGTCCTCGAGCGCTGTTTCATCGCGGATCATCACCGCGTCCGGGCCGAGTGCATGAACCTTCTTCCACAGGAGCGCACGCTTCAGCGGGCCGGCGAACAGTCCCCGGCCGTTGAGAGTGAAGCAGCTGATGCCGCCCTTGACCGGGTCGAAGACGATGTCCTTGACGTCGGCGACGTCCTCACCCCCGAGAGTGACCACGGGCTTCTTGCTGATCTCTCGTGCTCGCAGGTACCTGCTCATGTCCTCCCACCCCTCCTTCCGGCTTGCGGCTTCCCGCCGGCGATGACGCCGCCCCTGCGCCGCCGGGCCTGCAGCGCCACCGCTGACGAGGCGGCCACGGCCAGCACGGCGACGGCGATGATCAGCCAGATCCACCACTCCATGAGAATCCACCTCCACGTTCGTGATCACGGAGCCTGTGTTCGTGATGTCCGCGAGAATCCGCAGGATGCGGATTGGCACGGGCCGGTGGGTCACCCTCGGCGAGCCTCACCGGTCAGCGCGTTGCCGACCCCGGCTCTGCGTCCTGGCCGTCAACGCCAGTGACAGCGCGGCGAGGAGGACCAGCGTGCCCCCCACCGTGAGGTCGTTGACCCGGGCGGCGTCCGCCGCCTCCGTGTCGCCGTAGCCGAACAGGAAGGGAGCCACGATCAGCCACGCTCCGCCGACGAGCACGAGGAGGTCCGACACCCTTCCCCTCGGAATGGACCAAGCGGGCCACTGCCACGAGGAACACCACGACGCCGACGAGGATCTCCGTGAGATGGGCGTCTCCGGAGGGCTCGGTGAACGGGTAGCCGATGACCCAGGCGCCGACGAACAGCCAGAGAGACACGAGAAGCATGATGATGCTGATCAGACCGTTCCGAACCCCCCGGGCGTCCGGAGGGGCGGGACGGACCTGAGAGGGGGGCGAAGGTGACACGGAACCGCTGCTCCTGCGCATGGCGACCCTCCTTTCCGAAGACGCCCCGGCCCAGGCCGGCGCTCTGCGCGTGCCGCACGCCGCGCCGTCCGGCGAACGGGGACCGGTCACAACGGGGATGTGGACCCGGCCTGCGTCGGGCAGGTCACTTGTGCCACAACGGGCGAGCCTGACTCGCCTCCGCTTCTCCTTCGCGGCTACCCCGCTGCGCCCGCACAACACACCGGCGCCCGTTGCCGCGCGCGACCCGCCGGAGCGGTGTCCGCATTCGCCGTTCGGCTACACGCGGCCCTTCCTTCGAGCGGACCTCGGGACAGGGTGTCGGTGTCCTGCGCGGGGAGCATGGGCTGAAGGCAGGGATGCGACGCGCACCTGGTCCGCGCCGGTCCCTTTCCGGGTCGACCGCTCGCAGGTGTCATTCAGGCGACGGGGAGGTCAACCCCGGTACGCCGGTGACGTCGTCGTCCACGTAGGTGGGGATCTGGGAGTGCACCTGCAAGGCAATCTCGCCGGCGCGTTCGAAGCGCAGGGTGATCCACACGTAGTCACCTCCGCGGATCTGCCGGCGCAGACCTCGGAGCATCAGGTGGACGCGCCCATCCTCCAACTCGACGAGCTTGCCGGGGGGCAAGGTGACCGGCCCTCGCGCTGCGCCGTCGGCGTTCACGATGTCGACGGAGCCGGCGACCGTGGTCTCGGCGCCGAGCAGTCTGTCGGAGGTCTGTCCCTGGTTGAACAGCCACGTGTAGAAGGGGACGTCGTCCCCTTTCTCCCACGGGCCGTCGGGAGGTTGGGCGATGTGGGCATAACGGATCAGGACCTGTCCGACACGGGCGTTGGCACCCGGCGGGTTGTACTCATTGTCGTTGCCGCATCCCGCCACGCCCACCAGTGCCGTGAGACAGCCCAGAACGATGAGCGTGACGGCCCTGCGCCACGGACGGGCCGCACTCGGTTTCGTCTTCATCCATTCGCTCCCTGAGATTCCGGTACCAGCGGTCCGCCCCTCTCAGACATCCCCCACTCGGGAGTTCCGTTTCGGTTCTTCCGCCACTCGGCGGAACTTCCGGGGGGGGGAGGGGCCGGGCGAGCCGCGGCGGATGCTCTCGCCATCACCGCGGCCGGCACGGGACACGTCCTTGTCGCATCGGGTGCGGCAGGGCCGCGGTGGTGGCCTGCGATGCGTTCATCGCTCGTCGCGGCGCTGTGTGCGGGAGCCGCCGGACGGTGTGGGGCGCAGCACGCTGAGCACGACGGAGGTGATCAGCACGGCGGCGATCACTGCGAGGCTGACGAGCGCGTGCACCTCGGGAACGTCGAGACCGATGGTCTCGTGGGCGGCCTGAAGGGCCAGTTTGACAGCGATGAAGGCCAGGATCAGCGCCAGGCCCCTGCTGAGGTAATGGAAGCGGTTCAGCAGGTCGGCCAGCAGGAAGTACAGGGCTCGCAGCCCGAGGATGGCGAAGGCGTTGCTGGTGTAGACGATGAACACATCGCTGCTGACCCCCAGCACGGCGGGCACGCTGTCGATGGCGAACACCAGATCGGCGCCTTCCACCGCCGCGACGACGGCGAGCAGCGGGGTGGCGACGAGTCTGCCGTTCTCCCGGAGGAAGAACCGTTTCCCGGCGTAGTCGTCCCGGACCGGGACGAACTTGCGCAGGAGGCGTACGGCGACGCTCCTGCCTGGGTCGACGCTGTCCTCCCCCGTGGTGAGGATCTTGTACGAGCTGTAGAGCAGGAAGGCGGCGAAGACGAACATCATGGCGGCGAAGCGGTCGACGACCGCCACTCCGGCGGAGAGGAAGAGGCCGCGGAACACCAGGGCCCCCAGAACGCCGAGGAACAGCACGCGGTGCTGGTACTCCCGGGGCACCTGGAAGTAGCCGAAGATCAGGGCGAAGACGAAGAGGTTGTCGACCGACAGGCTCTTCTCCAGCAACCAAGCGGTCGTGTACTCCACACCGGCATTGGTGCCCACCACGAGGTAGACGACCACGCCGAACAGGATCGCCAGGCCCACCCAGATCGAGCTCCATAGGGCGGCCTCACGCACGCCGACGACGTGTGCCTTCCGGTTCATCAGCAGATCGACCGCCAAGGCCACCGCAACGGTGACGGCGAACACGACCCAGAGCCACAGCGGAACATCGTGCACGAGCTCAACCTCTCAGACGCGAGCGACCAGGCCCTCCTCCGACCGGAAGCGCCTCGTCACGGGGCGGAGATCTCGAGCACGCCCTCGTCGTAGTCGACGGTGATCGAACCGAAGCCGCTGAGCACATCCGAACCGAAGCAGCCCCTCGATGCCGTGACCTCCTCTCGGCGGCCCCCGGCCCCCGGGGCGAGACGATGGCGTACGGGGGCGGTACGCATCCGCCGGGGCTGGGCAGATGGTGCGCGCCACTTGCGGCCGCCACCACGTGCACGCGTCTGACACGTCCGCCGCCCCATGCCGATGGGCGATGGAGCGAGTCCCGTGTCAGTACCCGTCGCGGGCCGTCCCCTGCCCCTCGGCCCGCCCCTGCGGTGGGATAGGCAACCCGAGCGGATCCCGTACGACCGGATGCAAGTACCACTGGCCCATCGGATGGCAGGGGGTGAGGATGGCGTCCCGCTCTGCTGTTTCCCGCAGCACTTCCGCCCTACTGCCCTGCGTCATCGTGGCTCCCTTGCTTCCGCCGACCGACTCTGGACGAACCGCCGAGCACTCACCGTCGCAGGTCGGTTCGGGAAGGTGACGCCGACACGCTGCGGATGCCACCGGCTCGGAACCGAGCCCGCACAGCGCCGACCGTGACCGTGGCGAGGACGGGAGAGGTGGATCACGCCCCGTGCCTCTCGGCCCCGGCGATCACACGCTGTGGCACACGTGCCGGACCCGTGCTGAGCTTGTTCGGAGACCGGTCGGGTACCGGCGGACGAGTGAGCCCCCTGTCACGGGAACGGGAGAGGAGTCGGCGGTGCGCGATCCTGACGTGGCGGGTGCGGTGGTCGTCGGGGTGGCCGACACCGAGGGTCAGGCGGTGCTGGCCCATCGGGCCGCGGAGGAAGCGAACCATCGTGGAGCGCGCCTTTTCGTCATGCATGCGGCCGAGTGGCCGTCGTCTGCCGGATCTGCGGCACCCGACGACGAGCCCTATCTCCAGCGCATCGAACGTGTGACGGCACCCATCATCGAGTCGGTGCGCCGGGAACACCCCCAGCTGGATGTGGTGCCGGACCGAGTGATCGGTTCTCCCGCCTCGGCGCTCCTCGACCGGTCGGCAGATGCCTCGCTGATCGTCCTCGGTCACCGCGGCAGCGGCGGCTTTCCCCGCTTGCCACTCGGCTCGGTGAGCCTTCAGGTGGCCACGCACTCCCAGTGCCCGGTCCTCGTGCTGCGCCCCGGCGCTGTCGCCGATCGCGCGGACAGGCGTGTGGTCGTGGGCCTGGACGTCGAGGACGTGCAGCCGAGCGTGATGGAGTTCGCGCTGGAGTCGGCACTGCGCCGCGATGCCGTGCTCGAGGTCGTTCATGCGTCCCCGCTTCCAGGAATGCCGACCCCCGGCCCGAGCGGGCCACTGCTGGCGCGGTACGAAACAGTACCCAGCGAGGCCCAGGACACCCTCGAGGAGATACTCGCTTCGTACAGGTCGCTGCAGCCACGTCCGGAGATCAGGGCGCGCGCCGAGCGGGGCCGACCTGCGAGCCTCCTGGTCGAAGCCTCCCACCATGCACTTCTCGTGGTCGTCGGGGCACGTGGTCGAGCAGGCATGAAGCGGCTGCTGCTGGGGTCGGTGAGCGGAGAGGTCCTGCACTCCGCGGACTGCCCGGTCGCGGTGGTACCCACCGCGCACGACTGAGGTCGCGCCGACGAGCACGAGCCACGCCGCGCCCCCGCTCGCCGTACCCACGCAGGCCGACTGCTTCGAGCGGGTGCGGGATGCGGGATGCGGGATGCGGGATGCGGGATGCGGGATGCGAAGAGTAGCCCTCACCAGGCCGCGGCGCTCGTCGACGTCTCCACCCTGTCGGCCGGAGGAGGCGACGGGGAGCGGGCGGCTGCGAACGCCATCAAGCCGACGGTGAGCAGGCTGATGAGTACCAGGGCGAGCACGGACCAGTCCAGGTGCTTGCGCGGCCCGTGGTCGTCCGGGGGATCGCCGCAGAACTGCTGGTTGAGCAGATCGATGCGCGCGTCCAGGTCGGGATCCTCTCGCGCGAGGCATCGCTCGATCTCGGTCAGCATGTCGTGCTCGTGCGATTCCATGAGCATCGCCTCACGCATTGCCGAGGCCCGGCGGCGCCGGACTCGCAGGCCAGGTTTCTCCCGCCGGGCTGCGGGTACCCCGCAGGGCGTGACTCATGCTGGAAACGCTCTCCCGCCCGCTTGAACGGCTGGACCGGGTCGGCAGCGAGCGGGAGGCAGTGATCATCGGAGGCGTGATGAACTGCTTCGAATGCAGCAGAGATTCCGGCACGGTGGCGCCCGCGGAGGCAGTGTGCCGAAGTTGTGGAGCGGGGTTGTGTGCCGCACATGTCAGGGTCGAGACGCGCGAGGTGCAGCACCGGCGGGCCGGGCTCGGCAAGCGGACGCAGGAGCAGCCGGCGCGTCGCCTCCTCTGCCCCTCATGCGAAACGGCCGAGCACGGCGAGTAGACCGAGCGGTACGCGTTCCCAGCTCAGGAGCCTCATGCCGAGCGTGCTCACCGTTCTCGTCCGCCGCGGAGCAGACTTCGCGGCGGCCGAGGACCCGTGCAGGACGCTCCGGTCGAGGCGCTCCGGCTCTGCCTGATTCGTCGGAGCAGAAGCACCCAAGGGCCGGCTGTCCTGGAACGGCTCGCGTGCCGCGAACTCACCGGCGACCGTTCTTCGCTGCCTGTCCCCTCCTCGGCGCAGTCCGGCTCGGACAATCTTGGACATCTGCCTGCTCTGTCGATCGCCGAACGAAATCTGTGATCCCACGGATCAGACAGAACTTTCCAATCAGGCAGATGCGCTCCCGCACGGAGCTAGCTTTGGCCGATGCACACTCCCGCGCCGCCCGCGTCTCTCCTCCTGGCTCTCCGGCCCCGGACCCAGGAACGCCTCTACGACTTCTACGACGAGCTCAGGAGCGCAGCAGACCTCTTCTGGGACCGCCGCCTGGACGCCTGGGTCGCGACCGGTCACGCCGTGGTCAGCAGCGCCGCGGGAGACCCGCGACTGTCCTCGGTGCGCTATCCCGACATCGAGGCCGTCTCCGAGGAGCTGAGGCCGCTGGCCCGGGTCCTGAGCCGGCAAATGCTCTACAGTGACGCCCCCGACCATTCCCGGCTGCGTGCCCTGCTCAGCAAGGCCTTCACGCCCCGGGCCGTGGCCGTGCTCCGCGAGAAGATCTCCGGAGCTGTCGAGCAGATCATCACGCACGCGGCGCCGACCGGACGCATGGACATCGTCGCAGACCTCGCCCGCCCCCTGCCCCTGACCATCATCTGCGACCTCCTCGGCGTTCCGGAGCAGGACCGGGACACGCTGTCCTCCTGGTCCGGTCCCATCGCCGCAGCCATCGGCAGCTCCCGGCTCGACGCCGATGACAACCGCGCCGCCTCGCAGAGCATGACGCACACGCTCGCCTACCTCCGCGCACTCCTCACCCGCCAGGACACCCCGCCCCCACCCCACACACTGCGCGCGCTCCTGACCGCACACACCGAGAACACCGACCAGGACTTCGACGAACTCCTCGCCAACTGCGCCCTGCTCCTGATCGCCGGCCACGAGACCACCACCCACTTCATCGGCAACGCCGCGCTCGCCCTGCTCCGCCACCCCGACGCAGCCGACCAACTGCGCAGCCGGCCCGAACTCATACCGGCCGCGGTCGAGGAACTCCTTCGCTACGACAGCCCCGTACAGCTGATGCTGCGCCGCGCACGCCACGAACTGGAACTGGCGGGCCGCACCGTCGCTGCTGGGCAGGTGGTGCTCCTGCTGTGCGGGGCCGCCAACCGGGATCCGGCCGCTTTCCCGGATCCCGATGTGCTGGACTTCCAACGGCCCGGCGGGAGGCACGTCGCCTTCGGGTACGGGCCGCACTTCTGCCTCGGTGCGGCGCTGGCCCGGCTGGAAGGCGCGATCGTGCTGGAAGCACTCCTCACGAGGCTTCCCGCCCTGCGGCTCGAAGAGGCCCCGCTCCAGTGGCAGCGCAGCCTCAACTTCCGCGGGCTCACCCGCCTGGACGTCGCCTTCACCCCGCCCTCGGTCAATCACGACAGCGGCACTCTCACCATGGCGACCCACCGTCGCCCAGCCGGCCTCGGTCACGCCAGTAGCAGCACATGACCAGGCCAAGGTATTCAGCGACCGGGGATCTTCGGGCCGAACAAGGGGTTGGCCTCACCGATACTCCAGCTGTGGATCGCGATCCTGCTGTCCTTGCCGTCGCACCTCGAACGGATACCGCCGAAGTCCGATCGCCGTGGCTGACCGCGTACAAGTCCGAGAGGTCCATGACGACGAAGGGCAACGGCTGCTGCGGATCATCCGCAGGGGCACGGGTTCGGTAGTGACCTGGCGGCGGGCCCAGATCGTGCTCCTGTCCGCCCAGCGCATGCCCGTGGCGAGATCGCCGAGGTGACCTTCACCGGCGCGGAACGGGTGCGGGACGCGATCCACAACTGCAACACGGACGCTTTCGGCTCGCTCCACACGAGGTACGCGGATGGGCGGCCGAGGGCGTTCTCTCCGCCTGAGCGCCGAGAGATCAAGAAGATCACCAAGTCCAGACCGTTCGAGCACGGCCTGCCGTTCGCCACCTGGAGTCAGGCCAAGCCGGCGGACTTCCCGGTCGCCGAGGGGGGTCGACGACATCAGCCATGAGGGCCTTCGGGTCCTGCTCCGCGAGGAGGGCGTCTCGTTTCAACGCGTGAAGACCTGGAAGACCTCCCGTGATCCGGACTACGCCGCCAAGAAGGTCCGGGTCGAGCACCTCTACGCGATCGCCGACGGCGACGACATACCGGAGGACGGCGAGCCCGAAGTCATCGTCCGCCTGGACGAGTTCGGGCCGCTCGACCTGCAGCCCCACCCCGGACGGCAGAGGGCCGAACGCGGCGGAAGGCACAAGAACCCCGATCGCGAACGCGGGCCCCGACGGCGGGCGACCTACACCCGATCGCTCGGGGTCCGGCACCTGTTCGCCGCCTACGTCCTCGCCGAGGAGCAGCTGTACGGGCACATCACGATGACCAAGAACCGCTCCAAGTTCCTGGAGTTCTGCCGCTACCTGCGCTCACTCGTCACGAGGGCGAACGTTGCCCGATGAGTGCCCGTTTCCGATGCGGTCACGCATTCCCGGTTGGAGCTCCGCCCCGGAACGGCGTAATGCCCGTGTTAGCGCCTTGTTCTCCCTAACATGCGCAAAGAGGTCCTGCTGCTCATCCATGGATTCGCCTGGCGGGAGCGCATGGCCTGCACTGATCAGCTGAAACCACCGAGGTGCGGGAAGGCGGTTCCATGGGCGAGCGTCGCGGCTGGGAGCAGCTGGGTGCGGCGATCGGGTTGCTCGCGGTCGTCATGTTCGTGCTCGCGTTCATCATGTTCATGCAGACCGATCCCTCGGGTGGTACGCCGTACCCGTCGATCGAGAACGCGCAGACGGTGAACGATTTCTACTCCCAGAACGTGAATGCGGTCAGGCTGCAGATGCTGTTCACCACCCTGGGGATCGCGCTGTTCCTGTGGTTCCTGGGACCACTGTGGCGGGTTCTGAGGGAAGCGGAGGACGGGTCGGCGCGGGGGACGACGGTCGCGCTGGTGGGGGCGGGCGTCGGGTCGGCGCTGATGCTGGTGGGCCTGGCGCTGACGTACGCGGTCCTGCTCACGACGAGCCCGGCGCAGGCGGCAGCGGTGCCCGCGTTCTTCACCGTTTCGGCGGTGCTGTTCGCGCTCGGCGGCGGGGTGCTGTCGCTGTTCTTCTTCGCCGTGGGCAAGGTGATCCTGCACACCGGAGTGATGGGCCGCTGGCTGGGGTGGCTGGCACTGCTCGCCGCGGTGCTCTCGGTGCTCGCGTTCATCAGCCCCTTCTGGGTGAGCGGCATCCTCAACCCCGCCACCGGGGCACTCGGCCTGTGGGCCTGGTGGACGGCGTTCGTGGTCTGGCTGCTGCTCGCGAGCTCGATCCTGGCACTTCAGGAGTACCGGGAGGTCAAGGCGGCCCGCCGGGCGGAGCCGGGCCCATCGATGCCGGCGGCCGAGGAGGCAGGCAGGTGAAGAAGTTCCGGCACCGCGCCTGGCGCGTCCTGAAGCCGGTCCTCGAAGTGGCCGCGGCCGTCGTCGTACTCGCCGTGCTCATCGTTCTGCCGCTGATCAAGGGAGCGACTCCGCAGGTCAAGAACAGCCTCAGCGGCTTCGCCGAGAGCCCGGTGGCGAACACCGGGCCGCTCGTGGGGGATCTGAACGCGATCTCCAAAGAGGTCGCCTGTATGAAGTCCTACGCAGCCGACCCCGCCAACAACATGGTGAACTACCCGCCGGTGATCGGGGCACCGGAGCACACCGATTCCATCCACAGCGGCGTCTACCCGTGCGCCACGTGGACCGGTGACTCCAAAGGCCCCAACCAGGTCTTCATGTACAAGTCCGAGAGCAACTACCCCGGCGGCATCGTCTTCGTCACCTTCGGCGGACCCGACGACGCCTATCTCATCGGCGGGAGCAGCGGGCTGGAGGCGTACTCGCCGGGACCGTACGTGTCGAAGTTCAACCCCTCGACCGGCAAGGAGATCTGGCGCCGGCCCCTGCTGAACATCAACGTTGGCGGCCAGTTCAACCCGGCCCCCAGCATGGCCGTGGGCAAGGACGGCGTCTACGCGGCGTTCGGGGCCCACGTGTACCGGCTCGACCCCGCGTCGGGCGCGATGCTCGCCCACCAGGAAGTGCCCATCCTCGACGGGCCGGCGAGCGACGCCAACTTCGACGGATTCCACATCCTGCCCGACCCGCAAGGGCACATCCTGCTCAAGAGCCAGAACCGTGTGCCCGGATGCCTCACCTACGGCAACTACGCGCTTTCCTCGTGCCCCGGAGCCACGGCCGCCAACCCCAAGACCACCGTCGCCGTCCTCGATCCGGCCTCTCTCAAGGTCGTCGACGAGATCAAACTCAGCCAGGCCGTCGTGGCCCGCCCGATCGTGACGACCTGGAAGGACAACATCTACGCCTACCTCGACGGCACGGAGACCATCCTCCGCATCCGTTGGGATCCGCAGACGCGGAAACTCACCGAGGACACCACCTGGGCGCCCCAGTACCTGCTGGAGGGGCAGGGCGCGGGAGACGCTCCCGCCGTCATCGGCAAGTGGATCATCTCCAACGCCAACGCGGCCCCTTCCAAGAGTGTGCCCATCTGCGCGTTCGCCGTCAGCCAGGACGATCCCAACGACTCCAGCCGCCTGTGCCCCTGGGGCACCGAGCTGCCGGTCCGCGGCGCGAGTGTCAGCACGTCCGCCGCCGCCTTCTCCACCGACCCGGCGAACAGCCTGCTCTTCATGCAGGACTGGCTCGTCCCGGGAATCTGGGCCGTCCACATCGACCAGGACACCGGCGAGATGAAGGTCAAGTGGCAGCGTGACGACATCACCATGGGCGACTACTTCGCCGCGATCGGCCCGGCCGGAAAACGGGTCCTCCTGACCCAGAACGTCCTCGGCAACACGCCCGCCAAGTCCTTCGCCGAGGACTCCAACTACCAGGAAACCCTGATGTGGCTGGACGAGGCCACCGGAAAGACCCTCGCCCAGAGCGCTGCCCACCCCGCGACGACCACGGGAAGCCTGATCAACATCGGCTACGGCGGCCGCGTGTACATGATGGGAACCCAAGGCTCCCTCTTCATCTTTCAGGTCGCCCCCTGCAGCGGCGGCGTGTACGTCCCGGAATCCATCGGCGGGTCGACATGCCCGAAGTCCTCGACACCTTCGCCAACCCCGACACCGAGCGGCTAGCCAAGAGCGGGTGATCCTCTTGCCCGGCAGTCGTGCCCGCGCAGGCTTCGCCTGGAGGGCGGCTGTGCGACGGCAGCCGATGCGACCGGCCCGGTCGAGGTCGACTCACGCAAGCAGGTCTGCTGTCAGCGCGGCGGTCCCCGCTGCCAGTTCGAGGATTGGCCGAGGAGGGAGTGCCGCCGCCCGGGCGGTCAGGTCCTCGGCGAAGGGCCGGAGGACCACCGCACGAGGTACCGCTCATAGTCCGCGGGCATGGATTCGGACCATCGCCGATCGGCATCGGTTCCCGTCACCCTCATGACGGGAGCGCCCCTGGCGAACCCCCGGTGACTGGGCCCGTCCATCCGAGATCCGGGCTGGCACCGCGCCACCGGTGCGGTAGTCCCCGGTCAGTAACCGCGACGACGCCAGCTTTCGGCCAAGGTCGCGATCGTCGCCAGCGGCACGGTGCTCCAGTGCTCCCCGCGTCGGTGGGCCGCCGCCAGCCGCTCCGCTATCTCCGGTACGGAGGGAGCGTTGTCGAACGGGTCGAGCACCGCCGTCACGCGCAGGCAGACCTCCGACGGCATGCCCGACGCGGCCAGCAACTCACCTTCCAGAGCGAGGAGTTCGTCGCGGCTCTGATAGGTGGGGACCGTGACTTCCAGGCCCACTGTTTCCCCGGGCCCGGAGAAGTACAGGTGGTGGACGCGGTTCCCGTTCCGTCCGAGCCTGACGCAGGGCGGCTCCGGCGTGCGGACCGCATCCCGGAAGGCGCTCCGCAGGGCTTCGGGCACCATGCACTCGAGTGCCGCGCGATGCAACTCGTCATTCGGTCCGGTGAACCGCAGCCCCACGAAAGGTCGTTGTTCCAGTCCCATACCGCTCCCCCCGGAGACGACGCCGCCCCTCCACAAGGTACCCCGCACGACGCCGTGCCAGAGTCGGTATGGCCCCTTGCGACGGGAGATTTTCCGTTCCGGTGTCCCGTCCCGGTGAGGAGCCGGAGCGACGGCGGCATGATGGGGAGGACGAAAGTCGTCGCTCAGCTGTCCACCGTGATCGACCTCGCCTCACGCCCTGGCCGGCCGGGCGATCGCGGACCACAAGCGCGCCGAATCGTCGCGGACGCACTGGCCGCCGCCGAGCGGACCTCAGCCAGCCTCGCGGGGGCTGTCATGCGCACCGGCCACGGGTGCCACTACACGAGCCGGGTGCTCGCCGACGCCTGCCCCAAGGAGCATCCGCCGGAGTCCATGAGCACGACCCGACTCCAGCGCGGACGGCACGCCCGCCGAGTCCTCCAACACGACGTTCACACCTTCGCGGACCGAAACCGAGGCACTACGGGCGGACGCGCATGGTGAGGAGACTCCCGGTCACACAGAGAACGGAGCACCGCGAACCTTCTCGAGTGACGTGCCAGACTGCAGGTATGTCCGGAAGGACCGAGCCCCGGGCGGGGCGGCCGCCGCCACGAGGGCATCGATCGCTCACCAGCGCCGTCGCCGTAGCGGCCCTGTTCGCTCTCGCCGCGTGTGCAGCCCGGGCCGGCGTCCCTGGTGGTGGGAGTACGGGTCCGGTGGTGGGGACGCCCGCCGGTGTGACGGCTACCACGAGTGTGGGCCCCGGCGATTCCGCACGAATGGTTCCCCTCGGTGACGGACGCCGGATACATCTGGAGTGCCGCGGATCCGGATCTCCGACGGTAGTGCTCGTGTCCGGGGCGGGCGGTGCCTGGGACGAGTGGGCAAGCGTCACGGACCCGGCGAATCCCTCGGCGGAACCGGAACCAAGCGACTCCGCGGTGCTTCCGGCTGTCGCGTCCTTCACTCGGGTGTGTGCCTACGACCGCCCGGGCACGACGCGCGTCGACGGCGAGCTGAGCCCCTCGACCCTCGTGTCACAGCCCACTACGGCCGGAGCCGGCGTCGACGACCTGCGGGCGGTGCTCTCCGCTGCCGGTGAACGCGAGCCGTACGTGCTGGTCGGAGCCTCTTGGGGGGCGATGATCACAACTCTCTTCGCACAGACCGACTCCTCACGGGTCTCCGGTCTGGTCACGGTCGACGGCGCGTCGAAGTTCCTGAAGGAATCGCTGACACCGACACAGTGGTCGGACTGGATGCGCAAGATCGAGGCGACGAACTCGAAGAAGCGTCTCGAGGTGCCCGACTACGAGTCCAGCGTCGCCCAGATCCGCGCCGCACCGCGTTTGCCGCACCCGCTTCCCGCCGCCGTGCTCACCTCCGACCAGCCATGGGACCTGCGGGTCGGGAAGAGCGGATCGACGTGGCCCGCGTGGCTGGCCGCGCAGAAGAGCCTGGCCGACGAACTCCACGCCCACCACATCACTGACACCGGCAGCGGGCACGGCATCAGCGTGGAGCAACCACAGGTCGTCACCGACGCTGTACGGGAAGTGGTCACCCAGGCACGGACCATGCGCTGACCGCTCGGCACGAGGTGATCACCGAGCGTGCTGCCGAGCACAGGGACCTCGAACTGGACGACCTCTTCCTGACCATCGGCCCACCGTTTCCGCCGCGTTGAGCTCCGCCGCCGCACGCGCGCCTGCGTGCGGGCTCGCCCCGGTGGCCCGCAGGAACAGCCGGCAGCCGGCCGAGCAGGCGGGCCGGCGATCGTGTGCCATCGAGGATTGACCGATCACGAAGCCCCAAGCCAGGGGGCAGTTCGCGATGAATGGCGCATCGACGAAGTACGGCACCGGCCGGAGCTCGTGACCGACCCCGGGAACTCATCCGGTCAGTTCGGACCGCCACGGCCGCGGCCACTCCCCCGACGGCGGCGGATCTCCCGCGATGCCGAGGTCACGCCGCGCGCGCTCGTAGAAGGCATCACGCGCCGCACTCGCCAACCCATGGGCCCTGGCCCACATCTCGGCGTCGACCTGCCCCTCCCGTACGAGCAGCTCAATGCTCCAGACCGTCTCGTGCCAGCGCCGCGCCGCCGCGATCGTCGCCGCGTCCCCGACGAGCAGGACGGACTCCCACTCGGTCGCACGCCGGGACTCCGCCTCGGCGAGGAGGGGCAGACCGTCGGCCGGCCGCAGCGGATCTGTCACCTCCGCGAATCCGAGGGCGGCACCGATGCGCTGGGCGACCCGAAGCTGCGCCTTGAGAGCATTGGCGTAGCGGCCGTACGTCTCGAAGCGTTTCTCGTCCCACCGCTCTTCCCGCTGCCGCTTCCACCGTCGACGTTCGGTCAGGCTCTGCACGGCATACGAGCCGAGCGAACCCACCACCACGCCTATCAGAGCGGGCAGTTGATCCAAGAGCGCCACAGTCCCTCCCGACCGGTTCCCTGATGCCGCACGCTCAACGCCCCACGACCGGGAACCCATACCCACCTTCGCCGGAGACCACCTCTTCTCGGTGGGACATCGGATGTCCCTGCCGATGGCGGCAGGCCGATCGCCCCCGCCGGCAGGCGCTTTGTGCGGTGCAGCGCAGGGCCGGCGCTCGGCCGGCGTTACTGTGCCAGCACGCCTCGAAGGCCCCGGCGGGGAGCAATTCCCGCCGGACCGACCCGTGTTCGACCCCCGCTGCACGGTGCTGCCGGTACGTCAGACGGCCCGCGTGCGAGCCGCGTGTCCGACGGCTTCACTCAGCCCACTTTCGTAACAGAGCGTGCCATCGCCGAGGCGGAACGTGGCCGAGGGCCTAGTCTGGTCGCTGCCGGGTCGACGAGTGAGGAATTTCTCGGCGGATCGACGGCGGCAAGACCATCTGGTTCGAATGCGGGGTGGAGACCCGCAGGCAATGGGGGGTTACACATGGCCATGGACTGGCTGAACGATGTCCCGGAGCTGGCGGCGTTCTGCGGCACCACGGTGCTCGCGGCGGCGCTGAACCACGGCTACGACGCCGGCGTGCTCCGGTTCACCCGGCTTCTCGGCCGCGGCGACACCGAGCGGCAGAGCGAGGTCGAGGCGAGCTGGGAGGAGACCGTCTCCGCACTGGGCGCGGCCCCGGACGATGACGAGCTGCAGCGGGTACGAGCGGAGCACACGCGAAGGTGGACGGCGGAGTTCGCGGAGATGCTGGAGAGCATGGAACCCGCCGAGCGGGGTCGGGTGGCCGCCGAAGCGCGGGCGCTGGCGCACGAGTTCGCGACCGACGACGGATCCGGAGGGGCGGGCGTGGTCAACAACTTCCACGGTGGTTCCCCCGTGGTCCTGAACGGCGCGCGCAGCCGTGCGGTGGTCAACTTCGGGACGGCCGGGTGATCAACAACTTCTTCAGGCCCGCGGTCGTCCTGAACGGCCATGACAGTCACGCAGAGATCCACCACACGACCGTCACGATCAGCGAGAGCGAGCTGGACCGGTCCGCCAACCAGCTGGCCGACGCCGTGGGCAGACACTGGCACGCGGAGGCGGACAGCCGGGGACTGCTCAAGAGCCAGGTGCCCGTGCACTGGCGGGTGAGCGGACACCGTCTCACGACCAGGATCGCCGCCGCCATGGCCGAGCGGGGCCCGCGGAAGTTCCCGCCGCTGCCCGGGGTCGCCCCGCTGACCGAGAAGAGCCTGCGGGCCGGCGGCGACCTGACCGATCTGCACCGGGTGTACGGCGGCCTGGCCTCGGGGTGCCTGATGATCGTCGGGCCCGCAGCGGCCGGCAAGACATCGGCCGCGGTGATGCTGCTCCGCGCTGCGCTGCACCACCGGGCGGACCCGGCGAGGGCGCCGTACAAGTCGGCGATCCCGGTGCCGGTGCTGATGACGCTGGACGGCTGGGCACCGGACGACGAGAGGAGGGACGTGGTCGACTGGGCGGTCGAGCGGCTGTCCCGTATGCACAAGGGACACAGGCATCTCCGCCGGTTGCTGGAGACGGGCCGGATCGCGTTGTTCCTCGACGGTTTCGACGAGGTCGACGAGGAGGTGCGGGCCCTGGCGGTGGCCGCGTTGGAGTCCGCGCCGTTCCGTGTCGTCCTGATCTCCCGCACCGAGGAGGCCGCGGACACGGCCGAGCGGGAGCTGCTGGCCGGTGCCGTCGCCCTGGAGCTCAAACCGGTGCGGCCCGCCGACGCCGCCGAGTACCTGCTCGACTCGCTGGGCGACCCGGCTCCCGCGGCCTGGCAGAAGCTCGTCCATCAGCTCCTGGAGGAGCCGGACAGCGCGGTGGCCCGGGCCCTGGCCGATCCCCTGACGGTGAGTCTCCTGGCGGAGGTCTACGCGCCCGACGGGCCGGTCGAGGAGCTGTTCGGGCTGGCCGGTCCCGACGCCGTCCGGGACCACCTGCTCGATCACGCGGTCGCCGCGGCCTACACAAGGAAGCCGCGGCCCCATGGATGCCGCCCCTACTCCCCCGAGACGGCCGAACGGACGCTGCGGTACCTCGCCGCTCGGCTCACCGAGGAGGACACCGGGGGACTGCGCTGGTGGCGGATTCCGTCCTGGCCGGGTCGGCGTTCAAGGGCGTGGATCACGGGGACCGCCGTCACCGTGGTGTACGTGACGGTCGTCGTCCTCGCCCTCGCGCCGTGGATCGGAACGCTCTGGGCCGCGGGCGCCGCGCTGATGGGGTGGACCCTGGGCACTCTCGATGCCGGCATCCGCATGTCCCGGCTCCATCATCAGGAGCGGCTGACCAGCGCCGGCTGGCGGGACGTCCTGCCCCTCCTCGCGATCGCGGGGGGTCTGTCCGACTGGATCACGGTGACCGGTCTGACCTGGCTCGCGCTGCGTTTCGCCGGGCATCCGCAGAGCCTGCTGCAGTGCTGCCTGCTGGGGCTGCCGTACGGATTCGGCGGCCTACTGCTGCGGGGACGTGCCGCCGACCTTGTGGCCAGAACCATCGTGGCACCCCTTCCGTTGGCCCGCTTCGCCCGCGACATGATCCCGGAGCTGGAGACCGAGACGAGGGTCCTCGGTCCCAGGGACATCTGGCGTCATCACACGCGAATGCTGTTCCCCCTCGGGATGCTGGCCGGCGGCGCCGTGGGCCTGTACGCCGGGGGGCTGGCGGCGATGTCGAACGGAGCGGGATTCGGTCTCGCCCTCGGCGTGGCCATGGGCAGTGGCCACGCCCTCATGGCCGGCGTTCTCAGCAACGCAGCCGTCGCCACCGCCCTCACCGCCGTACAACTCTCCGTCCGCGAGGGCACGCCCCTACGCCTCATGGCCTTCCTGGACGACGCGCACCGGCGCGGTCTACTGCGGGCGAGCGGGCCCACGTACGAGTTCCGGCATGTCCGGCTCCAGGAGCGGCTGGCCCGTCGGCCGTAGCGATCAGCCGGAAGCCTCGTCCACCACCGGCTCCCGGCCGGTCTCGGCCGCCGCCCGGTGCGCGGGCCCGGTCGGCGACGCGGGCTGTGGGCGGCCCCGGGGCGCCGCCGCGGCCACGGTGTGGCCTTCGTCGAGCAGGTGCCCCGCCGGCCTGCGCGCGGCGTGCCCCGGCAGCTCACTCTCCCCGGTGTGGTACGGCGGGTCGCTCGGCCTCATTTCCTCCGGGAACTGCTGCACGGGCTCGCCCTCCGGGACGTCGGGCCGTTCGCGCGGCGCGGGATCCGGGCCCGATCGCGCCTGTCGCCTCGTCACGGACCTGGGGCGCAAGCGTCCGCCTCCGCGTGCTGTCCAGGCCACCACCGTCCTCCCCACCCGCCTTCGCTCCCCGCACACCGACGTCGCCCCTCACCCTGCCGTGCCATCGCCTCGGAACTCCACTTCCCGCGTGGGCTCGGCCTGCTCCACCTCGAACCGGAGCTGCTCCCCCGTCCCCTCGTCCTGCGCCGCCCCGCCGCAGCTCGCCGAGCGCCTCAGCCGGCGAAACCCCGTGCCCGTGCTCCCCCGCCTCACACCAGACCTACGACTGAGCTCACCGGTCCCTTCCAACCGCCTCACCCTGCGCAGCCGTTCAGCGCACGCAGCCGCGCCTCTGGTTGGTGCCTGTCACGGGTCGGGCTGACGGTCAGGCGTTCGACTCCGGGCGTGATCGGTGGTCGCGCGTACTGATCACCGGAGCCTGCGCAGACGGGGCGGCGAGACGGTACCCGACTCCGCGGACCACCTCGATGAGGGCGGACGTCCGCAGTTTGGAACGCAGTGAAGCCACATGTACCTCGAGAGTGCGCTCCGCGCCCTCCCAACGGCTCTCCCACACCTCGCTGATGATCTGCTCCCTACGGAAGACGACGCCGGGCCGCTGTGCCAGCAGAGCCAGGAGGTCGAACTCCTTGCGGGTCAGATGCACCGCTGTACCGGCCACGCTCACCCGGCGGGCGGTCAGCTCTATTCGTACGGTGCCGAAGCGCAGATCGCTCCTCTTCCTCGCCTCACCGTCACTCGGTGGGGCGGTCCTCCGACTGACGGCATGGATACGTGCGATGAGTTCCCTGGTGTTGTACGGCTTCACGACGTAGTCGTCGGCTCCGCGGTTGAGGCCGTGTATCCGGGACCGAACGTCGGAGCGTGCCGTGACCATGATCACCGGAGTGCTGGACCATCTTCGGATCCTGCCGCACACCTCGTAGCCGTCCTGGTCGGGCAGACCCAGGTCGAGCAGGATGACGTCGAAGGGGGCGACGTCGTTCGACAGCAGTGTCCGCATGGCCTTTTCGCCGGTGGAGGCGTGGACCACCTCGAATCCGTGATGGGTGAGGATCGCGGACACTGCGGTGGCGACATGGTGGTCGTCCTCGACAAGCAGCAGTCTCATCCCGGCTCCCTGGCATTTGTCAGTCGTTCGGCGATGCAGTGGGGCGAATTCACTCCGACTTCGCGTGCCGCGTCAAGGCGTCATCCGAATCGCGGACACTTCTACTGACTGGCCAACAGTTCCGTTCCCATCTACCGAAGGGTAGTTGTCGTGGCCCGGCCGGATGGATGCCGATGGGTCGGCTGACGGTCCTCAAATCCGGCTCAGGTCCATGACGTCGCCCCCGTGGCGTCACCACAGAGATCGAGGGTCGCGTGCGACTCGTTGCGGTCAGGGGTAGTTCTCGAGCGGTGGAGGCTCTCTGTACGAGGAACCCGACCGGCCCAGGGTCGCGAGAAAAGCCTCCTTGATGTCGCCGTTGTCGCGATGGACTTCGAGCGCGTCGTTCACGGCATCCCTCAGAGCCTGGTCACCCTTCTTCATGCCGATCCCGTAGGGTTCCTTCGTGAACGGCGCACCCACGACCCGAATCTTCAGCAGATGCTGAGCGGCATAACCCAAGAGAATCGCATCATCCGTGGTGACCGCATCGACCTTCTCGTCAAGCAGTTGACGCACACACTCGGGATAACTCTGGAGTTCGACCGCCGTGGCACCATAGTTCGGCTTCTTGATCTCCTGGAGGGAAGTGGACCCGCTCACCGAGCAGACCTTCTTGCCCTGGACAGCCTGGGGGCCGTCGATCTGCATCTCCGTCATCCGGACCAGCAGATCCGCGCCTGCCATGTGGTACGGACCCGCGAAGTCCACCTTCTTCATGCGCTCGGCGCTCATGGTGTACGTGCCGACGTAGAGGTCGACGTCGCCTCGGGCGATGGCGCGCTCCCGGGCGTCGGAGCGGACCGTCCTGAACTCGATCTGGTCGGCAGAGAACCCAAGATCGGCTGCAACCATCCTGGCGACCTCGATATCGAATCCGGATCGATTTCCGTCTGCATCCACAGAGGCAAGAAACGGCTGGTCGTCCTTGGAGCCGATGACAATCTTGCCCGCCCTCTTGGCGCGTTCGAAAACGGGAGAATCAATCGTCACTTCCGGAGTGACCGGGTATGCGGGCAGCCCTGACGCATGGCTGCCGGTATCGCCATCAAATCCACACGAAGAGGTAGTCGGCAAGATGCAAAGAATTCCCACAGCAACTGATTTACGATACCGCATATGTACACCCTTCGACCGATTGCTGGACGAGAACGTGCGACCGGGATCGCGTCATCGGCGCTCCCGGTACGGTTATGGCATGGCGTTCGCAGGGGCATTGCCTGCACCGCCCCTCTTCGGATTCTTCTGGGCCATGCGGTGCCGGCCCGGCTTCCCCCCTCGACTCGTTGATGCGGCCTCATGCGTGCAGCACACCCACTTGGCCGGGGAAACGGAATCCCTGCACGTCCGCGGTGGTAGCCGCACGATACTGACGCGAGGCGCAGCACCTCGCACATCTGAGGGAAACTTGAGGATCTCGTCCGCTGCGGTGGTGCAGCTGATCATTGGGCATTTCCAGCGCGGCCGGATCGGGCGCCGCAGGCAACGCAGGTGGGTGGCACGCGCGAACTTCCGTGTGGGTGAAGGAGGAGCCCGGTCCCAACCCGTCGGCATAGGTTCCCGGTCGGGGCCCTGTCGCGCCGCGCTCGCCCCGGAGCATGACCAGGCCGAGTGGGTGACGATGCCCGTCGTCGCTCCGGAAGGGTGCGCCGGGGCGGAGACTTCCGCCCTACTGCGTGCGTTGCTCGCGCGGATGCGACTGCGCACCGCGGTGCCCGGTGTCCGCCTCACCGGGCTGCCGGGCGCCCGCCCCCGGTCGGGTGGCGAGGGGACTTGGACGGGTCCGCGTGTCGAGGTCGCCCTGGGGAACTCCCTTGGGGCTCGGTACCTCCGTCATCCTGCGTCGGACAGTGGTTGTTCGGCCCAGATGACCTTGCCATCGGAGGTGTAGCGGGTCCCCCAGCGCTCCGCGAACTGGGCCACGAGGAACAGCCCGCGGCCGCCCTCGTCCATGGTCGCCGCATGGCGCAGGTGCGGTGCGGTGCTGCTGGAGTCGGCCACCTCGCAGATCAGCGTACGGTCCCGGACGAGCCGCAGTCTGATGGGCCCGGAGGTGTAGCGGATGGCGTTGGTGATGAGCTCGCTGAGGATCAGCTCGGTGGTGAAGACCAGGTCGTCCAATCCCCACGCCCCCAGCTTCTCCGTCACGGCCTCCCGCATCGAGGAGACGGCCGCGGGATCTTCGGGCACGTCCCAGTCGGCGACCCGTTCCCGGTCCAGCACTCTGGTGCGGGCCACGAGCAGTGCTATGTCGTCGCTCGGCCGATCGGGAAGCAGCGCGTCCAGTACCACGCCGCAGGTCCCCTCCGGGGTGGGCGGGGCGGCGGCCAGCGCCTCGCGCAGCATCCTCAGTCCCTCATCGATGTCCCGTTCGCGGTTCTCGATGAGGCCGTCGGTGAACAGCACCAGCCGGCTGCCCTCGGGCAGCAGCCGTTCCGCGGTCTCGAAGGGCAGCCCTCCCAGCCCGAGCGGTGGCGCCGCGGGCAGCTCGGGGAACTCGATACTGCCGTCAGGCTGGACGAGGGCGGGCTCGAGGTGCCCGGCGCGTGCCATCACACATCCCCGGGAGATGGGGTCGTAGATCATGTAGAGGCAGGTGGCACCCGTGATGGCCGGTCGCCCGCTGTCGCCGGACTCCTCGTGGTCGATCCGGGTGACCAGCTCGTCCAGATGCCACAGCAGCTCGTCCGGTGACAGATCGAGGGCGGCGAAGTTGTGGACCGCGGTGCGCAGCCGGCCCATCGTCGCGGCCGCGTGCAGACCATGTCCGACGACATCGCCGACGATCATGGCGACCCGGGCCCCCGAGAGCTGGATGACGTCGAACCAGTCACCGCCGACGCCGCCCATGCCCGCGTGGGCGGGCAGATAGCGGTGGGCGACCTCGACGGCCGAGTGTCCGGGCAGCACGCTGGGCAACAGACTGCGCTGGAGCGTGACGGCCATGGTGTGCTCGCGCGTGTAGCGCCTGGCGTTGTCGATGGCCAGCGCGGCGCGGGCGACGAGCTCCTCGGCGAGGGACACGTCTCCGTCGTCGAACGACTTGGGCTTCCCGGATCGCCAGAACGTGACCACGCCGAGGACCTCGCCCCTGGCCAGCAGCGGGACGCTGATCATGGAATGCAGTCCGTAGTGCACCATCTTGCGGGCTCGCGCCGGATCCTGCTCCTGCCAGCCCGCGAAGGTCGTCATATCGGCCTCGAGGATCGCCCGACCGCTGCGGAAGCCCGTGGCCTGGGGAGTGGCGGGGACGAAATCGATCAAGGAGTCCAGCGGGTAGATCGGGGGATTGCTCCGAACGCCGGAGACGGCGATGCGTCGCATCGGATAGCCGTCCGCACCGGCCCTGACCGGGGCCTCGCCGCGCAGGACCTGGTCCAGCAGGTCCACTGTCGCGAAGTCGGCGAACTGCGGCACCGCGAAGTCCGTCAGCTCCTCGGCGGTCCGTACCACGTCGAGGGTGCTGCCGATCCTCAGGCCGGCGTCGTAGAGGAGCCTGAGGCGCGAGTGCGCCATGTCGGCCCTACCGGAGAGCTCCTGCAGCTCGGTCGTGTCGCGAAGCGTCGCCACGCTGCCGAGCGTCCAGCCGTCCCGGCTCGTCGAGCGCTGGTTGACCGCCAGCATCCGGTCACCGGCCAGGTGCACCTCGTCGGTGGCCGTCCGCCCCGACCTCAGCAGTTCGTCCATGCTGAGCGTGATTCCGAGGTCGGACACCGGCCGTCCCTCGGCGTCCGGGGGCAGGCCCAGCAGCCGGCGCGCCTCGTCATTGGCGAGTACCAGCCGGCGGTTGCCGTCGACGACGATCACCCCTTCGCGCACGGCGTGCAGAACGGCGTCGTGGTGGTCGTACATCCGGGACAGCTCGGTCGGTCCCAGGCCGTGCGTCTGCCGTCGCAGCCGCCTGCTGATCAGGGCCGTGCCGCCGGTGGCGAGGACGAGGGCGGATCCGGCCGCGCCGAGCACCACGGGCAGCTGCTGGTTCGCCGTGCCGCTGACGTTCTCGACGGTGACCCCGGAGGTGACGGTACCGATGACGGTGCCGTCGGTGTCGACGACCGGCACGATCGCCTGCACCAGGGGCCCGATGGTGCCGGTGATCCACTCGATGACCACCGCCCCACCGAGAGCGGGCTGGATGTTGCCGACGAAGCGGTTGCCTATGCGGTCGGGAAGCGGGTGGGTGTAGCGGATCGCGTCCGTGTTCGTCACGACGACGAAGTCGACACCGGTGGCCTTGCGCACGGCCTCCGCACGTGGCTGCAGCAACTCGGTCGGGTCGGGGCTCTTCAGGGCCTGCCGAGTGCCGGGCGACTGAGCAAACGTTTCAGCAACCGCGAGGGACCTGTCACGTGCCGCCGCTTCCGCGTCGCTGCGTGACTGAAGCAGCAGGGCCACGACGGCCGCCACGACGAGAAGCACCACGACGGCTATCTGAAGAACGAACACCTGGCTGGCTACGGTGCGCATGCGTGGAGTGCTGAGCAGCCGTCCACGGGAAGCGCCGACCGCGAGACTCTCGGGCCGGTCGCGATGACCAAACATGTCTTCACCAGCCACTCCCTCATTCTCCACTGATATCGCGCTCAATAGCGAGATACGCGGAAAATCAGGACCGGAGCGTGGCCGGGCACGGCCACTGCCGGGGCTCCAGGGCACGTCTGAAGTGCGGAAACGGGCCTTGCCCTCCCCTGTGCCGCCGTGCCCCGGTCGATCACCGGCCACGCGCTCCGGGCGGCGGCTCCCGGTGCCCCGGCGGCACGGGTCCGGCCGCGCCAGGCGGCCGGGCCGGGTCCGCGATGCCGACTGCACGGTCGTCCAGGCCGCCCGCACCCCGCTTCTGTCCTTCTCGACGGTGATGGGCACCTTCCGTTGTCGACGCACGAGGTGGTCGAGGCTCCACTGCCGAAGTGAAGGTGCCGCGGGCATCGACGAGACCCGGCGGGGCAAGACGACGTGGGAACAGGACCACAAGTCCGGCAAGCGGCACCCGCCCCGGGATCGACGGCGCATCGTACTCGTCGACGCGCTGGGCTACGGCGGACTGCTCGGCCCTTCCCTGCCGTCCAGCTCGCCGACAAGTCGCGCTCCACGGCGAGGCGCCGCGCCACCGCCGAGATCCGCGGCCGACGTGGACGCGCCAGTGGCCCGGAGTGGAAGAAGAGGCGCGCCTGCTGCGCGACCGCGAGGACCTCGCCGACAAGCAGTTCGCGGGCCTGAACAGGTGGCGGAGCGGCCGGCGAGCCGGACAGCGCGGGTCTCGCGACACGACGGATGTTCCGGGGCCGACGGTTGCCGGCCCCGGAACACCGCTGCTCAGCGCCCGGCGGAACCGCCGAGGCGCTTGATCTTCTCGAATGGGTAGGCCCCTACGCTCACCACGACCAGCCCGTAGACCGCGAAGGCCACGAGTCCCCAGGTGGAGACCGACTTGCCACCCCCGCTCAGGATGACGCTGCCGATCGGCACCAGCGCAGCGAAGCTCAGCGCGGCGGCCCCGGTGCACCAGAACGCCACCAAGCCGTCAGCCCGCTTCCGCAGGGCGGGATCGGACTTCACCGCTGCAGGGACCTCGTACCCGTCAGCCCTGTCGCAGACCCTGCCCCGATAACCGACTCGGGCAGCCAGCAGACTGACCACGCCCAGCAGGAGAAAGCAGCCGAAGATGAAGATGTAGGCCATGCCCGCCCCATTCGTCGTGTCCCTAGCGGATGTACTTGATGATGAAGGCGATCGTCATGTTGATGGCCTTGTTCTTGACCCAGCCCGGCAGGAACTTCCAGACGACACCGCCGATCTCACCGCCCAGGCAGCCGATGACGGCGTTCCGGACGTAGGTCTTCTTGCTGGACGCCTTGCCCGCCGCGATGTCGCTGAGCACCGACGTCGGGATACTGGCGAGAGTCCCCTTCGCACACCATGCCGCAGCGCCGATGGCGGCTGCGGCGATCGGGAAGGCGAAGCCCTTGGTCTTCATGCCCTTCTCGATCTCGGCGAGAGCCTCGGGGCCCATCTCCTTCTCGATGAACTCGCGCTGCTCCTGCGTGAGCGCCGGAGCCTTCGAGTCGGACCCGACAGTCACGGCGCCGGCCGTCCCCCGGGCGCCGTCGGCCGCCGTGGCGGCGGGAGCCACCGTGACGAGCAGAGCGCCACTGGTCACAGCCGCGATCCCGGCCAGCGATATACGGCGCATCGTGGTCTTGCGCATCGTTGAATCAATTCCCCATTGGTCGACACCCCGTCCCCAGGTCAAGGAGACGGGCCCGTGACCATCCCCCTCACAGGGAAGATGATCACGAAGCCCGACCCTGACATCCTGCAATGGAACAGTAAAGAACGATCTTGCATGACAAGACTCACGGCTCCCCTCCGGAACCCCCCGGCCTGATTCGGCGTCAGCTCCCCACGGGACACGAGCGAGAAGAGTGGTACCGCCGTCCTCCCCCGGGCACCTCCGGGCAAAGCCGTCGAAGGCGGCGGTTGGCCGGCGCCGGTGGCACGCGGCGGCTGTGGTGGGCTGCGCGAGCGGCCCGGACTCGACCTCGAACAGAGCCTTCGGCGGGGCGGCCCCAGCCGCCGGCGCAGGTACCGTAGTGATCTCTCTTCGGTCCGCATCCGTACGGCCGACTGAGGCCGACGGTGGGCTCGTTCCAGAAACATGGGTGGCCGAGGGCTGGGAACGGCAGGGCCGAGACGAAGTACACCCCGACCCAACGGAGGCCGGTGGCCCACTCCGTGTGCACGACGCGGGGCAGGACCGCCGTCAGGGTGTGGCCACGGCGGCGCTCGCGGCGGCGGGGTTCCGCGGGAAGCACTGACGCACCGCGGCTCAGAGCAGGGCGGTGGCCTCCTCGAGCCCCAGAACGCCGCCCTCGGCGCGCGCCGCCTCGAACGCCGTGTCCCCGAGCACGGCGCGTGCGGACTCCTCCGCCAGCCGCCGGTTCTCCCGCTCGAAGGAACTGAGGAAGTGGCCGGGCGGCAGCAGTCCCTCGTACGCGCCGACCAGCCGGGCCGCGCGTAGCGCCCGGTCCTCGCCGCCGAGCCCGATCAGCGCCCGCGCCGCGGTGAGCAGCTGGGAGGCCGAGAGCTGCGGGCTGACCATCATGGACAGTGGGGTGCAACCGAGCTGCAACGCGCGGCGGCAGCGGGCCAGGGCGTCCTCGAACTCGCCGTCGAGCACGTCCACACAGCCCAGGACACCGTGGGCCAGCCCCTCGAACACGGCGAGCGTCTCGGTGCGGAAGTCGTCCAGCAGCGCATTGAGATGGCCGCGTGCCTCGGCGGTGCGACCGGTCCTGGCCAGCCGGAGCGCCAGGATCAGACGGGCGGCGATCACACCCTCGTAGCCGCTCTCGGGACCCGCGGCGAGCACCTCGCGCAGGATCGTCTCGGCTTCGGCCCCGCGGCCCGTCTCGTCGAGCACGGCGGCGAGCCGCGCCTGCAGCAGCGAGACCTGGCTCTGCGCACCGAGGACGGCCGCACGGTCGATTGCCCGGCGGAAGTCCTCCGCGGCCGCTTCGTAGGCCCCGCTGCGCTCATGGGCCTCGCCGCGGGCGGACAGCGCCTCGGCCGCACCCCAGGCATCGCCGAGCCGTTCGAAGATCTTCAGACTGCGGTCCGCGTCGCGGCGTGCGTCGCCCGCCCACAGGGTGCGGTTGGCCAACGCGTTGGCCCGCACCTGGAGCGCTGCCGCCAACTCCCAGTCGCAGCCCGTCTCCTCCGCCGTGCGGACGGTCGTGTCGAGGACCTCCAGCACGCGTTCGCCGTCACCGGCGATGAGGACGGCGAAGAACCACAGCGAGGCGGGGAAGCGACATGCCTGCGGCAGACCGGGGTGGTAGGCCTCGGTCACGCGATCCAGCCAGCGGCGGCGCTCCGGCGTCATCCACTCCTCGATCGCGTGGTCCATGTTGACCATCCGCACCAGCCGGACCTGTCTGCGCGCCTCCGTGAGCAGCTCCGGCCGCAGCGGCGGAGGGGTGTCCGTGCAGCGCTCCGTCAGCGGCGGGGCGGGGACGACGGGATGCGCGAACGGGTCGGGCCCCAGGGCGGAGACGGCGTCCGTCCAGTGGCGGGCCTCGCCGCGCAGATCCCTCAGCTGCCAGTACCAGGCGAGTGAGAGCACCAGGCTGAGCCCCTCGTGCTCGTCCCGGGCGGCGACCGCGTGCCGCAGCGCGGTCCGCAGGTTCTCGTGTTCCAGCTGCAGCCGGGCAAGAGCGGCGCGCTGACCCGCCCCGCGCAGCCGGGGCTCGAGGTTCCGGGCCAGCTCCCGGTAGTGCACCAGATGTCGGCGCTCGGCGGCTTCCCGCTCCGCGGCATCGTCGAGCCGCTCTCCCGCGTACTCGGCGACGGTCTCCAGCAGCCGGTACCGCATTCCGCCGTCCGCGCCGGGCACGGCGACGACCAGCGACTTGTCCACCAGCGCCCCCAGAAGGGTGGCGACATCCGGTTCCGTGTGACGCTCGCTGGTGGGGTCGGCCGGGTCGGCGCAGACCGATTCCGCCGCGGTGAGGTCGCACTCGCCGGCGAAGACCGAGAGGCGGCGCAGAACGGCGCGTTCCGGGAGGTCGAGGAGGTCCCAGGACCAGTCGACGACCGCGCGAAGGGTCTGCTGGCGCGGCAGCACGGTCCGCGCGCCGGTGTTGAGCAGACGGAACCGGTCGTCGAGGCGGTCGGCGATCTGGGGGGCCGTGAGCATCCGCAGCCGCGCGGCCGCGAGTTCGACGGCGAGCGGAAGCCCGTCGAGACGGCGGCAGATCTCCGCGCATGCCGACGCGGTCGCCTCGTCGGCGTCGATGCGGAAGTCGGGGCGCGCGGCCGCGCCCCGGTCGGCGAGCAGGCGCAGCGCCACCGGGATGGGTAGCGGTCCCACGGGCCGCACCAACTCCCCCGGCACGCCGAGCGGCTCCCGGCTGGTCGCCAGAACCGTGAGCCCGGGGCAGCGCTCCAGCAGCCGCTCGGCGAGTGCGGCCGCCGCCTCCACGACGTGCTCGCAGTTGTCCAGGAGCAGCAGCATGCGCCGCCGCGCGCAGTGCTCGACGAGCCGCACGAAGGCGTCGCCGCTCTGCCGCTCGCCGCCCGCCCGGAGCTCCTCCGCGCCTGCGCCCCGCAGCACGGTCTCGCGTCCTCCGAGCGCGTTGAGCACCGCCTCCGGGACGGACCCCGGGTCCTCCACGGGTGCGAGTTCGGCGAGCCAGACGCCGTCAGGCCAGGGCCGGTCGGGGTCCGCCGCGGCCCGCTCGGCCGCCTCCTGCGACAGCCGCGTCTTGCCGGAGCCGCCCGCTCCCACGAGCGTGACGAGGCGGAACCGGGCCAGATCGTCACGGATGGCCCGCAGATCGGGCTCGCGCCCCACGAAGCTGTTGAGCCTGGCGCGCAGGTTCCCGGGCGGCGGAGTGCCGGGTGATGTGTCGGCCGCCGGGGAGGCCGACGGGGAGGCCGACGGGGAAGTGCCGCCCGCCTCGTACGGGTACGGGCGCAGCAGTTCCTCGTGCAGCGCGCGCAGGCCCGGCCCCGGGTCCGTGCCCAGGCGGTCGGCGAGAACACGGCGCACCTCCTCGTACGCGGCGAGCGCCTGCGCGGTGCGGCCGGCGTCCCGCAGCGCGGTGATCCGCAGCTCCTGGAGCCGTTCGTCGAGCGGATGCGCGGCGCACGACTCCGCGAGCTCCGCGAGGGCCTCCTCCGCCCTGCCGCCGATCGCGAGCACTGCGGTCAGCCGGGTGCGTTGGGCATCGAGCCGTCGCGTCTCCCAGCGGGCGGCCTCCGCGAGGCGCCCCGGCAAATCCGCCAGAACCGGGCCGCGCCACAGCGCGAGCGCCTCGTCGAGGAGCGCTGCCGCCCTGAGGGCGTCGCCGTCGGCCATTGCCCTCGTCCCCTCCCCCGCGAGCCGGTCGAACCTGTGCAGATCCACTTCGTCGCGCTGCGCGCGCAGCTGGTACCCGCGGCCGTCCCCGGCAGCCACCGCGGCCGGCCCCAGGGCCTTGCGCAGCCGTCCGACCAGCGCCTGTACCGCGCCGACCGCGTCCGCGGGTGGGTCACCGTCCCAGATGTCGCCGACCAGGACGCCCACCGGGACCGTGCGCCCGGCCCGCAGCGCCAGCGCCGTCAGCAGCGCCCGCAGCCGGGCGCCGCCGAGCGCGACGGGCGTACCGTCGTCGTGGAATGCCTGAGTCGGGCCGAGTACGCGATATTGCACCCGGCCATTGTGTCCGCCGACCGGCCGTGGGCGCGCGCGGGTATCCGATGCGCCCCGGCGCGGGCGGTCGCCGTGTGCGGCACGGCCGGTACCGTCCGCAGATCGACCGTCGGGGTTGGGGCGGTTCAGCCGGCGGAAGGCGTCGAGACGGGCCTCGCGTACGCCGGACGGCCGAGGACGGCGGCGCGTCCTCGACGCGCCCCGCGGGTACCGGCGCGTCGTTCGGCGCCTTCCGTGGCGAGCTGCGCTTCCCACCACTCCTCCCCGTGCTCGTGGCCGAGGCCAGGATGCAACCGACCGCGTGGCAGCGTCACCGTCGGCCGCCTCGTGGATCCGTGTAGGTGAGGGTGGCGAGCAGGCCCGGTTCCTCCCCGGGGTAGGGGGTCCGCCAGTGCGGGATGGCGTTCCCGGCGAACGCGCGCACACTGCCGTCGGCGGGCGGGGGCTCCAACCGTTCGAAGCCGGCGCATTCGGGCCAGAACCCCTTGTCGGCGACCACCTTGGTCAGGTCGTCGGGCGTTGCGCCGCGCAGCGACGGGGCCCACCACATCGGCGGCATGCGTTCGGTCAGGGCGATACCCACGGTCACGGTCGCCTTGGCCGTGTCGGTGTGCAGGCCTTGGAAGTCGCCGTGGTGGTGGACGACCACCGAGCCGCCCTGCGGCACCAGTTCGGGTATTCCTGTCGCCTCCCGCAGTGCCGTCAGCAACTGCTCGTCGAAGGCGAGTTGTTGGAGCAGTGGCCCGGCCGGCAGGAGGCTGAAGTGTGCCGGGGAGGCGAATGAGCCGTCCCGGTGGCAGCTGACGTCGTCCCGTTCGTAGGTGCTTGCCTTGCCGATCTGCTCGTGCGCCTCGGTGGCCATCGCCTTCACCCGCTCGACGTCCAGGACGCCGGACAGCAGGACACAGCCGTTCCGCTCCCAATCGGCGCGGGCGCTCCTGCGGTCGACTCGCGGGATGGTACGCGCTGCCCCCTGCTTCCTCGATCCGGGTGCCTTCGCGGCGTTCCGCGGGTGTGTGCGGAGGGCGCCGACCATGGCGTCGATGTCGGTGAAGCCGTGGTCGCGCAGCACCGCCGGAATGTCACTCGGCTGCTGGACGCCCCAGCGGAGGAGCACCGACCGGCACACATCGCGCAGGACGGTGGGTTCGTTGACCGGAGGTCCGGTCTCGGCACGTGCGTCGGCGAGTGCCGCGAGCGCCCGGTGGTAGGCGGGGCTCGCCTGCAGACGCTCGATGAGTGGCGTTCTCCGGTCGACCCGGGGGTCACCGAGCCAGAGCCGGACGGCGAGGAGGGGGCCCGCCGTGGGCCACGGCTGGTCACGCTCGGTTTCTCGGAGCAGGGTGAGAGCGTCTCCGGCCTCGCTCGGGGACGACGGCAGGCCGAGGTCCGGGAGGCGGGGGCCCAGGGCCAGGGCCAGGGGCTCCCAGTCCAGGTGGGTCGAGTCGTGATCGGAGACGTCCACGATGCTGCTCAGTGTGCGCCGTTGCTCGGCCACTGAGGCGTCGCTCGACTGCGGCAGGGTCTGCAGCAGCAGGCACTCGGCCGCCGCGCTGCGCTGGAAGGCGGGGTATTCGGGCCAGTCCAGCGCAAGCCGGGTCAGGACCTCGTCGTCCCGCGGCCGCCCCTGTGCCGGCCCTGCGGCTTCGCGCTCGCGGTCCACAGCCGCGGACGGCGTCGGGGTTGGGGTTGGGGTTGGGGTCCAACGACGGAGATGAGTGGTCGTCGCGAGCCGTACCGGGGTTCCCCGGTATCGCAGGCCGGCGGATCGTGTGGAGCAGTGGGCACGTGTGCCGGACGTTGGCGCTTCGGCGGCGGCGAGGGCGAGCACGGTGACGGCGTCGCGATGCTTGACACCGGCGCCCGGGCCCTGTGCCGCGCAGTACGCGCGGAAGGCATCCAGTGCGGGCGCCCGGCAGCCCCGCTGCCGTGCCGCATCGAGAATGGTGAAGTCGTCGCGAGCGGTGAAGGGAAGGCTCTTGGCCGCCTCGACGATGGTGCGGGCGGTCCTCTCGTCGACGGCTCCGTCCCGGGCGGCTCTGCCCGCCGCGTCCCGCAGGTCCACCAGGGCCCAACTCGTCGGCCGGTAGGCGGCCTCGGCGTCGGCATGGGTCAGCGCCACTTCGTCGTCGCCGACCAGGACGCCGTCGCGGTAGCTGCGGAACACCTCCACCACGCCCCGCATGCCGAACGCCTCGAGTTCCGCCGCGCGTAGTGCTCCCATGCTGGAGGCGCCGTACACGGTCACTCCCCGGTCGAGAAGGGCGAGCAGTTCCTTGTGACGGACGGCGCGTGACTGCAGGAAGACTCCGTCGATCACGACCAGGGTGTCCCCGGCGTTCCACTCCCACCGCAGCACCTGGTCCGCGGCGACCGGACCGCGGACCTCTGCCTCAGGCAGCACGCCGCGCACTTCTTCCCTGCTGATGGTGGGCCCGGCGGTGACGACGAGCCTCGATGCGTGCTTCATGCCCATGCTCCAGTGTCGAAGGTGAGTCCCGGCGCGACGACATGCACCACGGGGATGCCGTAGGCGGGTACGGTGAGATCGGCCCGTAGCACGGTGATGCCGTGGTGCGCCGCGACGTCCAGAAGGTTCGCCAGGTCGGCGTCGAGGTCGCGCGGACCGGTCGACGCCGTGCCGTGGGTCCGTGTCAGATCCGCCACCCGGCACACCGCCGCGCCACCGTCCCCCGGCCGCGGAGCAGAGGTCCCGGCCGTGTCGGCGAAGTCGTAGTGGAACACACCGATGTCGTCCCGGGCTCCCGCCACCGCGGTCAGTCGCGACTGTGCGGCCTCGGTGAGAGCCCTGGACAGCGCCACATCGGCGTCGGGGTGAGTGCCGGAACCGGAGAACCACCAGGGCACCGACGGCGACCACACGCGGGCCGCGAAGGTGGGCACCCGCAGGTCGCAGGTGACATCGGCGATCTCGACGACTGCTCCGGCCCAAAGGAGCCGTTCCAGCACCGCGGACGCCGTCCCCGAGCCGTCCGGCTCGGCCCGTACGGCCGACTTCCAGGGGCCACCCGAACGTGCGGTGACG
Source organism: Streptomyces sp. WMMC940 (assembly GCF_027460265.1). Lineage (NCBI taxonomy): Bacteria > Bacillati > Actinomycetota > Actinomycetes > Kitasatosporales > Streptomycetaceae > Streptomyces > Streptomyces sp. WMMC940. The sequence continues at coordinate 245,947 of NZ_JAPZBC010000001.1, forward strand.
GCCAGGGAGTGCCGCTCCACGACCTCCAGCAGCCCGTGCAGCGTCGCCTCGGTGAGGTTGTTGCCTCCGGCCAGCCCGTTGCTGCTGGTCTGAACGGTCGGCGGTGCCCAGGATGAGCGCATGCGGAGGTCGACGGCGACCGATTCCAGCGGAGCCCAGGTGCCGGTGCGCGCCGTCAGATCCTCGACGGGGCACCAACGGATACGCGTGCCGGAGCGCAGCGCATGCCCTCCGAGCAGCGGCAGTTCGGCCCAGTCGTAAGTGAGCTCCGTGGCCAGCCGGGCCGGGCTGGCCACTGCGGTCTCCAGGGCGGGCTCCTCCGCGCAGTGCAACTCGAAGGATTCCATGGCCGCGGAGACACGGGCCAGTTCATGCGTGACGCCCTTGCCCTGCGAGACCGAAAGGCTCATCGCGTTCGGCCGAATCGCCTGCCAGACCGGCAGGCCGATGTCGTCCAGGAGCGTGACATCCGCGACCCTGGTGATCCCCACCGTGCCCAGCAACGGCTGCAGGCGCTGCCAGGTCTCCTCCGGCGGGACGGTCCGATGGGTGCCTTGCCACACCGCGCTCCAACGGTGCGGTGGCGCGGCGAAGTCGAGCACGGCGGTCATGGTCTCCCTCCTCGGGATGCCTGGACGGCGATGGTGCCGCGGGACAGTCCTGAGCCCGTCCCGCAGCACCGTCAACCCGTCACTCGGCGGAGCAGGCAACGAACGTGCCGGAACCGAGTGCCTTGGCAACGGCCGCATCCAGTTCGTCGAACATGGCGAAGACCTCGTTGTGGTTCATGCTCTCGTCCTTTCTGTGTGTGCGGTGAGCGGGAGGACGTCCCTCCGCCCTGGTGTCCACGTTGCCGCGCGGACGAGGACGGTGTGCTCCCCCAGGAGACGCAAGCACCGGTGGAGGACGGTGTCCGCCGACCGGTGGATGTGGTCCCGGGGCGATGCCCACGCATGCCTGCGTCTCGGGTCCCACCACCGGATCCGTTACGTGCGAAGGCAAAGGGACCGGCGCCGCGGGCCGGGCCCGGCGCGATAGCAGCCCACCCCGATCCATTGCGCCGGCTGCGCCCCGTCCGTCCGGTCGTCTCGCCCCGGTCGAGTCGGGGGCAGGTGTCGAACCGCCGGTGGCGGCCGGAGCGGCTGATCGCCGACTGTGTCTTTCGGTCCGGCGGCCGGCACGGCTGGGGACGCATGACGACCAGAGCGCAACGGGCGCGGGACGCAGACTCCAGGGCCAACCGGCGCGGAAGGCGTCCAACGCCGAGGGCGGCGGCGCAGTCCCCGTCGCGGGCTTGCGACACGGGTCCTGGAAACCCGTTGTGAGCCGGATCGGCGACGGACGGGCGGATCCTCCACCGCGATGAGTGGACACCGGCCATCAGCCGTCGAGGGGGTCGATCGGCCGACAGGGGCAGCCCGCGGCAGTCGGTAGCGTCATCACTGCGGAAGCGACACCACCACTCGCGAATGCGGCCGCCACCCGCACTTCGACGGCGGTTCGCGCCAACCAGCCGGTCGTCAGGGCACGCCCCGCCCCCACCCGCGAGGCGGCGTCGGACCCGGCCGGGTTCCCGCTCCCCCACCCACCCGAACCGGACGTCCGCATACGAAGGCGGTGCCCGTCACCGGACACCCGCCGAGGCAGACACCGCACTCCGCCGCAGGCACCCGGACCCGCCCGAAGGCCACATCATGTCCTCCACCACACTCTCCCGTCCGCAGCACGAGTTCGATGTCCGCCCCGCCGTGGACGCGGTCCCGGCCGCCCGGCGCCTGGTCCGCGCGCTCGCCCGTACGCTCTGCCTGTCACTGGGCGACGGCTCGCTGTCCACGATCGAGTTGCTCACCGGTGAGCTCGTCGCGAACGCCGTAGAGCACACGCACGAGCCGTGCGGGGTCTGCGTGCGTCGGACCGGCGGAGGCCTGCGCGTGGAGATCACGGACACCGCGGACTCGGGCATCCGAGTGCGGCCGGGGACACCTCCCCTGGACGCGGAGAGCGGACGGGGACTCTTTCTCGTCGCGGCGCTGGCCACCGCTTGGGGAACGGACCCGCAGGAACGTGGCAAGAAGATCTGGTTCGAGATCGGCGCCCACACGTCGCGTGAGTGCTGCCGTCCCTGAGGGCTGTGGGGTACGGCCACGTCCCTCGCGGTCCCACGTCCGGGTGGTCGGGAGCCGACCGGGCCCGCCCCGAGTACCGGCGGGGTCGGCCCGACGGAAGCGCGTGCAGGCGACCGCACGACCGGTCGGGAGGTGGTGCCGTCAGTCGCCCCCGGAACGCACGACCGGCTCGAGCGGAATCTCCACGACCACCGCGGTCCCGCTCGGATCACGCGGTTCCAGCCGGAAGCGTCCCCCCACCGTCTCCACCCGGACACGCAGCGATGCGAGGCCGATATGGCCGCTGCGCACGCTCTCGTCCGGTGCCCGCGGCGGCAGCCCCCGCCCGTCGTCGGCCACCAGCAGGCGCAGGAATCCCTCCCGGGCCTCCAGACGGACCTCCACCTCCCTCGCCTCCGCGTGCTTCACCACGTTGACGAGGAGTTCCCGTGCCGCGGCAAACGCGATGGACTCGAAGGGGGAGGGCGGTACGGGGGTGCGGTGGACCCGGACGTCGAACCCGCCGCGCTGCGCGGCGCTCTCGGCGAGGCTCTGCACCGCTTCGGACAGGCCCAGATGCTCGAGGACTGCCGGGTGCAGTTCCCTGACGACCGAGCGCATCCTGCGCGCCGCTTCCCCGAGTGCCCGGTCGGCGCGTTCCAGCGCTTCCCGGCGGTCGGCCCCACGGGCCTCGTCCAGGTCCTGGCGTGCGGCGAGCACGTCCTGCAGGGCTTCGTCATGCAGCGCCTCGGCCAGGTTGCGGCGCTCGCGCTCCTCGGCGTTCATCGCCTGCCCCAGCAGTTCGCGGCTCCGCTCCAGGAGCACCCCCACGCTGCTCACCCGGTCCCGCTGGACCCGGGTGAGTGCGGTGCAGACGGCTCCGAGCAGCAGCAGGCTCAGGACGAGCAGGGCGGTCCGCCCCCATCCGGCACCCGTCCCGACTCCCTGTACGGCGAGCAGGTACGCCAGGGCGGAGGCGCCGGTCATCGCGGCCGTCACCCATGGCGAAGTCTGAAAGGCGGCGAGTACGGGGATGAGGAAGAAGGCGTCGTCGACCAGGGGCCTGATCCCCGGTGGGGTGGCGAATCCCCCCGCCATCGCCAGCATGGCACCGAGGACGAGCAGATCGAACAGCAGAAGGCGCCAGGGCTGCGGCAGCGGACGGCTGCCACCCCAGGCCGCCCACGTCAGGACCACCGCCCACAGCGCGTAGCCCGCGACCAGCGCTCTGCATGCGCCCTCGTTCTCGAGTGGGGGGAACAGCACGAGTTGCACGACCAGCAGAGCGACGATCAGCAGGCGCACGAGACTCTGGGACCGTGCCGCGTCGAGATCCTGCGCGGCCTCCACGGCCCGGGCCGTGGAGGCCGCGCGTTCGTGCGGCCGACGGGACGGGGCACCTGTCGGAACGCTCCGGTTCCCGTGGTCCGCCGAGGGGCCACGGTCACTCCAAGAGGCCACGTCGCATCGCCTCGGCCACCGCGGCGGCCCTGTCACCGACGTCCAGCTTCTCGTAGAGCCGTTGGGTGTGGGTCTTGACGGTGCTGGGGGCCAGGAACAGTTCCTCGGCGATCTGGGGGACACTCTTGCCCTCGGCGAAGCCCTGCAGCACCTGCTGCTCGCGCTCGCTGAGGAGCACCCGGTCCTCGCCGGCGGCGGCCCGGAGCCGGACCTGCTCCATCAGGCCACTGGTGAGGTCCGGCGGAAGCGCCGTCCCACCCCTGGCGACCTTCAGCACGGCGTCGACGATCTCGCGTCGCGTGGCGTCCTTGGCGAGATAGCCCGCGGCGCCCTCCTCGACGGCCCGGAACACCACGGAGTCCTCCGTGTAGGCGGAGAGGACGATCACGCGCACCGGCAGGGCGTCCCGTGCAACGGCATGGACGACGGCGAGGCCGTCCAACTTCGGCAGCTTGTAGTCCACGAGCGCGACGTCGGGCTGGTGGGCCCGGATCTGTTCCAGGGCCTGAGCACCGTCCCCGGCCTCGGCCACGACCTCGATCGTTCCGCTCTGTCCGAGCGCGCGGATGATTCCCTCGCGGTATATCGGGTGGTCGTCGGCGACGACGACACGTACGCGGGTCTCGTGTGTACGCATGCGGCACACCGTCCTGTCCGCCCGTGGCCCGCTCGGAATCACGGGCCTGAGCTCATTGTCCTGCCGCCCCCGGACCGTGGTCCACACCGGGCTGCGGTCGCCCCGGCCCTCCCGGCCGCCGACCGGCCGACCCGTCGTCGACGTGGGGATACGGGGCGGCAGCGGAGGCAGGTGCTCCTGGCCGCTGCCGGTCACCGGGAGTGACCCCGGCGCTTTCCCCACCCGGTATCCGGGTCCTCACCGCCGTGGTTCGGCGAGTGCCGCCGCGTCCTCCCGTCGGCTTCGCCGGTGACGACCGCGACCGCAGCCCACATCCCCGCCGCCACCGGGCCGGGACATCAACCCCAATCGGTCACGGGACGGTACTCGGCCCAGGTCTTCGGGGTCTTCGACACGCGCACGGCGCTGAGTTCGGGGATGCGTGGCGACCACGTCTCGTGAACCCACATCGCTATCTGTTCCGCGGACGGGTTCCGGCCCGGGACGCAGTCGTTCAGATGGCGATGGTCCAGGGCCGAGTCGATCCAGTCCTTGAACTCGGCCAAGTCCCGGTAGTCGCGTACGAATCCGGCATCCGTCAGCTCATCCGGAGCCGACGACAGTTCGATGACGAGGACGTAGTCGTGTCCGTGCATCCGGGCACACGGATGTCCCTCCGGCAGCCGGTCGAGCTGATGGCTCGCGGAGAAGTGGAATTCCTTGGATATGGTCAGCACGGTGTGAACTCCTGCCTGGTACTTGGCGGATCATGGTTCGGGAGCGAAGTACTCCTACGCCGCTCCGCTCCTCGGGGTCGGGGCCGATCCCTTCAGCGCGCGCCGACGGCGGACGAAGACCGCGAGAAGGAAGAGTGCGGTTGCGAGGACGGCCAGACCGAGCGCCGTGAACGTCGTCCGGTAACCCTCGTGCAGGGCCTGGGCCTCGGAGGCGAGAGGGTCGGCCCGGGCGGTCCTGGAAGCGGCCAGGCCGGTCAGCAGCGCAAGGCCGAACACGCCTCCGATCATTCTGGCGGTGGTCACCAGGCCGCTGGCCGGCCCCGAGTCCTGATGCGGTACGCCCGCCGTGGCAGCCTGTGTGAGCTGCACGAACGCGATACCCAGCCCGGCGCCGATCAGGAGTGACGGCGCCATGGCCTCCTGGAGGAAAGTCCCCTCCCCCGGCACTCCTCCGAGCCACAACAGCCCCGCGGCCAGCGCGGCCAGTCCCGTGCCCAGGGCCGTACGCGGACCAGCGCGTCGCGCGAGCCGGGGCGCCAGCGTGCAACCCAGGACGGCGGCCACCGAGAGGGGGATCTGCCACAGAGCGGCGGCCCGGGGGCCGTCGCCGAGGATCTGCTGCTGGTACAGGGAGAGGAAGAAGAACATTCCCGTGATCACCATTCCCAGGACGGTCATGGCGATGTTGGCGGGACCCACGAGTCCTGTGGAGAACACGCGGAAGGGCAGCAGCGGACGGTCCCTGCGCTTCTCGGAAGCGGCGAACGTCGTGAGCAGTACGGTGCCGACGCCCAGGGGCACCAGTACGGCGGGGCGAGTCCAGCCGGAGCGTCCGGCCTCGGTCATCCCGTAGGCGAGGGCGAGCAGCCCGACCAGCATCAGGGCGGCTGCCCTCAGATCGCGGCGGGACGGCCTGCGGCCGTTCCCGGCGTCGGCCGGTACACCCACCGCACATGCCAGGGCGAGGAGCAGAGCGAGGGCGGACGTCGCGCAGAAGATGCCCCGCCAGCCCACGGCCTCGGTGAGCAGCCCGCCCAGCAGCACTCCCGTCGCGCCGCCGAGCGCGGCACCCGCCCCCAGGATTCCGAGGGCCTGGTTCCTGCGAGGCGCGGGGACGAGGGCCATGAGGAGGCAGAGCACCGCGGGCTCCGCCAGAGCGACCCCGGCTCCCTGCAGCGCCCGCGCCGTGATCAGCGTTCCCGCAGCGCCCGCCAGGCCGGCCATGGCGGACGAGGCGCAGAGCACGGCCAGCCCGGTCAGGAGAAGCCTGCGCCGGCCGGTGATGTCCATGGCCGCTCCGGCGGGGAGGAGCAGGGCGGCGATGGCCAGCACGTACACGGTGACGAACCAGGACAGGTCCACGGGCAGCAGGTCCATGGCCTCGCCGATGGCCGGGAGGACGATGTTGATGTTCGACGCACTGAACATCAACAGGAACTGCGCGGCGGTCAGTATCGCCAGCGGCGACGGCAGCGACTTCGGCCCGGACGACGGCGCCCGTCCTCGCCCGGGCCTACGGGCGGGTGGGGCCGTGGGCACGGGGAAGGAGCGGGTGGGCCGATCCATCTGATATCTCCTCGGATTCCGGTACGTGTCGGGGAGCCTCCGGTCGGGACACCGGCTCCATCGGCAGGGGCCGTCGGGGTCCGGCACCTCGTCCCGATCGGCCGGCACACACCCGGGACGTCCGGACCACTGCGCGGCCGCCGGGCGGTCGGACCGAGCGACGGAAGCCGGTGTGTGTCAGCCGTTCACCACGGCGAGGGCGTCGTGGCTGTGGATGCTCTCCAGGTTCCTCACCGTGACCCGGTGGGCGAGGTCGCGGCTGCGGCAGGCGGCGGACACCTCTCGGGCCATGTCCTCGACGAAGACCGGGGGTCGTAGGCCTGCATCGTCAGCACGCGCTCGTCGGGGCGCTTCACCAGCGGGACGACGGGCGCCGAGGAGCAGGCGGTGGCGAGGCCGACGAGCTCGCGTGTCCCTTCGTGGGGTCTGGGCGAGGTGCCGGAACCGGACTGCCGTTCCCCCTCATGCCCAGAGGCTTTGGGTGGGTGCCACTCCAGGCTCACGCTCGGCGCCCGTCCGGCATACCGTCGATCGGCCGCCCCGCCGCCGGAGACGGCCTTCCCCCGGCCGGAGGACACCGGAGCCGCAGGAGCAGGACTCCCACCGGTCCGGGTGGGCCACGGACAGTCCGCGACGGCAGGTCCCGGCGTCACCCCCGCGACCGAGGCCGGCGGGGCGGGAGGCGACGGCGGACGCACAGCCCTGTACATCACACCCTGGAAGTGCTGTCATGCACGCGACACGACCGTGGCACACCGATGCCCCGCTCGACGTGCACCCGGACCCGAGGAGGACGGACATGATCCGGAGATCAGCACACTTACGCCTGCCGATGGCAGGGGCTGCGGCTCTGGCGCTCACGTGCCTGGCCATGAGCCCCGCATCGGCCGCCGGCACCTCCCTCGACATGGCCTGCCAGGCCAGCCCGCCGATCGGCTCCGCACAGACGTTCGACCTCTCCGCCGGTGTCGACGCCAGCGCGCCGGACACCGTCGCGCCCGGCGGTTCCCTCTCCGTCACGCTGGCCCCCGAACAGATGACCGTCCCCGGCTCGGTGAGCGGCTACACGGTCAAATCGATCAAGAACATCACTCTCAAGGCCCCTGTCCCGACCAATGCGACACTGACCGGCACCCGCCTCACCGGCGGTTCCGGAATCGGTTCGGGAACCCCCACCGTCAGCGTCAGCGGCGGGGAGGTCATCATGTCGGTGCCCGGACCGATCGGCGGTGGGCGATCCTTCACCCTGCCGGCGCTGACCATGGACCTGACGGCCGGAACATCCGGCGGTGCCATCGAGACACGACTCGCCGGCTCCAGCTACAGCAGTCCCGGTCTCACGTTCACCGCCGGCGTCCCGATCCTCTTCGTCACCGTCAGCGTGCCGACGTCCTGCTATCCCTCTCCCAACCCGGTGCTCACCTCCACGACCATCGGCTGACCCGGCAGGCCAACGGGAGGCCGAGAGGGTGCCACGGGCCCGGCGGTCACTCCGTGGCTGCTGGCTCCTGGCTCCTGGCCCCTGGCAGGTCAAGCGGCGAGGGGGGGGCCGTTCAGCGGGCCGAGGACCGGCCGTGCCATCGGCGACCCCGGCGCGGGCGGCGGCGACCTTGCCGGCGCCGACCGCACCGGGGGCTGGTCTGCGACGAACCTCTCCACCTCGGCATGGCCCCGCCGGTGGAACGCCTCGCCCAGGACCACGGTCTCGCTCTGAACGACGGCTGCGTCACCGTCCGACTGGACCGGGCGGTCCGCGCACGGCACGGCGTCGGCGGGCTCGAACGACACATCCCCCGGTGTCCCCTCGTGACGCGCCACCGCGGTGGCGATGCAGGACCGGACGGCGCCTGTCGCCGGAGGGCGTCAGGTGGTCTTCCGGCGGGAGCCGGGGAGTCCCGGCCACACGGGAGTGAGCCGGGACAGCGGCGGCAGCTTCCGCATCAGGTGTTCCGTCCCCTTGGCGTAGCCGATACCGAAGAGGAGGGCGGCGACGAGCGACAGGGGCTCGGAGACGTCGTCGAGGATCGGATAGATCTGCCAGTGCGTCAGATAGATGGAGAGCGAACTGGCGGCGAGGAGTCCCGCCACCTGGTTGACACGAGGGTTGCTCGGCAGAGTGGGGAACCACACCAGCAGGACGAAGCCGAAGACGACGAACGCCTCGCGCCAGGGCTCGCCCGGGAAGAAGCCGGGGACCGTGGTGAGCGCGGCGAGGGTGACGAGCAGCCGATGGGGCGTCGCGCGGGCTTTCGCGGCCGCCCATCCGAGGGCGAACAACCAGAAGACGGTGACCGCGTCGGTGATCTGGGAACGGTCGGGGAGGCCGACCAGTTCGTAGCGGGTGAGCAGGCCGATCGCGACGAGGGCGAGGGGCAGCCCGTACGGGAAGCGTCGCTCCGCCCGGTCGACGGCGGGCAGGGCCAGCAGCGCGAGGGTCGCCAGCAGGATGTAGACGAGTGCTTCGACGAACCACAGGTGGATGCCCGGTCCCATGTCCTGCGGGAAGAGCGCGTTGTGCAGCAACAGGACGTTGCTCAGGTCGTAGTCTGCGCCGATCAGCAGCGCGAAGGCGGTCCAGGCCATGCACGGCAGCGCGATGCGCGCGATGCTCCGCCTCGTACGGCGGACGCGTTCGCGACGCTCTGCGGAGGTGAGCAGGAAACGGGCGAAGTTGAACCCGGCCACCGCGAGCAGCAGATGCGCGCCACCCCGGATCTCGAAGAGCCGGATGTGCGAGCCGACGATGCACACGATCGCCACCGCGCGCAGAGCGACGCTGGTCTCCAGGGCCCGGATTCGTGAGGGTGGCTTGGGTTCGGGTGAGCGGAGGGCGCGTATCGGTGTGGTGTGCCAGCTCGCCGGCAGATGGCCGAGGCACTGCTCGAGGCGGAGCGACATCTCGACGTACGACAGGGAGTCGCCGCCGAGCCCGACGAAGGTGCTGTCCGGCGTCACGTCCGGACGGTCCAGGATCCTTGCGTACAGGGCACACAGGTCCTCGCCGTCCGCCTCGTCGACCAGGGTCCGGTCGGCCGTCCGGTCGAGGGAACGGACGGCCTCGTAGTCGGGTTTCCCCGAGGGCAGGCGAGGGAGGTCCGGCAGCGGGTGGACACGGACCGCGCGGGCGGGAAGCCCGCATTCGTCCACCACGCGTCTTCGGATCCGCCGCACGTCCCACTCGGGCCTGACGACGACGGCGAGCACCAGCCGGTCGTCGTCGCCCGCGCAGAGCGCGCTCAACCCGTGCCGTTCGAGCATCGCCTCGACCTGCTGGGGGTCGATCCGCAGGCCGAGGATCTTCAGGAACCGACTGCGCCGGCCGACGATTTCGTACAGGCCCTCCTCGGTGCGCCGTGCCAGGTCGCCGGTGCGCAGGGTGTCCACGGTGCGGCCGAGGGCGAGGTCGTCCGGGGTGGACGCGTAGCCCAGCATGACGTTCGGCCCGTCGTAGACGAGTTCCCCGACACCTTCTTCGGCTGCCTCCTCGACGGGTTCCAGGGAGAAGGAGCCCCCGGGGACCGGCACGCCGATGGCTTCCGGATGTGCGGCGGCGAGCTCCGGCGGCAGGTAGGCCATGCGGGCGGTCGCCTCGGTCTGGCCGTACATGACGACGAGGTCCCAGCCGCGCCGCTGCCCCAGCCCGGCGTAGTGGGCGACCCGTTCGGGGGCGAGACGGCCGCCGGCCTGCGTGACGTACCGCAGATGCGGCAGGTCCATACCGGCGAAGCCGATCCGGTCCAGCAGGTCGAAGGTGTACGGGACGCCCGCGAAGGTCGTGCCACGGGCGGCGCGGAACAGGTCCCAGAAGCAGGTGTCCGCGACCGAGAGTTCGGTGAGGACGAGCCCGGCGCCGCGCAAGAGGTGGCTGTGCACGACGGACAGGCCGTAGCAGTAGTGCATCGGCAGGGTCGTGGCGGCCCGGTCGGTGTCGCGGATCTGGAGGTAGGTGGCGATCGACTCGGCGTTCGCCTGGAGGTTCTCGTACGAGAGGCGGACGAGTTTCGGCGATCCGGTCGAGCCGGACGTACTGAGCAGCATGGCCAGGTCCGGGTGCAGCACATGGGCGGAGCCGGTCCGCCGCTCCTCGATCCGCCACCCGGCGGGGTCCGGACGGACCACGACGTCGGGGTCGTAGGCGACGGTCAGCGCCTCCACGGCTTCCGGATGGTCCCCGGGCACGAGGAGCACGGGATGTCCCGCCGCCAAGGCGGCGAGGAGCACGACGAGCGCTTCGACGGTGTTGGCCCCGGGCAGCAGCACGAGCCGCCGCCCGGTTCCGAGGCGCAGCGCGGTGTCCGCCACTCGCACGGCCAGCTGACCGTAGGAGATCTCACCGTTCGAGGTGATGAGGGCGGTCCTGTCGCCGTGGGCCGCGAGGCCGCGGGCGAGGGGAAGCGTCTTGCCGCTGATGAGCGGTGCTGGGTGGAGCGTCACGGGCGCATCGTAGGTAAGGCTCTCCTTATCGGGAAGGGGGTCTACTCGCGGGGAGCGCGACGGCGGTGCCCCGCTGCCGGCTCAACAGGCATAGGAGGCAGGTGAGTTGGGCGCGAGGAAGCACGGCGGGGAAATGGCGTACCCTGCTCGGCGGGCTCATCTGCGACCAAGCCGTTATACAGCGCACTTGACCCTTAGGTAAGCATTACCTTATTAATGCCTTGTTCAGATTCTCCCCTCGGCACCGTTTTCGCCGCTCGCGGTGGCGCCTCCCCCTGAGCCCTCCGGGTGCCGGGGGCCGCCGGCGCGGTGACGACGTTGAGCACGGCAGGAAGGCATTACCCGTCATGCGACGCCCCTTGGCCCGCAGTCTCACCGCGCTCGCCGCGGCAACCCTGGTCCTCCCCGCCCTCACGAGCTGCAGCGACGAGCCGGCCGGGCTCGTCATCTACTCCGGCCGTAACGAGAACCTCGTCGGGCCGCTCATCGAGAAGCTGGAGAAGCACCTCGGCACCAGCGTCGACGTCCGCTACGGCGACAGCGCCGAACTCTCCGCCCAGCTCCTGGAAGAGGGCGACAAGACCGAGGCCGGGCTCTTCCTGTCCCAGGACGCAGGCGCGCTCGGTGCGCTCTCCAAGGAGGGCCGGCTCGCGCCGCTGCCCCCGAGGACGCTCGACCGGGTCGCACCGACCTACCGCAGCGCCGCAGGGGACTGGGTCGGCGTCAGCGGACGCGTCCGGGTCCTCGCGTACAACCCGGACAAGGCACCCACACCCCCGGACAGCGTCCACGAGCTGGTCAAGCCGGAATGGAAGGGCAAGATCGGCTTCGCCCCGGCCAACGCCTCGTTCCAGGCGTTCGTCACCGGCATGCGCGTCCTCGAGGGCGACGAGGCCGCACGTGCCTGGCTCAAGGGCCTCAAGGCCAACAAGCCGAAGGCGTACGAGAACAACCTCAACGTCCTCGACGCCGTCGACTCCGGCGAGGTGTCCCTCGGCCTGCTCAACCACTACTACTGGTACGAGCAGGCGGCCGAGAAGGGCGCCGACAAGCTCAAGGCCAAGGTGCACTACCTGCCCAAGGGCGACCCGGGCGGCCTTGTCAACGTCGCCGGGGTGGGTCGGATGAAGGGTGCCGACAAACAGCAGAGCGCCTACGCCCAAAAGGCCGCCGACTTCCTGCTGTCCACCGAGTCGCAGCGCTACTTCGCCACGGAGACCAAGGAGTACCCGCTGGCCGCGGGCGTCGAGCAGGCCGAAGGCGTACCGCCGCTGGAGAGCCTCCAGCCGCCGAGGATCGACCTCGGCAGGCTCGACTCGCTCAAGGAGACGCTGGCCATGCTCCAGGAAGCCGGACTGGTCTGACGTGATCTCACCGGATTCCCCCGTCCGGACGCCTCACGACACCCGCCCGGCGAGCGCCCCCGCGCCCGCCGGGCGGCAGCGTGCCGTCGACCCGGGGCGTTCCGGCGGCCGCATCCACCGCGCCGCCGGACCCTCGTGGGTCGTGACCGTGCCCGCATGTGTCGCGGCGGCCCTCGCCGTCCTGCCCCTCGGCTACCTCGCCGTACGCGCCCTCGAACGCGGCCCCGCCTTCGCCTGGAACGTCATCGCGGGCGACAGGAGCGTGCAGTTGCTCCTGCGCAGCCTCGGCCTGAGCGCCACCGTCGTCACCGCCTGCCTGCTCCTGGGCATCGCACTGGCCTGGCTGACCACGCGCACCGCCCTCCCCTGCGCCCGCGCCTGGTCGGTCCTGGTCACGCTGCCCCTGGCCGTGCCCAGCTACGTCACCGCCTTCGCCTGGCTCTCCGCGGCTCCCTCGCTCGCCGGGTTCACGGGTTCCGCCCTCGCGCTGACCCTCGCCAGCTTCCCGTACGTGTACCTGCCGGTCGCCGCCGCCCTGCGCGGCACCGACCCCGGGCACGAGGAGGTCGCCCGCTCCCTCGGCCACGGTCCGCTGCGCACCTTCCTGCGCGTCACCCTGCCCCAGGTGCGGCCGGCCGCCGCGGGCGGCGGGCTGCTCGTCGCGCTGTACGTGCTCTCCGACTTCGGCGCGGTGTCCCTCATGCGCTACGACACCTTCACTCGGGGCATCTACACGTCCTACCGGGCCAGTTTCGACCGCACCCCGGCGGCCGCACTCAGCGCGGTGCTCGTCCTCATGACCGTGGCGCTCGTCACCGCGGAGACCCGCAGCCGCGGCCGGGCCGGATACTCACGCACCGGAGCCGGAACCGCCCGACGGACCGCTCCCGCCGCACTCGGCCGCCTGCGGCTGCCCGCCCTCGCCTGGTGCGGGACCGTCGTCGCGACCGCCGTCGGCTTCCCGCTCGCCACCCTCGGGTACTGGCTGGTGGTCGGCTCCTCCGCCACCTGGGACCCGGCGACCCTCACCACCACCGCGCTCACCACCCTCGCCGTCGCCGCCGCCGGCGCCGCCCTCACCACCGTCCTGGCCCTGCCCGTCGGTGTCATCGCGGCCCGCCACCGCGGCCGGCTCGCCCACCTCCTGGAGCAGGCCGCCTACGCGGGGCATGCCGTACCGGGCATCACCGTCGCACTCGCCCTGGTCTTCTTCGCGGTCCGCTACGTCCGACCGCTGTACCAGGAAACGCCTCTGCTGATCTGCGCCTACGCGGTGCTCTTCCTGCCCGTCGCGGTGGCGGCCACCCGCGCCGCCGTCGTCCAGGCACCACCCGTGCTGGACGACGTCGCCCGCTCCCTCGGGCGCACGCCCTTCGGGGTGCTGCGTGAGGTCACGGTGCCGCTCGCGGCACCGGGCGTCGCCGCCGGCGCGGCACTCACCTTCGTCGTCTGCATGAAGGAACTCCCCGCCACCCTGCTGCTGCGCCCCACCGGCATGGACACGCTGGCAACGCGGCTGTGGACCGAGACCGGCACCGGGTCCTTCGCAGCCGCGGCACCGTACGCCGCCGGCCTCATCCTCCTGGCGGCCGTCCCCTCCTACGTCCTCGGAAGGCACCGCACATGAACGACCTCCAGGTCAGCGGCGTGGTCAAGTCGTACGGTCCCGGCGCCAACGTCCTCGACGGCCTCGACCTCACCGTCCAGGGCGGGCACCTGGCCGCCGTCCTCGGCCCCTCCGGCTGCGGCAAGACCACCCTGCTGCGTGTGATCACCGGCTTCCTGCAGGCCGACGCCGGCGCGGTCACCGTCGCCGGTCGCACGCTCACCGGCCCCGGCGTCCACCTCCCTCCCGAACGCCGACGTATCGGCATCGTCCCCCAGGAAGGCGCCCTCTTCCCGCATCTGAGCGTGGCCCGCAACATCGCCTTCGGACTGACGGGAACGGACCGCCGCGCCCGCGCACGGCGCGTCGACGAGATGCTGGAGCTGGTGGGACTCGGCGGCTACGGGGACCGGATGCCGCACGAACTCTCCGGCGGACAGCAGCAACGCGTCGCCCTGGCCCGTGCCCTCGCCCCCGAGCCCCAGCTCGTCCTCCTGGACGAACCGTTCACCGCCCTCGACAGCGGACTGCGCGGAGCCGTACGAGCGGATGTACGCGCCGCTCTCCGGGCCACTGGCGCCACCGCCGTCCTCGTCACCCACGATCAGCAGGAGGCCCTCTCCACGGCCGACGTCGTCGCTGTCGTCCGCCACGGTCGGGTGGCCCAGTGCGCCGTTCCCGAAGAGCTCTACCAGCGCCCCGCCGACCCGTGGGTGGCCTCCTTCGTCGGCGACGCCGTCTTCATCGCCGGTACGGCGGAGACGAACACGGCAGCCGCCACCGCACTCGGCCGAATCCCCCTCGCCACCGCCCCGGCCGGTCTGCGCGAGGGCCTCGTCCTCCTCCGCCCCGAACAGCTCCACCTGACCGACCCGGACACGGCGACGGCCCGAGGCACCGTTACCGACGTCCGGTTCTTCGGCCACGACTCCATGGTCACCGTCTCCGTGGACGGTGTGAACCAGGCGATCGACGTCCGCGCCCCGGGCCCGCTCCAGGTGCCCCTGGGCGGGACGGTCGGCATCCGCGTCTCGGGCACTGCCACCCTGCACGCGGTCCCGGCTTGATCATCAGGGGCGAGCGTCGCGGTCGGCCACCCGGCCTCGCTGATGGGGCCGCAGGAGCGGGCGTGTGAACCCAGCTCGACCAACGGTCGGACCCGGCACGGGTGCAGGTGAATGCGGCGCACGACGGGCTCGACTGCCTGCGGCCGGTCCTGGTGACGCCCGTTCCCGGTGCGGCGGGGCCGCCGCCCGCATCGCGACATCCGTGTGGGACACGGCTTCTCGCAGTCCCCGCGCCCCCGGATTCAGGAGTGGCGGGCGGCCGTGAGGGTGAGGCCCGGGCGGAGTTGGCCGCAGGGCTCGTTGGGGTTCGTCTTGTACTGGCTGAGCAACCTCGGTACCTCCCGGGCGGCCCATGACCTGGTGGCGGCAAGCCGCTGTGGGTCGGGAACGGCGTCCGCTCGCACCCAGTCGCCGCCGGTGCCCTCGGAGTAGAGGCGAACGTAGCCCGCGGCGGTCAGCCGGGGAACGGTCAGCCCGGGAGTGGTGACCCAGACGCCGTGGGTGTGGATGAAGGTGGGCCGGAGGGTTGCAAAGACATGGTGCCGCAGGGCGGCCATGTTCCGGTCGGCGTAGGCCTCCGCGATGGTGGGCTCGGTCAGGCCCGCGAGGTCTCTGACGGCGAGGCTGCTCGTGAGGAGAGTACCGCCGAGGTCCGGGGCGAGAAGTGTCCCGTTGGTCAGTTTCAGGCGCTCCGCGTACTCGTTGAACACGGCTCCGTAGCGGTGGGCGACATGGCACACGGGCAGGGTGGGATGGGCCTGGAATGAGGCGGCGCGCTCTCGCTGCCCGCTCCAGGACACGAGCAACGCCGTGCAGACGGTGACGCCGGCCACGATTCTGGCGCGCTGTGATCCTCTTTCTGCCTGGTCCGTCAGAGCGATGCCGACGGCAAGTGAGGCCAGCGCCCATACCGGCGTCGCGAACCGGAACATGCGCATCCAGTCCGGATTGAGCACGCCGAAGGCGGCGAGAGTGAGGGCGAGGGGTACGAGCACACCAGGCAGTGCCGTCCGCGCGGGTCCACGGCGCCCCAGGGCCGCTCCCGTCACCAGAGCGCCGGCCAGCACGGCCGTCCAGCCGGCGAACGACAGGAGGGACCCGGTCCCGGAGAACGACTCCCACGTGGGAGCGTCCTGTGCCTTCGCCAGCGCGGTGTTGGGCACGAGACGGTCGAACACGGCGTAGCGCCATCCGAGGAAGGCGGCATAGGGCACGACGAAGGCACCGACGGCACAGGCCGCCGCTCGTGCGGATGCGCCCAGTGTCGCTCGATGCACCCTCAGCAGCAGCACCCCGGGGTAGGCCGCGGCCAGGACTGCCCCGTCCGGGCGGGTCAGGGCGGCCATCAGTGCCAGAAGTCCGGTCACCACAGCGGGCGCTGTCTCGGTGAGCCGGTCCTCCAGCAGAGCACGAACGAGCACGGCGGCCATCAGCACGGCCAGCAGGGCGTACAGCGGATTCTCCAGTCCGGAGAACATCCAGGCCACAAACGACATGTTGCCGGCCAGAAAGACACCGCAGAACAGCACCACGACCCAGGAGTTCGACACCAATCGCCGCGCGACGCGGGAAACGGCGATGAGGATCCCCAGCGTGCACAGGACACCGAGGGCCTTCGGGTACAGGACCTGATCCGGCACACCGAAGTAGGTACGGTGATCGAACAGGCCCAGACGCCTGCCCAGTACCAGCAGAGCGAGCCAGGCCGGGTTGGAGTAGCCCTCGACCGGAGGCGAGCCGGCCTGTTGCACCGGCCCGAGACCCTCGTCGATGCTGCGGGCGTACGCGAAGGTGATCGCGGCGTCGTCGACCACCCAGCGACCGAGCCGTGAGCCCCGCAGTGTGATCAGGACAGTGCCCAGCAGGACGGCGGCAGTGTCGCGAAGGGAGCGACCCGTGAGGCCGGTGCCTCTCGCGGGCCAGGGCCACGCGTCCTGCTGCGCGACGGGGCGGACTTCGCGGACACTGAAAGGAGGCAAGGCGAACCCATCGCTCGACCGGACCGGGCATATGAGAGAGCAACGGCCCACCATGCCCACCGGTTACGCCGGCACACCGCCAGTAGGGCGATCGTGGCGCTCAGGCCGAGACGGATGCATCCGTGATCATCAGCCCTTCCGGGACGGCCTCGCGTCCACCGACGTACCGCGATGCGAAGTCGCCGATGCCGAAGCGCCCTCGCAGAAGCGCCTCCCGGAGCCGGCTGCCCGTGGCAGGACCGGATGGATGCCCCGGGAGCCATCGATCCCGTCGGCGTCCAACCGGACCACGTCTGCGGTCGTGCACCCGCACCGCGAGAATCCCGATGAGCAGGGTGGGCACGCCGACGACGGGCAGCGGGGCTCCGACCACTTCGAGGCGGCCACCGCGCAGCAGAGCAACTGGAGCGGCCACCCGGGGTGGACCCAGAAGCTGCTCCGACTCCGTGGCCGCGGCACCCGCATGGAGCAAATCGGCCTCCACGTCCGGCGAGCGAACCAGGTCCCCGGAGCGTCGCTCCGGGGACCTGGTTCGCGGCTGTTGCCGAATCAGGCGGGGCTGATGTTCTCCGCCTGGGGGCCCTTCTGCCCCTGGGTGATGTCGAAGGTGACGGCCTGGCCTTCCTGGAGCTCACGGAAGCCGGTGGCGTTGATGTTGGAGTAGTGCGCGAAGACGTCGGGGCCGCCGCCGTCCTGTGCGATGAAGCCGAAGCCCTTTTCCGAGTTGAACCACTTGACGGTCCCGCTGGCCATGCCGGTGCCTCTCAGTCGATAGCGGATCCGCACCGCGCGGACCCGGAGGTGATCGCCCTGGTCCTCAGGCACTGCACAGCAAAACGCCCACGCCAGGGCGCGGGCAGGTACTGCGAACCACGACAGCTACAAGTGACGCTACACGGCGACACCGCCCATGACCAGAGAGCAACGGTCGTTCAGTGATCTCACGGAGTAGCAGCCGCACTCCTTTCGGCGGCGTCTCGTCGCGGGACGCAGTACGGCGAAGCACACTGCCGGGCCGCGCCACTGCATACGTCAGCGGTGAGGCACAGGGCTCGCAGCAGGCGGCTACGGCGAGCGCATCCCGATGGCTGTCAGCTGCTCGTCCCGCGCCCGGGAGCACCGCGGCCCGGAAGTCGGGGTCGGACACGTCCACGCACAACGACCTGGTACGGGGCGCCAACCGCCCGTTCGATCGCCTCCGAGAGCGTCGGGGTGAAGCAGCGGCTGCCGAACGGCGGCATGCGGTGTCCTGGAGCTGTGGACGACCTACCACCGAGACTGCCGGCGCAGGGCCGGTCCGGTCGCGCACCTGCTCGCCGGACGATCTTCTGACTCCGTACCGGATTCCCACCCCGGAGGTTGAGTGCCAGGTCTGGGTCCGCGTGGTCCAGGTCTTGGAGGGCGACCTAATCCACCGGCTCGCGCCATGCGCCGACGAGATCGTGGAAGCGCGGGAAACGGGCACCCGGAACCGTCTCGCCAGTGACCGTCTCGCCGTTGAGCCAGCAGATTTCAAACGCGGGGGTCTCGGTGTCGAGCAGGCAGCACACACCACCGGTGGCGGCGGTGAGGTCGGTGAACACCTGCCTGACGGTCGCGGACTGCGCGAACATCCGGCTCATGCCCGAGGTGGCCGCCATGAACTGCAGCGACGCGAAATTCGGGTGCCGTGTGGGCGAGAACGTGACAGTCAGGTAGATGTACCCGACCGACACTCGTCCCTGCTCGTCGACCCTGTCGGAATGCCGGAGGTGGAACTCGCGCACCGCTCCGTCGAGGCCAATCATGATTGAGGTGTCCAGTTCGAGCGTGCCGCCTGCCGAACAGTCGACCGGTTCGCTCTTGAACCTCGAGGTGAACGGTACGATCAACTGCTCGCCACCCGGCAACGTGATCGGAAGCGGCGGCGTGTGGCGGCCTCGTGGGGCGAGCTCGGCCAACCGGGTCAGTGCCCTCGCAACGTTCCGAGGGGGCATGAAGATCTCGTAGCTGTAGTCCAGCCCCATGGCGCTTCGCCTCCCCTTGTCCTGAGCCGGGATCCTTTCACGGTACGGACTGGTCCCCAGTTGATTGTTCCGGGGTGGCCGGCTTCATCCTGGACGGAACGGGCAACCACTCACTGGCGATTTGAAGCGCTCAGTCACAGGCACGCGGTGATACGGCGCGCGCGACGGGGTCAGATGTCGAACTCGACGTAGTCGACGTCGGTGAACTCCACGGCCAAGCCCGCCGCACGGCGGCCACGGTCCTTGAAGTACTCCTCCTGGAGCCCCTCCGCCGCGATGGTCCTCAGCTCCTGGTCGGTGGCTCCCTGCGTCCGGGCTTCGAAGAGGCGGGCCGCGTACACGGGTGGCAGGTGGTGGGTGATCAGCCGGACACGGGCGTCGTCGGTGCTGCCCGGAGCGGCGCTGAATCCGAACCTGGCGCGGGTCTCGATCACGATGCCCGTGGACGTGGCGGCCTGTTTCCTGGCCCGTTCCCGCACCCGCGGCTGCCAGCGCCGTCGCACTTCCGCGGCGAGACGGGCCGCGAGGTCCGGGCGGGGCCGCTTGATCTGGTCCTTCACATAGCGCTCGACCGTGCGCTGGGAGACGCCGAGCAGTTCGGCCACCGGCCTGGTGCCCTTGAGCTGCCTGACCAGGTACCGCATCCGCGCGGGCGCACTCTTCGGCGCCGGCCGGGTGACCTTGCTCGCCAACGCTTCGTCGAGGCTGTCGTCGAACATGCCCATCGCGTCCTACTCCCCCTCGTGGGCGGCGTCGGTGCCCTTGATGTGCTGAGCGGGATTGTGTCCCGCCTCGAGCAGCTGGACCGCCCACATCAGGTCCTGCGTGCCCTCGTGCTTGACCATGCCGGGACTCACCCCGAGGCGGAACGTACCGGGGGCGGGCTTGCCGTCGGGCGTGTACGGCAGGACGTCCAGCGGCGAAGGCCCGTCGGAGAGGTACACCGCGCAGTCCGACAGCAGCGCGACCGGGACGAGTGCGTCGTCCCCGAGGACGAGATGCCCGGTGGGCGCGGGTGCGTGCTGTGTGGCGAGCGCCGTCCTGAGCAGCTTGCGATGCATGTTGACGCGCGCGGTGGAGATGACGGCTGCCCGGATGTCCGGGCGCCAGGTGGGGCGTTCCAATGCGGGCCACCGCTCCCCCGCCCGGTATCCGGCGCCCTGAGGGCGCTCGCGGAGCTTGCCGATCCCGCCCTTGACGGTCGCCTTGATCGCGGACAGGACGGCGGCCGTGCCCGGATCGGCCTGACGGTGCGTCTCCATCGCGGCGAGGAACTCGGCCTCGTCCATCCCCGCCGCCACACCGAGGTCGGCCATCGTCGCCTTGTACGCCTCGCTGAGCCGCTTGTACCAGGGGTCCAGGTAGGGGCCGGACTCCGGCCGCAGCCACGCCTCGACCGGCTCGACGGCAACGGGCAGTGCGTGGTTCGCGACGAGTTCGGCCGCGTAGGCGACGGTCGGGGTCGCGTACCAGGCGGGGCCGTCGGGCCGCGAACCGTCCGGTGTGAAGGGGCTCGGCAGCCGGGGATCGAGCTCGATGCCGGACAGGTCGACGAGCCAGGAACCGGGGACCCTCTTGTCGAAGGCCGGCTTCTTCACGTGGACCGGCGCCGACAGGCCGACGACGAGCCGGTTCGCGGCGGCGAGGAACGCGGTGTTCACGTCGATCCCCACCGCGAACCGGCGGGCGCACTCGGCACCGGTCAGCAGCTCCGGCCCGCGGATCCAGTCGAACGCCTCCTCGTCGAGGACCTGGTCGGGAGTGCGCTGGTGGTGACGCGGGTACAGGCCCGCCACGATCGGGTGCTCGGCCGGCGCCTCAGGCGGTGCCGGGTCCACCGGCTCGGACAGCGAACCGGGCACCGCGCCGGACACCCACTCCCCTGCCGCCTCGTCCCGCACGGCGCGGGTCGGCGGGCGCAGCGCCGTCATCAACTCAAGCCCGCACACGGCCGTCGACCCGCGCGGCGTGATCACGCGGGAGGCGTACATGCCGAGCGCTGCGGCGACGTCCGGTGCGGGAAGCCGGGCGGTGTCGCCCCACGAACGAGTGTCGAGTGCGTCCCACGGCAGGATCGCGAACTGCACGCACTGCCGCCGGTCCCCTGCGGCGGGCCGGTAGACACGCGTCCACGGGCCGAACCCGCGCCTGGTGAGCCTCCAGCCGGCCTTCGCGATCTGCTTCACGACCGGATGGCCCTCCGGCAGCCGCAGGCCTCGCCGGTCCTCCAACACCGGCGGCAGCCCCAGGCGTTCGGCGGCACCCGCCGTGACCACGATGAGCGGATCGGCGTCCCTGCCCGAACGGTGCAGCCGCTCCGCTCCCAGCCGCGCCTCGCCCAGCGCCCACTCCACGACCCCGACGAGATTCCCGGCCGGGCAGTCCAGCACCAGACCGCCCGGGCAGTACACGGTCCCGTCCCCGTCGAGCACACCCAGCGGACCGTGCGCGAAGCGCGCATCGGCCGTGGCAGCGGGTGGAAGCGGAGCGCGCCCGGCGGACGTCCTCGCAGGGGCCGCGCGACGAGGTGCCGCAGCGGGTGTCGCGCCGCTCGCGGAGCTGCGGCGGGTGGGAACGGTCTGCTCGCGCACGGGGTCCGGCGCGGCGGGCGTGGAGGGCTGCTGGGGCGTCGGCGCCGCGTCGACTGCCCCGAGGCGAGCGGCGTCCCGACGCGTCGAGGCGGAGCGCACCGCCTCCGGCGCCGGGTAGCGGACCGCAAGTCCCTCCAGGAGCCGCGCGTAGGCGGCGCGCTTCGGCGCCCGCGGCTCCGTCCGACCGGCCTCCCAGCCACTGACCGCCTCACGGCGGACCTGAAGGACCTTGGCCACCTGCTCCTGACTCAGGCCGGCAGCCTCCCGCAGGCGCTTCCGCTCCGCCGGGTCCGGAAGCGGCTCCCTCGACGCGACTTCGTCCAGCAGAGCGTCGACCGCACCGAACAGCGTCTCCTCATCGCTCGACACGCCACCACCTCCCCGCGGAACGCTACACCAATCACATGGCGTATCGCGCACGGATCGCACGGCTGGGAGGGGTTTGCTCCTGGTCCGTACGGCATCGAGCGCGGTGGGCCGCTTCTGCGCCGCGGCCCAGAAGCGGCCCGGCCGGTCCCCTCCCCGGGAGGCCCGCGGGATCGTCGCCGACGCCCGGGCCCCCGCCGTTACCCGGCAGACCGGCGCACGGGGGCGACCGAGCGGTTCCGGGATCTGCACGGGTGCGGGTGAGGGCCGCATGTCGCCGCGCCTGGAGACCTCACATGGCTCAGAGCCCGGATCACCGCTGCTGCCGGTCCGGGCCTTGTTCTGGGCTCCGGACCTGCGGATCAGAGTACGGCTTGCTCCGATCGGGCCTCGAGCCGAGCGATGGCCCTGCGCGCGGCACCGACGAAGACCGTGAACCTCTCGTTGGTGTGGGTCGGCCTCTCGAGCCGGCTGAAGTGACCCGCGTCGAAGAGGCCTTGACGCAGCTCCGTGGTCATCTCCAACTGGGCGCCCTGGCGGAGCAAGGTCTTGTTGCAGATGTTCTCCGGGTTCTCACCGGCCAGCGCGGGGACGGTGGAGCCGTCGATGGTCCGGAAGCCCGCGGCCTGGAACTCTTCGTGCAGATAGGTCTTGAACGTCGTGTTGAGACCTCCGACGACGACCGCCTCCGGCTCCCCTGCGGGCGTGCCGGCCTGCTCTTTCCTGCAGCCGTGCAGACTCAGCACGTTGAGGCTGCCCGCAGCCATGGACAGGGCGACCCGGTCGTCGTTGTGGGTCGAGGTGACGTGAAGGTCGCCGTTGCCGGACGGGGCGATACCTTCGAACATCCAGTAGTCGTAGGCCGGTCCGCCTGCCGGGGCGGCCGCGAGCGTCGCGGGATGGTAGCCGGCTATCGCGAGGCAGAGTTCGGACGTACCGCCTTCGATGCCGCCGCCGTGGAGGGCCATGATCGTGGTGCGGTTGAACGGGTGTCTCTGGCCGTCGCTGACATCGACCATCTCATGGCGCCTGTAGCGCCGGGCGAACACGCTCCCCTCCTGCCCCGCGAGCTTCGTGTAGAGGTCGGTGTTGGACGTGTACTGATCGGCCGCGTGGGCGGGCGAAGCGGTGAGCGTGTCGAGGACGGTGGCGCTGAGAGCGGCCCCGGCAAGTCCGGCGAGTACCGTGCGGCGGTTGGCGTAGGTCATGCCGTTCATGATCAGGCAATCAGCGCCCCTCACGCGGCCGACCAGCCGTGGGAAGCATCACAACTGCCGATACGGCGTGAGATGCGCGCCTCGAACTGTCCGGACCGGTCGGGACCTGCCGGCGGACTCGGCGAGCATGACGGCGTGTGACGAGGGGCGTCGACCTCGTCACACGCCCTCGTCCCGGCTCTCGTGACGAGAGCCGGGACCCCGGTCACCACTTGTGGGCGACGTCCACGATCAGTTTCCCGTCAAACTGGAGCACCCGGAACGGCAGCCTGGCCCGGACACCGAGGCCGACCTGGGTCTGGCCCTCGAAGCTCGCCCCGAACCTCGTGTCCTTGAACGTGCTGAAGCCGGTGAGGTCAACACCGGGCAGGGGCTTCCCCGCCCGCCCCGCGTAGACCTGACGCATCGTCACGGGGTCGTAGCTGGGCGCGGAGACGAAGATCTGGATTACGGCGCCTCCTCCCACGGGTATCGGATCGCCGGATCCGTCCTGGTGGAACGCGTCGACGTAGCCGACGTGGTGGCCCACCGGGCCCGACGCTCCGCTGACGTCGAAGACCATGCGGTCGAAACACGTGTGCCGTCCCACCCTGATGTCCGTCAGGGGGTTGGCGTTCCCGCCTGTGGCCGACTTGACGCTGCTGCCCCAGGGGGTCGAGCAGGGGTCGGCGGGGGTCGCCGTGCCGACGCGGTGCGGCGTCGCCGCCGACTGTCCTGCCGACGCCGCCAGTCCTGCTCCCGCGAGCAGGAACGCCGCACCGATGGTCAATGAGCGTCGCATGTGCCCTCCTCAGAATCGTTGGTGACGTACCTGTGCACGCGCAGTGAGACGGATGGGCAACCCGCGGGTTGCCCCGCTCCCGGCTTTCAGCCACGGAACGGTCCGAAAATCCCAGGGGGACGCGGACGGACGGTGGATCGCGCACCGCTTGAAGACGTTTCGCATGCCGCACGGCTCGTCCTGGCCAGGAGCCGCGAGGAGTACCGGCCGGCACGCCGCGCACCGGGGGAGGCGCCCGGCCCGTCCCGGCCTGCCCCGTCAGCGGTACGTGCAGAACCGCGCGCGGTCGAGCATGTCCCGTGCCGTCCCATGCTGGCAGCGAGGCGCGCAAGGTGAAGGGGGGCGGTAGGCGGATCGTCAGGAACGAGACAATTTCACACGGAAGGTACACAGTTCAACGGCGTGGATCTTCCCGGAGCGCCTCCGCAGCCACAGGCAACGGACGGAAATCCGGCCTGTCTCGACATCGGCTTCCGCAAGGTCTCCGAGGGCATCACCCGGGAGAGGGCCGGATGGGGAGACCCAACTCGACGGGAATCCAGAGGCACTGGTCGCACCCCTGGGTACCCGGACGGGTTGCCTCGGACCGTGCGGCCGCTCGCGGCCGCCCGACCTCTCGGGCCGACTCGGCCGTGCGTGGAAGCGGGTCCGACTCGCCGACCACACCGGCCTGGAGGCGCTGTACGTCTCGAAACTGGCACGCGCCCCGGAGTCGACCGGTCTGATCGAGCGCACCCGCGACCCCCGCGCCGTGGCCGGCCGCGCCACGGCCGGGCAGCACGAGTGCCCGGGACGAGGTCGAGGCCGGTTCGGCGGGGTCGACGACGGCGGGGCACCGGTGACGGCAAGGGTTCGAAGCCCGAGGTCAGGTCACCGCGCCCCGGACGGCGGAAGTGGCGCGTCCGTACGGGGTTCAGCGGCAGGACGGGCACAGTCCGCGGTAGGTGATCTCGGCTGCGGAGACCGTGAAGCCGAACCGCTCCTCCGCCGGAAGGGCCGCCAGCGGATCGCCGGTCGGATGCACGTCCCGGATGCTGCCGCACCCGGAGCACACCAGGTGCTGGTGCGGGTGGTGTGCGTTGGGGTCATAGCGCTTGGCACGGCCGTCCGTCGAGACCTCCGCGACCTCGCCGAGGGCGACCAGCTCGCCGAGCGTGTTGTAGACGGTCGCCCGGGAGATCTCGGGCAGCCGGTCCACCGCGCGTGCGTGCACCTCGTCGGCCGTGAGATGCACGTGGTCCCCGTCGAGGACCTCCGCGACGACACGCCGCTGGGCGGTCACCCGCCAGCCACGCCCTCGCAGCCGCTCCAGCAGGTCACTCATGTCGGTTCACCTATTCGTACGTGACGGATGGCCGAAGTTTACCGGCGGATGTCCGGATTCTGATCGGATATGGACTAGGCGAGCTTCTTGACCTGGACTGAGTCCATCGTAGGATCGGTTCCGGCGACAGCCAAGGGTGCAGAGGACTCCAGCACGGCAGGAGACGAGGACATGACGGGACCACCGCCGACAAGCCGCACCGCGCCGGCCGGCGGATGACGGTCGGCGAGATGGCGCGCACCGGGACCGCACGGGACGGTGGCCTGCACCGTGCCGGGGCGGTGGCCTCCGGAAACCCCGGTCCCACGGACGGCTGTTCGTCCGGCCGGCGGACGAGGCGCGCCTCATGTCAGCGTGCCGGTCCGTCCCGGTGGGACCGGCCGGCGTCCCGCACGGTCGCCCCGGCCGCAAGGCCGTCCCACGGGGCCCGCACCCCACAGTTCGACAGCCCGCAGTTCCTGAGCACGTGATCCGCCCAGCCCGGAAGGATTCCCATGTCCGAGAACCATGATGCAATCGTCGCCGACGCGAAGGCCGAGGGCGGGGGTGGCTGCCCCGTCGCGCACGGGCGCGCACCGCACCCGACGCAGGGCGGCGGCAACCGGCAGTGGTGGCCGGAGCGGCTCAATCTGAGGATCCTCGCCAAGAACCCCGCCGTGGCCAACCCGCTCGGCGAGGAGTTCGACTACGCCGCGGCGTTCAAGAGCCTCGACCTGCCTGCCGTGAAGCGGGACATCGCCGAGGTGCTGACGACGTCCCAGGACTGGTGGCCGGCCGACTTCGGCCACTACGGTCCGTTCATCATCCGCATGGCGTGGCACAGCGCGGGCACGTACCGCATCAGTGACGGCCGCGGCGGCGCCGGGGCCGGCCAGCAGCGATTCGCTCCGCTCAACAGCTGGCCGGACAACGGCAACCTCGACAAGGCCCGCCGGCTGCTGTGGCCGGTCAAGAAGAAGTACGGCCAGAGCCTCTCGTGGGCCGACCTGATGATCCTGGCCGGCAATGTCGCCCTGGAGTCGATGGGCTTCGAGACCTTCGGCTTCGCCGGCGGCCGTGAGGACGTCTGGGAGCCCGACGAGGACGTCTACTGGGGTCCGGAGACCACCTGGCTGGGCGACGAGCGCTACACCGGCGACCGGGAGCTCGAGAACCCGCTGGGCGCGGTCCAGATGGGCCTCATCTACGTCAACCCCGAGGGCCCCAACGGCAACCCGGACCCGCTGGCCGCCGCTCGCGACATCCGCGAGACGTTCCGCCGCATGGCGATGAACGACGAGGAGACGGTCGCCCTCATCGCCGGCGGCCACACCTTCGGCAAGACCCACGGCGCCGGCCCGGCGGAGGCCGTCGGCCCGGACCCCGAGGCCGCCCCGATCGAGCAGCAGGGCTTCGGCTGGCGGAACAGCCACGGCACCGGCAAGGGAGCCGACGCGATCACCAGCGGTCTCGAGGGCATCTGGACGAACACCCCGATCACCTGGGACAACAGCTTCTTCGAGATCCTGTTCGGCTACGAGTGGGAGCTGTTCAAGAGCCCCGCCGGCGCGCACCAGTGGCGGCCGAAGGACGGTGCCGGCTCGGGCACCGTCCCCGATGCCCACGACCCCTCGAAGAGCCACGCCCCGACGATGCTCACGACCGACCTGTCACTGCGCTTCGACCCGGTCTACGAGCAGATCTCACGGCGGTTCCTCGAGAATCCCGGCGCGTTCGCGGACGCCTTCGCCCGGGCCTGGTACAAGCTGACGCACCGGGACATGGGCCCGATCCAGCGGTACCTCGGGCCGGAGGTCCCGTCCGAGGTGCTGCTGTGGCAGGACCCGCTCCCGGAGGTGACGCACGAGTTGGTCGACGCCGGGGACGTCGCCGCCCTGAAGGCGCAGATCCTCGACTCGGGCCTGTCGGTGTCCGAGCTGGTGTCGACGGCGTGGGCGTCGGCCTCGTCGTTCCGCGGCAGCGACAAGCGCGGCGGCGCCAACGGTGCCCGAATCCGCCTGCAGCCGCAGAGCGGCTGGGAGGTCAACGACCCCGACCGGCTGGCCGGCGTGCTGCGGACCCTCGAGGGGATCCAGCAGTCCTTCAACTCCGCCCAGGGCGGGGGCAAGCGGGTCTCGCTCGCCGACCTGATCGTCCTCGCGGGGGGTGCGGCCGTGGAGAAGGCGGCCGCGGACGCCGGCGTCGCCGTCGAGGTCCCCTTCGTCCCGGGCCGCGCGGACGCCTCGCAGGAGCAGACCGACACGGAGTCGTTCGCCGCGCTCGAGCCCGCCGCCGACGGCTTCCGCAACTACCTCGGCAAGGGCAACCGGCTGCCGGCCGAGTACCTGCTGATCGACCGAGCGAACCTGCTGACCCTGAGCGCGCCCGAGCTGACGGTCCTCGTCGGCGGGCTGCGCGTCCTCGGCGCGAACCACCGGCAGTCGCAGTTGGGCGTTCTCACGGCGACTCCGGGGAAGCTGACGAACGACTTCTTCGTCAACCTGCTCGACCTGGGAACGACGTGGCAGGCGACGTCGGGTGACGCGAACACCTTCGAGGGCCGAGACGACGTCACGGGCGAGGTCAAGTGGACCGGCACCCGGGCCGACCTGGTCTTCGGGTCGAACTCCGAGCTGCGTGCGCTCGCGGAGGTCTACGCGAGCGACGACGCGAAGGAGAAGTTCGTGAGGGACTTCGTCGCGGCATGGGACAAGGTCATGAACCTGGACCGGTTCGACCTGGTGTGATCCCGGCGTCCGGGCCGGCCCGCACCGGCCGGCCCGGACGTTTCTCGCGGCTCCGGGAAGGCGCACCCCCGCATCGCCTCGGGTGCGCCTTCCGCGTCCCGCTGCGCCCGCCGGTTCGCAGACCCGTCCGTCACGTCCGTCTCAGCGCGGCGCTTCGGCCGGCCGCCTTTCCGGCCGCGGTCCCGGCGCGGCACAACCCACTGCTCCCGGGTGACGTGCAGATCCCGCTCGACAACGCCGCGGCCCGCGCCCCGAGGCGCGGTGAGCCCGGGGCCGGCGGGCCGGTCGAGGAGATCCGGCCGGCGGAGGTCGGCAGGAACCGCTGAGCAGTGGGTTTCCCCCTCCGGACAGGGTTCCGCACCCACTCCGACAAGGGGTGGGCCCGCGCGCGGCGGGGCCGGTGTGACCGTGGGACGTGATCAACGCAACGCCGCACGGATGTGCGGATCGCCACGGGACTCTTGACGTTACCGCTGGGTAGGGGCTGGGGTGGCTGAGACCATGGGGTATGTCGCCACCAGGCTGAAGGGATCCAGGATGTTCCGCAAGGTGCTGGTCGCCAACCGCGGCGAGATTGCGATTCGCGCGTTCCGCGCCGGCTACGAACTGGGGGCGCGTACCGTCGCCGTCTTCCCCTACGAGGACCGCAACTCGCTGCACCGGCTGAAGGCCGACGAGGCCTACGAGATCGGTGAGCAGGGGCACCCGGTGCGGGCCTACCTCTCCGTCGAGGAGGTCGTCGGCGCCGCGCGCCGGGCCGGGGCGGACGCCGTCTACCCGGGATACGGGTTCCTGTCCGAGAATCCGGAGCTGGCCCGCGCCTGCGAGGAGGCGGGCATCACCTTCGTCGGGCCGAGCGCCGACACCCTCGAACTGACCGGGAACAAGGCCCGCGCCGTGGCCGCGGCCCGCGCCGCCGGGGTGCCGGTGCTCGGCTCCTCCCAGCCCTCCACCGACGTGGACGAGTTGGTCGGGGCCGCGGAGGACATCGGTTTCCCGGTGTTCGTCAAGGCGGTCGCCGGTGGCGGAGGGCGCGGCATGCGCCGGGTGGACGATCCGTCCGTACTCCGTGAGTCGATCGAGGCGGCGTCCCGCGAGGCGGCGTCCGCGTTCGGCGATCCCACGGTCTTCCTGGAGAAGGCCGTCGTCGATCCGCGCCACATCGAGGTGCAGATCCTCGCCGACGGAAGCGGCGACGTCATCCATCTCTTCGAGCGGGACTGCTCCCTCCAGCGCCGGCACCAGAAGGTGATCGAGCTGGCGCCGGCGCCGAACCTCGACCCGGTGCTGAGGGACCGCATCTGCGCGGACGCGGTGCGCTTCGCCCGCGAGATCGGTTACCGCAACGCCGGCACGGTGGAGTTCCTGCTCGACCGCGACGGCAACCACGTCTTCATCGAGATGAACCCGCGCATCCAGGTCGAGCACACGGTGACGGAGGAGGTCACCGACGTCGACCTGGTCCAGGCGCAGATGCGCATCGCGGCCGGTGAGACGCTGGCGGACCTCGGGCTGGCCCAGGAGACCGTCACGCTGCGCGGTGCCGCTCTGCAGTGCCGTATCACCACCGAGGACCCGGCGAACGGCTTCCGCCCGGACACGGGCCGGATCAGCGCCTACCGCTCGCCGGGCGGCTCGGGAATCCGACTCGACGGCGGCACGACCCACGCGGGCACGGAGATCAGCGCCCACTTCGACTCGATGCTGGTCAAGCTGACCTGCCGGGGCCGGGACTTCAAGGCCGCGGTCGGACGGGCCCGGCGTGCGGTGGCCGAGTTCCGCATCCGCGGCGTGGCCACGAACATCCCGTTCCTCCAGGCCGTGCTGGACGACCCGGACTTCCAGGCGGGACGGGTGACCACCTCGTTCATCGAGGAGCGGCAGCATCTGCTCACCGCGCGTCACTCCGCCGACCGCGGCACGAAGCTGCTCACGTACCTGGCGGACGTGACGGTGAACAAGCCGCACGGAGAACGGCCCGACCTGATCGACCCGGGCACCAAACTGCCGCCCCTGCCCGCCGGAGAGCCGCCCGCCGGTTCCCGGCAGCGGCTCGTCGAACTGGGCCCGGAGGGCTTCGCGCGGTGGCTGCGCGAGTCGCCGACGATCGGCGTCACCGACACCACCTTCCGCGACGCGCACCAGTCGCTGCTCGCCACCCGGGTCCGCACCAAGGACCTGCTCTCCGTCGCGCCGACCGTCGCGCGGACGCTGCCGCAGCTGCTGTCGCTGGAGTGCTGGGGCGGTGCCACCTACGACGTGGCCCTGCGCTTCCTCGCCGAGGACCCCTGGGAGCGTCTGGCGGCACTGCGTGAGGCCGTCCCGAACATCTGTCTGCAGATGCTGCTGCGCGGCCGCAACACCGTGGGCTACACGCCGTACCCGACCGAGGTGACGGACGCCTTCGTCCAGGAGGCGGCGGCCACCGGCATCGACATCTTCCGGATCTTCGACGCGCTCAACGACGTCGGCCAGATGCGGCCCGCGATCGAGGCCGTGCGGGAGACCGGTACGGCCGTGGCGGAGGTCGCCCTGTGCTACACCTCCGACCTCTCCGACCCCTCGGAGCGGCTGTACACGCTGGACTACTACCTCCGCCTCGCGGAGGAGATCGTCGCCGCGGGCGCCCATGTCCTGGCCGTCAAGGACATGGCCGGTCTGCTGCGCGCGCCGGCGGCGGCCACGCTGGTGTCGGCGCTGCGCCGCGAGTTCGACCTGCCGGTGCATCTGCACACCCACGACACCGCGGGCGGCCAGCTCGCCACGTACCTGGCCGCGATCCAGGCGGGGGCGGACGCGGTGGACGGCGCGGTCGCGTCCATGGCGGGCACGACCTCGCAGCCGTCACTGTCGGCCATCGTGGCCGCGACCGACCACTCCCCGCGCCCCACGGGGCTGGACCTCCAGGCCGTCGGCGACCTCGAGCCCTACTGGGAGGGCGTGCGCAGGATCTACGCGCCGTTCGAGGCCGGCCTGGCCTCGCCGACCGGACGCGTCTACCACCACGAGATCCCGGGCGGACAGCTGTCCAATCTGCGCACCCAGGCCGTCGCCCTCGGCCTCGGCGACCGCTTCGAGGACATCGAGGCGATGTACGCGGCCGCCGACCGGATCCTCGGCAGGCTGGTGAAGGTCACTCCGTCCTCGAAGGTGGTCGGCGACCTGGCCCTGCACCTGGTCGGTGCCGGGGTGTCACCGGAGGGGTTCGAGGCCACACCCGACCGGTTCGACATCCCCGACTCCGTCATCGGGTTCCTGCGCGGCGAGCTCGGCACCCCGCCGGGGGGCTGGCCGGAGCCGTTCCGCAGCAAGGCGCTGCAGGGACGTGCCGAGGCGAAGCCGGTGCAGGAACTCACGGCGGAGGACCGTGCGGGGCTCGAGAAGAGCCGCCGTGCCACGCTCAACCGGCTGCTGTTCCCCGGGCCGACGCGCGACTTCGACGCCCACCGCCAGGCGTACGGCGACACGAGTGTGCTGGACAGCAAGGACTTCTTCTACGGGCTGCGGCCGTCGAAGGAGTACGGGGTCGACCTGGAACCCGGCGTCCGGCTCCTCATCGAGTTGCAGGCCGTCGGTGAGGCCGACGAACGCGGCATGCGGACCGTGATGGCCACGCTGAACGGCCAGCTGCGGCCGATCCAGGTGCGTGACGAGGCGGCGGCCTCCGACGTGCCGGTCACCGAGAAGGCCGACCGCTCCGATCCCGGTCATGTCGCCGCACCGTTCGCCGGGGTCGTGACCCTGACCGTCTCCGAGGGGGACCGGGTGGAGGCCGGTGCCACGGTGGCGACCATCGAGGCGATGAAGATGGAGGCCACGATCACCGCCCCGAAGACCGGGCAGGTCGGGCGGCTGGCCATCAACCGGATCCAGCAGGTGGAGGGGGGCGATCTCCTCCTGGAGATCGCGTGATCCTCGCTCGCCCACGGGCCACCGGCGAGGGTGTGCCGGGCGCCGCCGGGACGGCCACCCCCGCTCGTTCACCCGCCACGGGTGGACGGGGCGGGGCGGCCCCCCTGCGGGCTGCCCCACGGCCCCGGCGGCGCCGTCAGGTCCAGGGGCGGGCCAGGGCGGGCGACACCGGGGAGGCGTGGTCGGGGAGGTACCGAGTGGCCCAGCCGGTGGAAGCCGGTGGGAGCCGGTCGGATCGCGTTCCGCGCCGGGAAGCCGCCGCCGCGGCTCGGTGAGTCCGCACGGGGGAGGAACGCGCGTGCGACCGGCATCCTCGCCCGACGCGGAGAAGACGCGTCCTTCCGGCGGCATCCGGGGAGCGGGGTCCGGGCGAAGAGTGGGATGTGGCGGGCAGACCGAGGAGCCCGCCGCCTCCCGGCTCGTCCCAGCAAAGGGGAAACTCATGACCACCGATCGCCTCAGGGGCGCCGCTCTCGCCGCAGCCGGTGCGCTCCTCGTACCGCTTCCGCTCCTCGCGGCCGCCCCCACAGCACAGGCGGGTCCCGCGGCGGAGCCGTTCGGACCCGGCTGCGCCGCGCTGCCGACGAGTGGCGAGGGCAGCCCGGCCGGTATGGCCGACGACCCGGTCGCCACGGCCGCCTCGCACCAGCCGGAGCTGTCCACCCTCGTCAGCGCCGTGCAGAAGGCCGGGCTCGTCGAGACGTTGAACAACGCCGACGGGATCACCCTCTTCGCACCGACGAACGACGCCTTCGCCAAGATCCCCAAGGCTCAGCTCGACGCGGTGCTCAACGACCAGGAGCAGTTGAAGAAGCTCCTGACCTACCACGTCGTCGGCACGGAGGTCACCGCGGACCGGTTGCCCGACGGCAGCTTCAAGACCCTCGAAGGAGCCGAGCTGGCCACGTCCGGTTCCGGGGACTCCTTCAAGGTGAACGGCTCGGCGGCCGTCCTCTGCGGCGACGTGCCCACGAGCAACGCGGTCGTCCACATCATCGACCAGGTGCTCCAGCCACCGTCCTGAGGCGGTCCCGTCCGCGCGGGAGCACGCCCGGGCGCTGAGCCCCGGCCCCGGCGCGGAGAAGGCGCGGTGGCGGACGGCCCGTCGTCGCGCGCGTCGCGGGTCAGGACATGAGTTTCCTGAGTCAACCTCTATGCCGCCATCCGCGTCTCCGCGGTCGTGTTGATCTTGCTGTTGGATTGGTGGATCACGGGGTCATAGCAGGTGCCGTCGCGCCAGCAGGCCCACATCACGCGGAGCCATGCTCGGGCCAGGATGCGGATCGCGTGGGGGTGTCGCTTCTTGCGCGCCCTGGCGTCGTTGTAGATCTTGGCGGCCCAGTCGCTGCCGTGGCGGCTGTTGTCGGCGAAGGTCGTCAGCGCGAGTCGAGCTCTTCGGTTGGTCGCGAAGCGGAAGGAGACCGTGCGGGCCTTGCCCGAGGCCCGGGTGACCGGGACGACGCCAGCTTCGGCGACGAGTTGTTCGCAGGTCTGGGCGCGTTCCAGGATCGGGCCGATCTCGCCGATGATCTGCCCGAGGCTGACCTTGCCGATGCGCGGCATGGTGGCGAAAAGCGGTGCGTAGGGATGGGTTGCGGCTGCTTCGGCGATGGACTTGTCCAAGACACGGATCGTCGCGCGTATGCCCTGCACCAGCTGCACCTGGACTCGGACGAGCTGTCCGGCGACCTGTTCGCTGAGGCGGGAGGCGGCCTTCGGGGCCAAGCGCAGGCGTTCGATCAGGACGCTGCCGGGCTTCTTCCCGGAGTATCCGTGGCGCTTGCACCAGGCTTCGAGGCGTCCGGCGGTGAGCCTGGCGGCGGAGGCCGGGGTGGGGTAGCGCTCCAGGAAGGCCATGGCGATGTCGCTGTCGAGTTCGTAGAAGACGGCCTTGCCCCCGGGCCGGTGCTCGTCCAGCAGGGCGGCGAGCTGGTTGACGGCGGCGACCTTGGCCTCGATGTGGTCGGCACGCTGCCGGGTGAGGGCCTGGAGGTCGAGGGTGGCCTGCTCGGTGGGTTCCAGTCTGGGCAGCATGTGCCCGTCGGTGCGCAGGTAGTCGGCGAGTTTCATGCTGTCGCCGGCGTCGGTCTTGGCCTTGGAGGCGCCCCAGCGTGCCCGCATGGCGTGGAAGGCGTTGGGGTGCACCGGCACGATGGGGTGTCCGGCGGCAAGGAGGCGGTCGACGGCCAGGCCGCGGGTGGTCTCGATCGCTACGGGCAGGTCTGCCGGAGCACCGTGTTTGCGCAGCCTCGCCAGAGTCTTGGTGAACCCCTCCTCGGTGTGGGCGAGTTCCCACCGGTCGATGCGTTTTCCGGCGTCGTCCATGACGGTCACGTCATGGGTCTCGGTCGCCCAGTCCCACCCGATGAACACGAAGGTCGTACTCCTGTGCCTGTGACGGAGCACCTGCCCGGTGATGAGGTCGTCTGCCGGGAGCTCATTAATCGGCCCTCTGCGGGGCGTGTCCCTGAAGCCGATCAGACGGCCTCGGCCCGGCGGGGCTGGCGTAACTCATGTTGGCCGTCGAGCAGCTCGCGACACTGGCCATGCACCCACCGGGACCGAGAGGTCACAACCCTACCGAAGAGGGCTGCAGAAAGGATGGTCCTCTAATGAGCGCTGCCCTGGCCCGCGCTTCCTTCACGGCTGCCCTGAGCCCGTCGACGTCGTACGCGCCGCGGTACCGACGGCCGCCTCGGGACCGGACCGGCGGTTCCGGGATCCGCCGGTCCGGTCGGTCCGGCCGCGCCGCCGCGTCCGCGGCTGGCTCCGAACCCGGCGCCACCCACGGGTGATCCTATTTTGCGTTTACTTTGCCATCCGGGAACCTGGACCCATCCGACGGCGTTGACCGGGTACGGCACGCGCGGACGCGCGGCCGACGACCGGCAACAGACCGACAGCAGAAGCCGAGGTGGCACCAGTGGCGATGTGGGACCGGCTCAAGGAGCAGGCCAAGAACCTCCAGCAGTCCCAGAGCGCTCGGGGAAGTGGCGGGCAGGGGCAGGGGCAAGGCCCCTTCGGGCAGGGCCAGCACGGCGGTCACGGACGGGCTTCGTCCTCCGGCGGCTCCAAGGCGCAGTTGATCGGGTTGTTCAAGTCCCAGCTCGCATCGGTGAAGACCGAGCTCAAGAGCGGTGCCTACCGGGACGCCAGCATGGCGATGTGCGCTCTGGTGGCCGCGGCCGACGGGCATGTCGACCCCACGGAGCGGCAGCGCGTCGAAGAGATGATCGTCTCGAACGAGGTGCTGCAGAACTTCCCCGCGGACCAGCTTCGCCAGCGGTTCAACCAGAACGTGGACCGGCTCATGGCCAACTTCGAGCTGGGCAAGGCGGAAGCGCTGAAGGAGATCGCCAAGGCGGCCAAGAAGCCGCAGGAGGCCCGCGCCGTCGTCCAGACCGGCATGGTCATCGCGGGTGCCGACGGGTCCGTGGAGCCGTCCGAGCAGCAGGCGATCCGCGAGGCCTGCGCCGCGCTCGGCATCTCACCCGCGGAGTTCGGCGTCTGATCGACGCCGCGGCCGCCGGTCCTGCGCTGCACGGAACCGGCGGGCGCGGCGACCGCCGCTCCCGGTCGCGGCGGCCTCACTCGGCGCACGCTCCCGCGCTCAGTGACGGCTGCGGCGCGTGGTGGTCTTGCGGTAGCCGAAGGGGCCCGGCAGGTCCATGGAGGTGGTGCGGCGGCCCGTCGAGGAGTAAGTGCGCCTGGCGCCGTCCCTCTTGGCGAGGGTGATGGACACGGACTTGCGGTTGATGTTGAGGCGGACTCCCGGGAGTATGCGGAAGCTCTTGCGGAAGGTGACGGGCACGATGCGCTCCTTTGGTAGGCCGTCCGTCTTCCCCGAGTTCCCGCCCTTACGCGACGTGGTGCCGTCGGTGGTGCCGAGCCGACGCCCGGACGGGGCCCGCGCGGCCGGCGGCCAGCGTCATGGGCGGACGCCCTGGCGGCACCACGGGCCGGGAAGCCGTGGAGGACGGCCGACGATGGTGTCGGGCACCTGGGGCACATGGCACGTCCAACTGCGCAGACGCGAGCACGGGGCGGGCATGGGAGGCGGTGGCGTCAGGCTGGTGGTGGGGTCAGGATGCAGCCACGCCAGGAGAGTGCGGCGTCGGTGCTCCGCCGCCCGGGACGCTCGCTGCACTCGGCGAGGTCCCCGACCCGGTCTTCGCAGCACGGATGGTGGGCTGGTGAATCGCAGTGGAGCCTTGTGCCGACGCAGGACCCGCGGAACGCACGCGTGAGCGTGGCGCTCGCCCGCTCCTGTTGCCGGACCCGCCCCCGTTGCCCGACCCGCCCCCGTTGCCGGACCCGCCCCCGGGACCCGGCTGGCCCCAGCTGCGAACCTTCCCCCGGACGCGCCCCTTTCCCCCGCCCCGGGCCGGCGTCGGGTCCGGACCGGCCTCGAGCTCCGGACGCGCCCTGTGCGCGGCGCCCTCACGGAGGTCCGTACGAGTCCCGGGGCGCCCGCGCCGCAGTGCGCTGCGGCCGCAGCTGCGCAGCTGCGCCGGACACACCCGCGGACGCTGACCGCCGCCTGCGATGAGCGCGTTGACCGGCGACATGGGGTCGGCGCCCAGGGACTTCGCGACCAGAACCCCCACCATCAGCGGGAGCAGGGCAGCGGCCAGGGCGGAGCCCGTGGTGGTGACCTGCTGCATACGGGGGCGGCGAGACGCTTCGGGGTTCATGACGCCAGTCCAGCAGCGGACGGCCCTGGCGGACATCGGACGCGGTACTCAGCCCGTACGTCCTCATGTACTCAGACCCGCAGGCGTTCGCGGTACTCCCCTCCCTCTGCGGGTCACGGGCGGTCCGTTCGGCGATCGGCTCCGGGATCGGCGCCGCGACGCACGTCGGTCGCCCATGCCGTGACGCGCCTCGGGCCGGGGGCTGTTGCGGCGGGGGGCCCTTCGGTGCCGCTGCTGCGGCCGGCCGGGGATCAGCGGCGGGTGGTGCCGTGGGCGGCCGTATGACCGGCCCTGCGGCCAGGCGCACACCCGTGGTGGGAGCGGCGGGCCGGGCCTGCCGACCGCCCCTCGCGGTCGGGCCGCCGTCGGCACCGCGTACGATCGGCCGGTCGCCCGCCCACAGGAAGTCCCGCTCGTTGACCGCTCTCGTGCCACCGCCCCGAACCGCCGTGGGCCTGCTGCCCGTAGGGCTCCGCATCCGCGTCGAGGACGGCGGGGAACTGCCCGCCTTGCTGTGGGGCGCAGGTCCGGGGTGGCGCATGATCAGCAACGCCGTCCTCGGCGGGGGTGTCGGCGAACGCGCTTGGGTCCTCAACGCCCAGGTCGCCCACGGCTATCGACGCCAGGACCCGGACCGCCATCTCGCCCGGTTGGCGGGTGACTTCGGGCTGCGGGGGCCGGGCGTCGGGCTGATGACGGCGGCCGACGTCTCGCGCAACGGCCAGGCGTGCGACGGGGGTGTCGAGGCCGTCGCGACGGTGGGCATCACGGTACGCGGCTGGGCCGCCGCAGCGGACGAGGGCTGCGTCGCGCTCGCGCCGCCGGGCACGATCAACATCGTCGCCGCGCTCCCGGTGGCCCTCACCGACGCCGCCTTGGTCAACGCGGTGGCCACGGCCACCGAGGCAAAGGTCCAAGCACTGATCGAGGCGGGGTACGACTGCTCGGGCACGCCCACCGACGCCGTGTGCGTCGCCGCGCGCGTCCCCCGTCCCGGCGAGGAGGTCCATCCCTTCGCCGGCCCTCGTTCCCGATGGGGTGCCCGGCTGGCCCGCGCCGTCCACCGGGCGGTGGGAACCGCGACTCCCGCACCATAGGGACGTGTGCAGGCGGACGGGGCGAAACCGCCCGGAGGATCGCCCCTTGTGGCCGCGCACCGTATGCCGTGCATCTCCGACCGGGCTGCCCTCCTCAGCCGGAAGGATGGTGCCGACCGCAACGCGGGAAGACGGAAGGAAAGGGGGGAGCCTAGGCCGTGCTGGTTGTGTCCGGCATCCTCGCGCTCGTCGTGGGAGCATGCGCCTGCGTGGTGTGGGCGGCGCGGGGCGGCCCTCGCCGGGCGCGGATCGTGGCGGCCGGACCCTGGGGGCGGCCGAGTTGGTGAGCCGCTCGGGCCGGACGCGCGCAGGCGGCGACTCCGATGACCGAGGAGCCGTGTCGTCCGGGCGGCCCGGTCAGCCATTGCGCCTGGCCAGGCTGCGGACGAGGACGAGCAGCGCCACCGCCATGACGGTCATGTGCGTCCAGGCGGGGGCGGTCGAGGCGTCCGCCGCGGCCGTCACGATCGAGGTCATCCCGGCCTCCGGGGGGTGAGGTTCCGGGGGCGTCGTGCTCCCCGGAACGAGGCGCCGGATCCGCCGTGGTCACGGCGGGGTGCGGCGCCGAGTCGGTCGGTTGCCCCGCCCCTCGGGGCGGGGGACGTTCGGGTCACGTCCCGCGGGTACCCGCCGACTGCCGGGTGACGCCCCTTCAAGGCGCGGTGGCGGTCCGGGGGTTCGCCTGCGGACGCGATCGGGGGCCGGTGGTCAGCGGCGACGGGTCCGGCCTGGCCGCCAGCCGGCGCCCACGCCGGCGACGTGGCCGGTTCCAGACCCGGGCACCGGAGTACCGCCACGACGACGAAGCGGCCGTACCGGTCCGGCACGCGGGAACGGGCGTTGCCCGGCGAGGTGCGGGACCGCGTCCGGCAGTTGCCCGGGTCCCGCCGGGCCGTGGCGGTACGGACGTCGACCCGGGTCGGGCCGGACTGCGGGGTGCATGTACTCGACGCGGGACTTCCGGCGCGTCCCGGTATCCGGACCGGTCCCGCGGGAGGCCCGCGCCCTCGCCCACCGGGAAATCGGGCGCCCCGCTCGGGTCCCGGTGCTGGGATGGCGAGTGGGACGGCTGAGCCGGTCACACAGCGGTTCGATGTCAATCGAACATCCAGCGAGGGGGAGGGTGGCGACACGCCCCCGGGCCGCCGAATGCCCGGGGACGGCCGCGCCGGTCCGGTGTGATCGTGGCCGACTCGTTTCGTCGAGACCCCTCTAGGAGAGATCATGCGCATGCGCATCGCGTCCACCGTGGCCGCCCTCGCCGTGGCCGGCGTCCTCGCCGGCGCCGGCAGCGCCGTGGCGGACAGTGGGGCGGAGGCCGCGGCCGCGGGCAGCCCGGGTGTGCTGTCGGGCAACGTCATCCAGGTCCCGCTCCACGTGCCGCTGAACCTCTGCGGCAACTCGCTCGGTGTCGTCAGCCTGTTCAACCCGGCCGTCGGCAACGCCTGCCTCAACGGCTGATCGCACCCCGCCGCACCGGGAACCAGGTGCGGCCCGGGCCCTGGGCTGCCGCCCGCCGGCAGTCGTCGGGACCGAACGGGCCGGGCCCCCGTACCGGGGTCCGGCCCTCGCGTTTCCCGCCGAGCCCTCACGGAGGCGGTCACGGCCCGGCGCGCCAGTCCCGCTCGGAATCGCCTGCGTCGAATACGCTGCGGAAACGTCCGCCCCGGCCTCATCGGTGCCGGGCAGTCACGGGCGAAACGCCGCCCGGCGGCGGCATCGGACGAGGCCCGGACGACGGAGCCGCCGGAAGCGGGAAGGGGTGCGGCATGCGGTCCCCAGGTGTGCATCTGCGGGAGATCACCGACGACAACCGGGAAGCCGTTCGCGCCCTCCGCGTACGGCGTGACCAGAAACAGTTCGTCGCCTCGGTGTCCAAATCGCTCAAGGAGGCGGCGAAGACGCCCTCGGCCAATCCCTGGTACCGCGCCGTGTACCGGGACGACGAGCCGGTGGGCTTCGTGATGCTGGCGTGGAGACCGCCCTCCGGTCCTTTCAAGGGGCGGCACTTCCTCTGGCGCCTCCTCGTCGACAAGCGGTACCAGAAGCGGGGCATCGGCCGGGAGGCCCTGGCGCAGATCGCCGAACTGGTCCGTGCGGACGGCGGCACCGAGCTGCTGACCAGCTACGAGCCCGGCGAGGGCGAACCGTGGCCCTTCTACCGGAAGTTCGGCTTCGAGCCCACCGGGGCGATCGACGACGGCGAGATCGTCCTGCGGCTCGCCTTCCCCGCTCGGTGAGCCCGCACGGCGCGGCCGCCGACGACACCTCGGACGCCGCAGAGAGCCGACGGGGCCCCTCCGGACCCGCACGGCTGCCGCTTGCGCCGCGGGCCGGTCGTCTCCCCGTCCCGGCCCCGTGATGCTCCGTCGACAGGGCGGTCCGGCTGACAGTGCGAGGGCCGGCGGGAGGGAGCAGACGGGACGCGGCGTGCCCGCGCCGCCCGCGCGGAGGCACCGGGCACGTGCGGGGCGGTCCGTCCCGGTGTCCGGCCGGACGGGCCGCCCTGCCCCGTGGGGTCCGTCGTCGCGATTCGGCCGGACGCATTCATTCCGGAAAAAGGAAGTGCGCGGCACCCGGCGGGCAACACGGGGACGCACTGCCAGGTGAACTCACGGAAAGCGCTCGCCCCGTTCGCGGTGCGCCCCGACCCCGGGCGGTCACAATCGGCCATTGTTGATTTCCGAACCGCCGGAAAATCCCGACGATCACGTTGACACCGCATGAGCGACGCGTCAGTATGGCGGGCCGCGCCGCCGGAATCCCCCCCACCTCTTCCCCCTGCGCCTTCCGCTCCTTCCTCTTCTTGAATTTCCGTGGCGCCCTTGGGTCGCCGGCCTTCCGGCCTGTCGCCCCATTTCGCCATGCCCGCATTTCCCACCCCTTCTCACGACTGCGGTGACGGGCCGGTCAGCACCATTGACCGATGGTTGACCCTTGAGTAACTTGCCACTATCTTCAAGCCGCTGCGCGAATGACCCGAATTGATTTCCGCGGGCATTGCGAGACCCTGCACGCCCCGCGCCGCCGATCGACCGAAATTTAACCTCCGGGCAACACCAAAGCCTTTTCGGGGAATGATGAATTCGGTAGAGCACCACGTGGACCTGGTCATCGGAATCACCCCCTTCGGTGAACCGGACGCCCGTCTCGCCGCCGGGGTGAGCCGCGCCGGCGGACTCGGAGTGCTCGACCTGGGTTCGGGGGACCGGAGAGCGAGAGAGGCCCTGGCGGCTCTGCGCCGATGGCCCCCCGGGCGCTGGGGCGTACGGATCGGCCCGCGCTGCGGAGCGGACCCGCGTGACCTCGTTGGGGAGCACGGATCCCCCGGCGGGCCGGACACGGTGGTGCTCGCGCCCGACTCCGCCTGGGACCTGTCCGCGATCCCGCGGGACCCCCGGCTGCGGGTGCTCGTGGAGGTCACCGGGCCGGAGGCAGCGCGTCGGGCCGTGGAGTCGGGGGCCGGCGGGCTGATCGCCCGTGGCAGCGAGTGCGGAGGCCCCGTCGGGGAGCTCAGCACCTTCGTACTCCTCCAGCAGCTGCTCGCGGCGGAGTTGGGGGTTCCGGTGTGGGCCTGCGGGGGGATCGCGCCGCGGACCGCCGCCGCCGCCGTGGTGGGCGGCGCCGCCGGGGTGGTGCTCGACACCCAGCTCGCACTGCTGGCCGAGTCACAGCTGCCCGAGCCGGTCGCGGCCGTGCTGCGGACCTGCGACGGCACGGAGACCGTGGTGTCCGGCGGCCACCGCACGCTGCGCCGACGGGGGCCCGCGCCCCGGTCCTCCGCCGACGACGCTTCCCCCGCACACCGCCTGCCGGTCGGACAGGACGCCTTTCTGGCCTCTCGGTTCGCCGAGCGCTGGGGCGACACCGGCCGCGCGGTCCGGGCGGTGCTCGGTGCCGTACGGTGCGCCGTACGGGACGGCGAACGCGAGGCAACCGCAAGGGCGCTGGGTGCGCACTCGGCGATGAGCCGGGCCCTGGGAACCCGGCTGCCGGTCGCCCAGGGCCCGATGACCCGGGTGAGCGACGGGGCCGCGTTCGCCGCCGCCGTCGCCGACGACGGGGCCCTCCCCTTCATCGCCCTCGCGCTCGCCGGGGCCGAGCGGTCCCGGACGATGCTGGAGGAGGCACGGCAGGTCCTGGACGGCAGGCCGTGGGGGGTCGGGATCCTGGGCTTCGCCCCCGAGGAGACGAGGACCGCACAGCTGGCGGCGGTCCGGGCGGCCGGACCCACCCATGCGATCGTGGCCGGTGGCCGGCCCTCGCAGGCACGGGTGCTGGAGGAGGCCGGGATCAGGACGTTCCTCCACGTGCCCTCACCGGGCCTGCTGCGGCAGTTCCTGGACGCCGGGGCCCGCCGGTTCGTCTTCGAGGGCGCCGAGTGCGGCGGCCACGTCGGTCCCCGGAACAGCTTCCCGCTCTGGGAGGCCCAGACGGCGGTGCTGGAGGACTTCCTCGACGGTCTCGCCCGGCGGTCGGACGAGACCACGGCGCGGGCCACCGCCGAACGGATCGAGGTGTTCCTCGCGGGCGGCATCCACGACGAGCGCTCCGCCGCGATGGCCGCCGCACTCGCGGCGCCGCTGACGGCGCGCGGCTGCGCCGTGGGCACCCTGATGGGCACGGCGTACCTCTTCACCGAGGAGGCGGTCGCCCACGGTGCCGTCCGGCCGCTGTTCCAGCGCCGGGTGCTCGCGGCGGAGCGCACGGCGCTGCTGGAGACGGCGCCCGGTCACGCCACGCGCTGTGTGCCGAGCCCGTTCAGCGACGCCTTCGGCACGCTGGCCGCCGGCATGCGCGAGGAGGGACTGGCCGAACGGGAGGTCTGGGAACGGCTGGAGCGGCTGAACGTCGGAAGGCTGCGGATCGCCGCCAAGGGCGTGGAACGCACCGGCGGCGGGGCCCTCGGACCCGTCGACGAGGAACGCCAGCTGGCGGAGGGCATGTTCATGGCCGGCGAGGTGGCGGTGCTGCGAACGGCCACGACCACCGTCGCCCGGCTGCACTCCGCCGTGACCGAGGGCGCGGCGAGCTTGCTCACCGGGCGGGCCGCCGGGGCCCACCCCGGCACGCACGGCGGAGCGACGGGCGAACCGGAGCCGTCGCGGCCGCTGGACGTGGCGGTGATCGGCATGGCCTGCATGTTCCCCGGTGCTCCCGATCTGGCCTCCTTCTGGGCCAACGTCCTCGACGGGGTCGACTCGGTGGGGGAAGTCCCCCGTGACCGCTGGGATCCCGGTGTGCACGGCGTCGAGGCGGGCGGTGCGATCACCTCACGCTGGGGCGGGTTCCTGCCGCCGATTCCCTTCGACGCCCTGCGCTACGGCATCCCTCCCGCCTCGCTGGGCAGCATCGAGCCCGTGCAGCTCCTGGCCCTCGAAGCCGCACGGCGGGCGCTGGACGACGCGGGGCTCGGGGAGGGCGGCCGGGCCTTCGACCGGACGCGGACGGGTGTGGTGTTCGGTGCCGAACCGGGCAGCGACCTCTCGAACGCGACGACGCTGCGCGCGGTGCTCCCGTCGTACTTCGGCGAGGTGCCGAAGGGACTGCAGGAGCAGCTTCCGCCGCTGACCGAGGACTCCTTCCCCGGAATGCTCGCGAACGTGGTCTCCGGGCGGATCGCGAACCGGCTCGACCTGGGCGGTCCCAACTTCACCGTCGACGCGGCCTGTGCCTCCTCCCTCGCGGCGGTGGACGTCGCCTGCAAGGAACTGGTCGCCGGCACCAGCGACATCATGCTGTGCGGAGGTGCCGATCTGCACAACGGCGTCAATGACTACGTGCTGTTCTCCTCGGTGCACGCCCTCTCCCCCACCGGCCGCAGCCGGGCCTTCGACGGCTCGGCCGACGGGATCGCACTCGGCGAGGGCGTGGCGTGCGTGGTGCTGAAACGGCTGGCCGACGCCGAGCGGGACGGCGACCGCATCTACGGTGTCGTCAAGGGCATCGGCAGTTCCAGCGACGGCCGGTCCCTCGGGCTGACGGCACCGCGTCCGGAGGGCCAGCGCAGGGCATTGGAACGGGCGCACCGCAATGCCGGTACGTCGCCGGCGGACGTGGGGCTGGTGGAGGCGCACGGCACGGGCACGGTCGTCGGCGACAGGACCGAACTCGAGGTCCTCACCGAGGTGTTCGGGGCCGCCGGCGCGAGCCGGGGCGGCTGTGTCCTGGGATCGGTCAAGTCGCAGATCGGGCACACCAAGTGCGCCGCGGGCCTGGCCGGGCTGATCAAGACGGTGATGGCCCTGCACACCGGCGTCCGTCCGCCCACCCTGCATCTGGAACAGCCCAACGCGGCCTGGCACGAGGACCGCAGCCCGTTCGTCTTCCACCACCAGGCACTTCCGTGGGCCGCACCGGCCGAGCGGCGCGTGGCGGGCCTGAGCGCGTTCGGCTTCGGAGGCACCAACTTCCATGTGGTGCTGGGCGCGCACGCCGGGGGGCTGCCGCCCTCGCACGGGCGTGACGTGTGGCCCGCCGAACTGTTCCTGTTCCGCGGGGCGGACCCGGCGGCCGCGCGCCGGGCCGCGGAGGACCTGTTGGAGAAGGCGTCACCGGCCGCGGCGGGGACGAGTCCGTGGCGGCTGCGGGACCTCGCGCTCGCCGCCTCGCGGCGCGCCGCGACGGACCGGGGTCCGGTGCGGATCGCCGTCGTCGCGAAGGATCCCGACGAGCTGTGCCGGCGGCTGCGTCGAGCCCTCGACGGCGGGCACGATCCGGGTGCGGGGGTCCACCTCGCCGGCGACGAGGCTGCGGGCGCCACGGGTATCGGCGGGGGGCCCGGGGACGGGCCCCGGGGCGGGGGCGGAAAGGTCGCCTTCCTGTTCCCCGGGCAGGGGAGCCAGCGGACGGGCATGTTCGCCGGCCTCTTCGCGGCCTTCCCCGAACTGCAGCACCTCCTCGCGCTCGACCGCGGCACTGCCGCCGCGCTGCACCCCCCGGCCGCGTTCACGGACACCGCGCGCGGGCGCGCCGGCGCCGCGCTCACCGACACCCGGGCCGCCCAGCCCGCGCTCGGCATGGTGGACCTCGCCGCCCACGCGCTGCTGACACGGGCCGGGGTCGTGCCCGACATGGCGGCGGGCCACAGCTACGGCGAACTGGTCGCCCTCAGC
Organism: Streptomyces sp. WMMC940; assembly: GCF_027460265.1. NCBI lineage: Bacteria > Bacillati > Actinomycetota > Actinomycetes > Kitasatosporales > Streptomycetaceae > Streptomyces > Streptomyces sp. WMMC940. The sequence continues at coordinate 290,711 of NZ_JAPZBC010000001.1, forward strand.
GCCGCCGGCGCCCTCGATCCGGAGACGCTGCTGACGCTGAGCTCCGAGCGCGCCGCTGCGATCCTGGCGGCCGCCGGGGACGATCCCGGGGCCATGGCGGCGGTGAGCGCGTCCGCGGCGGACGTCGAGCGGGTCCTGGGCCCGACGAGGGGCGACGGCGGTCACCGCGACCGCGACCGCGGGAGCAACGGCGACCGCGCGGCGGGCGGGCTCCTGGGCGCCGGGCTCGTCGTGGCCAATCACAACACGCCGCGGCAGACGGTGGTCTCCGGTCCCACCGCCGCGGTGGAGGCCGCGCTGGGGCTGCTGCGCGACGCGGGTCTCGGAGCGAAGCGCCTGCCGGTGGCGTGCGCGTTCCACAGCCCACTGGTCGCGGGAGCCGGTGAGCGATTCGCGCGGGTGCTGGCCGAACACCCCGTACGACCGCCGGAGTTCCGGGTGTGGTCCAACCGCACCGCCCGGCCCTACGACGACCGCCCCGACGGAATCCGTGCGGAGCTGGCCGCGCAGATCGGCGCTCCGGTGCGTTTCGCCGAGCAGATCGAGGCGATGTACGAGGCGGGCGCGCGGGTCTTCGTCGAGTGCGGACCGGGCCGGGTGCTGACCGGGCTGGTGGCCGAGATCCTCGGTGATCGGCCGCACCGCACCGTCGCGTGCGCGCCACGGCCGGGAAGCGGACTGCCCGAACTCCTCGACGCCCTGGCCCGGCTCGCGGTGGCCGGGGTGCCGGTGACCACCGGCTGGATGTTCCGGGGACGTGACGCGGTGGACCCGGACCGGGCCGAGAACGGCCGCAAGCCCGGCTGGACGGTCGACGGGCATCTCGTCCGCACCGCGTCCGGCGAACTCCTGCCCGGTGCGCTGGCACCGGCCCGACGTGTCGTGGAGACGACTGTGACGGACCATCACGGGGGCTGGGCGGCCGAGGGCGCCGCGACCGGCCAGGACGCGCTGATAGCCGAATTCCTCCGAACGAGCCGGGAGATGGTGGCGGCCCAGCGCGACGTCCTGCTGACCTACTTCGGCGGGCGGGCACCCGGGGACCCCCTGCCCGCCCCGGCCGGCCTTCCGCTGGCTCCGGCACTGTCGGCGGGACGCCCGGAGACATGGGGGTCCGAGCCCACCGGCGCGGCCCCGGAGGCCGGAGCCGCTGCCCGACCCGGCCCCCACGAGGGCCAGGAGCGGACGGTCGCCCCCGGAAGCGGCGCGGATGCGGCCGGGCCGCCCTCCGGTGACGACGTCCTGCGCCTGATCGTGGACATCATCAGTGAGCGCACGGGCTATCCGGCCGACATGGTCGAGCCGGGCCTCGACCTGGAAGCGGATCTGAGCATCGACTCGATCAAGCGGACCGAGATCGTCGGCGAACTGGCCGGACGGCTGATCCGGGACGGCGCGGCGCCCGCCGGCGCAGGCGCGCTGGACGACGCCGCGATGGAGGAGCTCTCCCGGGCGAGAACCGCAGAGGCCCTGGCCGCGGGGATCTGCGCCCTCCTGCCCGGTGCCGGTGCCGAGCCGGACGGCGGTCCGGCGGCTCCCGTCGCCGTGCCGGGAACCCTGCCCGCCGCGGCGCCGGACGCTGCCCCGGAGCGGAACGGCAACGGCCCGTACGCCGTTGCGGCCGCGGGCACCGGCACGGGGTCGAGGTCGGCGAGGTCAACGGCGACGGTGCCGACGACGGCGCAGACGCCGCGGTTCCCTTCCGGGGACGGCGCCGGTGCCACGGCGCCCGGAGCGGACACCCTCCTCATCGCCGCGCCCAAACGCCTGGAACTGCGCAAGGTGCCCCTGATCGGCAGTCCGAGTACCGCGACGCCCGCGGCTCTGCGGGGGCGGAGGTTCGCAGTGCTCGGCGACGGGGACGGTGAGCTCGCGGGCACGGCACGGGCGCTCGCCGCGGCGCTGGAAAGGCACGGTGCCGCGTCCGTCGTCCTGGGCGCCGAACAGCCGCTGCCGCCGCAGAACGGCCACGGGCCGCTCGACGGTGTCGTCCTGCTCGACCCGCTGGCCGCCTCCGGGCCGCCGGTCCTGCCCTCGGCCTTCCCGGCCGTCAAGGCAGCGCTGGCCTGCCGCCCCGCACGGCTGCTCGCCGTACGGCTCACCGAGGAGGGCCGGGTGGCGGAGCGTTCGGCCGGGCTGCGCGGGCTCTTCCGCACCATCGCCCGGGAGTGCCCCGACACCGGTCCCACCGTGATCGACCTCGATCCGGGCGGGGCGCGCGGGCTGCATACGCCGGAGGGCGTCGCCGCCGCGGTGGTCGATGAGCTGTCCGCGGCCGGCGGAGCACCGGTCGTGGTGCGCGACGCGGACGGCCTTCACACCTGGGAGCCCGTCGAGGCGCCCTTCGGGACGACGGCCGCGACCGGTGCGGGACCCGCCGGGGACGGGGCGGCGGAGGCGGCGGCGCTCGGGCTCGACCAGGACTCGGTCGTCCTGCTCACCGGAGGGGCCCGGGGCATCACGGCGGCGTTCGCCGTCGCACTCGCCAGAGCTTCCCGCTGCCGCGTCGAACTGCTCGGCAGGACGCCCGCCCCCGCCGGGCCGGAGGATCCGGAGACGGCGGCGGCCGGCGACAGGGCGGCGCTGCGCCGCGTGCTCGCGGTGCGGGGCGGGTACGCCTCCCCCGCCGAGATCGACCGGGCGGCCGAGCTGCTCCTCGCCCAGCGGGAGATGGCCGCCACCCTGGCCGCGCTCGAAGCCGCCGGGAGCCGGGTCCGCTACCGCAGCGTCGACTGTCGCGACTCCGCCGCCGTGCTGCAGGCGGTGAAGGAGATCCACGCCGACCACGGGCGTCTCGACGGAGTCGTCCACGCCGCGGGGGTCATCGACGACAGGCTCATCGCGGAGAAGTCCCCGGAGTCCTTCGAGCGGGTGTACGGCACCAAGGTCGCGGGGGCGGGATCACTTCTCGCGGCACTCGGCGAACTGCCCGACGAGGGAGCGCGGTTCATCGTGCTGTTCGGCAGTGTCTCCGCGGTGTTCGGCAACCGGGGCCAGGCGGACTACGCGGCCGCCAACGACGCCCTGGAGACCTTGGGCGAGCAGTGGCGGGCCCGCACCGGTCAGCGGGTGCTGACGGTCCACTGGGGCCCCTGGGCTCCCGGCGGACTCCACACCGGAATGGTCGGCCCGGAGCTCGCCCGCGAGTACGCCCGGCGCGGAATCGCCCTGATCGACCCCGAAGAGGGGCCACTGGCGCTGCTGCGGGAACTCGCCTGGGGCGACCCGGCGGCCGGGGCGGTCGTCCACACCGCCTCGGAGTGGTGACATGACCGGTGCGGGGTCGAGCGCCGGACCGGACCGGACCGCCGGCGGCGAGCGGGGCGAGGGCGGCCGCGGCCGCCACGCCGTTCCCGTCGCCATCACGGGAATGGCCGTACTGCTGCCGGGGGCCCGGGACCTGGCGGCGTACTGGCGCAACCTCGTCGCCGGGCTCGACGCCGTCGGTGACGTGCCGGAGGGCCGCTGGGACGCCGCCTACTACCGGCCCTCGGCGGCGGACGGGCCGGCCGCCGCGGACCAGGTGTACTGCCGGCGCGGCGGCTTCGTGGACGCGCTGGCGGAGGTGGACGTGACCCGTTTCGGCATCATGCCGAGCTCGGTGCCGGGCGCGGAGCCCGACCAACTGATCGCGCTCCAGGTGGCGGCGTCCGCGATCGCGGACGCCGGCGGCGAGGACCGGCTTCCGGTCCGGGACCGGGTCGGCGTCGTGCTGGGCCGGGGCGGTTATCTGACGCCGGGGCTGGTCCGCCTCGACCAGCGGGTCCGTACCGCGGCCCAGCTGGTGCGCACGCTCGGGGAGTTGCTGCCGCACCTCGGCGCCGACCAGCTGGCCCGGGTGAGGGAGGCGTTCACCGAACGGCTCGGTCCCGATCGGCCGGAGAACGCCATCGGCCTCGTCCCCAATCTTGCGGCCTCCCGGCTGGCCAACCGGCTCGATCTGCGCGGTCCCGCCTACACCGTGGACGCCGCGTGCGCCTCCTCGCTCGTCGCCGTGGACCAGGCGGTGGGCGAGCTGGCGTCCGGCCGGTGCGACCTGATGCTCGCCGGAGGCGTGCACCACTGCCACGACATCACCCTGTGGAGCGTGTTCTCCCAGCTCCGCGCCCTGTCCCCGAGCCAGCGCATCCGCCCCTTCCACCGGGACGCGGACGGCATCCTCATCGGTGAGGGCACGGGCGTGGTCGTGCTGAAGCGGCTGGCGGACGCCGTACGGGACGGGGACCGGATCTACGCGGTGGTCCGGGGGACGGCGGTCGGCAGCGACGGGCGTACGGCCGGACTGGTCAGCCCCGATCCGGGCGGGCAGATCCGAGCCGTGCGACGTGCGTGGGAGGCGGCCGGGCTGGACCCCGCCCAGCCGGGGTCGATCGGACTGCTGGAGGCGCACGGTACGGCGACTCCCGCCGGGGACGCGGCCGAACTGCGCACGCTGACCGAGGTCTTCGGGCCGCCCGACGACCGCGCGGGCGTGCGGCCCGCGGTGATCGGGTCGGTGAAGTCGATGATCGGCCACGCGATGCCCGCCGCGGGGGTCGCGGGCCTGGTCAAGGCGGCTCTCGCCGTGCACCACGCGGTGCTGCTGCCGACCCTGCACTGCGACGATCCCCATCCCGCGCTCGCCGGCACCCGTTTCCGTCCCCTGGCCGGCGCGGCGCCCTGGGACGCCGGCCCCGGGGGGACGCCGCGCCGGGCGGCCGTGAACGCCTTCGGGTTCGGCGGGGTCAACGCCCATGTGGTCCTCGAACAGGCCCCGGACGTCGTGGCGTTCACCCCCGCGCGGAAGCCGCGGGCCACCGCGTCCCCGGCCGTCACCGACGCGGGGCGGGGCGGCTCCGGCCGGACGGCCGCGGCCACCACCGTGATCGAACGGGAGCGCGTGCTGCTGCTGACCGCCTACTCGCCGGAGGGCCTCGCGACCGGGCTGGACACCGACGACTCCACGCTGCTGGCCGCGGGGCTCGCCGACCCCGCGTGCCCGGGAGCGGGGCCGGCCCGTCTCGGCATCGTCGATCCGACACCGAAACGGCTGGCGCTCGCCCGCCGGGTCACCGCCAAGGGCCGGGCGTGGCACGGCCGCGGCGACGTGTGGTTCTCCCCCCGCCCGCTGCTCGGCGGCGACCGGCCGGGGAGGATCGCCTTCGTCTTCCCGGGACTTGAAAGCGAGTTCGAGCCGCGCGTCGACGACGTCGCCGCCCGGTTCGGGCCGGCGCGGCCGGGGCCGGCCGGCGGTGCGACGGCGGCCCGCGTCGGGGACATCGGCCGGCACGGGCTGGGCGTGGTGGCGGTGGGCAGGCTCCTGGACACCGCCCTGCGCCGGATGGGCGTGGTGCCGGAGGCAGTGGCCGGGCACAGCATCGGCGAGTGGACGGCGATGGCGGTCGCGGGTCTGTACTCCGAGCGCGCCGTGGACGACTTCATGGCCTCGCTCGACCCCGACTCGGTGACGGTGCCGGACCTCGCCTTCGCCGCCGTGGGGGCGTCCGCGGACCGCGTACGGGCGGAGCTGGGAGCCCTCGGTCTGCCGGTGACCCTGTCCCACGACAACGCGCCGAGCCAGTCGATGGTGTGCGGGCCGCCGGACGCGGTCGAGGAGTTCGTCCGCGTCCTCCGCGCGGAAGGCGTGCTGTGCAGGGTGCTGCCGTTCCGTTCGGGGTTCCACACACCCATGCTGGAGCCGTCCCTGGGCCCGTTCCGCGCCGCGGCCGAACGTTTCGCGCTGCACACGCCCACCGTGCCGGTCTGGTCCGGCACGACGGCGGCCCCGTTCCCCCGTGACGAGGCCGCCGTACGGGAACTGTTCGTCCGCCATCTGCTGGAGCCCGTGCGCTTCCGCCAGTTGACCGAGTCGATGTACGCGGCGGGGTTCCGGGCGTTCGTCCAGGTCGGTACGGGAGCACTCGGGTCGCTCATCGGCGACACGCTGTCGGGGCGGGAGCATCTCGTCGTCGCCGCCAACACACCGCACCGTGCGGGCCTTTCGCAGCTGCGACGCGTGGCCGTGGCGCTGTGGGCGGAGGGCGCGGCGGTCGACCCGGACGTGATCGACCGCCATGGCGCCGCTCCGGCCGGGGCGCCCGGGCGCCGGACCTCCTCGTCGCGTGCCGATGCCGACGCCACGACGTCCCGGCCCCCCTCCCCGGCGGCCGGCGGCGCCGGCGTCATTGCTCGGCCTCCGGTGCGTCTCGACCTGGGCGGCGGGCTGGTCTCCCTGGAGCCGGGAACGCTCGCCGCGCTGCGGCTGTCGCTGCCGGCCGGACGGGAGGGTTCCGCGGCCGGCCCGGTCACCTCGACGGCCGCGGCGTCGGCGTCCACCGCGCGCGGCCCGGCGGGTACGGGTACGACCGGCGCCGCTACGGTACGGGGAGGCACGGCGGAGCTTGCCGGGGCCGAAGGCTCGTCGGGGAGTCCCGCGGCCCGCGGCGCTCCGCACCGGCCCGGGGAGTCCGTCCCCAGGCCCGGAGGCGCGGAACGGTTCCCGGCTCTCGCGGAGCTCGACGCGCTGATGCGGGAGACCGCGGCCACCGCGGCCGAGCTCATCGAGGCGGCCGGCCGCCGGCCCTCACCGGCGCGCCGGCCGGGCGCCACGCCGCACGTCCCGGCCCGCCGCACGCCCCCCGTGGCCGGCCCGGTCGCGCCCCGCACGGGGCGGGTCCCCGGCGGGGCGCCGTCCGGCCGCTCGGAGTACACGGTCCGGGTGGGCACCGACGCGATGCCGTACCTGCTCGACCACTGCTTCTTCCGGCAGCGGGCGGACTGGCCCGAAGTGGCCGACCGCTGGCCCGTCGTGCCGGCCACGACGATCGTCCACCATGTGATGGAGGCGGCCGAGCGCTGCGCTCCCGGTATGCGCGCCGTCGCCGTGCACGACGCCCGGTTCGACCGGTGGCTGACAGCCGCCGATCCGGCGGACGTGAAGGTCACCACGGCCCCCGCGGGCCCCGGGCGGGTCGCGGTGTCGTTCGGACCGCACGCACGCGCCGTGGTCGAGGTCGCCGCGCACCACCCCCCGCCGCCGGCTCCCTGGGATCCGGCGGCGTTCCGGGACGAACGCGCCCCCGGCCACACCGCGGCCCAGTTGTACGACGAGCGCTGGATGTTCCACGGCCCCGCGTACCAGGGGGTCACGGCGCTTCGGGGCATCGGCGAGCGGCACGTCCGAGCGGTGCTGACCACGCCACCGGCGCCGGGTGCGCTGCTGGACAACGTGGGGCAGGTCCTCGGCTACTGGATCATGGCGACCGCCGCCGAACGGACGGTCGTGTTCCCCGTCCGGATGCGGCACATGCGGTTCTTCGGCCCGGCCCCGCGGCCCGGCAGCGAGATGGAGTGCCTGGTCCGCGTCACCTCGCTCACCCCCGACCTCCTGGAGGCGGACGCCCTGCTGACATCCGGCGGCCGGGTCTGGGCGGAGCTCGGCGGCTGGCAGGACCGCCGGTTCGACAACGATCCGCACACACGCCCCGTCGAGCGCTTTCCGGAGCGCCACACGCTGTCGACGTCCCGGCCCGGCGGCTGGGCCCTGGTCCACGAGCGCTGGCCGGACCTGGCGTCACGCGATCTGATCATGCGAAACATGCTCGGCAGCGCCGAACGCGCCCAGTACGAACGGCACTCGCCGCTCGGGCGCCGGCAGTGGCTGCTGGGCCGCATCGCCGCCAAGGACGCCGTACGGCAGTGGCTGTGGCAGCGGGGCGAGGGACCGGTCTTCCCCGCGGAACTGCGCGTCGACAACGACGCCCGGGGACGGCCCCGGGTGACCGGGACGCACGGGCGTACGCTCCCCCCGCTGGCCGTCTCGCTCGCCCACCGGGCCGAGGCCGCGGTCGCGATCGTGCGCCCGTGCCCCCCGGTCCCGGGCGGCGGCGCGGTGACCGGACCCGGCATCGACATCGAGGAGATCGCCGAGCCGTCCGGGGCGACGCTGTCCGCCGCCCTGGCTCCGGCCGAACGCGAACTGCTGGCGGCCCGCAGCACCGGAGCGGGGGCGGCGGCCGGGGCCTCCGGAGCGCTGTGGTTCACCCGCTTCTGGGCGGCGAAGGAGGCCGCGGCGAAGGCGGAGGGAACCGGATTCGGCGGCCGCCCCAAGGACTTCGCCGTGGTGGCGGCGGCCGAGGACCGGCTGACGGTCGAGGTGCGCGGTGCTCCGGGCACCCCGGTACGCGTGTACCGGGTCCGGTGCGAAGAGGTGGCCAATCCGCCGGGTCTTCCCCCGCGCTCGTACGTCGTGGCGTGGGCCGAAGGACCGGAACGGGACGGGGAAAGGCACGAGGAGGAGGACAGGACGTGACCACGACCCAGGCGACCGTTCCGTCGGGGGCGGACGAGGACGCGATACTCGCCGACATCACGGCCATGATCGCGCTCGTCCTCGAGGACGACGGTCTCGACGACACGGAGGTCGGTATGGAGACCCGGTTCAGCAGGGACCTGGAGTTCGAGAGCATCGACCTGGTGACCCTGGCCGGTCATCTGGAGGCCCGGTACGGGCGTGACGTCAACTTCGCCGAGTTCGTGGCCTCGATGGAGCTCGACGACATCATCGAGCTCACCGTCGGCCGGCTCGTCGAACACGTGGCGAGGTGCCTGAAGAGCGCGGGAGCGGCCTGACCGATGGCGCTCATCGATGTCGCCGGTGTCCGTCTCCACGTCCAGCGCCTCGGCCCCGGCGACGGACGGCCGGGCCGGGAGACCGTCGTCCTGCTGCACGGGCTGCTCACCGACAGTCTGGCCAGCTACTACTTCACCGTCGCGCCCGCGTTCGCGGCGGCCGGGCTGGACGTCGTCATGTACGACCACAGGGGGCACGGCCGCAGTGGAAGACCCGCCGGCGGCTACGGACTCGGGAGGTTCGTGGACGATCTCGGCGCGCTGCTGGACCGGTTGGAGGTACCCGGCCCGGTCCACCTGGTCGGCAACTCCTTCGGCGGCACGGTGTCGTTCGGCTACGCCCTGCGCCGCCCGGACCGGGTCGCGAGCGTCTCCGTCGTCGAGTCCGAACCGGCCACGGCCTCCTGGGCGCGCAAGATCACCAGGCTGCTGGAGCGGGTACGGCACGAGATGACCGTCAACGAGAGCGAGGCGATCGACTGGATCGCGAGCCACCGCGGCCACCACACGGCCCGGCTGGCGAGGGCCGCGGGCCGCCTGGTGCGCGACACCTCGATCGCCGCGGAGGTCACCGACTGCGACCTCGTGTCCGAGGACGCCCTCCGCTCCCTGGACCGCCCGGTGCTCGCCGTCTACGGGGGCGACTCCGATCTCTGCGAACAGGCCCCGTGGCTGGAGTCGTTGCTGCCCCGCAGCCGGACGGTGCTGGTCCCCGGCCATGAGCACTCGGTGCTGGTCGAGGCGCCGCGCCGGGTGCGCGACCTCGTCCTCGGCTGGATCGCGGAGCACGGGTCCGGCGAACGCCGCGACGAGGGCGGCCGGGCGGCTGCCGCGCCCCTGGAGGTGAACGTCCCGTGAGCCGCTGCCTGTTCGTCGTCCCACCGCTCGTGGGGCACATCAATCCGCTGGTGGGGGTGGCCGCGGAGTTGGTCTCCCGGGGCCATCGGGTGGCCTGGGCGGGGGTGCCCGCGATCGTCCGCCGCCTCGCCGGGCCGGACGTGCACGTCTTCCCGTCGCCGGTGTCCTGGGCCGAAGCGGACCGTCCCGTCCGACCGCCGGACATCCGGGGGCCCGAGGCCCTGCGTTTCCTGTGGGAACGGTTCCTGGTGCCGCTCGCGGACGCCATGGCCGACGGCGTACGGGACGCGGTGCTGACGTTCCGGCCCGATGTGGTCGTGGCGGACCAGCAGGCACCGGCGGGTGCGCTGGTCGCGGAGCGGCTCGGGGTGCCGTGGGCGACGTCGGCGACGACCCCGGCCGAGTTCACGGACGCGCTGGCGGCCATGCCGAAGGTCGCCGCGTGGAACGACGCGCTGCTGCGGGACCTGCGGCTGCGCATCGGGGACCCGGAGGGCACGGCGGACCCCCGGTTCTCCCCGCGTCTGGTGCTGGCCTTCTCCACCCCGGAGCTGGCCGGGCGGCCCGCCCGGGGTGGCGGAGGGATCCGCTGGGTGGGCCCTTCGCTGGCCGCCCGTCCCTCGGCGGCCGACTTCCCGTGGGAGTGGCTGGACCCCGGGCGGGCGACGGTCCTGGTCACGCTCGGCACGGCGAACACCGACACCGGAGGGCGCTTCCTCACCGCATGCGCCGAGGCCCTGCGGGCGCGGGCGGACCGGCTGCAGGCCGTCGTCGTGGACCCGGAGGGCGTCCTCGGCGGCCCCGGCACCACCGTCCCGGGCGGCGCGCCCCCGGGGACGGGCGGGGGGACGGCCGCCGTCCGGCCGGACGGCGATCTGCTCGCCCTCCCCGTCGTACCGCAACTCGCGCTGCTCGGGCACGTGGACGCCGTCGTGTGCCATGCCGGTCACAACACGGTGGTCGAGGCGCTGTGGCACGGCGTTCCCCTCGTCGTGGCGCCGATCCGCGACGACCAGCCGGTCGTCGCCGCGCAGGTGTGCGACGCGGGGGCCGGGGTCCGGGTCCGGTTCGGCCGGGCCGGCGCCGACCGCATCGGAGCGGCCGTGGATGCCGTGCTGGACGGCCACGGCCACCGGGCCGCCGCGCGTGCCGTCGGATCGGCACTCCGCGCGGCGGGTGGCGCCGCGGCCGCGGCGGACCATCTCGAAGAACTGCTCGGGGAAGAGCTCCGGGACAAGGAGGAGGGATGACGTCGCGTGAGGTGCGCTCCCGCAGACGCCGTGCCCGGCAGGAGACGGTGAACCTGCTCCGGCCGGAGTACGAGGCCGAGCTGGCCGAGGGGCCCGAGGCGTTCTTCGAACCGCTGCGCCACGGCTGTCCGTGGTGCGGATCGGTCCGGATCGGCGGGCATCTGTGGACGTCGGACCTGCTCCAGCACAAGCCCGGCCGGTTCCGGATGGACCGCTGCCACTCCTGCGGCCACCTCTTCCAGAACCCCCGGCTGAACGCCCGCGGACTCGCCTTCTACTACCGCGACTTCTACGACGGCCTCGGCGAGCAGCAGCTGGACGGGATGTTCGGCGGGCGCACCGCGTCCTACCGGCGCCGAGCGGAGTCCGTGCGGCCCTGTGCCGGCGACGCGAAGCGGTGGCTGGACGTGGGCACCGGGCACGGGCACTTCTGCGAGGTGGCCCGGACGGTCCTGCCGGAGGTGGTGTTCGACGGACTCGACCGCTCCGAGGGGGCGGAACTGGCCGAGCGGCGGGGACGGGTCGAGCGGGGATTCCGGGGCGGCTTCACCGAACTGGCGCCGGACCTCGCCGGCGAGTACGACGTCGTCAGCCTGTTCCACTACCTCGAGCACAGCACGGAACCGCTGCACGAACTGGAGGCGGCCCGGACGTCGCTGCGCCCGGGCGGGCACCTGGTGGTGGAGGTGCCGGACCCGGAGAGCCGGTACGCGCGCCTGCTCGGCCGCTGGTGGCTTCCCTGGCTCCAGCCCCAGCACCTCCATCTCGTTCCGGTGGGCAATCTCCGCGTGGCGCTGGCGGAGCTGGGGTTCACGGTGGTGGACGAGCAGCACCGGTCGGCGCACGAGCCGGTCGACCTCGTGGCGGCGGTGTGGCTGGCGCTGGAAGGAGCCGCGCCGCGGGACGACCTCCCGTGGCTTCCGCCCGTCGGCCCGGTGCACCGGGCGCTGCGCGCCGCGGCGCTGCTGGCGGGCGTCCCGGCGCTGGTGGCGGCGGCGCTCCTCGATCAGGCGGTCGCGCCCTTCGCCGGACGTCTCGGGCTGTGCAACGCGTACCGCCTGGTGGCCCGCAAGGACTGACGGTGATGATCTCTGTGGCTCCGCCCGAGGTCTGACTCGAGGACTGACAGTGCCGCGCCGCCGGCGCGGACCCCGTCGGCCCTGCGGGTCACCGGAGTGTTGTGGGGTCGGCGCCGTCAGCGGTACGGCCCCGCCGCACACCTCGCCCGGTCAGCCGAGCGGACGCTCGTAGACGAGGAATCCCTCGTGCCGGGCCACACGGTCGTAGAGGGCCCGTGCGGTGGCGTTGTCCCGGTGCGTCTGCCAGTGGAGCCTCTCCGCGCCGTCCTCGCGCGCCGCCGCTGCCGTGGCCTCGATGAGGGTCCGGCCCACGCCCCGGCCGCGCGCGGTGGGGGCGGTGAACAGGTCCTCCAGACAGCAGTACGTGCCGGCGGCCCAGGTGGAGCGGTGCAGCACGTAGTGGCAGATGCCCACCAGTCCGCCGCCGGCCCACGCCCCGAGTCCCCGCACCGGCTCGGCCGGGTCGGCGAACCGGGCCCACGTCAGATCGGTGACCTCCGGCGGGAGGGTGTGCTCGTAGAATTCCAGGTACGCCTGCCACAGCGGCTCCCAGGCCTCCCGGTCACCGGGAGCGAGGGGGCGTACGTCGAGACCCGGGTCGGACGTCACGGTGGGTTTCCTCGCACTCGCATCGGTCTGCAGGTGAGCACAGGATGCCATGCGGGCCGTGGGGCTGTTCCACACCGCCGCACCTGCACGGATTCATGAGCATGCCAGGGCCGGCGGATCAGGCCCGACCGGCCGGACGGACGCTTCGGGCCGGGTGGTTCCCCCTCGGGTCGACATCGGCGCGCCGCGACCACATTTCGGCGAGTCTTATGCCCGGATATGATGCATTTTGTGATCATGTCCGGGCGGCTGCGGCGCCCTCGTCGCTTCTACGGAGCCCGGTGGACGGCTGTCCTGCTGTCGCCGGCCGTTCTCACGATCCTCATCTCCTCCCTGGCCTTCTCCACCCCGAGGGAGATCGCCTTCAGCCGTCTCCTGCCCGCCGCACCCGCTCTCGCCGCAGCGCTGTGGCCCGTGCTCGCCACGGTCCTGCTGGGGACGTTCTGCCTGCTGGTCATGATCAGCCTCAGCTTCTTCTACACCGATCTGGGGACGCCGTACACGGCCGCCGCGATCATCCTGGTGACGCTGGCGGCCGCGTACGCCAGCCACGTCAGGATCCAGCGCGAGGAGGCGCTGTTCCACGTACGGCTCGTCGCCGACGCCGCCCAGAAGGTGCTGCTGCGCCCGCTGCCGAGCCGTATCGACGACGTCGAGATCGAGTCGCTGTACCTGGCGGCCCAGGAGCAGGCCCGGATCGGCGGCGACTTCTACGAGGTGGCCGACACCCCGTACGGCGTGCGCCTGCTCATCGGGGATGTGCGGGGCAAGGGCCTGTCGGCGGTGGGCGCGGCGTCCGCCGTGATCAACTGCTTTCGGGAGAACGCGTACGACCAGCCCGATCTCCGTGGCATCACCCGGCGTCTCGAGACCAGCATCACCCGCTACAGCGCCGCGTTCCCCACCCAGGAACTGCCCGAGCGCTTCGCCACCGCCGTACTCGTCGAGATCCCCCACGACGGCGGCGCCATCCGGATCCTGAACTGCGGGCATCCCCCGCCGATGCTCGTGCACCGCGGTGAGATCCGCGTCCTGGAGCCGTCCACCCCCTCACCGCCCCTGAACCTGGCGGCGCTCATCGGGGACCACTACTACGTGGACACCGTCCCCTTCGACCCGGGCGACCATCTCCTGCTGTACACGGACGGTGTGACGGAGACCCGGGACCGCGCCGGGGAGTTCTTCCCGCTCCCGGACTGGATCCGGCGGAACGGCCCCGCCGCGCCGAGGGAGCTGCTCGACCGGCTCCACCAGGACCTGCTCCGCTACAGCGGCGGGCGGCTCGACGACGACATCGCCGCCCTCGCCGTGAGGTGCCCCAACAGCCGAGGGCCGGGGACGGCCGCACAGGCACCGGGAACCGTGGCGCCGTAACAGAGGGGACGGTGGGGACGGTCCGTGGACGACACGGCCGCCACAGGACCCCGCACCGGTGATCCGTGCGGCCCGGGACGTACCGGGCCGTCCGCGTTGGTGTTCCGCGCCGCCCAGGATCATGCTGGTGACGAGAGCCGCCGTGAGCTCCCCCTGGCGGGCAGCGGGAGCCGCGCAACGAGCAAAGGGCGAGATGAGCGGCGATGGAACGACTTCCCACCTCACCGGGCGAGCCTCCCGGCACCGCGCAGCCACCCCCCGCCCCGGCCGGCGACCGGCCCGACCCGGTCCAGCCGCCCCCCACGATCCCCGGCGACCGGCCCGACCCGGCCGGGCCGGTTCCCGGGCGTCCCCTTCCCACCGCCACCGCGGTCATCAGCGAGCAGGGCGTCGTGACGGGATGGAGCGAAGGAGCCCGCCGGCTGCTGGGGTATGCGCCCGCCGAGATCATGGGACGGCCCGCCGCCCGTCTCCTCGCCCACGGCGCCGCGCCGGTCGGGCCGCCCGGCACCCCGTGGCCGGTGGACCTCGGTGGCACCCTGACCCTGCGCCATCGGGACGGCCGCGACCTCGCACTCCCGCTGAACGCCACCCGCCGGACCACCACCAGCGGCGTCACCGAGTGGCTCGTGACCAGCACCGCCACGGCGGAGGACGGCACCACCGCCCCGGCCCCGCAGGAACCGGCACCCGGTCCTGCGGGACGGCCGGACGCGGGAGCCCCGGCCGTCGAGGCCACGGGCTCCGTGGCCGGCGAGGCGCCGGACCGCGAGACGCCCGCCGCCGACGGGCCCGCTCCCGGGCCACCGGCCGTCGACGCGCCGGCCGCGGCGGCACGGGCCCCGGAGGACCCGGCGGGTGTGCCCCCACCCGATGCGGCGGCGTCGTACGCAGGCCCCCCGGCCGGTGCACCGCACCCCGGCACCGACACCGGCGGGACACCGTACGCCCACGCACCCGCCCCCGCACCGCACCCCGGCACCGACACCGGCGGGACACCGCTCCCCGGCCCGGTCACCGACGAGGCTCTGGGGGCGTGGGCGTTCGCCCAGTCCCCGTGCATGCTCGCGGTCTTCGACACCGACCTGCGGCTGCTGCGCGCCAATTCCGCCATGGAACGCGCGCTGTCACTCCCCGAGACCCGGATCCGCGGTCTGCGGCTCACGGACATCGTTCCCGACCCGGTGAGCGAGGAGACCGAGCACGCCATGGGCCTGGCACTCCGGACCGGCAGGCCGCAGCACACACCCACGGCGCTGCGCCCCTCGGGCAACAGCTCCGAGGCGGGCCGCCCGGCCACCGTCACCCCGCTCACGGACGACGGCGGCGTCCGGGCCGTGTGTCTGGCCGCCCACGCCCGTACCGAGGAGCCCGAACACCACCTCACCCGGCAGCGGATGCTGCTGGAGGACCCGGGCGCAGGGATCGGCACCACCCTCGACCTGGAGCGCACCGCGCAGGAACTCACCGACGCCGCCGTGCCCCGGCTCGCGGACACCGCTGCCGTCGAGTTGTGCGAAACCCCTCGTCACAGCCGTCCGACCGGCCCTCTCCCGCTGCGCCGGACCGCCTACCGCTCGCATCCGCCGGGCACTCCGCCGTCGGCAGGCCCGGAACCCGTCACCCACCCCGCCCACTCCCCGCTGACCCGGTGCCTGACGACGGGCCGCAGCGCCGTGTACCGGTTGGACGACCCGTCCCTCGTCCAGTGGAGGGCCACCGATCCCGAGGCCGCACGGCTGGACGAGGCCGGCACGCACACACTGATGGCCGTACCCATGCTCACGGCGGGATCCACGCTCGGGGTGGCGCTGTTCACCCGCAACCGCACCCCTCAGCCGTTCACACCGGACGACCTTCAGCTGGCCGAGCAACTGACCCACCGCGCCGCCACCGGCATCCACAACGCCCGCCGCTTCACCCGCGAACGCACCACCACCATGACGCTGCAGCGCAGCCTGCTCCCGCACGCACTGCCCGACCAGCCCGCCCTCGACATCGCCACCCGCTATCTGCCCGCCGGTACCGAAGCAGGCGTGGGAGGCGACTGGTTCGACGTCATCCCGCTGTCCGGCGCGCGCGTCGCCCTCGTCGTCGGCGACGTCGTCGGCCACGGCATCCGGGCCTCCGCCACCATGGGCCGACTGCGCACCGCGGTCCGCACTCTCGCCGATGTGGACCTCCCGCCCGACGAGCTGCTCACCCGGCTCGACGACCTCGTACTCCATCTGTCCACCGACGAGTCCTCGCCCACCGACGACACCACGACGGGCATCGGCACCACCTGCCTGTACGCGATCTACGATCCGATCTCCCGGGATCTGACCCACGCCCGCGCCGGTCACCCACCACCGGCCGCCGCCACCCCCGACGGTGACGTGTACTTCCTCGACACCCCCGCGGGTCCGCCCCTGGGGCTCGGCGGCCTCCCCTTCGAGACCACCACCACCACGCTCGACGAGGGCACGTTGCTCGCCTTCTACACCAACGGCCTGCTCAACCCGCGCGAGACCGACATCGACCAGACCCTGGACACGCTGTTCACGGCACTCGCCCGCCCGTCGTCCGGCCTCGAGACCACGTGCGACCGCATTCTGACGACCCTGCTGACCCACCCGCCCACCGACGACATCGCCCTCCTCATCGCCCGCACCAAGACGCTCCACCCCCAGCACGTCGCCACCTGGACGCTCCCGCACGACCCCGCGGTCGTCATCGAGGCCCGTCACCGCACGACCGAGCAACTCGCCGCCTGGGGACTCGTGGACGCCACCTTCATCACGGAACTGATCGTCAGCGAACTCGTCACCAACGCCATCCGCTACGGAAAGCCACCGATCCAGCTGCGCCTGATCCACACCGACACCACACTCACCACCGAAGTCACCGACTACAGCAGCACCAGTCCGCATCTGCGGCACGCCCACACCTACGACGAGAACGGCCGCGGGCTCTACCTCATCGCCCAGCTCACCCAGCGCTGGGGCACCCGGCACACCCCGACCAGCAAGACCATCTGGACCGAGCAGACGCTGATGTGAGTCCGGCGGGGTGGGGAGCCGCCGGAAACCCCGTTGCGGTGCGGGCCCGGGGCGGCCGCCCGTCGGCGTCATGACCACGCACCCCATCCCGCCGCCCGGTACCGCCGTGCGCCCGGCGACGCTCGCCCTCCCGGTCCCGGCCCGAGGCACCGCCCGCGCCGCCTCCGTCGGTTGACGCGCCGGCTGGGGCGGGCAGCACCCCTGCCCGCGGCGACCCGCCGCGTCACGGGCCCGCGGCGGCCGCGGACCTGGCATGGTGGGGCGCCCGCGCCGGGACCGCCCTGTGTGCCTCGTCCGGAGTGCGGAACGCGTCCCGCCGGGCGGAACCTCCGCGACCCGCTCGCCATCCTCCCCACCGGACGGCGAACGACGGCAAGGGCGAGGGGCGCGGCGTGGTGCGGTGGAGCGACGGGGAGCGGACGGGCTCGGACGGCGAGGGGATGCGGGCGCTGGGCCGGCGCGGCGTCCTGGGGGCGGGGATCGCCGCCGGGATGGGGCTGGCGGTGGGCAGTCGGTCGGCGGGGGCGTCCGCCGCGCCCCCGCGCGCGGTCCCTGCTCCCCGGGCGGCCGGGGCGCCTCGCGCCGGGGACTGGACGGCGCTGGCCCGTGGGCTCGACGGGTCTCTCGTACGGCCCGGCGACCGTGACTACGACGCCGCCCGCAAGCTGTTCAACCCCCGCTTCGACGGGCTGCGGCCGGCCGCGGTCGCGTACTGCGCCCGGCCGGAGGACGTCCGCGGCTGCCTGGAGTTCGCGCAGCGTCACCGGGTGCCGGTCGCGGTGCGCAGCGGCGGCCACTCCTACGCGGGATGGTCCTCGGGGCCGGGCCTCGTCGTGGACGTCCAGCGCATGGCCGGCGTCTCGCTGTCGGGGACGACCGCGACGATCGGCGCGGGGGCCAAACTCATCGACGTGTACGCCCGGTTGACGGCTCGCGGGCGGACCGTGCCCGCGGGGTCCTGTCCCACCGTGGGGGTGTCGGGGCTGGCGCTGGGCGGCGGTATCGGTGTGGTCAGCCGTGCGTACGGCCTGACCAGCGACAGTGTCGTCGGCGTCCGGATCGTCACCGCCGACGGGCGGATACGCACGGTGGACGCCGCGCACGACCCGGACCTGTTCTGGGCCCTGCGCGGGGGTGGCAACGCCCGCTTCGGCGTGGTCACCGAGCTGCGGATGCGCACCCACGCGGCGCCGCAGTGCACCACGTTCTTCCTGAGCTGGCCGTGGTCGCGGGCCGCCGCCGTGGTGCGCGAGTGGCAGAAGTGGGCGCCCACGGCGCCGGAGGGTATCTGGGCGAATCTGCATCTCTCCGCTCCGGTGGGCGGCAGGCCCGGGTCGGTGCGGGTCGGGGGCCTGGCGCTCACGGGCCGCGGCGACCTGGAGAACCGGCTCGACCGGCTGGCCGACGCCGTCGGCGCGCCGGCGCCGTCGGTGTCGGTGCGCACCCGCCCCTTCATGGACGCCATGAAGGTGATGGGCGGCGTGTCGGGCTTCACCATCGCCCAGTCACATCAGAAGGGCACACTGCCCGGCCGCAACCCGCAGGGACGCGTGGCGCGGGAATCGTACGCCGCACGCTCGGACTTCTACACCAGGCGCATCCCGGCGGACGGGGTCAGGGCGCTGCTCGGCCGGGTGGAGCGGCTGGCCGCTCTCACCGGGGGCGGCGCGGGCAGTGTCGCGCTCGACGCGCTGGGCGGCGCGGTGGGACGGGTCGGGCCGGCCGCCACGGCCTTCGTCCATCGCGACGCGCTGTTCCTGGCGCAGTACATCGTGTCCTGGCCGGACGACGCGGCCGCCGCCACGGTCGACCGCCATCAGGCATGGCTCGACGGCACGCACGCGGCGATGCGGCCGTGGGCGAGCGGCCGGGCGTACCAGAACTACACCGACCCCAAACTGCGCGACTGGCGCCGCGCGTACTTCGGCGCCAACGCCGAACGGCTGGCCCGGGTGAAGGCGGCGTACGACCCGGGCCGGCTGTTCCGTCACCCGCAGTCGTTCTGAGCCGGGGCGCGCCGCCGGGCGGGAAGCCGTCCGGGGCCGCGTCGGCGGAGTGGGCCGCACATTCGGGGCGGTTCCGGCGGATGCCCGCCGGCGACGGTACGCCGGCGGGCAGCGGTGCCGGGGCCCGCCGTCGTGGCGTCCTGGGGCGACGCGTCACCGTGGCGTCCGGTCGGGAGGATCAGTGCGCGTCGTCGCGGACCGCCGAGAGCAGGCGCGCGCAGCGGGCGCTCATGTCCCGCGCGGACTGTTCCGGGTGGGAGATCCACCAGCCGACCAGGGCGCTGACCGTGCCCGTCCAGACGTGCTTGAGGGCGTCCGCGTCCAGCGGATCCGTGTTGCCCCCGCGTCCCAGCAGCGCGGCCGTGCCCTCGGCCGCGAGGTCGTCGACGGCCGCCCGGTGCCGCTGCGCGGCCGAGCGGAGTTCCGATCCGGGCGGCAGCGTCCGGTCGTAGAGCACGAACCACGCGTGGCGTTCGCCCTCCAGGGCGGTGAAGAGCGACGTGAGGACCGCGTGTGCCAGTGCCGTGGCCGAGGGCGGCCGGGCGGCGGTCATCGTGTCCTCGATGGCCGCGAGCAGCCGGGCGGCGACGCGTTCCAGGCACGCCAGGTAGAGGCCGTCCTTGGAGCCGAAGTAGGTGTAGAGCATCGGTTTGGTGACGCCCACCTGCCGGGCGATCGCCGCCATGGACGCGCCGGCGTGCCCGCCGCGGCCGAACTCCTCCATCGCCGCGGCGATGATCTGTTCCTCCCGGCGGGCGCGCGGTACGCCCTTGGTGCCGGCGCCGCGCCCGTCGCGCCCCGTGCCGGAACCGGCGGCCGCCGGACCTCTTGCAGTACCCATGCCAGGACTATACGTTGCGGTAAATTACCTAGCGGTAAATTACTGAGAGGGAAGATCGATGGATCTCCTCAGCCCCGCCTCCTCGTCCGCCGGCCCCCGCCCCCGTCGCTCATGGTGGGGCTGGGGCACCGAGGAAGCGGCCCTGTCGGACAGCGAGTGCACGGCTCTCGGAGCCCTGGTGCCCGGCGCGGCGGACACCCCGCTGCCGGTGCCCGGCGTCGCCGACCTCGACCTGCCCGCGTCCCGTGTCGCCGCTCCGCCCGCGCTCGGGCACCTCATGTCGGACGCGCCGGAGGAACGGGCGGGCCACACCTACGGCAAGGCGTACCGCGACGTCGTCCGTGCCCTGTACCGCGACCTGCGGCCCGCGCCGGACCTGGTGGCCCGTCCCCGTTCGGAGCAGGAGGTGGCGGACGTCCTGGACTGGGCGTCGGGTGCGGACGTGGCCGTCGTGCCCTACGGGGCGGGGAGTTCGGTCGTCGGCGGCGTCGAGTACCGCGCCGGCCTGCACCGGGGCGTCGTGTCGATGGACCTGACCGGGCTGGACCGGGTGCTGGAGATCGACCGGGTGAGCCGTGCGGCACGGATCCAGGCCGGGGTCCTCGGCCCCGCCCTGGAGGACCGGCTCCGGCCCCACGGACTGACGTTGCGCCACTTCCCGCAGAGCTTCGAGTTCTCCACGCTCGGCGGCTGGCTGGCGACCCGAGCGGGCGGCCACTACGCCACGCTCCACACCCATATCGACGATCTCGTGGAGTCGATGCGGGTGATGACCCCGGCGGGTGTCAACGAGTCGCTGAGAGTGCCCGGTTCGGGCGCCGGTCCGTCGCCGGACCGCCTGTTCCTGGGTTCCGAGGGAACCCTGGGAGTGATCACCGAGGCGTGGATGCGCCTGCAGGACCGCCCCCGGCACAAGGCCTCTGCCACGGTGTTCTTCGACGGCTTCGACGCGGCACTGCGCGCGGTGCGCGCGATCTCCCAGTCCGGGCTGCATCCCGCCAACTGCCGGCTGCTCGACCCGGGGGAGGCTGCCCTGGCCCAGGTCGCCGACGGTGGCCGGAGCGCGCTCGTCCTCGGCGTCGAGGCGGCCGATCGTCCCGTGGGCGGACGACTCGCGGAGCTCGTCGAGCTCGCCCGGGACCACGGCGGCCTACCGGCTCCCGCCGGCGGGGAGGGCGGCGACTCGGCGGCTGGAACCTGGCGGTCCGCGTTCCTGCGCATGCCGTACCTGCGCGACGCGCTCGCCCGGATGAGCGTGATCAGCGAGACGTTCGAGACCGCGTGCACCTGGGACCGGCTCCCGCTGCTCGTCGACACCGTACGTCGCGAACTCGGCGCCACCGCGCGGAAGGCGACGGGCACCGAGGCCATGGTCAACTGCCGTCTGACGCACGTCTATCCGGACGGCGCCGCACCGTACTTCACCGTCATCGCCGCGGCGCGGCGCGGCAGCGAGGTCGCCGTGTGGGACGACATCAAGACGGCCGCGATCGCGGTGCTCGGCGATCTCGGCGCGACCGTCACCCACCACCACGCCGTGGGACGCGACCATCGGCCCGGCTACGACCGCCAGCGTCCGGAGCCGTTCGCGCTCGCCCTGCGCGCCGCGAAGCAGGTCCTGGACCCGGCGGGGATCCTCAACCCCGGCGTTCTGCTCGACCCAGCCGATCGGACCGGCACGGTGCGGGAAGGAAACACGCCGGTCTGACGGCCCCTCGGCCGATGCGGCATCGGCACGCCCTGCGGGGACGGTCCGGTCCGCGCCGGACCGGGCCGAGCGGGCGGGCGGGCGGCCAGGTCCGACGACGGCTGCGCGGACGAAGCCGCCGCGCGAGCCGCGCACGATGCCGCGGCGGGGGCGGCGGAGGGCTTCGCCGCCCGCCCCGCGGGCTACCGCCGGCGCGGGTAGTCGGGGTCCTCCTCGGCGCTCGGCAGATCGCGGTGCCCGTCGTTCCACGGGTTCGTCCATCCGCACACCCCGCACGCGTAGCGGCCGTTGAGGCCGGACAGACGCGTGCCGCAGCGTTCGCAGTCGGTCTCGGTGATCTGCAGCGCTCCGTGATGCGTCAGGTCGGCGGGGGGCGGTAGTTCCTCGACCTGCGGGGGCCATTCACGACCACGGGGACGCTTGCTCATGCGGGGGAGGTTACCTCCGGGGCCACCGGGGGCCGCGGGTCGGGGCCTGGGACGTGCCGGCGGTCCCGGAGGGCCGGCGGTCCCGGAGGGCCGGCGGTCCCGGAGGGCCGGCGGTCCCGGAGGGCCGGCGGTCCCGGAGGGCCGGCGGTGCCCAAGCGGAATCGTGCCCGGAACGGCATGGTGCCCGGAACGGCATGGTGCCCGGAACGGGATGGTGTCGGCCTCCCCGGGGAGGCCGACACGGCCATGACGGGGTCCCGGACGCGGCCGTACGGCCGCCTACACCCCGGTGCCGGTGGGCGCTCAGCCCGCCAGGCTGTGCTCACCGCCGGCCGCGATGAGGCCGATCTCGCTCGTCGTGGTGGTCACCACGACGGGAACTCTGCTGTCGGCGGTACTCCCGTTGCCGAGCCGGCCCTCTCCGTTCTCGCCCCAGGCGTGGACGACGTTCCCGAGGCCGGTCGCGTCGCCGGGGTCGTCCTCACCGCGGCCCAGGAGCCCGCCGTGCCGGTCGGCGCATCGGCAGGACGACGGGCTGGGCGCACCGGCGTCGCCGCAGCCGCAGGAGGGCGTCAGGGCGAGGTTGTGGTCCTCCGCGGTGGAGATGCCCGTCACCCCGCGCAGGCCCCGCACCCGGACGGGGATGGTGCTGTCGGTCGTGGTCCCGTTGCCCAGCTGCCCCGAGGCGTTGGCGCCCCAGGCCCACACGGTGCCGTCGCCCGTCAGTGCGAGACTGTGGCCGAGACCGGCCGCGACGGCCCTGACCCCGGTGAGTGCCCGGACCTCCACCGGGGTCGTGCTGTCGATGTTGGTGCCGTTGCCCAGCTGACCGGAGAAGTTGTCGCCCCAGGACAGCACCCGGCCGTCCCTGACCACCGCAAGGCTGTGGTCGCCGCCCGCGGCCACGGCCCTGGCGCGAGTGATGCCCTGCACCTGGACGGGGATGGTGCTGTCGTCGAGTGTGCCGTTGCCCAGCTGGCCGTTGTCGTTGTCACCCCACGCCCGGACCGTGCCGTCCCGCAGCAGGGCGGCGGCGTGGTTGTCGCCGCCGGAGAGTGCCTTCACCCCGGCGAGGTTCTGCACCTCGACGGGGAGGGAACGGTCGGCGAGCGTGCCATTGCCCAGCTGGCCGTTGTCGTTGTCACCCCACGCCCGGACCGTGCCGTCCCGCAGCAGAGCGAGGCTGAAGTCGTCACCCGCCGCGACGGCCTTCACGCCGGTGAGGCCCAGGACCCGGACGGGGACGTTGCTGTCGGTCTCGGTGCCGTCGCCCAGCTGGCCGTTGTCGTTGTCACCCCACGCCCACACCGTGCCGTCCCGCAGCAGTGCCAGGCTGTGCGCGAAGCCGGCGACGAGACTCCTGATGCCGGTCGGTTCCGGAACGGCGACGGGCACGGTGCTGCCGGCGTTGTCACCGGTGCCGAGCTGGCCGTCCTCGTTGTCGCCCCACGCCTGCGCGAACGGCGCGGAGCCGCTGCCGAACGGATCGGCGGCCAAGGCGCCGGGCGTCCAGACAAGCGTCGCCACCAGTGCGACGGCCAGCACCGTACCGGTACGTCCTGCGGCACCGCGGCCCGGCGGATGCGCTTCACCCATGACACTTCCCCTCTCGTCCGGTCCCGCCCCACCGCCTCCCCCGCGGTACGAAATCCGAAGAAACCAGTCACAGGCATACCAGTCGCCCCCGTACCGTCGGGCACGACACGTGCGGGCCCCGACTGCCGGTGCCCGGGCGGGGCGCACCCGTCGGACCGGGCGTGCGGCGTGTGCCCCGCGACTCGCGGGCACGCGCGCTCGTGGCGGTGGGCACGGACCGCTCGCGCCGGGTGGGGCCGGGCGGGTGGTGCGTGTAGGCCCGTCGGCCGTGCGTTCGTCCGTGTCGGCGGGGTCCGGTACGGGCCGCTCGCTACGTTCCAGGCACGTACACCCCAGAGCTCGAAGGGCACAGCCATGGCCAAGTGCGAAGTCTGCGGCAACGACTACGAGATGTCGTTCGAGGTGCACGCCGCGGGAGCGGTGCACACGTTCGACAGCATCGAGTGCGCGGCCCAGCGGATGGCACCGATCTGCGAGAACTGCCAGTGCCGGATCCTCGGCCACGGGCTGCAGGCCGACGGGCAGTTCTACTGCTGTGCGCACTGCGCCCGCCAGAAGGGGGTCGCGGAGCTCGCCGACCACGCCTGAGCCGCGCCGCGCGGCTGCGGTCGACGTTCCGCCGGGGGCGCAAGGCCCCGTGCGCCTCGCTCCACGCGTCCACTGTGCTCCATGTCACTCCCGTGCGCCGAGGGCGCGCGATGACTTTCCGCGTCGCGCACCGTCTTCATCGAAGTAGTCCTTCGGAGCAGGAAGAGGAGCCACTCCCATGCGCATCGTGATCACCGAGTTCATCAGCCTGGACGGCGTCGTGCAGGCACCGGGCGGCCCCGAGGAGGACACCGACGGCGGCTTCGCACACGGCGGCTGGTCGCACCCGTTCTTCGACCCGGAGACGGTGGGCGGCGCGTTCGACGAGGCGCTCAGGAGCGCCGAGGGGCTGCTGTTCGGGCGCCGCACCTGGCAGACGATGGCCGGAGCGTGGCCGGAGCGGGCCGGGGACCCGTTCGCCGACCGGATGAACGCGCTCCCGAAGTACGTCGTGTCGCAGACGCTCGGCGAGGACGAACTGACGTGGCACAACACCCGGCGCATCCCGGGTGACGAGGCCGTCGCCCGGATCCGGGATCTGCGGGACGCCGAGGGCGGCGATCTGGTCGTGATGGGCAGCCCGACCCTGGCCCGGACCCTCATCTCCGAGGGACTGGTCGACGAACTCCGACTGATGATCATGCCGGTGCTCCTCGGCGGCGGAAAGACGATCTTCCCGGGCGACGGGGGCAAGCGGTCTCTGGAGCTGGTCTCCACGATCGCCAGCGGCACCGGTGTGCACGTGTGCGTCTACCGGCCGGGCGCCGGGGGGTAGCGTCCCGGCCGTGCATCGTCCGGGCGGACCGTTCGCCCCGGCCTCCCGGTGGGCGAGCGGGGCCTGGTCACGGCGCGAGGTAGGTGTGGAACAGACCTTCCGGGTCGTGGCGGGCCCGGAGGTTGTGCAGCCGCTCCCAGTCGTTCGCCCTGAACGAGCGCTCGGCCCGCGCCGGATGGGCGGTGAGGTCGGCCTCGGCGATGTAGTGGCCGGTGGCCAGGGGTGCCACGGAGGCCGCCGCGTCGCGCAGCCACCTGATGTTGGCTTCGTCGCCGGACGGGTCGTCCCAGATGGCGTAGGGGACCGCGTAGGTCTCGCCGAGCACCGAGAAGGCCATGTCGCGCAGCAGGTCGCCGTCGTGGGAGGCCGGGGCGAACGGAGCGAGGACGAGGGACCGTTCGGAGGGGGCCTCTCGCATCGCGTCGCCGAGCCGGGAGAGGAGGGCGGCGAAGTCGGCGTCGGACCAGAGGGTGTCGGCGGCGTAGCGCAGCCCGGACGGCCAGAGGCCGTCGGCGGTGCCGTGGAGGGCGGCCAAGGACGTGGTTTCGGGTGCCCGGTGGTGGACGGCACCGTCCGCGAAGGGGCAGCTCCCGAGCGGGCGCAGGGCCTCGTCGGCGTGTGTGCCGTCGGAGGCGAAGGCGGTCGCCGTGACCGTGACGACCTTCGGGCGAGGTGTCGCGTCCGCCATGAACGGGGCGGCCGTGGCCAGGGTGAGAGCGAGTTCCACGGACGGTTCGAGTTCGTGCGAGATCTCGGTGGCCCACTGGCAGACCGGCTCGACGTCCGCCAGGGGGAAGGCGTACATGGTCGTCTCGATGGCCCCGGGCGCCGGGTGGAGGCGCAGCCGGAAGCGGGTGACGGCGGCGAAGAAGCCCGGGCCGGCACCTCGCGCGGCCCAGAACAGATCGGCGTTCTCCCGCTCGTTGCACCGTACGGTCTCGCCGTCCGCGGTCACGGCCTCGATCTCCTCGACGCTGTGGCAGGCCGGGCCGAGCGCGCCGGAGTTCCAGCCGAGCCCGCCGCTGAGCAGATATCCGCCGAGGGCGACCGTCCCGCAGTGCCCCGTCGGAAACGCCAGGCCCGCCTCGGCGAGCGCCGGGCCCAGTTCGCGGCCGGTGACGGCCGGCTGGACGGACGCGGTCGCGGACCCCGGATCGATCGCGTAGCGGCGGAGGCCGGAGAGGTCGAGCAGCATGCCGTCGTTGCGCACGGGCGACCCGCACCAACTGTGCCCCGCGGACCGTACGGCGATCCGCAGACCGAGGGAACGGGCGAGGCGCACTGCGGCGGGGACGTCCCGCTCGGACGCGGCCCGGACGATGAGTTCGGGGAAGCGGTCGGGTTTCAATCCGTTCCACACCATCGCGGCGCGAACTGCTTCGTAACCGTCGTCGCCCCGCCGGAGGACGGTCCCCTCGACGGCTCCGGCCTGCCTCTGTTCACGCATCGCGGGCTCCAGGACTTGCGCCGGGTGCGGCTGCGGTCGAAGCCGGGGCCGAGGTGCGGGCCGCGAGGAACCGGCGTGCTCCGTAAGGCCGGTGAGAACGCTGCCCGTGGCGGCGGGTACGTCTCCCATTTTACCCCGCCCCCGCGGAATCAGGCGGTCCTGAACCGGCCGGGGGGCGGTCACCGGCCATGGAGGCGTTCGTCAGTCCCCGCGCCACCCGGGCCGGCCCCGCCCGTGCGAGGATCCCCTGGACGGATGCCCGGTTCCGGCCGTGGAAGGTGACCATGTACGCGATATCCCTGGGTGACGACGGCGCGGAGCTCGGGCCGCTGGAGCCGTGGCAGGCCGAGGAGTTCCTGGCCCACATCGACCGGGGGCGGGACTTCATCGGCCGGTTCAACGGGCTGCCGGACATGGTCACGGATCCGGACTCGAGCCGGGCGTTCCTGCGGGCGTACGCCGAGAAGACCGCGGCCGACACGGGCCGGATCTGCGGCATCCGCCGGGACGGCGTTCTGGTGGGCGCCGTCATCCTCCGGACCATGGACGTCGCGGAAGGCACCGCCGAGGCGGGCTGCTGGCTGGAGCCCTCGGCCGCGGGCCGGGGGCTCGTCACCCGGGCCGCCCGTGTGCTCATCGACTGGGCCGTCGGGGAACGGGGCATCCACCGCGTCGAATGGTGGGTCTCGTCCGGCAACGAGCCCAGTATCGCGGTGGCCCGGCGGCTGGGGATGACGAAGGACGCGGTACTGCGCGAGCGTTACCCGTACCGGGGCAAGCGCCACGACATGGAGATCTGGTCCGTGCTCGCCCCGGAATGGCGGGCCGTGAACGGGGATCGGCCGGTCTCCCGGACACTGACGGGATGACATAATCCGAGCGGTGGAGACCGAGCAAGGGCGGCGCTACGGCCGAGAAGGCGGGGAAAGGGCAACGGTGGCCTTGTCGACATCATGGCCGCAATGGCGTCCGGATTCCCCGGAGTCGTCCTCCGGCGGGCACCCCTTCCTGCTCGTCACGCTGCGCATGACCGTCCCCGGTGGCAGGCAGTGGCAGCAGTACCGCTTCGTCGAGAACCAGCATCTGCGTACCCGGCTCGTTCCCCTTCTCGGCACGCTGCCCCTGAGCCATTCGCTGCTGCAGGAGCCGCACGGCGGCCAGCCCTGCCGGTTCAGCGACCCGGCCGTACGGCTCTGGCGGGACGACGACGCCGACCGCTGGCCCAACACCCTGTACCGGTCGTTCGCCGAGGCGGACGGGCCGCGCCGGGGGCTCGGCGAGGTGACGGTGACGCTGCGGCTGCACAGCCGGAGCGGCTTCGTCCGGGAGGTCTCCCGCACGATCAACGAGTGCAATGTCCGCGCGGACGGGCAGCTCCTGCGCACCCAGGTGCCGGACGTCCTGCCGCTCGACGGCTGACGCCCCGCGGCAGGAGCGGCGCTGCCCCCCGGGCGGCGCCGCAGCGGCGCCGCCGCCCGGTGGCGGGCGGACTCACCACGGCCGGCAGGGGAACGGCCCCGAGAGCCGGAACCCTTCCGGGCCGTGTCCCAGACGCCGGGAGACCAGCAGCACGGAGGTGACCCACACGGCCACCGCGGCCAGCCCGATGCCGGACGACCGTGTGGTGGCCGCCCACAGGAAGAGCACGCCCGCCACCGTCGCAGTCGCCACCGCCCCCACGAGGAGCCCCTCGCTCCGGCCGCCTCCCCGCCGGGCGGGCCGCCCCGCGCGCAGTCCGGCCTCGATCTGGTCCAGCATCGCGATCTCGCGCGCCGACAGTCGCCTCTCCTTCGGCACTCCGCCCCCAGCCTCTGTGGTGTCCCCGACCCGGCTCATCCCCACCTCGCGTCCGCCCCGGCACGGGGGCGTCCGAGGTGCGGGTGCCCGCTCATCGCTCCCGTACGCCGGGAATCCGCGTTCCCGGCCGGCAAGCGTCGCGTCCGTGCGGCCCCGCCCTACCGCACGGGTCCGGACGAGGGCCGTCACACTCCTCGCCCGGACACTTTCGAGCGTACGGCGGACGAGCGCGTACGGCGGGTACCGCCGATCGCCGGGGCGCCACCGGTGGCACGCCGATCCGGCGACAGCCGGCCGACGGATACCGGGGAGCGGGTGGGCGGATTCCGGGTCGGCGGCGGCGCGGCCGGATCAGTTCCGCGGCGGGGACGGGACGCGGTCATCGCCGGGCCTTCGTCCATCGGGCGGACGCGTCCGGCGCCTCCTCCGCGCCACGGCGGCCGACCCCGACGCGGAACCGGGGCGTCGAGGCCCGCTCCTCCCCCGCCACTGCTCGCGGCGACGCGGGCGGGCGCCGGGACATCGTCGACGGCCCGGCCACCCGCGCGCACTATGGTGTGAACTGACGGCCCGCCAGACGACTCCCGTGACGTGGCCCACGACCGGGGCGCGGCTGCGCGCCGCGGCCGACGGCCGTCCGCGTGGCGGGGACGGGTGCCGGGAGGGCATGGATGCCGGAACTGTTCGCGCTGGGCGCCGCGCTCATGTTCGGGCTCGTGCACTTCTTCAGCGGACTGCTGGCCAGACGGGCGGACAGTTACGCGGTCGCGGCGTTCGGGCAGGTCGGCGGCATCGTCCTGATGCTCGCCGTGGCGGTCGTGACGCCGGTGGCGGGTGCGGACGCGCCGATCCTGACGGCCTCGCACGTCACGTCCGGCGCGCTGGGGTGGGGCGCGCTGTCCGGGGTGGGCACCGGCATCGGTGTCGCGTACCTGTACCGGGGGCTGGCGGTCGGCCGGATGAGCGTGGTGGCCCCGCTCAGCAGCGTCGCCGGAGTCACGCTGCCCGTACTCGTCGGCGTCCTCGTCCTCGGCGACCGGCCGAGTCCGCTCGCCTGGCTGGGCGTCGCGGCGGCGGTTCCCGCGCTGTGGCTGGTCTCCCGCAGCGACCGCCCCGAGGACGGGGGAACCGCGGCGGGCGCACGGTTCGGACTGCTGGCGGGGATCGGCTTCGCGGTGCAGTTCCTCGCCATCTCCCGGATCGACCCGGCCGCGGGCCTCTGGCCGATCCTGGCCGCCCGCACCGCGGCCACGCTCACGATCGTCCTCATGGCCCGGGCGGCCCGGGCGACCCTCCGCCTGCCCCGCGGGCTCGTCCTTCCGGCACTGGCGGTCGGCTCGATGGGAGCGGTGGCCCTGGTGCTCTACCAGGCCGCCACCCTCCACCAGCTGCTGGCCCTGGCGACGGTCCTGGCCTCGCTGTACCCCGCGGTCCCGGTCGTCCTGGCCGTCGCCTTCCTCCGCGAACGCCCCACCTCCGTGCAGATCGCGGGCCTGATGTGCACGGGCGTGGCGGTCGTCCTGATCGCTCTGGGCTGAGCGGATGTCCGCGTCCGGGACGCGGCGGCGAGGACGCGAGCCGGTCACCGGTGCCGAGTGCGCTTTCGACCACGGCACGGACCAGATCGGGCGGCAGTGGCGGAGGGGCGGAGGGGGGACCGTACGTCCGGACCGTCACGGACCGTCCTCGGTCACCGGGTGCTGGCCGGCGACCTCCTTCCAGAAGGCGTCCACCCGGGCGTTGAACTTCTCGGGCGACTCCTGGAAGGGCTGGTGCGCCTCGCCGAACAGCATCTCGAAGTCCGCACCCGGGATGGCGTCGGCGACGGCCCGCCCGAACCGCGGGGGCGCGGCGAGGTCGCACTCCCCCGACAGCACGAGCGTCGGCGCGGTGATCCCCGGCAGGCGGTCGAGGGTCTCGTGTGCCGCGAAGGCCTCGAGCTGGCGCTGGAACGCCCCGGAGGACTGCGGATGGGGGAAGGCCAGCGTCTCGTCGATGATCCGGTCCACCATGCCGCTCGCGTGGGCGCGCGGGGTGTAGGCCCACAGCAGGAACGCCTCGAGCATGGCGCGTTCACCCGGAGCCTCGGCGGCGAGCCAGTGCCAGAACCGGGTCATCGACCGGAAGTAGGCGTCCGGCCGCGCCCAGGCGGACACGAGCACGAGGCTGCGCACCCGGTCCGGGTGGCGCAGTGCCAGTTCCTGGGCGATCAGGCTGCCGCCCGAGAATCCCGCGACGTGCGCGCGCTCCACACCGAGGGACGACAGCAGCGCCGCCGCGTCGTCGGCCATCAGCGGGACCGACAGCGGCCCGTCGGGGAGCGGTGTCCGACCGGCGCCGCGGTTGTCGAAGGCGGTGACCCGGTATCGGTCGGAGAGTCCGTCGAGCTGGGCCTGCCAGGCCTCGGCGGGATCGCTCAGGCCCGCGACCAGCAGGACGTCCGGACCCTCGCCCCGGCGCTCCACCCAGAACCGCGCCCCGTTGGCCTCGACGTGTTCGCCCATGAGCGCCACCTCCCCCTCCATGGTCGGCGCGTCCGGTGCCCGGTGCCAGGGCACCGGCCGGGCCCGGGGCGCGGCAGGCACCCGTCCGGGTGCGTGCGGATGCGTCCCGACCGGTCCGGATGGACCCTGGGATCATGGGCACGAACCCGCCTGTGATCGTCCATCCGATCGAGCCGAGCGGTGGCAGACCGGTGACGATCCGAGGAGAGCCGGTCGGTACCGCGCACGACCTGTTCGACGTGCTGGAGTTCCTCCGCCGCGCGAACCTGCCGGAAACCGACACGGCGGTCGACGACCCGGAACTGATCGAGTGGCGGGGCGGCGGCCCGCAGTCGTGGGCCGAGTCACCACCGTGACGGGAGCCGGGCGCCCGACCCGCATCGCGCGCCTGCCGGCTTCACGCGGTCTCCCTCGAACTGGGGCGGGGGCACGCCCAGCGCCACGACGCAGACGCCGGAGGACGGGCGGCGGGGCGGGGCGGCGACCGACGTGCGGCGCACCGGTCGTCAGGGGCGAAGGGTGAGTTCGGCGCGACCGAAGAGCAGCGCGTATCCGGAAGGCAGCGCCGCCAGAACACGGTCCAGCAGCCGGGGGCCGGCGAGACCGGCGACGACGTGGAGGACGGAGCCTGCGTCCCAGCGTGCGGTGGCGGGGGTGCCGCCCGTTCGGGCCGCGAGGTCCTTGACGAATTCCCAGGCGCTGAGCGGTTCGGCGCAGGGAGGCCGGGAGGCGAACTCGAGAGCGGCCTCGACGGGGAGCCTGGCGGCGAGTTCGACGCGCTCGTTCCCGACGAGTTGCCGGCCGAGCGCGGCCAGGACGGCCCGTACGGCCTGCTCGGCTCGTTCGCGGGTCGGGAAGGCGCCCTCGTAGCGAACCTTTTCCAGCAGGTGATGGAACGTCGTACCCGGTGCGGTCGGGACCGTTTCAGGCTGGGGAACCATCGGCGGAGTGCATGCCTTTCTCATGGGTCGGGGCCCCGCTCATCGCCTCACGGGAACGGGGAGGTGCGGGGAAGCTGCGGCGTTGGTCGGTGCGGCGCCGACGGATGTGGAGGACGGGGGCGCGGAAACCGCTCCCCCGTCCTCCACGACCCGCGCGCGGGCGGGGCTCAGCCGGTGATCTGCTTGCGGCCCGGGCGGTCGCCGATGGCGATCTTGCGGGGCTTCGCCCGCTCGGCGATGGGAATGCGCAGGGTCAGCACGCCCGCTTCGTAGTCGGCGCTGATGTGCTCGGTGTCGAGCGTGTCGGCCAGCACGAGCTGACGGGAGAAGACACCGAGAGGGCGCTCCGACAGTTCCATCTGCACGTCGTCCGCCTTCGCCGGCGGTCGCCGCTCGGCCTTGACCGTCAGCATGTTCCGCTCGACATCGATGTCGATCGCGTCCGGTGAGACTCCGGGGAGGTCGAGGGCGATCACGTACTCGTCACCCTGGCGATAGGCGTCCATCGGCACTGCGGAGGGCCGGGACCAGGTGCCCGTCGTGCCCAGGAGCTGCTGCGTCAGCCGGTCGAACTCCCGGAAGGGGTCAGTGCGCATCAACATCGTGAAACACCTCCAGTTGGTTCAGGCAGTACCTGCCAATGCGCTGCAACCTGCATCCGTTGTAGCATGTCGTCCGAACGATGACAACCATGGATGTCGCCGAAAGGATGACACTCTGGCGGAGAAGGGAATCCCATGAGCGCCGTCGAACAGCCCGGGAACACCGGAGTACCGCTCTCGTCCTTCCATGCCGCGGCCGCGGCTCTTGACGCCATCCGGGAAGCGGTGCGCACCGCCCGGGGGGAGCCGTACGGGCATGCGCCCGACACGCCCCCGGCCGGCGCCGAGGAGGCGCTGGCCGCCCTGCTCCTGCTGCGCCAACTGCGCGACGAACTCGCCGAATGGGAGCCGGGGCTGATCGAGACGGCGCGCGACGCGGGAGCCAGTTGGGCCGACCTCGCCCATCCGCTCGGCGTCGCGAGTCGCCAGGCCGCCGAGCGCCGGTATCTGCGCGTACGCCCCGGGGCGCCCGGCTCCACCGGCGAGCAGCGCGTCCAGGCCACCCGCGACCACCGGGCGGCGGACCGCACCGTCAGCGCATGGGCCCGTGGCCACGCGGGCGATCTGCGCCGCCTCGCCGGCCAGATCACCTCTCTCACCGACCTCCCGGCCGACGCGGCCGTCCCGGTGGCGCGCCTCGCCGGTGCTCTCGCCGACGACGACGCGGCCGCGCTCATCGCCCCACTGGCCGGTACGCGGTCACACCTGCAGGGCGACCACCCCGGCCTGGCGGCCCGCGTCGAAACGATCACACGGCACACGGAGCGCCTGCGCGAGGACAGCGGCGAGCAGCGCCGGGGCGGCTGACGCCGGCCGGCACCCGTCCGGGCGGGACCCGGACCGATCGGCCGCCCCGTGCCGCGTCACCTGCCCGGCCGCTGTCCACCGGGCGGGGCGAACACCGGGCGGGCCCAAGCGGGTGGGTCGGGTGGCGGGCCCGGATCCTCCGGGACCTCGGCGAGGCCGGGGACGACCTGCGTCGGCGTGGGAACGGCCCTGACCGCGGCCGGCGCGGCAGCCGGGGCCGTCGCGGCGTCACGGAGGGCCGCGACGAACTCCAGGCAGGAGTCGTAGCGGTCGTCGGGCACCTTGGCCAGGGCCTTCGCCAGGACCTCGTCCGCGGCCTGGGGGATGTCCGGCCGGTGCTCGGTGAGGGGAGGGGGCTGGTCGTACTGGTGCGCCCAGAGCAGCGCGATGTCCTCGTCCCGCTGGAAGGGCGGCCCGCCGGCCAGCGTCTCGTAGACGACGCAGGCGAGGCTGTAGAGATCGCACCTGCCGTCGACCGGTCGCCCGGAGATCTGCTCCGGTGCCACGTAGTCGAGCGTGCCGACGAACTCGCCCACGGTGGTGAAACCGGTGAGGGAGAGCGACTTCTTCGTCAGCCCGAAGTCCGTGAGGTAGACGTGCTCGGGATGGTCGATGTCGGTGCCCTTGGCTACGAGGACGTTGCCCGGCTTGACGTCCCGGTGCACCAGATCGTGCTCGTGGGCCGCGTCGAGCGCCGAGGCCACCTGGGCGGCGATCCGGACGGCGGTCGCGACGGGCAGCGGGCCGTCGCGGTCCAGCAGCGCCCGCAGGTCCAGCCCGGCGACGAAGCGCATGGCGATGTACAGCACGCCGTCGGTCTCGCCGGCCTCGAAGATCGGCACGATGTGCGGATGGTCGATGGCCGCGGCCACCCGTGACTCGTGGGTGAAACGGCGACGGAAGGTGTCGTTGCGGGCGAGCTCCGGCGCGAGCAGTTTGAGCGCCACCGTGCGGTCCAGCCGCAGGTCCTTGGCGCAGTAGACGACCGCCATACCGCCCCGCCCGACCTCCCGCTCCACCCGGTAGCCGGCGATCTGGGCACCGATCAGACCGGACGGACGGCCCGAGTACAGGCTCATGTCGTCCGACGCCGGTGTCATGGGGAGCCACCGCCGTACGGCCTGCCAGGCGGGGGCTTCCGGTCGGTCGGCCAGAGCACCATGCCTGAATTCTATCGATCGGTCCCCTGCCACGCCCGGGCCCGTCGCGGCGGCGGTACCGGGCGGAAGCCCTGGCGCAGGGGTTCCGGCGGGGCCCGCCCCCTCGGACCGTCCGCGAGCAGCGTCCGGGCAACCGCCGCTCGCCGAACCCCGGTCGACGCCCGTGGCGGCCTCGCCCGCTTCGCATCGCGCGACCGCTGTCCCCTCCCCCGGGAGCGGCGCTCGCGGCCCCGGCCCGCGGGGGGCCGCCCTTCCGGGACGGGTTCCCGCTGCGGAACCGGTCCCGGCGCGGCCCGGCCGCGGCCCGGCACACGACGGGGTCGGCGGCCCGCACGTGGCGGACCGCCGGCCTGGTGCCGTACCCGGTGCGCCGCCGGGAACCAGCGCGCCTTCCGGCGAGCCCTGTCCGGCGTCGGGACTAGAAGACGCTCACCCCGTACGCGCTCAGCGCCTCGGTGACCGGCTGGAAGAACGTGGTGCCGCCGGAGGAGCAGTTGCCGCTACCGCCGGACGTCAGGCCGAGGGCCGTGGTGCCCGAGAACAACGGGCCGCCGCTGTCGCCGGGCTCGGCGCAGACGTTCGTCTGGATCAGGCCGTGGACGATGTCGCCGCCGCCGTAGTTCACGGTGGCGTTGAGCCCGGTGACGGTGCCGCCGTGCAGGCCGGTGGTGCTGCCGCTGCGCTGGACGGACTGGCCGACGTACGCGTTGCCGGCGCCCGTGATGTCACGGTAGGAGCCGTTGTACAGATACACCCGGCCGTCCGCCGCCGAGGCGTTGGAGTGGCGGATGATGCCGTAGTCGTTGCCGGGGAAGCTCGAACCGGTGCGGGTGCCGAGCAGTGCGGTCTGCGCGGAGTTGGTGTACCAGGTGCTGCCGATGTCGGTGCAGTGACCGGCCGTCAGGGCGGAGTAGGTGCTGCCGCTGCGGACGTTGAAGCCGAGGGAGCAGCGGCCGCCGCCGGCGTAGATGGCCTGGCCGCCGGCGATGAGCTTGTTGAACGTGCCGGGGGTGCGCTTGATCTCGAGGGCCGAGGCGCGGCTGCCGGCGGACTTCCTGATCTCGGCCAGCTCCGCGGCGGAGACGGTGGAGTCGGCGGTGACGACGAGCCTTCCGGACCTGGTGTCCGTGTACCAGGCCGTGCCGGGGACGTCGGCGTTCAGCACGGCCTCGCCGACCTGGGCGAGGGTGGCGGCGGTGGCCCGCGGGGCGGGGGTGGAGTCGGCTGCCGCGCTCGGGGTCGCAAGCGCGACTGCCGCCAGCAGGGCGGAGGCAACGGCGGTCAACCGTGCGCCTCTTGCGAAGCGGCCGTGGGGGGTGAAGCGCTTGATGTTCACTGCATCCTCCAGTGGGGGTTGCCAACGGCCCGTTGGGTGGACGGGCCCCCGGCACTGCGCAGAGGTGACGGACCGGGATCTCCGCCATGCCCCTGTCAATGCCGTGGCTACGGATCCTGTCTTCCGGTTGCACCCGGGACAAGATCGCCTTTCGGTCGCTCTACGCGCGTCCAAAGCGCCAGTCACCAACGGAGCCGTTTGCCGGACTTGACCTCGACGAGGTTCCGTTCACCGACACGGCCGGTTCTCGCAGACCATCCGAGGAGGAGCGGAATCACCGATTCATTTGCTCTCCGGCAACAGGACGGGAGAGGGATGACGCAGCACGGCCGGCGCGGCCCGACCCGGACGCCGGGACCGAACGGAACCCCCGGCGCCATTGCGGCAGTTCAGAGTTCAACAGGGTGTACGCCCGGAGGCGCCCGCGGACGCCGGGGAAGGCTGCGGGGACCGCACCCGAAGCCGGTTCGCCGCGCACCGGCCGCCGTGGCTTCCGCAATGCACACCACGGCGCAGTGACCGGCCGCCGACCGCCCACGGGTGGATCATGGCTTGATTCCAGCCATGCACAGATGACCTGGCCACGAGTACGACACACCCGCCCGGCGCCCCTTGCGCCCGGCTCACCCCCGTTCGCCCGGCGCCGGCGGCTGGCCGGATTCCATCGCCACGGCGGCTCCACGGTGAACTTCGGCGCGAGGCCCGGCCGTCATGCTCCGGCACCCGGCGGGCCGGTACCGGATGATCGGGACACCGCGGTTCGCGAACCGCTCCGCGCCGCGCACAGGAGAAGACGTTGCCCGCACCGTCCAGGTTGCCCTTCCCCCGGGAACTGCCCGCGCTGACCGCCGGGTTGTCCCACCAGACCTACGTCCACTGGCCGTACCCGCCCGACGCGGTGCGCCCGCTGCTACCGCCCGGACTGCGGCCGGACGAGTCGGACGGACGCGCGTGGGTCAGCCTCGTCGCCCTGGTGATGGGATCGGTGCACCCCCTGGGACTGGTGCCGCTGCCCGGGGGAACGTTCGCGCAGACCAATCTGCGGACGTACGTCAGAACGCGGGACGGACGCAGTGGGGTGTGGTTCCTCTCCCTCGACGCCGCCCACCCCCTCATGCCGGTGGCGCGGGTATTCGGGATCCCGTACCACTGGGCGGACCTGGCCGTGCGGCGCAGTCCGGACGGGCGCACCCTCACCTACACCGGCCGGCGCCGGGCCGGACGCGGACGGAACCGCGCGGCCGTGCCCCCCGGCTACCGGCTGACGGTCCGTGCGGGGGCACCGGCCCCGGCACCACCGGACCTGGATCGCTGGCTCACCGCCCGGTGGTCGTCCTTCTCACAACGGGCCGGCGTGCTCTGGGAGGCGCGCGTCGAGCACCCGCCGTGGCGGCTGCGCGGTGCGGAGGTCCTGGAGCTGCGCGAGACGCTGACCGCGTACGCCGGACTCCCCGCACCCGGGGCCCCCGCGCTGGCGCACATGGTGGAACCCATGGACCGCGTACGCCTGGGCGTGGCCCGGCCGGTCGGCCGTGCCTGAAGAGGACGCACGGGCGCGGGCCTCGGACGACGGCGGTGGGTCTCAGACGACCGGGGTGGGTCTCAGACGACGGCGGCGGTCAGCAGCACCAGATGTGCCGCGTCGGCCGCGGCGATGCCCATGGTGGCGAGGAAGGGGAGACGGGCGTCGGCCTCACGGACGGGCCGCAGCAGGGCCAGCGCGCAGAGCAGCACGGTCACCGTGAGGACGGCCCAGCCCTGCCGGGTGACCGGTCCGTCGGGACCGATCAGCAGGACCAGCGACGAGGCGAGCACCAGCAGCGCCGCGACACACACCGACCGCCGCCGGCCGAGGCGCTGCGGCAGCCCGTGGACGCCGGTGCGCAGGTCGTGGTCGATGTCCGGCAGGACGTTGGCGAAGTGCGCGCCCGTGCCGAGAAGCCCGGCGGCCGCCATGAGCCACAGGGGCGGCCAGGGCCCACCGGGCAGCGCGAGGGTGACGAACGCCGGGAGCAGCGCGAACGACAGCGCGTACGGCAGCCACGACAGAGCGGTGCGCTTGAGGTGGAGGTTGTACGACCAGGCCGCCGCCACCGCCACCGCATGGACGCACCCCGCCACCGGCCCGCACGCCGCCGACAGGACGACGCACACGGCCAGGGCCGCGACCGCCGCTCCGGCCACGACGCCCGGCAGGGCCTCTCCCGTGACCAGCGGTTTGTCCCGTCGGCCGGACGCACGGTCCCGGCCCATGTCGGCCCGGTCGTTGCACCAACCGATCGACAGCTGACCGGCGGCGACCGCGCCCACGGTGAGCGCTCCGCCGGCCGGACCGCGCCCTCCCACCGCGGTGGCGAGTGCGGCCGCGAGACCGGTGACGACCGCCGCCGGCAGCAGGTGGCACGCCTTCAGCAGACCGGCGGCCGACGGGCGGGCGGAGTCGAACGGCGCCGCGTGGGATCCGTCGGAGACGGTGGTGGCACTGAACTTCACATGCCCACGCTAGGTCACGACGCGCCCGATGCGGTCGTTTCATGACGTTGTGTCAGCGGACTTCTATGTTGGGGCGATGACCCGCGTCCTGGCCGTGAGCGCCGTGTTCCCGCCCCATCGCCACCCGCAGGCGGAGATCGCGGAGGAGCTGGCCCGCCGGCTGCCGCCCGCGGCGGATCGCGGACTGCTGCGGCGCGTGCACGCCTCCGTCGGGGTCGAGGCCCGGCATCTCGCGCTGCCGCTGGACCGCTACGGCCGCCTCGACGGCTTCGGCCAGTGCAACGACACCTATCTGGAGCTGGCGCGGGACCTCGGGACGCGGGCGGTGCGAGCCGCCCTCGACGAGGCCGGAGTGGCCCCCGAGGAGGTCGACGTGATCGTGTCGACCTCCGTCACGGGCATCGCGACACCGTCCCTGGACGCCCGCCTGGCCGCCGCGGCCGGGCTGCGCCCCGACGTACGGCGCGTGCCCCTCTTCGGACTCGGCTGCGCCGGGGGCGCGGCGGGCACGGCGCGCCTCCACGACCAGCTCGCCGGCCGGCCCGGGGACGTGGGGCTGCTGCTGTCCGTGGAACTCTGCTCGCTCACCCTGCAGTCCTCGGACACGTCGATGGCCAATCTGGTCTCAGGGGCTCTCTTCGGCGACGGGGCAGCGGCGCTGGTGGCGGTCGGCACCGAACACCCCCGGCACGCGGGCCCCGGTCAAGGCCCCGGCGGGCACACGTACGCCGGCCGCCCGGGCCCGGTGGTCGTCGACTGCCGCAGCCGTCTCCACCCGGGCACGGAACACCTCCTCGGCTGGCACGTCGGCGAGTGGGGTCTCCGGCCGGTACTCGGCAGCGAACTGCCCGACGTGGTCAGGCTCCACGTGGGCGAGGAGATCGCGTCCTTCCTCGCCGAGCACGACCTCAAACCGCGGGACGTGGCTGCCTGGGTCTGCCACCCGGGTGGGCCGAAGGTCCTCGACGTGCTCGCGGACGTGCTCGGGCTGCCCGAGGACGCGCTGTCGCCGAGCCGCCGGTCACTCGCCCGGGCCGGGAACCTGTCCTCCGCCTCCGTGCTGCACGTCCTGCGGGACACCCTCGTCGACGGCCCGCCCGAACCGGGTGCCCGCGGCCTGATGCTGGCCTTCGGCCCCGGCTTCTCCTCCGAACTCGTCCTGCTGCGCTGGTGATGCCCCGATGAGCACCCACACCCCCACCGTGTTCCTCGCCCTCGTCCTGCTGGTCGCCGCGGAACGACTCGCCGAACTCGTCGTGGCCCGCCGCAACACGGTCTGGAGCCGGACGCACGGCGGCGTCGAGCACGGCCGCGGCCACTACCCCGTCATGGTCGTCCTGCACACCGCGCTGCTGGCCGGCTGCGCCGTCGAACCCTGGGCCGCGGACCGTCCCTTCGTACCCGCGCTCGGCTGGACCATGCTGGCGCTGACCGCCGCGGCCCAGGCGCTGCGCTGGTGGTGCATCGTCACACTGGGCCCACGGTGGAACACTCGCGTCGTCGTCGTGCCGGGGCTGCCGCTCGTCGCCTCCGGACCGTACCGATGGCTCCGACATCCCAACTACGCCGCCGTCGTGCTGGAGGGGCTCGCCCTGCCCCTGGTGCACACGGCATGGGTGACGGCCCTGGCGTTCACCCTGCTCAACCTGGCGCTGCTCGGGGTCCGCATCCGCTGCGAGGAGTCCGCCCTGACGGGGGCGCCGGGGACCGCCGGCCGGACCGCGGACGCGGTCCGGTGATCGATCTGCTGGTCGCAGGCGGCGGCCCGGCGGGGCTGGCCACCGCCATCCACGGTGCAATGGCCGGGTTCGAGGTCGTCGTCGCGGAGCCGCGGCCCACTCCGGTCGACAAGGCGTGCGGTGAGGGGCTGATGCCGGGTGCCGTACGGGCGCTCGCGGGTCTCGGGGTCGCCGTCGAAGGGGCACGGTTCACCGGCATCCGGTACACCGACGGACTCGGCGCCCGCACGGCGGAGGCCCGCTTCCGGGCCGGACCCGGCCTCGGTGTGCGGCGCACGGACCTGCAGCCGGCGCTCGCGGCGCGCGCAGCGGAGCTGGGTGTGCGGTTCGTGGCACGCCGACTCGGCGAAGTGCGCCAGGACGGCCGGCAGGTGACGGCGGACGGGCTGACGGCGCGGTACCTCGTCGCCGCCGACGGGCTGCACTCCCCCGTCCGCCGCGCCCTCGGACTGCGCGCGCGACCCGCTCCCCACCGGGCGGCGCGCTACGGGCTGCGCCGGCACTACGCCCTCGCCCCGTGGAGCGACCTGGTCGAGGTCCACTGGGCGGAACGCTCCGAGGCGTATGTGACGCCCCTCGCCCCCGGACTCGTCGGTGTCGCCGTGCTCACCGCCGACCGCGCCCCGTTCGACGCCCAGCTGGCGCGCTTCCCGGCCCTGGGCGAGCGCCTGCGCTCCGCCGTCGCGACCCCGGTGCGCGGTGCCGGACCGCTGCGCCAGGACGTGCGTACGCGGGTGGCCGGCCGGGTGCTGCTCGTGGGGGACGCCGCGGGATACGTCGACGCGCTCACCGGCGAGGGGCTGACGCTCGCGCTGACCGCGGCCGGTGAACTGGTCCGCTGTGTACGGTCGGGCCGGCCCGGGGAGTACGAGCGCGCCTGGCGACGGCTGTCCCGCCCGTACCGGCTGCTGACCGGGTGTCTGCTGCGGGCCCGTGAGAATCCGTATCTCGCTCCTCGGGTCGTGCCGCTCGCGGCCCGGCTGCCTCGCGTGTTCCGGGAGGGCGTCAACCTCCTGGCCTGACGCGGCCCGGCGCTCCCCGGCATCCGACCCGACGACCCGCCGACCCGGCAACGTCTCGCAGCGGCCACTCACCCGGTGGGCGCGGTGTGCACGACCGCCACCGGGCAGGCCGCGGTGTGGAGGACCTCGGAACTCACCGAGCCCAGCAGCAGCCTGCGCAGCCCGGAACGGCCGTGGGAGCCGACGACCAGGAGGACGGCCCCATGCGAGGACTCCGCCAGGAGGGTCGCCGCACGGAGGCGTTCCGCGTGCAGTCTCACCGGCACCCCGGGGTAACGGTCGCGGCGCCTGTCCGCCTCCTCCTGCAGGGCCGCCCGGACCGCCTCGTCGAGGACGTCGAAGTCGGGTGCGGCCATCCCCGGCCCCGTCGGGGTCTCACCGAGGTGGAAGCTGCCGTGCACGAGTTCGAGGCTCGCCCCGCGCAGCGCGGCCTCGGCGAAGGCGGCGTCCAGGGCGTGCGAGGAGATGCCGGAGGTGTCGGCGACGTCCACCCCTGCCACGACGCGCTTCTCCGGGTCGGGTGGTGTGTCACCGGGCCGGACGACGATGACGGGTCCTCCGGCGTGGGTGGCGACCTGCCAGCTCACGGAGCCGAGCGGAAGTCGGGCGAAGCCGCCGCTGCCCCGGTGGCCGACGACCGTCCAGGAGGCCCGCGCGGACCGCTCCACCAGTACGGCGGAGGCATGGCCGGTGACCGCCTCCGCCGTCACGGTCACACCGGGGAACTCGGTGCGGACCAGCCTCTCCAGGGGCGCCACGACCTCGGCGCCCGGGACCGGGGCTCCGTGGCGCTCGGCGACGTGCAGGAGGTGGAGCGGCACCCCGTGCAGATCGGCCTGCTCGGCGGCGCAGCGCGCCACGTACTCCTGACCGCCCTCGTCGACGCCGGCCAGTACCGGCCCCGTCGGCGACGTGCCGTCCACCATGAGTGCTCCCTGCTCCGGACTCCGCGGTCTCGCTCCAGGGTGCGTCCGAGCGGGCGGCGGCGCAGCAGGAGCATGGACCACCCGGCCCAGTCCGGGGCGGGCACCCCGAGGGACGACGGCGTCAGGAGTGGGAGCGGACAGCCGTGCCGCAGGGGGTACCGGGCGGCCCGGGGGTACGGGGCGCCGCGCAAGACCGCGTCCGGTCGTCGCTCCACCGCACGGCCGGGCCGCCGCCGGCGACTTCGCCGCTCCGTCGAGGAGCCACGCCGTCAGTTCGAGGGTGCGGCCCGCCGCGGGTAGTCCTGCTGGTGGGCCGACGGCCGCCGCCGGGCTCCCCGGGGCCGGCAGCGCCGGCGGCCACGGTCTCGCCCGGGTGGGCCTCGGCAACCTCGGCCAAACGATGGACGCGCGGCGCTCCTACGCCGAGCAACGCCGGCGAAAGGCGGGGCGTCGGTCGCCTGCCATGTGGCGATGGGGACGCCGGCCCCCTGGGCGATGTCGGCTCATTGATCACAGGCCGGTCGCGGGGGATCACAGTGGTGTCTCTTGAACGGCTGTCGGTTCACCGGCGGGGCCTTGCAGCCTGCTGGTGCTTCCTGCGCCGGCGTTCCGCCGGCACGGATGTTGGTCAAGGGCCGGCGGTGTGCCGGGTCGCTCCGTGTGAGTGGCTCTCCGTCGGCCCTTTCATCAGTTCCGTCTTCCATCCACGGACTTCGCGCGGGTTGCGGAGCCTGACTACCTCGACGCCGCGATCGGCTGTCTCGGATACCTGCTGGGCGTAGCGAGGCCGGTTGTTCCGGTACTTGCGGACGGCGGTGCGTAGCAGCGACCGGCGGTGGAAGAAGGCCTTGCTCCAGGTCAGTCGCCTGGCCTGTGGGCTGTCTTCGTGTCCGGTGAGCTGGTGGAGGCTGCGGCGCACGATGCGGTACACGATCAGGTACAGCGGGAAGTCGAGCCACACGAGTACGTCGGCGCGGTGCCAGACCACATCGGCCAGCTTGGAGAAGTTCCCTTCGACGATCCATGCGTCGTGCCGGGTGATCTCTCCTGCCTTGTGGCGGAACTCCGGCAGCGGCAGGGGATCGTCAGGGGTGAAGAGAAGGTCATCGAGGTCTGTGTGTGGGTGGCCGAGCTCTGCTGAGAGCCACTTGGCCAGGGTGGACTTCCCTGTGGCGGGTGGTCCGAAGAGCGCGATCTTCCGCATGAGTTCCTTGCCTTCGTGGGGAGCGGCGGACCGCGATGGCGAACCCGATCAGCAGGGCGGCGACGTCGCGGCCGCGTGGCGGGGCCGGTGGCGCAGATCATCGAGTGTGCGCTCGGTCTCGTTGGCAAGCCATTCCCCACCCCGCCAAAGCGGGGCCTTCCCCTGTCCAGATCCTGATGGAGGAAACGCAACGGCCCCGCCGGCAGCTCCGGCCCCGCCCGTCCGCGGGGATGTCGGCGGCTCCGCCCTCGTGGGGCGGAGCCGCCGCTACCGTCGTCGCCTATCGCGGCAGGATCCCCTCGGCCACCGCCGGCGGGACGGGCGCGTAGCCCGCGGCCCGGGTGGTGAACGTGCCGCGGCCCTGGGTGCGGCCGCGCAACCGCGAGGCGTAGCCGAACAGTTCGGCCAGCGGCACGGTCGCGGTGACGACCGCCCCGGCCGCGCCCGCGGTCGAGCCCGACACCCGGCCGCGCCGTGCTGCGAGATCACCGAGCACGCCGCCGACGGCGTCGTCGGGCACGGTGACCGCGACCTCCACGACCGGTTCCAGGAGGACCATCTCCGCCGCGCGCAACGCCTCGCGGAGGGCGAACCTGCCCGCCGCGCGGAACGCGGTCTCGGTGGAGTCCTTGGGGTGGGTGGCCCCGTCGGTCAGGGTGACGCGCAGCCCCGTCACCGGATGGCCGCCGAGCGGTCCCTCGGCGAGGGCGTCCCGGCAGCCGGCCTCCACGGCGCGGACGTACTCCTTCGGCACTCGTCCGCCGGTGACGGTCGTCCGGAACGCGAAGCCACCCGTGCCGGCCCTTCCGCCCGTGCCGGCCTCGTCGGCGGTCCCCAGCGCCTCCACGTCGAGCACGACATGGGCGAACTGCCCGGCGCCGCCGTCCTGTTTGACGTGCCGGTACAGCAGCCCGGTGACCCCTCGGGCCACCGTCTCGCGATACGCCACCCGCGGCCGGCCGACGCCGACCCGGATCCCGTGGGCGCGCCTGATCTTCTCCACCGCCACCTCCAGGTGCAGTTCGCCCATGCCGGACAGCACTGTCTGGCCGGTCTCCGGGTCGGTGCCGACCGTGAGCGACGGGTCCTCCTCGGCCAGCCTCGCCAGTGCGGACGCCAGCCGCTCGGCGTCCGGGCCGCTGCGCGCCTCGACCGCCACCGAGACGACGGGGTCGGTCACGGGGGGCGGTTCGAGGACGAGCGGGGCTGCGGGTGAGCACAGTGTGGCCCCGGTACGGGAGGACTTGACGCCGACGAGGGCGACGATGTCCCCGGCGACCGCGCGGTCGGCCTCGGCGTGCCGGTCCGCCTGTACGCGCAGGATGCGCCCGACGCGCTCGGTCCGGCCCGCGCCCGCGTCGAGGACCGTGTCCCCCTTCCGGATCGTGCCCGAGTACACACGGACGAACGTCAGCCGCCCCGTGGGCGTCGAGTGCACCTTGAAGACCAGGGCGGCCAGGGGCGCGGCCGGGTCGGCGGGCCGCTCCTGGGACACACCGTCCAGGGCGCCCCGTACGGCGGGCACGTCCGGCGGCGCGGGCAGCAGTTCCACGACGGCCCGCAGCAGCGGTTCGACGCCGCGGTTGCGGTAGGCGGAGCCGCACAGCACCACCAGGCCCTCGCCGCTGCGGGTCACCTCGCGCAGTGCGCCCGCCAGCGTCCCGTCGGAGACCCGCGACCGCTCGCAGAACTCCGCCAGGGCGGCGGGGTGGAGTTCGGCGACCGCCTCCTCGAGCAGTCCGCGCCGCCGCAGTGCCTCCTCGGCCAGGACATCGGGCACCGGTCCCTCCTCGAACGCGTCGCGGCCGGTGTGCCAGACCAGCGCACGCATGCGCAGCAGGTCCACGACTCCGGTGAACCCGTCCTCCCGCCCGATCGGCATCTGCAC
Organism: Streptomyces sp. WMMC940; assembly: GCF_027460265.1. Classification (NCBI taxonomy): domain Bacteria; kingdom Bacillati; phylum Actinomycetota; class Actinomycetes; order Kitasatosporales; family Streptomycetaceae; genus Streptomyces; species Streptomyces sp. WMMC940. The sequence continues at coordinate 335,340 of NZ_JAPZBC010000001.1, forward strand.
GACGAGGGGCACGGTGTGCAGGCGTTCGCGGATCGACGCGACGGCCGAGTCGAGGTCGGCGCCCGCGCGGTCCATCTTGTTGACGAAGGCGATCCGCGGAACGCCGTGCCGGTCCGCCTGCCGCCACACCGACTCGCTCTGCGGCTCCACTCCCGCGACGGCGTCGAAAACGGCGACGGCGCCGTCGAGGACGCGCAGCGAGCGCTCCACCTCGTCGGAGAAGTCGACGTGACCGGGGGTGTCGATGAGGTTGATGCGGTGCCCGTCCCAGTCGCAGCTGACCGCTGCGGCGAAGATGGTGATGCCGCGGTCGCGCTCCTGGGGGTCGAAGTCGGTGACGGTCGTGCCCTCGTGGACCTCGCCGCGCTTGTGGGTGGCACCGGTGAGGTACAGGATCCGTTCGGTGACGGTGGTCTTGCCGGCGTCGACGTGGGCGAGGATGCCCAGGTTGCGGACGGTGGTCAGTGGGTCGACGGCGTGGGGTCGGAGGTCGTTGCGCACGGCCCGGAGCCTTTCGGTGATCGGGAGACGGGTGGTTCGGGGCTGCGCGATTCCCGGACGGAACGGTCCTGTCGGAGGCCGGGTTCACCGTTCCTGACGCAACGTCAGTGGTCGGTGCGAGGCGCCCTCGGGGCGGCGCGACCGTGCCCCGGTCCCCGCGAAGAGCGGGCGACGCGGGCGGGCACCGGTCGGTGGGTGGTCGTCGCGGGCTCCGGTGGCGGCCGCGCAGCCGTCACCGGCGGGCCGGAGACACCAGGATCACGTCGTACCGTGACCGGGGAACGAAGGCGGTGGTGCGGCAGCACACGTCCGGTCCCCCCTCACTCGGTCCAACTCCTGGCGATGCGCACCGCGTTGACGTGTCGGCGCGTGAGCCGAGTGTAGAGAGCCACGGGAGGCGGACGCCCGGGATTTTCCGCGCCCCGGCTCCGGGGACCGCGTCCGCGCCGCGGGAAGGCCGCTGGGCGCACCGGGCTCCGCTCCGCCGCCGGAGCGGGGCGGAACGCGCATCCGAAGCCCGGGGTGGAGCCCGCTCCACCCGGGTCTCGGACGTGCCGTCCGTCCCCGGCGCTCATCGTGGGTCGCCCCTCCCCGGCGCCGACCGCCGAACCCCGGGCCCGCCGCGGGTCCACCGACGCGCCGACCGCCGAACCCCGGTGCCGCCGCAGGTCCACCGACGCGCCGACCGCCGAACCCCGGGCCCGCCGCGGGTCCACCGACGCGCCGACCGCCGAACCCCGGTGCCGCCGCAGGTCCACCGACGCGCCGACCGCCGAACCCCGGGCCCGCCGCAGGTCCACCGACGCGCCGACCGCCGAACCCCGGGCCCGCCGCAGGTCCACCGACGCGCCGACCGCCGAACCCCGGGCCCGCCGCAGGTCCACCGACGCGCCGACCGCCGAACCCCGGGCCCGCCGCAGGTCCACCGACGCGCCGACCGCCGAACCCCGGGCCCGCCGCAGGTCCGCCGACGCGCCGACCGCCGAACCCCGGTGCCGCCGCAGGTCCGCCGACGCGGCGGCACACCGCGCCCCTGTCGCTGCGGCGGCCGTGCGCCGACCGCCGGTAGGCCGGGGCACCACCGGGGTCCCGGTAGCGTGGAGGGATGAAGCGACCGCGAGGCCGAGGCGCCGGTCCCGATGCCGACGACCCGGCGTTCCCGGCCCGCCACGCGCCTCGCTGCACTCGTCTGGGCGAGCTGGACGAGCTCGTCGCGCGGTGCCGGGCGTGCCCCCGGCTCGTCGCCTGGCGCGAGGAGGCGGCACGGGTCAAGCGGGCCTCGTTCCAGGACTGGGAGTACTGGGGGCGCCCGGTCCCCGGATTCGGCCCCGCGGACGCGTCCCTCGCCGTGGTCGGCCTCGCCCCGGCCGCGCACGGGGCGAACCGCACCGGACGGATGTTCACCGGCGACGCGACCGGTGACTTCCTCTTCGCCGCACTGCACGAGATCGGCCTCGCGTCGCAGCCCACCTCACGGCACACCGGCGACGGGCTCGCCCTCCACGGCGTACGCCTGACCGCCCCCGTGCACTGCGCCCCGCCGGGGAACCGGCCGACGGCGGACGAGCGCGACGCGTGCCGTCCCTGGCTGTCGGCCGAGCTGGGCCTGCTGGCGCCCCGGCTCCGCGCGGTGGTCGCACTCGGCGGCTTCGGCTGGGGGGCCCTGCTCGCGGCGATCCGCGAAACCGGACGGCCGCTGCCGCGGCCGCGTCCCGTCTTCGGCCACGGAGTGCACGTCGTCCTGCCCGCGGGCGACGGGCTTCCGCATCCCCTGCACCTGCTGGGCAGCTACCACCCGAGTCAGCGCAACACCTTCACCGGTCGCCTCACCTTCCCGATGCTCGTGGAGGTGCTGCGCAGGGCCGCCGAACTCGCGCAGCTGCCGGCCGTGCGCTGAGGCCGGTGGCGGGTCACGCCCGGCGCCCGGGGCATGACCGTCGGCGATGTCCCCAGGTCGGGGGGGTGCGGCCGTCGGGCGGGGTGCGGTCTGCGCGTACGGGCGAAGGACTGACGTGGGCAGCGCAGCTCCCACATCCGCACAATGGGTGCGAGGAAGGCCCCGGCTGCCGTCCGCCGGGTCACGGCGGCCCGGCCGGCGGCCTCAGACGGAAAGGAACGTCCGGTGACAGCTGGTCGGCCGCGGGCCGGCACCGATCCCGGTCCGCTCCGCTCGGAACCCGGAGCGCTGCTGGAGCACGTGTCGGTCGCGGTCTTCGGCGTGGGCGGCGACGAGCGGATCTGCTTCTGGGGCCCCGGGGCGGAGGACCTCTTCGGGTACGACGCGGCCGGTGCCCTGTCCGAACCCGCCGGCATCCTGTTCCCCGAGCCCCCGCCCGGCGCGCCCGGCGCCGCCGAAGGCCTCACGGAGCGGGCCAGGACGCTCGGGTACTGGCGCGGCCGGCTGCCCGCACGGCGGCGTGACGGCACGGTCTTCGGGTGCGGCTTCCGCGTTTTCCCCGTCACCGGGCCCACGGGCTCCTCGGTCGTCGTGGGGCTGGCCGCCCGGGGTGAGGAACTCGACCGGGTGAAGACCAATCTGGCCTTTCTGGACGCCCTTTTCGAGACCTGCCCCATCGGACTGCTGATGCTCGACGAGGACCTGCGCTACGTCCACATCAACCAGGCGCTCGCCGACATGGACGGGCTGCCCGTCGAGGCCCACCTCGGGCGGTCCATGGAGGAGGTCATGATCACCTCCGACGGCGGGGAGTACGAGCGGATGGTCCGCGCCGTCGCCTCGGACGGCCGTCCCGTGGTCGGCGCCCTCGTGGGCCTGCGCACACCGGGCCGGCCCGACCGGGACCAGGTGCGGTCGGTGAGCCTCTTCCCGCTCAGCCAGGCGGGCGGGACCCGGCCGGGGCTGGGCGGGCTCATGGTGGACGTGACGGAGCGGGAGCAGGCCATCCTCGCGGCGACGGCGGCACGGCAGCGCCTGGCCCTGCTCGACCGGGCCGCGGCACGCATCGGCACGTCACTGGACGTCGACGTCACCGCGCGGGAACTGGTCGACGCGGCCGTGCCGGACTTCGCCGACGCCTCGGTCGTGGAACTCGTGGACTGGATGGACGAGCCCGAGGTGTTCGACCTCGAACTGCCCCTGGTCACCCATCGGATCGCGGCCGGCACGGTGCTTCCGCCTCCCGCACCCGAGCTGGTGGGCGGGCTGGAGACGGTCACATATCCCCCGAGGTCCAGGATCCACCAGGTGCTGCGGACGGGGCGGCCGGTCTGCTTCCCCGTGGACGAGCACTTCGCCGCGACCACCGTCCTCCACCAGGCGCGCGCACGGATGCTCCTCGAGAGCGGACTGGCCTGCATCGTCATCACCCCGCTCATCGCCCGGGGGACGGTCCAGGGGCTCACCATGTTCGGCCGCTCCTCCGGCCGCCCCGCCTTCGACGAGCAGGATCTGAGCCTGGCCTCCGAGCTGTCCTCCCGCGCGGCGCTCTGCCTGGACAACGCCCGCCTCTACAGCCGGGTGCAGACCATCGCCCTCACGCTCCAGCGCGCGCTGCTCCCCACCAGCCTGGCGGCCAGTCCCCATGTCCGCGTGGCCCACCGCTACGTGCCGGGCAGCCACGCCACCGAGGTGGGGGGCGACTGGTACGACGTGATCGATCTGCCCGGGGGCCGCGTCGCGCTCGTCGTCGGCGACGTGATGGGGCACGGGGTGCGCGCCGCCGCGGACATGGGACGGCTGCGCATCACCACGAAGACACTGGCCCGGCACATCGAGGAACCGGACGTGCTCCTCGCCGAACTGGACGCCTGTGCCCAGGAGGCGGGCATCGAACTGGCCACCTGCCTGTATCTGCTGTACGACCCCGCGAGCGGCCGCGCCCGGGTCGGCAACGCGGGCCATCCGCCGCCGCTGGTGCTGCTGCCCGGCGGACGGGTCGAGACGGTGGACGAGGTGCTGGGTGTGCCGCTCGGGGTCGGCGGTCATCCCTTCGCGACGACCGAGATCGACCTGCCCGCGGGTTCCACCCTGGCCCTCTACACCGATGGCCTGATCGAGGCGCGCGGCAGGGACATCGACGAGGGCTCCGCGCGGCTCCGCGCCGAACTGGCCCGCGCCTCGGGCCCGTTGGAGGAGGCGGCGGACCGGATCCTGGCCCGGCTGCTGCCCGGACCGCCGCACGACGACACGGTGCTGGTCCTCGCCCGCGTCGGACGGGCCGGCTGACCGGGCGGCCCACCGGCGCCCTCACCACGACGACTTACCCGCGGAAACACCTTTCCCGGCCCGTCCCGCTGATCCACCATGGGCACTTGTTACCGGCAGGTGAACCGGCGCGCCCCCGCACGGGGCGGGTTCGCCATGCCTCGGGGGACGAGGAGAAGCAAGGGTGCCAGAGCTCCACGACGCCGGTCCGCTGCGCACACCGGGGCAGCCGGAGGACTCCGCCCTGTCGGACGCGGAGCTGGGGGAACGGATCCGGTCCGGTGCCCCGCGCGCCCATCCGGCGATCGAGGAGCTGAAGCGCCGGCACCTGCCCGCGGTCCTGGCCTACGCCCGGCTCTGCGGCCGGAACCAGACCGCCGGCAACCAGCTGGCCGTCCAGGCACTGCGACTGGCCTCGGAGGAGGCCGGGCGGGGCATCGAGCCCCGCGGGCAGTGGCGCCACCATCTGCTGGTGCTCGTCCGGCGCGTGGGCGCGGACTGGGCCCGCAACGGCCGCCGGGACAGACTCTCGGCCGACTTCGCCGCCTGGATCGACGGGACGGAGCACGCCGGGACCGGCGCGGTCCCGGCCGCGGGGACGTCCACGGCCACCGCGTCCGGCCGGTCGGCGGCCGGTGCCGCGCCCGAGGTCTCCGCCGCCGTGCTCACCGCCTTCTGCCGGCTGCCCGCCCCGACCCGGGGAGCGCTCTGGTACGCGGTGGTGGACCAGGAACCGGACTCCACGACCGCCGGGTATCTGGGCGTCCGCGCCGACCTCGTCCCCGATCTGCGGCTCCGGGCGCCGGAGTCCATGCGCCGCGCCTTTCTCCAGGCATACCTGGAACGGGGGGACAAGCGGTGCCTGGGCTACCGCAGGATCATCGAGGCGGCGGCGCGGACGGTGGACCGGAGGCGGAGCGAGGATCTGACGCTGCATCTGGCCGAGTGCCCGCGCTGCACCCGGGTGGTCGCCGAGCTGACCCGGATGACCGACAACCCCCGGATGGTCTTCGCCGAGCATCTGCTGGGCTGGGGCGGCGCCGAGTACACCGCGCGTCTGCCGGTGTCCGGGATACGGGGGACGATGCCCGGGACGCCCGGGAAGGTGCCCGGCGCCGGGACGCCCGGGCCCGCGCCCGACCAGGGCGCCTCGCCCGTGCCGGCACCGGTGAGCGGGCCGGCGTTCGCGGTCGGCGAGGCAGCGGCAGCGGCCGGGTGTCCACCGCAGCCGCCCGCCGGCCCGGCGCCGGGGTGGAGCAGGCGCCTGCCCTCGCGGTCCGTCATGCTGATCGCCGCCGCCGTCGTGGTCGTGGGCTCCGCCGCCACGGGGACCGCCCTGGTGGCCTCGTCCGGGGACGCCGGCGGGGCGCGCGAGCCGGCGGCGTCGGCGCCCACGGCGGAGGGCGCGTTCCCCACGCCTGAGGCTCCGTCGCCGGTCCCGACCCTGTCGACGAGCCCCAGCGCCCCGCCCTCGGCACGGCCCACTCCCTCACCGACGCGCACACCGCCCCCGGCCGCGGCCGAACCCCCGGTACCCTCGCCGACGAGGAGCGCGGTGCCGATTCCGGCGCCGATCGTCCCCGGAACGGGCTACCACCCGGTGGTCAACGCGGCCACGGGTCTGTGTCTCGACGTCGAGGACGGGGTGATGGCCAACCGGACCGACGTCATCACGACCGAGTGCAACGGCGCCACCACCCAGCAGTGGCGGCTCGAGCCGAACGGCCTGCTGCGCAACAGCGCGGATCCCGACTACTGCCTCGACTCGCGCGGGGACACCGACCGCGGCGCCGGGATCTGGTCGTGCTCCTCCGTCGACGGCCGCAACGGCCTCAACCTGCAGTTCGGCGTCGACGGCGCGGGAGTCGTCCGCCCGCGGATCGACCTGGACTTCGCCCTCGAGCCCCGGGGCGGATCCCTGGGGTTCGACCGGCTGGACGGCGACGCCGACCAGCGGTGGAACGCCGGCACGTCGCGGTAGGCGGGCCGGTGAGCATCCCGCTCGGGCCGTGCGGGCCCTCGGGGTGCACATGGTTCCGCGGCTGTCGCCGGCATCCCCGAAGGCGGCGGTGGAGTCGTCGCACGGCTCCGCCGAGGCCGCGGGCCCGCTGACTGACCCACGCCTCTCGTTCCTCCTCGGCGGCCGAGGTGGCGGTTCTTCAGGGTGTCCGCCCCGCCCGACGGGTGACGGCCATTCGGCCGCGTGCGGGTTGCAGGCCCGGCGGGGCCGACGTCGTATCGGGACGAACGCTCCTGACGCAGACGACGCCGGTGCCGCGGCGGCAAAGGATGACCATGCACATACCCCGATCACCCGTCGGTCGCGGGCGCTTCGCCGCGATGGCCGTCGCCGCCACCATCTGCGCCTGCGTGCTGAGTGCCCCCGCCCCCGCCCCGGTTCGCGCCCCGGCCCCCACCCGTCCCCCCGTCCCGGGGCCGGCCGACGGACCGGCCCCGGTGGACGCGGCTCCGCCCCTCGACTGGAGCCCCTGCCCCGAGACCCCCGGCTTCGACTGCGCCACCGCGAAGGCACCGCTGGACTACCGCCGGCCCACGGGGCGCGCGGTGGATCTCGCCGTCATCAGACACCGGGCGACGGGCCCCGGGCCGCGTCTCGGCACCCTCTTCTTCAACCCCGGCGGCCCCGGCGGAGCGGGCACCCAGGCGCTGCCCCAGTGGTACGAACTGTTCCCCGAGGAACTCCGGCAGCGCTTCGACATCGCCAGCTGGGACCCGCGCGGGGTCGGCGGGAGCACCGCGGTCCGCTGCTTCCCCACCACCGACGAGGCCTACGAGTGGCTGGAGCGCATACCCTTCGGGTTCCCCGTCGGCCAGAGCGAGACGGAGGCCTGGGTCGACGCCTACTCCGACCTCGGCCGGCTCTGCGAGAAGCGCGACCCGGAGTTGCTGAGGCACGTCTCCACCACCGACACGGCACGCGACCTGGACCGGCTCCGGCACGCCGTGGGCGACGAGAAGCTCAGCTTCCTCGGGGTGTCGTACGGCACGTTCCTCGGTGCCACGTACGCCAATCTCTTCCCCGACAGGGTCCGGGCGATGGTCCTGGACAGCAACATCGACCCGCGGGCCTGGGTGGACGGGGGTGCCGGTGCGGACCCGCGGCTGACGACGTTCCTTCGGGAGGACGTCGACCTGGGGTCGGCCGCGACCCTGCGTCAGTTCCTCGACCACTGCGGGCGCGCCGGTGCCGACCGGTGCGCCTTCTCCGCCGGGGGCCCCGAGGCGACCCGTGCGAAGTTCGAACGGCTCATGCTGCGCCTCCAGGAGCGCGCACAGGGGTCGTGGACGTACGCCAGGACCGTCACCACGGTGCTCAGCAGCCTCTACGCCATCGACCCCGGCTGGTACGACCTGGCCTGGACGCTGGAGGACCTGTGGGTGCGGCGGCCCCCGCAGGAACCCGTCGCGCCGGAGGGCACCCTGCCGTACCCGGCGTTCGAACAGATCGAGGCGATACGGTGTTCCGAGAGCCCCAATCCGCGCGATCCACGGCGCTTCCCCGAACTGGCGGAGTTCGCCTACGGGCGGGCCGGTGACCTCGGTCGGGCCGTCGCCTGGGCGAGCGAGCCGTGTGCCACCTGGCCGGCGACGGCCGCCTCCTCCTACGCGGGCCCGTGGAACCGTCCCACGGTGAACCCCGTGCTCGTGGTGAACACCCTCTACGACCCTGCGACCCCCTACCAGGGCGCGCTCGCGATGACCCGGCAGCTCGCGAACGCGCGCCTGCTGACCGTCGAGGGGTACGGGCACTCGTCCGTCGTCAACCCGAGTCTGTGCGTGGACGACTACGAGCGCCGCTACCTCGTCGACGGCGTCCTCCCCCCGCCGGGGGCCACCTGCCGGCAGGACGTGCGTCCGTTCGGCGAATCACGGCCCCGGGGCGGCGTCGGCACCGGCGGCGGCGGAACGGCCGGCGGAACGAACGCGGTCGCGCCCGGCGGGAACCGAGTTGACGGGCCGTGGACCGGACGGCTTCCATCGACGTGCTCCGGCCCTACGGCCGGAGCCGCCGCCCGCGGGGCCCGTGTCCCCGACTCGACCGGCGGTGAAGGCCCCTGCGAGGAGAGGAAGGCATGTCCGTCAGGACGACGCGGGACGGAGCGGCGCTGATCGACGAGGCTCTGGTGCGACGGCTCCTGCGCCGCCGGTTCCCGCGGTGGGCGGACCTGCCGGTCACCGCCGTCTCCTCCGCCGGTACGGCCAACGCCATGTTCCGCCTCGGCCGGGACATGGTCGTGCGGCTGCCCTGCACCCCCGGGTCCGCCGACGACGTGGACAAGGAGCACCAGTGGCTCCCGCGGCTCGCCCCGAGCCTCCCGGCGGCCGTACCGGCACCCCTCGGCAAGGGCGTGCCGGGGGGTGGATTCCCGTGGCCGTGGTCGGTCTACGGCTGGCTGGACGGTGAGAACCCGGTGCCCGGCCGGCTCGCCGAGCCCCTGGCGCTCGCCGGGGACCTGGCGGGCTTCGTCGGCGCGCTGCACGGGATCGACCCGGCGGACGGCCCCGCCTCGTACCGCGCCGAACCACTCCGCGCGCGGGACGCCGGCACCCGCGCCGCGATCGGGGCCCTGGAGGGGATCGTCGACGCGGGCGCGGCGGTCGCAGCGTGGGAGGCATCGCTGCGGGTCCCCGGCCGGGACGGGCCGCGCGTCTGGGTCCACGCGGATCTACAGCCGGGGAATCTGCTGCTCGTGGGGGGACGGCTCGGCGCCGTCATCGACTTCGGCTGTCTGGGGCTGGGCGATCCGGCGGTCGATCTGATCGTGGCGTGGTACGTCCTGACCGCCGAAGCGCGCCGCCCGTTCCGCGCTGCCCTGGGCGTCGACGAGGCGGCGTGGCTGAGGGGGCGGGGATGGGCGTTGTCGATCGCGCTGGCGGAGCTGCGGCACTACCGGGACACGAATCCGAGGATGGCTGCCGTCGCCCGGCACGTCGTCCATGAGGTCCTCAGGGACCACGGTGCGCACCGGCCCGCCGGGCGGGCGTGAACGGGACCCGCTCGGGTTGCGGTCCGGGCGGGAGCCGCCCCTCCCGGCAGTGGCTCGGGCGGGAGCCGGAGCCTCCCCTCCCTCCGTTCGGCTCCGGACTGAACGGAGGGGCGGGGTCATGGGAGACGGGGAGGACCGGGCCCCGGCCCGGCCCTCCCCTGGTGGACGACGCGGCGGCCGCGTCCGGGCGTCGCGGTGCGGCCGCTGTGGTGGGCCGGTGCCGCGGCCGGCGACGGCTGCCCGTCGAGGGTGCGTCCGGTGCCTACGGTCGCAAGGCGGCCGGATGCCCTTGTGGCGGAGCTGCCAGGGCTGCCGGCCCGCACTGCGAGGGCTGCGTGCCGGACGGCTCGACAGGGCGGGCCCTGCGGGAGGGGCGCTAGCGGCGGGGGAAGCCGCGCCCCCAGGACTCGAAGTCGACGACGCGGCCGCGGCTGTCGCGCAGCGTGGCCGTGTCCCGGCTGTCCCAGACGTGGTTCCGGCGGCCCTGGTAGACGTCGCGGCGGGTGTCGAAGCCGCGGCCCGTGTGGACACGGACGCTTGAACGGGCGGGCAGGCGCAGGTCGTCGAAGCGGTAGCGGTTGCCGTCGCCGTCCGACAGGGTCCATCCGTCGAGGTCGACGGCGCGGCGGCCGTTGTTCGTCACCTCGACCCATTCCGCGTTCAGGCTGCGGTTGGAGCGGAAGTCACGACGCGGGCCGTTGTGCTGGACCTGGCCGATGACGACCGAGGAACGCCGGTCCCGGCCGAACCGGTCACCGCCGAACCGGTCACCGTCGAATCTGTCGCGGTCGAAGCGGTTCCGGTCGTCGTGGTGGCGGCTGTGGCCGGCGTGACGGTCGCGCCCGTCGCGGCGGTCGTGCCCGTTGTCCGCGGAAGCCGGCACGGCCATCGCGCCGACGATCGCGCCGGATGCCAGGGCCGCCGCCACGAGACGACGGACGTTGCGGGAAGCAGACATGTGGATGCCCTTCACTTCAGTGCCCACCGGCCTGCGGGCCGGCGGGCGGACCATGCTCTCGGCCTGTGCCGAGGGCGCACACACTCGCCGGACATCAACGTGCATAAGATCCCAAACCACCCCGTGTTACGAAATGCGGATATTTCCGTAACTCTCAGCTGTATACGACATGGACAAAGGCAACATGACCTGACAAACCTCCTGCACCGTACAGCGACCCGTACAAACCTCAACAACAAGCGGTTGCCCTCCACGCCCACCACCCCGTACGCCACCCCGTGCGCCGGACGGCACGGCCCCGGCGGCGTGTAACAGCCGGGGCCGTGGCGCGGGCGCTCCGGACCGCCGCGGCCGGCGGCCCCGTCTCGCTGGTCGAGTCCGACGGGCGGTGGCACTCTGAGAGGGGGTCGGGCCCGAGGAGATACGGGAGGGCCGATGGGACGAGACGTCCCGGCGCTGGTGTTCACCCGTGACGACCGCCGTCGGTACCGGAACAAGATGCAGGACTGTCTCGACACCTTCGCGCTGATGCTGCGCGAGTCACGGTTCGAGTCCGAGCGGCCGCAGGTCGGCCTGGAGATCGAGCTGAACCTCGTGGACGGCGCGGCCGAACCGGCGATGCGGAGCACCGACGTGCTCGAGGCGATCGCCGATCCCGCCTGGTCCAGCGAGCTGGGCCGGTTCAACCTGGAGATCAACATTCCACCGCGCCGGCTGACCGCCGGCGGCCCCGACGCCTGGGAGCAGGAGATCAGGGACGCGCTCAACCACGCCGAGGACCGTGCCGCGCCGGTCGGTGCGCACCTCGCCATGGTGGGGATCCTGCCGACGCTGCAGCAGAAGGACGTGGGCGAGGCCGCGCTGTCGGAGAACCCTCGCTACCGGCTGCTGAACGAGCAGGTGTTCGCCGCCCGTGGCGAGGACCTGCGGATCGCCGTGGACGGTGTGGACCGGCTGCGGACGTACGCGGACACGATCACGCCCGAGGCCGCCTGCACGAGTACCCAGTTCCATCTGCAGGTCTCGCCCGACGAGTTCGCGGGGTACTGGAACGCGGCGCAGGCCGTCGCGGGCGTGCAGATCGCCCTGGCCGCGAACTCCCCCTTCCTGTTCGGCAAGGAGCTGTGGCGGGAGACCCGTATCCCGCTCTTCGAGCAGGCGACCGACACCCGCCCCGAGGAGATCAAGGTCCAGGGCGTGCGGCCGCGAGTGTGGTTCGGCGAGCGCTGGATCACGAGCGTCTTCGACCTCTTCGAGGAGAACCTGCGCTACTTCCCCGCGCTGCTGCCCCTGTGCGACGACCAGGACCCGGGGGAGACCCTGGAGGGAGGCGACATCCCGGAACTCGCCGAACTCACGCTGCACAACGGGACGATCTACCGCTGGAACCGCCCGGTGTACGCGGTGGCCAACGACCGACCCCATCTCCGGGTCGAGAACCGGGTACTGCCCGCCGGGCCGACGGTCGCCGACATCCTGGCCAACGGCGCGTTCTACTACGGACTCACCCGCGCGCTGGTCGAGGAGGAGCGCCCGGTGTGGTCACGCATGTCGTTCTCGGCAGCCGAGGACAATCTGCACACGGCCGCCCGGCACGGGATCGACGCCCGGCTGTACTGGCCGGGTATGGGCGAGGTGCCGGCTGCCGAACTGGTGCTGCGGCGGCTGCTGCCGCTGGCCCACCGGGGCCTGGAGCTGTCCGGCATGGACGCCCAGTGGCGGGAGCCGTTGCTGGGGATCATCGAGCAGCGTTGCGTCACGGGCCGCAACGGCGCGGTCTGGCAGGCGGAGATGTTCCATCGCATCGACAGCACCGCCCATGTGACCCGCCACGAGGCACTGCGGCGGATGACCCGGCAGTACATCGACTTCATGCACCTCAACGCGCCCGCGCACACCTGGCCCGTCGACTGAGCGCCGTCGCGCGCGCGGGGGCGGATCCGGCACGGCGGGGCGGCAGCGGCACCGACGGCGGCGCACGGGGGGACGGCACGGGAGCAGGCCATCGGTTACCGTCGTGGGGACGGCCATGGCCCGCAGTCCCGTGGCCCCCGCCTCCCCACCACGGATCCGAATGCCGCCCATGCACGCTTCCCGCGCCGTTCCCACCGCTCTCGCCGGAGCCCTCGTCGCCGTGCTGGCGGCCGGCTGCTCCCCCGCGGCCGGCGGTGCCCGGACGTCCGACAAGCCCGCGGCCGCCCCGAGGACCTCGTCCGCCGCCGCCGAGGCCCAAGAGTCGCGTCCGTCCGCCCCGACCCCGCCGCCGAAGCCCTTCGCCCCCGCGGCCGCCCCGACCCCGAGCGCGACCCCGGAGCCGCCGGGCAGCGCACGCACCCGGCCGGCCGCGCTGAGCATCCCGTCGATCGGCGTGGCGGACCTGCGCGTCGTCCCGTACGAGGGGACCACCGACGACTGGCCGGGGACGCGCATCCAGGACCGCGGGGTGGCTGCCAGCCCGTTCGGCGAGCGGGGCGGGGTCGGGCCGGGAGAGGTCGGCAACTACCTCGTCACCGCTCATCGGCTGTCCGCCGGAGGGCCCCTGCGGGACCTGCCGTCGCTGGGCGTGGGCGATCCGGTCCTGGTCGTCTCGGGAGGCAGGATCTACGAGTACCGGATCACGGAGCACCGGACGACGTCCTTCCGGTCGGCCCGGTCACTGGCCGAGCAGCGGGCCGCGGTGCCCGGCTTCCCCGGCAGGACCGCCACCCGGCCGATGATCACGATCTCCACCTGCGCAACCCCGGAGGACAACGCCGCGGGGAACTTCTGGCGCGACGACCGGAACAACCCGGAGCACCGGATCGACCGGGTGGGCGTGCTCACGGACGTGCGCGACGCCACGGGATGACCGGCCGGAGCGGCCCGCGGCCGCCGCCAAGCGGCACGGTCGCGGGGCGTGTTGCGCCGATCTAGAGTTGGCCATATCAGACCAAACCGGCTGGTATCCCCTGCCCGGTCCCCTGGGAGGGCCGATGAACCGAATCTCGGTGACCGTGGACGGCGTTGCCTACCAGGACGACGTGGAACCTCGGCTGCTGCTGGTCCACTATCTGCGGGACCGCCTGGGACTGACCGGCACCCCCGTCGGCTGCGACACCGGCAGCTGCGGCGCGTGCACCGTCGAACTCGACGGGCGCAGCGTCAAGAGCTGCTCGGTGCTCGCGGTGCAGGCCGACGGAGGGGAGGTCACCACCGTGCAGGGACTCGGCTCCCCCACCGGGGGTCTCGACTCCCTCCAGAGGGCCTTCCACGAGAAGCACGCCCTCCAGTGCGGCTACTGCACACCCGGGATGATCATGGCGGCCCGGGAGTTGCTGAGGCACGACCCGGACCCCACCCCCGACGAGGTCCGCCACGCCCTCGAGGGCAACCTCTGCCGGTGCACGGGCTACCAGAACATCGTCCACGCGGTGCTCGCGGCCGCCCGCCACGAGCAGGAGGCCAGGACATGACCGCGCAGCCCGCGGACCGGACGCACGAGCGGGAGGTCGGCCGCGCCCGGGCCCGCAAGGAGGACGCGCACCTGGTCACCGGTCAGACCACCTGGACCGACAACGTCAGCGTGCCCGGCATGCTCCACATGGCCGTGCTGCGCAGTCCCATGGCGCACGCCCGGATCGACCGGGTGGACGTGTCCCCCGCCCTGGAGCGGCCCGGTGTCGTCGCGGCGTTCAGCGGAGGCGACCTCGCAGACGGTCTCGCCTCGCTGCCGTGCGTGTGGCCGGTGACCGAGGACATCGTGATGCCCGACCACCCGCCGGTCGCCGTCGACGAGGTGCGCTACGCGGGTGACCCGGTCGCCGTGGTGGTCGCCCGTGACCGCTACGCGGCGGCCGACGCGCTCGAGGCGGTGGACGTCGACTACACCCCCCTGGAACCGGTGCTCGACCTGGAGGCGGCGCTCGAGGAGGGATCGCCGCTCGTGCACGCGGACAAGGGCACGAACCGGTGCTACGTCTGGCCGCTGACGGCCGGTGAGGACTGGGACTCCGCGCGGGCCCGGGCGGACGTGGTGGTCTCCCGGAGGTTCCTCCAGCAGCGACTCATCCCCAACGCGATGGAACCGCGCGCCGTGGTCGTGATGCCGATCGCCGCGTCCGGCGAGTACACCATGTACTCCGCCACCCAGATCCCCCACATCGTGCGGGTGCTGATGGCCATGGTCACCGGCATCCCCGAGCAGAAGCTGCGGGTGATCGCCCCGGACGTGGGCGGCGGCTTCGGCTCGAAGCTCCAGGTGTACGCGGAGGAGGCCGTCGCCCTCGCCGTGGCGCGCACGCTCGGCCGTCCGGTGAAGTGGACCGAGTCGCGCTCCGAGGGCTATCTCGCCACCCACCACGGCCGGGGCCAGATCCAGGACCTCCAGATCGCGGCGACCCGCGAGGGGAAGTTGCTCGGGCTGAAGGTCGACCTGCTCGCCGACATGGGCGCGTACCTGATGCTGATCACACCGGGCACCCCGCTGCTCGGCGCGTTCATGTACCCGGCGATCTACAAGATGGACGCCTACGCCTTCTCCTGCACCGGCGTCTTCACCACGCGGACGCCCACCGACGCCTACCGGGGCGCGGGGCGCCCGGAGGCGACGTTCGCGATCGAGCGCATGATGGACGAGCTCGCGGCCGAGCTGGGGATGGACCCCCTGGAGCTGCGCCGGCGCAACTGGATCGGCCACGACGAGTTCCCGTACACCTCGATCGCCGGGCTCACCTACGACAGCGGCGACTACGAGGCGGCGACGGAGAAGGCGCTGGCGCTGTTCGGCTACGAGGGGATGCGGGCCGAACAGCAGGAGCGGGTGCGGCGCGGCGACCCGGTGCGCCTCGGCATCGGCATCTCGACGTACACCGAGATGTGCGGGGTCGCGCCGAGCCGGGTGCTGAGGGACCTGCGGTACGCGGCGGGCGGCTGGGAGACGGCGAACGTCCGCATGCTGCCGACGGGCAAGGTCGAGGTCGTCACGGGCACGAGTCCGCACGGCCAGGGCCATGTGACGTGCTGGAGCCAGATCGCGTCCGACGTGCTGGGTGTGCCGTTCGAGGACGTCGAGGTCGTGCACGGCGACACCCGGGCGGCGCCGCAGGGCATGGACACCTATGGTTCCCGCTCCCTCGTGGTCGGTGGCACGGCGGTGCACGAGGCGGCGCAGAAGGTCGTGGAGAAGGCACGGAAGATCGCGGCGCATCTGCTGGAGGCCAGCGAGGACGACCTCGACTTCGCGCAGGGCGTGTTCTCGGTGAAAGGGTCCCCGGACGCGCGGCGGACGATCCAGGAGATCGCGTTCGAGGCGTTCTCGTCGCACGACCTGCCCGAGGGCATGGAGCCGACGATCCACGCCGACCACGTCGTGGACCCCGACAACTTCTCGTACCCGCACGGCACGCATCTGTGCGCCGTGGACGTCGACACGGAGACGGGCCACACCCGTATCCGCTCCTATGTGTGCGTCGACGACGTCGGCCGGGTCGTCAACCCGGTGATCGTCGAGGGCCAGGTGCACGGCGGCCTCGCCCAGGGCATCGGCCAGGCGCTCTACGAGGAGGCCGTGTACGACGCCGAGGGGAACCTGACGTCCGGGACGATGGCGGACTACCTGGTGCCCTCGGCGGCGGACCTGCCCGAGTTCACGACCGAGCGCACCGAGACACCGGCCACCACCAACCCGCTGGGCGTGAAGGGCGTCGGGGAGGCGGGGACGATCGCCTCCACACCGGCGGTCGTCAACGCCATCGTGGACGCGCTGCGCCCCCTCGGGGTGACGGACGTTCCCATGCCGTGCACCCCCGAGCGGGTGTGGCGGGCCATCCGGCAGGCCCGGGGTGAGGAAGGCGCCGCCCCCTCCGGCGGACGGCCGGAGGGCACGGTACCGACGACGGGCCAGGCGCCCGCCCCGGGCGAGGAGGGGTTGGCATGATCCCCGCGGCGTTCGACTACAGGCGGCCGGACTCGGTGGACGAGGCCGTGACCGCGCTGGCCGACGGCGGTGAGGACGCGAAGGTCCTCGCCGGCGGCCAGAGCCTGCTCCCGATGCTGCGGCTGCGGCTCGCCTTCCCCGAACTGCTGGTGGACGTGGGCAGGATCGACGAGCTGCGCGGTGTCCGCGAGGAGGCGGACACCCTCGTCATCGGGGCCATGACCACGCATCACGACGTGCTGGCCGACCCTCTGGTGAGGCGGCACGCGGGCCTGCTCGCCGCGGCGACGGAGACGGTCGCCGACCCCGCGGTGCGCAACCGGGGGACGCTGGGCGGCTCCCTCGCCCACGCGGACCCGGCCGCGGACCTGCCCGCGGTCGTCCTCGCGCTCGACGGCGAGCTGGTCGCCGCCGGCCCCCGGGGCCGGCGCACCATCGCGGCACGGGACTTCTTCACCGACTACCTGCAGTCCGCGCTGAGCCCCGACGAGCTGCTGGTGGAGGTACGGCTCCCGAAGTCCGGGGAGTGGGGATTCCGGTACGAGAAGTTCCACCGGGCCGCACAGGCGTGGGCGGCGGTCGGCGTCGCGGTCCTGGTCCGCTCGGAAGGCGGACGGATCGCCGAGGCGCGGATCGGGCTCACCAACATGGGACCGACCCCGCTGCGGGCGTCCGCCGCGGAGGCGGCGCTGGCGGGTGCGGAGGGCCCGGAGGAGGTGGCACGGGCCGCGCAGGCCGCCGCCGAGGGCACCAGCCCCTCGTCGGACCTGTGGGGTTCGTCCGAGTACCGGGAGCACATGGCCCGGGTGCTCACCCGGCGGGCGGTGCTCGCCGCCGCCGGGCCGTCGTGACGGGTGTGCCGCACCGATGAGCGGGACGGCGACCGGGTCCGCTGGGGAGGCCGGCGACGGCGGGGCACGACGGGCCACCGGAGCCACCGCCGTCCTTCCGGAGGGGCCGGAGGAGGTGCGGCGGCGACTGGAGGACGTCGGCTATCTCGTGGACGAGGGCCTCGCCACCGCCTGCTTCCTTGCGCTGCGGCTGCACCGCCCGGTGTTCTGCGAGGGGGACGCGGGCGTGGGAAAGACCTCGCTCGCCGGCGCGCTCGCCGGGATGCTGGCAGCGCCGCTGATCCGGTTGCAGTGCTACGAGGGGATCGACGCCTCGCAGGCCCTGTACGACTGGGACTTCCCCCGGCAGCTGCTGCACCTGCGCGCGGCGGAGGCGGCCGGGGTCACCGACGTGGACCGGCTGGAGGCGGAACTGTACGACCGGCGTTTCCTCGTCGAACGGCCGTTGCTGCAGGCGCTGCGGACCCAGCCCTCGGTGCTGCTCGTCGACGAGGTGGACCGGGCGGACGACGAGTTCGAGGCGTTCCTGCTGGAACTGCTGTCGGAGTACTCGGTCACCGTTCCCGAACTGGGCACGCTGCGCGCCGAGACCCCGCCCGTGGTGGTCCTGACGTCGAACCGGACGCGAGAGGTGCACGACGCGCTCAAACGGCGCTGTCTGTACCACTGGTTCGACCACCCCGCCTTCGCCCGGGAGCTGGCGATCGTCCGCAGCCGGCTGCCGGCGGTGTCGGCCAGGCTGGCCGAGCAGGTCACCGCCCTCGTCCAGGCCCTGCGGTCGGAGGAGCTGGTGAAGCCGCCGGGAGTGGCCGAGACGATCGACTGGGCCGAGGCGCTGGACGCGCTGGGAGCCACGGAGCTGGACGCGGAGCTGGCCGTGGCGACGCTCGGCTCGGTGCTGAAGTACCGGGAGGACACGGAGCGGGCCCGGTCCATGGACCTGTCCGCGATCCTCGCCCCGCGGGCGACTGGGGCGTGAGGCGGATGGCGGCGGTCGATGGCGGTACGGCGGTACTGGTGGGATTCGCGCGTGCGCTGCGCGCCGCGGGGCTGGACGCCGGGCCGGACCGGGTGCAGACGTTCCTGCGGGCACTCGACGTCCTGGGGCCGCGGCGGCGGACCGACGTCTACTGGGCGGGAAGGCTCACGCTGTGCGGCGGCCAGGACGACCTCGACCGCTACGACCGCGTGTTCGCCGCCTACTTCGGGCCGCGCGACCGTCCTCCGGCGCCGCGGGCCCGGCCGCTGCCGCCCGGGGCCCCGCCGCCGCGGCTCGCCGTACGGGAGACGGACCGCGTCCCCGGCGGAGGCGGCGGGCAGGAGGACCGGCGGCCCGGCGCGGCGGCGGCCCTCGCCAGTCCGGTGGACGTGCTGCGCCATCGCGATGTCGCCGCGCTGACGGCCGCCGAACGCGAGCAGGTGCGGCGGCTGTTGGCCGCCTTCGCGCTGCCGGGCGAGCCACGTCGCTCCGCGCGGCTGCGCCCGGCCCGTCGGGGCGCCGTCGACCCCCGGCGGACGGTGCGGGAGTGGCTTCGCCGCGGCGGGGAGCCGGCCCGGCTGCGCCGGCGGGCACGTGCCGAACGGCCCCGCCGGGTGGTCCTGCTGGTGGACGTGAGCGGGTCGATGGCCCCGTACGCGGACGCGTTGCTGCGGTTCGCGCACGCCGCGACGCACGGCGGGCCCGCGGCGTCGAGGGCGGCCACGGAGGTGTTCACGATCGGCACCCGGCTGACGCGGGTGACCGCCGCGCTGGGGCACCGCGACCCGGACACCGCACTGGCGGCGGTCGCCGCCGCCGTCCCCGACTGGCGCGGAGGCACCCGGCTCGGCGAGATGCTGCGGGCGTTCCTCGACCGGTGGGGCCAGCGCGGGATGGCGCGGGGCGCTGTCGTCGTGGTGCTGTCCGACGGCTGGGAGCGCGGCGATCCGGCCCTCCTCGCCGCCCAGATGCGGCGGCTGCACCGGCTGGCCCACCGGGTCGTGTGGGCCAATCCGCGCAAGGCCCGGCCCGGTTACGCGCCGCTGGCGGCCGGGATGGCGGCAGCCCTGCCCAGTGTGGACGCGTTCGTCGAGGGACACAGTCTGGCGGCGCTGGAGCACCTCGCCGCAGTGCTGAGAGGAGCCGAGGATGCGTGAGATTCTGCCCGCCCTGAGCCGCTGGTACGCCGAGGGCGAGCCGTTCGGACTGGCCACGGTCGTGTCGGTGAGCCGCAGCGCGCCGCGCGGGCCCGGCGCGGCGATGGCCGTCGGCCCGGACGACGAGGTCGTGGGCAGTGTGTCCGGCGGTTGTGTGGAGGGCGCGGTCTTCGAGATGGCGCAGGAGGTCCTGGCCGACGGTACGGCGCGGCTGCACACCTTCGGGTACAGCGACGAGGACGCGTTCGCGGTCGGGCTGACCTGCGGTGGTGAGATCACGCTGCTGGTGCGGGCCGTCTCGCCGGGCACCGACGCGGTGTTCGGGGCGGTGGCCGACTCGGTCGCCGCGCACCGCCCGGTGACGGTCGCGACCGTGACCGACGGCCCCGCGCCGCGCGGCGCCACCCTGGCGGTGTGGGCGGACGAGGTGGCGGGGTCGCTCGGCGCCGAGGGGCTGGACGCCGCCGTCGTGGCCGACGCGCGCGGCGGGCTGGCGCAGGGCTCGACCGGTGTGCGTCACTACGGGCCGCGGGGACAGCGCCGCGAGGACGACGTCTCGGTCTTCCTCCACTCGTTCGCTCCGCCGCCGAGGATGCTGGTGTTCGGTGCCATCGACTACGCGGCCGCCGTCGCCAGGATCGGCGACTTCCTCGGCTACCGGGTGACGGTGTGCGACGCGCGTCCGGTGTTCGCCACGCCCAAGCGTTTCCCGGAGGGCGTCGAGGTCGTCGTGGACTGGCCGCACCGCTATCTGGACCGCACCGAGACCGATGCGCGCACGGTCGTCTGCGTACTGACGCACGATCCGAAGTTCGACGTGCCACTGCTGGAGCAGGCCCTGCGCCGGCCGGCCGCCTACATCGGCGCCATGGGCAGCCGGCGCACCCACGACGACCGTGCCAAGCGGCTGCGCGAGGCCGGGCTGGGCGAGGAGCAACTGGCCCGGCTGCGGTCGCCGGTGGGCCTGGATTTGGGGGCCCGTACCCCCGAGGAGGTCGCCGTGTCCGTGGCGGCGGAGATCGTGGCACTGCGGTGGGGCGGGAGCGGCGCGCCGCTGACGGAGACGGCCGGCGCGATCCATCCGGCCGGGCCGGTTCCCGGCCGCGCCGGGACCCGGGAGGGATCCGCCGGTGTGTGACGAGGAACGGAGCTGAGCATGGAACTGCGGCACGAGTTCACCGTCCCCGTACCGGTCGAGGAGGCCTGGCGGGCGCTTCTCGACATCGAGCGGGTGGCGCCGTGTCTGCCGGGCACGACCGTCCAGGAGTTCGACGGCGAGAAGGTCACCGGCACCGTGAAGGTGAAGGTGGGGCCGGTCACGCTGACGTACCGGGGCACCGCCGTCTTCGAGGAGAGGGACGAGGCGGCGCACCGGATGGTGCTGAAGGCGAGCGGCAAGGAGGTGCGGGGGCAGGGCACCGCGCGGGCGACCGTCACGGCCGGGCTCACCGCGTCGAACGCGGCAACGGCCGTCTCCGTGCGTACCGACTTCGCCGTGACCGGACGGCCGGCCCAGATCGGGCGGGGCGTGATGGCCGAGGTGGGCGACAGGCTCGTGGGCCGGTTCGCTGACTGCCTCTCCCAGCGGCTCGCCGGGGCGCCCGGCGCGGAGACCGCGGATGCCGGGAGGGGCGCGGTGGCCGGAGCGGGGACGGATGCGACCGGGCCCGCCGAGCCGGGGGCCGGGGAGCCGTCCGCGCCCGCCGCGGCCGTGGCGGAGCCAGGAGTCCCGGCCGTGCCCGAGGCGCGTGCGGAGGCGGGGCCCGCCGAAGCCGCCGAGCCCATCGATCTCCTGCGGACCGCGGGCCTGCCGGTCACCAGGAGGATCGTCCCGGTGGCGCTGGCTGTGGGGGCGGCCGCCGCCGCGGTGGCGGTGGCCGTCCGGCGCCGGCGGCGCTGACCGTCAGTCCGGGTGCGTCGCGAGCAGGGCGAGGAGCAGCGGGATCCGGGGCGAGCCGTCGGGGGCCGCCACCCGCCGCCGGGCGTGCGGACCAGTCTCGGCTTGACGAATCCGTTTGCCATGGCGGCAAATGGATCCATGGCGGAGAAGGATGTCGACGAGGTGCTCACGGCCGTGGGACCTCGGTTGCGGGCCCTGCGGCAGGCGCGCGGCAGCACGCTGGCCCAGATCGCCGAGACGACCGGGATCTCGCTGAGCACGCTTTCGCGGCTGGAGTCCGGCGGGCGGAAGCCCACGCTCGAGCTGCTGCTGCCGCTGGCCCAGGCGTACGGCGTGCCGCTGGACGAGTTGGTCGGCGCCCCCGCCGTCGGTGACGCGCGCATCCGGCAGCGCCCGTTCACCCGGAACGGGCAGACGTACGTACCGCTGACGCGGTATCTCGGGGGTATGCACGCCTACAAGCACATCGTGCCGCCGCGGACGAAGGACAAGGGCGTGCGCCCCGAGCAGAAGGTGCACGAGGGCTACGAATGGCTCTATGTGCTCACCGGACGGCTGTGGGTGGCACTCGGCGAGCACGACCTCGTTCTCGGCGCGGGCGAGGCCGCGGAGTTCGACACCCGCACGCCGCACGGCTTCGCCAACGCCGGGGACCGGCCCGTGGAGTTCCTGTCGCTGTTCGGGCCGCAGGGGGAACGGATGCACGTACGGGCACGCCCCACCCCGGGCTGATCGGCCCGGTCAGGTCCGCCAGGACCGCCAGGACCGCCAGGACCGACGACGACCCGACCGCGGGGGCCTTCGAGGTCCACGGCCCCGGCCACCGGCGCATGGCCGCGCCGCCCTCCGCACGGGGCCCCGAGGGCGTGCCCGTCCCCGGGACCGGTCCACCCGGGCGGCCGTCAACGTGCGCGCCTCCCCGCGCCGGCGGCGCCGGGGCGGTGCCGCCGGTGCGGGGACCGTGGCGCGTAAGGTCAAGGGCCATGAGCAGTCAAGGAGTTGCCGAGCGCGGAGTCCACCTCGTCACCGGCGGGGGAACGGGCATCGGAGCCGCCACCGCGCGCAGACTGCGGGCGGACGGCCGTCACGTCGTCGTCTCCGGGCGGCGCCCCGGCCCGCTGGAGGAGATCGCGCGCGAGACCGGGGCGCTGGCACACGCCGCCGACACGGCCGACCGCGACGCGGTGGAGGCGCTGGTCGAGGTGGTCGTCACGGCCTACGGCCGACTGGACGGCCTCGTGCTCAACGCGGGCATCGCCCGCGGCGGTGCCGTCGGCGATCTGCGGGACGAGGACTGGGAATCGGTCATGAGGACCAATGTGACCGGCCCGTTCCTGCTTCTCCGCGCGGCCCTCCCCCATCTGCTCCGGTCACGCGGCGCCGTCGTGGCCGTCGCCTCGGTCTCCGCGCTGCGCAACGGCCAGGCCAATGCCGCCTACGCGACGTCCAAGGCAGCGCTGCTGCAGCTGTGCCGTTCCGTCGCCGTCGACTACGGCCCGCGGGGTGTGCGGGCCAACACCGTCTGCCCGAGCTGGGTACGGACGGACATGGCCGACCGGCGCATGGCGCGCTTCGCCGACGAGGCCGGACTGCCGGACGCGGGTTCCGCCGCCGGCACGGAGAAGGCGTACGAGGAAGCCACCCGGCTCATCCCCGCACGCCGGCCCGGCGATCCGGCCGAGGTCGCCGAGGCGGTCGCCTGGCTCCTGTCACCCGCCGCCTCGTTCGTCAACGGCGCCACGCTGACCGTCGACGGAGGAGTGACGGCCGTCGACCCCGGCGCCGTCGCGTTCCACCACCGCATCGCGCCCCGCGCCGGTCTCGACGGCTGAGGTCCCGCCGGCGGCGGACGGGGCCGGACTCCCGCGGTCTCCGCCGGTGGTGCGGTCGCCGGGGAGGCCGGCGTCGGCAGGCCCGGCGGCCGAAGGGCGGCCGGCGGAGGGCTTGCCGAAGGTCAGGCCGGTCCCCGTCAGGTCGGCGCGGATACCCTCGCGCTCCACGACGACGTCCTCGAGCCGGATGTCCCCGGTCGTCGTCCTCGGCAGTTCGAACGACAGTGACAGCCGGTCGGAGAGCTGCGGTGGCCGGAGTTCCAGCAGGGCGCCGATCAGCCGGGGATCGATGCCGACCTTCTCCAGCAACCAGGGATGGTCGACGACGACGTCGACGAGGTTGACCCTCATCAACTGCTGGAGGAAGCGCGGCGTTCCGGTGAGCCGGTTGAGTTCCTTCTCGCTGCGCAGCGCGCGCTCGATCCGGGACTCGGGAAGCCCCAGCCGCTCCACCACGGCCGGCAGGGCCAGCAGGGCCCTGACGCGGGCGGCCTCACGGCTGATGCGCGCTGCCGCCTCGCGGTGGAGGCGCAGGCCGGAGTGCCCGGGATCCTTGCCGGGCCGGTAGCTGAACAACCCGGGGACGTCGAGCCGCATGCCCTCGACGGTGGTCGACACGGCCCGCTGCCCGTCCCTCTCGATGCGGGCCTCGGCCCGGACCGTGATCTCCCTGCCGGCCACGGGCAGGGACCCGGCCATGTGGACCCCGCTCGGACCGGCACTGGTGAACTTCACCCGGGAGGCGCCGAGTTCACGGTTCAGGTCGTCGAAGGAAAGCAGGACGTCGCCGTCCAGGCGGTCGACGACGGCGCCCTGAAGGGAACTGGGCAGATCGCCGACGATCCGGACGTCGCGCGCGGTGGCGTGCACCTCGGCGAGCGAGACCTTGCCGGCCGCCACGTCGGGCAGGGTGACGTCGGCGCGGTCGATCCGCTGTCCGAGCACCTGGGTGAGGAAGGGGAAGCCGGCGATGTCGACGTCCGGGCGCGCGCCGGGGCCGAGCGAGTCGCGGATCTTCTCCTCGACCTTGTCCTCGGCGTAGGCGAGGGCCAGTCGATCGCCGCCGCAGAGGAGTGCGGCGCACACGACGGCGCCGGCGGTGAGCTTCAGCGCCACCGGCAGCGCTCCGAACCGGCTCCTGCCGCGGTGGTCGGGCGGCGACCACTCGTCGGGGGTCTCGTCCGACGGGACGCCGCGTGCGGGCGCGCCACCGTACGCACGGGCCGTGGAATCACCCTGTTCGGTGAAGTCCGGCTCCGGGTCGGCCAGTTGGGCAAGCTCCTCATACGGATTGCGGGAATGCGCGGTCATGCGTGTGGGGGGTCGCATCGACTCATCCCATCACGATCACCACCCTCGAACGCAAGTCCGGTCGCCGTGGACCGCGCCACAGTCGCCGCGGCGCGCCCCCCGGAAGCGGAGTCGACCATCTGAGGGTCCCTCCGGGGCGCACCCGGCGCTCGTACCGCCGGCCGTGCGGCGGTGCGGGACCCGGCGCGGGGCGTGTTCGAGGGACGCTCTAAGATGGTTTACCGTTCATATAGGTGTGGGTCGCAGACCGCACCATCGGTGGCGGTGCGCCCACCCCGTGAACGGCCCCGGCCGGCATCCCCCGACCGGCCGGGGCCATCTCCCGCTCGACGCGCCCCTCCCCGCTGCTCCCGGCAGCACGCCTCACCGCGTCAGTGACCCGACGGAAGCACCACGGGCGTCGCCGCCAGGACGTCCTCGATCGCGTCGGCCTCCGCCGCCGGCTTGTCGGGGCGGTGGCGCAGGACGCGGGCGAACCGCAGCGCGACACCGGCGGGGTAGCGCGAGGACCGCTGCAGACCGTCGTACGCGATCTCGACGACGAGTTCGGGCCGGACCCGCACCTCGAAGCCGTTGTCCTCCACCGCCAGCTCCCGCAGCCGTTCCGTCTGCCAGCGGAGCATCTCGTCGGTGAGCCCCTTGAACGTCTTGCCGAGCATCACCAGACCCCCGTCGGCGCCCCGTGCCGCCAGATGAAGGTTCGACAGCAGTCCCGTGCGGCGGCCGTGACCCCACTCGGCGGCCAGGACGACCAGGTCGAGCGTGTGCACGGGCTTCACCTTGAGCCAGGAGCGGCCGCGGCGCCCCGCGACATAGGGCGCGTCGAGCCCTTTGACCATGACGCCCTCGTGGCCGCGGTCGAGCGTGGCGGCGAGGAAGCCCTCGGCGCCTTCGAGCTGGGCGGGGGACGCGGGGTCCTCGACCACGTACCGCCGGACCCGCATGGGCTCGGGAACCAGCGCGGCCAGCACCGCATGGCGCTCGTACCCGGGCAGATCGAGCACGTCCCTGCCCTCGGCCGCGAGGATGTCGAAGAAGACGGGTGACAGGGGAACCGCCGCGGTGGCGGCGGCCACGTCCGTCCGGGAACCCACGCGGGAGGCGGTGTCCTGGAACGGCAGCGGCCTGCCGGCCGGGTCGAGTGCGATCACCTCGCCGTCGAGGATGAAACGGTCCCCCGGCAGCTCCCGCACCGTCCTCACCACGTCGGGCAGCCGGGCGGTGATGTCGTCGAGCGACCGCGTGTGAATACGCACCTCCCCGGCCGAGCGATGGACCTGGATACGGACCCCGTCGAGCTTCTCCTCCACGGAGCAGGCGCCCAGAGCCCGGACCGCGTCGGCCACCGACGCCGAGGTGTGGGCGAGCATGGGCTGTACGGGACGCCCCACACGGAGCCGGAAGGACGAGAGCACCGTCGGCCCCTCCGCCAGTACCGCCTCGGCCACCCGGGGAAGCGAACCGTCGAGCATCACCGCCCGCCGGACCTCCCCGGCCGGTGCGCCGGCCGCCTTGGCCACGCCCTCGAGCGCCACCGCGTCGAGGGCGCCCTGGCGCACCTCACCCGTCAGCAGCTTCAGCAGGAACTCCTGCTCGGGCGGGGTCGCGGCGGCCATGAGACCACCGACGAGCCGCCTGCGCTCCGCCTGGGCGCCCGGCCCGCCGACGCCGGCGAGCGCCGTGAACGCGGCGTCGGTCTCCTCGACGGTCAGGACGGGCCCTCCGGCCGGCTCGGGCCGGTTCCTGAGGATGCTCCAGCCGACACCGAGCCGGCCCTGAGGAAGCCGTCCGGCCAGGTAGGAGATGACGAGCGCGGCCTCCTGCGGCCGGGCGTCGCGGAACAAGGACGCCAGGGCCTCGATCTTCCGGGTACGTGACGGCTCGGCAGCGATCTGCCTGGACACATCGGCGAGGCGGGCCAGCAGCATGCGGCCATCGTGCCCGCCGCGGCCCCCATCCGCACGCCGTGCTCCCGGTCGGGTCCACCGCGACCGGGCGGCGGGCGACCTCGGCCTCGATCGGGCGATCGGGCCGGGGCGGCGCGGTGCGCCACCGGGCAAGCACACGAGCGCATGCGCTCGTGCGGACCCGACGAGGCGGCTCAGTTGGTCGAGGCCGCCGCGTCCGTGGGGGTCCTGGGTCGGGTCCGGCGTCCTGGCGTCCGGATCGCTCGGGCGGGTCTCGGCAGGACCGGCGCAGGGACGCACCGGGGACGATGGCCCCGGGGCGGACGCGGCCGCTGACGGCACGAGCCTCCTCCCTCGTCGACGGACACCCGATCGCCGAGCGCGGTGGACGGGACGGCCGCCGCCATGCGCTCCCAGCCGCCGCACCGCCGCCACTCGCTCGCCCCGGAACCACGGGGAATTTCCGGAAGGTTCCCTTCTCGCCGTTCGCATGCCTCCCATCCTTCGCTCAACTCCCCTAATCTGCCGTGGATTTGCTCCACTTCCGACACAGGTAGGGGACCATGAGGAAGCTCTCGCGCACGACAGCGGCATCAGTCGCCGCCGCCGCACTGGGTGTGGCGCTCGTACCGGCACAGGCGCCCGCGGCGGCCGCGCCGGGCACCGAGGCGACGGCACCGGCGTACTCGTCGACGACCTCGGTCGGCGTCCACAACGCGTATGAGAAGGCGAAGTACCCCTACTTCGCCGACGCCTTGGACTCGGGTGCGGGAATGCTCGAAATCGACGTGTGGACCAATGTGTTCGGCAGATCCTTCCGGGTGGCCCACGACAATCCGGTGGGCAACGACAACAACTGCGTGAACGCCTCGACCGCCGCCGAGCTGCGCAGCAAGTCCCGCAACAGGGATCTCAGCGGCTGTCTCTCCGACATCCGCGCCTGGCACGAGGCGAACCCCGGACACCGGCCCATCCTGCTCAAGGTCGAGATGAAGGACGGTTTCCAGGGCAAGCACGGCCGGGGCCCCGCCGCGCTGGACGCCCTGCTCACCGCCGGGCTCGGTGACGCGCTGTACCGGCCCGCCGATCTGGCGGCGGGCCACCCGGACCTGGACTCCGCCGTACGCGCGCGTGGCTGGCCCTCCCGCACCGACCTCGCGGGGAAGTTCATCGTCGAACTCATACCCGGTACGGTCGAGCAGGGGAACCCTTTCGACACGCTGTGGACGGACCGGGAGTACGCCACCCATCTGCGCAACCTCGCCTCCGCCGGCCGGCTGCCCGAGGCCTCGGCCTTCCCCGCCGTACTCGGCGCGCAGGCCGGCGACCCGCGCGGCCGCTACTCGGACGCCTCCATTCGCCCGTGGTTCGTCGTCTTCGACGGGGGCGCCTCCCTCTACGCGGGCGGCTCGATCGACACCGCCTGGTACGACAGGAACCACTACCTCGTCCTCATGACCAGCGCCCACAGCGTGCCGCCCGCGATCGACAGCACCAGCCCCACGGAGGCACAGGCCCGCGACCGCGTCGCTCTGCTGGCCGGCAGGCACGCGAGCGTGGTCTCGTCGGACTGGCACACGCTGCCCTCGGTACTGTCGAGCGTCGTGCCGCGTGGCACCGCCGACGGTACCCCCCGGTCACAGCGGTAGGCGGGGACGCCGACGGTCCTCCCCCGGCGCGAACCGTTCGTGGCGGCCTTTCCAGCCGGTGTGCGACGGGGAGGCCCTGGGTCGGCGCCACCGGGCCGGCAGCCCTTGGGCACCCGCCCGGACGACGCGCGACACCGGGCCTCCCCGTCCCGCCCGTTGGGAGAGGGAGATTCCGGTCGGCCCGGGACCGGGGCCGCCCGGACGACGATCCCCGCAGAGGTGCCAGGCGCGGCGCAGGGCCTTCAGGCGCAAGCCTCAGAAGTCGGAGACCGTGATCCGCCCCGGCTGCCGCGCGGCCACCGCCAGGTGTTCCCCGACCCGGTTCACCAGCAGCGTCATCTCGTAGGCGACCTGGCCGACGTCGGCCTCCGCGGCGCTGAGCACGCAGAGGCAACTGCCGTCGCCCGCGGCGGTGACGAAGAGCATCGCGTCGTCGAACTCCACCATGGTCTGCCTCGCCCGGCCCGCACGGAAGTGCCTGCCCGACCCGCGCGCGAGACTCTGCAGTCCGGAGGAGACGGCGGCGAGGTGCTCCGCGTCCTCCCGGGCGAGTCCCGTACTCGCCCCGGTCACCAGGCCGTCGTTGGACAGCACCAGCGCGTGCCGTATGCACGAGACCCTCTTGGTCAGGTCGTCCAGGAGCCAGTCGAGCCCCTTGTCCGCTGCCATGGCGTTCCTCCCCGTTCGTGTGTTCGCGTTCCCCCGTGTCGCGGTAAGCCTCGCGCACAGTCCCCGTCCCGGCAAGGAGTCATCACCGGCGCACGGCAGCGGAGAGTTGACTTTCCCTCACCACGGGTCGCGTCCGAGGATGGTCCCCATGGCGAGAAAGATGTCTCAGGACGAATGGCGGGCGTTCGTGTCCCAGGGCACGCGCACCGCGAAACTGTCGACCGTCCGGGCGGACGGCAGCCCGCACATCGCACCGGTCTGGTTCCTCCTCGACGGTGACGACGTGGTCTTCAACACCGGGAAGGAGACGGTCAAGGGCCGGAACCTGACCCGCGACGGCAGGGTCGCCCTCTGCGTGGACGACGACCGTCCGCCGTTCTCGTTCGTGGTCGTCCAGGGCCGCGCGGAAGTGAGCGAGGACCCGGGGCGGTTGCGGCACTGGGCCACGCGGATCGCCGCACGCTACATGGGCGAGGAGCGCGCCGAGGAGTACGGCGCGCGCAACGGGGTGCCCGGTGAGCTGGTGGTCCGGGTGCGCGTCGAGAAGGTCCAGGCCGTGGCGGACGTGGCCGACTGACGAAGTCTCCCCGACCGCGCCCGGCCAGGACCCGCCCACCCGCCGCCCGATCCGGCGCCGCCCTCCTCACCCCACCGAGTCGAGCAGCCGGGCGGTGTGCATCCGCCCGGCGTACTCGACCAGCCGGACCAGCACCTCCTTTCCCGAATCACGGTCACGCGCGTCGCACAGCACGACCGGCGTCCCCCGGTCGAGGTCCAGCGCACGGGAGACCTCGTGAGCCCCGTAGGTCCGCGCGCCCGGGAAGCAGTTGACGGCGACGACGAACGGGATGCGCCGGTGCTCGAAGTAGTCGACGGCCGGAAAGCTGTCCTCGAGGCGCCGGGTGTCCGCGAGGACCACCGCGCCGAGCGCGCCCTGGGAGAGTTCGTCCCACAGGAACCAGAAGCGGTCCTGACCGGGTGTGCCGAAGAGATAGAGGGACAGTCCCGAGCGGATCGTGATGCGCCCGAAGTCCATGGCGACGGTGGTGGTCGTCTTCTGGTCGACCCCTCCGGTGTCGTCGACGCTCTCGCCCGCCTCGCTGAGCTGTTCCTCGGTGCGCAGTGGCCGGATTTCGCTGACCGCTCCGACGAGGGTCGTCTTGCCGACGCCGAACCCGCCGGCGACCAGTATTTTCAGCGCGAGAGCGGCGGCGTCTCCGCCGATGCCGCCAGAGAGCTCGGGGGCCATCGATCACTTCTCCCAGTGGGTGTGCGCCGACAAGTGGCAGGAGGAGCCCCAGGTCACGGTCGTTCCGGCCGCCTCGGGGAAGGCCGGCCGGGAGGGCCGGCGCCAGCACATCTGTTCTGCGAACGTGAGCAGTATGGCAATCGGAGCCACAGGTGGGGCGCGTGGATCGCTTTTTGCGCGATGTGATTGTTCCGGACTGAAACAGTGTCCGAATCCATGCGAATTTCGTGTGGCCGCGACAGTTCGACAGGTGGAGGCTGGTTGTACGGACGCTATTGCGACAACGTTCTCCGACTGCGGCGACGGCGGCGTTTACCACCGCGCCGGCAGGGCACTCGGAACGTCCCGTCCGTCGCATGCCCCTATCCCCCACGGGAGGCGATTCGCCGTGCAGGCCGACGACATCCGGACCCCTCACGCGCAGGCCCCGCACACCACGACACAGGGCCGGTCACGGCCGGAACGGGGCGTGACCAGGATCGTCATCGTCGGAGCCGGGTTCGCCGGCCACCGTGCGGCCCGTGCCCTGTCCCGTTCCCTGGCCAGGGAACGGGTCGAGATCGTTCTGCTCAATCCCACCGACTACTTTCTGTATCTCCCCCTGCTGCCCCAGGTGGCCGCCGGGATCCTGGAGCCGCGGAGGGTCACCGTCTCCCTCGTGCACACCCTCCCGCGGGTGCGGCTCGTGCTGGGCGAGGCGACACGCGTCGACCTCGCCGGGCGCCGCCTGCACTACACGGACCCGGAGGGCTCGCCCGGGGAGCTCGCGTACGACCGGCTCGTGCTCGCCGTCGGAAGCGTCAACAAGCTGCTCCCCATCCCCGGAGTGAGCGAGTACGCGCACGGCTTCCGCGGACTGCCCGAAGCGCTCTACCTCCGCGACCACATCGTCCGGCAGGTCGAGATGGCGGGCGCGGCGGCGCACGCCGACGAGTGCGGGGCACGCTGCACCTTCGTCGTGGTCGGCGCCGGATACACGGGAACCGAGGTGGCGGCGCAGGGCAAGATCTTCACGGACGAACTGCACGCCCAGATGTCGCGGCCGAAGGAACCGTTCGGCCCGGCCTGGCGCTCCCCGGACACCCGGCCGCGCTGGCTGCTCCTCGACATCGCGCCCCGGGTGCTGCCCGAACTCGACCGGCGGCTGTCCGAGACCGCGGACCGGGTGCTGCGCGCCCGGGGCGTGGAGGTGCGCACCGGTACCTCCATCAAGGAGGCGACGCCGGACGGGGTGCTGCTGGACGACGGCGAGTTCGTCCCGACCCGGACCCTGGTGTGGTGCGTCGGAGTACGGCCCGACCCGCTCGTGGCCGACGTCGGGCTGCCCGTCGACCGCGGCAGGCTGCGGGTGACGGCCGAGCTCAACGTGCCGGGTCATCCCGATGTGTTCGCCTGCGGGGACGCCGCCGCCGTACCGGATCTGACCCGGCCGCTACCGGGCGGCGAAGACGGCGCGGACGACGGCAACGGAACCGGCTACGAACTGACGCCGATGACCGCGCAGCACGCCACGCGGCAGGGCGATGTGGCGGCCAACAACGTCGCGGCGTCGCTCGGGCACGGCACCGCACGCGCCTACCGGCACCACGACCTGGGCTTCGCCGTCGACCTGGGCGGTGTCCAGGCGGCGGCCAACCCCCTCGGCGTACCGCTGTCCGGACCACTCGCGGGCGCGGTGACCCGCGGCTACCACCTGGCGGCGATGCCGGGCAACCGGGTACGGGTGGCCGCCGACTGGCTGCTGGACGCAGCGCTGCCGCGCCAGGCGGTGCAGCTCGGCCTCGTCAGCTCCTGGTCGGTGCCGCTCGACACCTCGTCGCCCGAGCTGGCCCGACTGCCCGGCCGGAACCGGAAGTGACGGCCGAACGACGACACGCGAACCGGTCATCGGACCGCCTGCGAACGGAGTGACATGCGTAACGAAGAACTGACGGAACTGGCCCAGCAGTTGCGGGTGGATTCCGTGCGGGCGGCCGACGCCGCGGGCTCGGGCCACCCGACGTCCTCGATGTCGGCGGCTGACCTCGCCGCCGTGCTCCTCGCCCACCATCTGCGGTACGACTTCTCCGACCCGGAGAACCCGGCCAACGACCGGCTGATCTTCTCCAAGGGCCACGCCTCGCCGCTGCTGTACTCCCTCTACAAGGCAGCGGGCGCGATCGACGACGAGGAACTGCTGACGTTCCGCAAGCGGGGCAGCCGTCTCGAAGGCCATCCGACGCCACGGCTGCCCTGGGTGGACGTCGCCACGGGCTCGCTCGGCCAAGGGCTGCCGGTCGGGGTGGGGATGGCCCTCGGGGGCAAGTACCTCGACCGCCTCCCGTACCGGGTCTGGGTGCTCTCGGGGGACAGCGAGATGGCGGAGGGCTCCGTCTGGGAGGCCGTCGAGCACGCCTCCTTCGAGAAGCTGGCCAATCTGAAGCTGATCATCGACGTCAACCGGCTCGGGCAGCGCGGGCCGACCCGCCATCAGCACGACCTCGACGCCTACGCACGGCGGCTCAGGGCGTTCGGCTGGCACACCGTCGAGGTCGACGGCCATGACGTCGAGGCCGTCGACAAGGCCCTCACCGAGGCGGTCGAGGTCGACGAACGGCCGACGGCCGTCATCGCGGCCACCCGCAAGGGCCGCGGCGTCGCCGTCGTCGAGGACCAGGAGGGCAAGCACGGCAAGCCGCTCCCCGACGCGGAGACGGCGATCGAGGAACTCGGCGGCCCGCGGTTCGTCACGGTCGAGGTCGAGCCGCCGCCCGCGGCGAGCGGCCGGCGCGACCGGGACAGGGGACCCCTGGAACTGCCCCGCTTCGAGACCGGCACGGAGGAGGCCACCCGTACCGCCTACGGGCGCGCCCTGGCGGCACTGGGTTCCGCGCGCGGCGACGTCGTCGCGCTCGACGCCGAGGTCGGGGACTCCACGCGCACGGAGTACTTCGGGAAGGAGCACCCCGACCGGTACCTCGAGTTCTACATCGCCGAGCAGCAGCTCGTGGCCGGGGCGGTCGGCCTGCAGGCGTGCGGGTGGGTGCCGTACGCGTCGACGTTCGCCGCGTTTCTGACCCGCGCCCACGACTTCGTCCGCATGGCCGCGGTGAGCCGTGCCGGTATCAATCTCGTCGGCTCGCACGCCGGCGTGTCGATCGGCGAGGACGGGCCCTCGCAGATGGGCCTCGAGGATCTGGCGATGCTCCGGTCCGTCCACGGGTCGACGGTGCTGTACCCGTGCGACGCCAACCAGACGGCGCGGCTCGTGGCGGCCATGGCGGATCTCGACGGGATCCGCTACCTGCGCACCAGCCGGGGCGAGACGCCCGTCATCTACGGTCCCGACGAGGAGTTCCCGATCGGCGGCAGCAAGGTGCTGCGCGGCGGCGAGGGCGACAAGGCGACGATCGTCGCCGCGGGAGTGACGGTGCACGAGGCCCTGCGCGCGGCGGACGCGCTCGCGGCGGACGGCATCCCGGTCCGGGTCGTCGACCTGTACTCGGTGAAGCCCGTCGACGTGGACACGCTCAACGACGCCGCGGGGGCCACGGGATGCGTCCTCACGGTGGAGGACCACCGGCCCGAGGGCGGGATCGGCGACGCGGTCGCGGAGGCGTTCTCGGACGGGCGTCCCGCGCCCAGGCTCGCCCGCCTCGCCGTACGCGACATGCCCCTCTCCGCGAAACCGGAGGAACAGCTGCACGCCGCCGGGATCGACGCGGAATCCATCGCGGCGGCCGTGAAGCTGCTCGTGGAGAGGGTCATCGCCCACTGAGGCGGCCGGCTCCGCTCTGGACCCGTGAGTGCCCCGTCCGGCCGTGCCGGTGTCTGCCGGGCGGCGGTACGGGGTACCCGCGAGCCATGAGCACCACAACCGTCCGTGCCGGTCGCCGGACCGTGGAGGTCCACCGGCCGGGCAAGGTCCTGTTTCCCGCCGACGGGTTCACCAAGGCGGATCTCGTCGACTACCACCGGGCGATCGCCCCGCACATGGTGCCGCATCTGCGGGGCCGGCCCCTGATGCTGGAACGGCTCCCCGACGGTCTCGACGGGCCCCGTTTCATGCAGAAGGACACGCCGGAGCACTATCCGGACTGGGTGCGCCGAGCCGAGCTCCCCAAGGAGGGCGGCACGGTCACGCACACGGTCTGCGACAACACCGCGACCCTCGTCCACCTCTCCGACCAGGCCTGCGTCACCCTCCACCGCTGGCAGGCGAAGGCCGACCGCCCGGGTCACCCCGACCGCATGGTCTTCGACCTGGACCCCGCGGAGGACGACTTCGAGCCCGTCCGGCGGACCGCGCGGCTCCTCGGCGAACTGCTCGGCGAGCTCCGTCTGCCGTCGGTACTGATGACGACGGGGTCACGGGGGCTGCACGTCGTCGTACCGCTCAGCAGGCGCCACGCGTTCGACGAGGTCAGGGAGTTCGCGAAGGACACGGCGGACCTTCTCGCGGCCTCCCATCCGGACCGGCTGACCACGGAGGCGCGCAAGGCCGCACGCGGCGACCGCCTGTACCTGGACGTCCAGCGCAACGGGTACGCGCAGACGGCGGTGGCGCCGTACTCGGTACGCGCGCGCGAAGGCGCGCCGGTCGCCACGCCGATCAGCTGGGACCAACTGGACGACCCCGAGGTCACGGCACGCCGGTGGAACATCACGGACGCCGCGGAACAGGCGGCGGCGGATCCGTGGGCCGGAGCACTGCGGCACGGCAGGTCGCTGGGCCCGGCGCGGCGCCGGCTGGACGCGCTGCGCCGCGACGGGTCAGTCGGTTGAGCGCCCGCGTGTCCACGGCCCCGGGCAGCCGACGGGCAGCGCCGCCGCGGCGAGGGCGGTGCGCCGGCGGTCGGTGCGGCCGCTCCTGCGGCGAGTCCTCGTCCGGCAACGGCCCCCGGCACTCGTCAGGCGGACCCATGGGTGAACGGTCGTGAACCGGGAGCACGGCGAGCGCGGGGCCCGCTCGGATCGCAGGACCCGGCTGACCGTTGTCGTCGCGCTCGCCGCCAACCTCGCCATCGCCGCGGCCAAGACCGTCGGCGGTCTCCTGGCGGCGTCGCCCGCGCTGCTGTCGGAAGCGGCGCACTCGGTGGCCGACAGCCTCAACGAGATCTTCCTCCTCGCCGCCCTGCGCCGCAGCCGCCGGCCGGCGGACCGCCGGCACCCGTTCGGCTACGGCAAGGAACGCTGGTTCTGGTCCCTGCTCGCGGCCGTCGGCATCTTCGTCATGGGCGGCTGCTTCTCGTTCTTCCAAGGGATCGAGGCACTGCGCGAGGGCGACCGGCCGGTGTCCACCGGACACTACGCGGCCGGGCTCGCCGTGCTGGGCGTCGCGCTGCTCGCCGAGGGGACATCGCTCGTCCGCGCGCTCTACCAGTACCGCAGGGAGGGAGACGAGGCCCGGGACCCCGCGCACCGCACCGTGATCGCGGAGGACAGCGCCGCCGTGGTCGGGGTGCTGATCGCCATGGCCGGCATGGGACTGCACCTGTTCACCGGCAGCGTCGCCTGGGAGGCGGCGGCGTCCCTCGCGATCGGCCTGCTGCTGGTGTACGTCGCGTACCGGCTGGGACGCGAGGCGCGGGACTTCCTGATCGGTGTCGCCGTCGATCCCGGCATGCACCGGGCCGTCCGCGACATGCTGGACGAGCAGCCGGAGATCGACAATGTGGCGGACCTGCTGACGATGCGTCTGGGGGTCGACTCCGTGCTCCTCGCCGCCAGGATCGACCTGGCGCCGGGTCTGGACAGCGAGGAGGTCGAACTCGTGAGCGAGAGGATCAAGGCTGCGGTGCTGGACCGCTGGCCGGAGGCGGACCAGGTCTTCCTCGACATCACGGAGGCGCCTCCGCACCCCGGCCGCTGAACCGGCGGGCGGCCCTCTCCGCGCGCGGTGGAAACACGGCCCGGAGGCCGGTGGTCCGGCCGCGGAGGCCCGGCGGCGGCGAAGCCGGGCAGGTGGACCGGCCGGGCGAACGGGTGGCCGGGCGAACGGGTGGCCGGGCGAACGGGTGGCCGGGACCGGGGCGAACAGGTGGACCGGTCGGCCCGGACGCAGGCCGGACGCAGGCCGGACGCGATTGTCGTACCCCTTCACTACGGTGCGGGCATGGTGAACTTCGTATTGGTGGCGGGCGCTTGGCTCGGTGCGTGGGCATGGGACGACGTCGTGCCGGAACTGCGCGAGGGCGGTCACGGCGTACGTCCGGTGACCTTGTCCGGCCTCGCGGAGATGAGCGGCGTGCCGGCGGGCCAGCAGACGCACGTCCAGGACGTCGTCGACGCGATCGAGCGGTACGACCTGCGGGATGTCGTGCTCGTCGGGCACAGCTACTCGGGGATCCCGGTCGGTCAGGCCGCCGAGCGGATCGGAGACCGGCTGCGGCGCGTGGTCTTCGTCGACTCGAACGTCCCGGCGGACGGCGAGTCGTTCGTGTCCGCATGGCCCGACGGCCGGGCGACGGTCGAGGCCTCGATAGCCGCGACCGGTGGCTTCTGGGCACCGCTGAGCGAGGCCGACTGCACCGGGCAGGGGCTCGGTGACGAGCAGACGGGCCGGATCGTCGCGGGCGCGACTCCGCATCCCGGCGCGACGCTGACCGAACCGGCGGTGCTCGCACGGGCGCTCGGCGAGCTGCCGGCGACGTACGTCAAGTGCCTGCTCGACGGGGAGGAGCCGAGCCCCGATGTGGCCGAACTGCTGCGTGGCGAGCACTGGCGGCTGGTCGAACTGGACACCGGGCACTGGCCGATGTTCTCCCAACCGCACGAGCTGGCCCGGGTGCTCCTCGACGCGGCGGACACATAGGACCCGCAGGCCCGGGCGTCCACGGGCCCGCGAACCGCACCCGCCTCGACTCGACGCGGGGTGGCCCGCGCGAGCACGGCCCTGGGGCCCGGGACGGAGCCGGGCGGCCGGCCCCTGCGCACCCTTCGGCGCGGGCCGTCAGCCCCCGGCTCCGGCGCCGGCGGTCTGCCGGGCGAATTCCTTGAGGAAGGCCGCGCAGAAGGCGGTGAGGTCGTCCGGTTTCCGGCTGGTGATCAGTGTGTTCGGGCCGCTACGGCAGATCTGCACCTGCTCGTCCACCCAGGTGCCGCCGGCGTTGCGGATGTCGGTGCGCAGGCTGGGCCAGGAGGTCAGCGTCCTGCCGCGTACGACGTCGGCCTCGACGAGCGTCCACGGGGCGTGGCAGATGGCCGCCACCGGCTTGCCCGCCTCGAAGAACCCCCGGACGAAGGCGACGGCCTCGGAGTCCATGCGCAGGAAGTCGGGGTTGGCGACTCCTCCGGGGAGTACGAGGCCCGCGTAGTCCGTCACCGAGGCGTCGGGGACGACCTGGTCGACGGCGAAGGTGTCCGCCTTGTCGAGGTGGTCGAAGGCCTGCACGCGGCCGGGTTCGACGGAGACCAGCCGAGGGGTGTGCCCGGCGTCGACCACGGCCTGCCAGGGTCCGGTCAGTTCGATCTGCTCGACGCCTTCGTGCGCCGTGAGGAAGGCGATGTTCATGGGCTCGGCTCTTCTCTCCCCCGCTTCTGCGTCACCGGCCCGGCTCGCTGCCGGGGTCCGGCCCTGTCCGGCGGTGCGCGTACCCGTCCGTGTGCCCGGTATGCGGGGACTACCGCAACAGCGCCGCGCGGCATCCCCGGGCCCGGCCCGGTTGCACCGTGTCCGCCGGCCCCCCGTAGCGCTGCGTCCGGCCGGGCGATCCATCGCGTCATCGGCGGACGCCGGGCGGGCCCGTTCAGGCCCGGACGTCCCGGCCGGCGCTTCAGGCTCTCCAGTGTGCGGGACGGCGGAGTCCCGACGGCAGCCGCGTCGCCGCGTCGCCCCTCGCCTGCTGGAGCTGCGGCTGGGTGAGGAAGATGCTGCCGGTGAGGTCGGCACCCGAGAGGTCGGTGTCCCTGAGGTCGGCGCCGAGGAGATCTGCCAGACGCAGATCGGCTCCGCCGAGGTCGGCGGCGATCAGGCAGGCACCGCGCAGATCCGCGCCGTGGAGGTCGGCGCGCGCGAGCCTGGCCCCGAGGAGGTCGGCGCCCCTGCGGTTCTTCCCCCGGCCCGGCTCGGCCCCGGCCCTCGCCAGCGCGCTCGCACTGAGCAGCAGTTCGCCCGTACGGCCGCGAAGCGCGGCGACGTCGGTCCCGAGCAGCTCATCGGGCTCCCGCAGTGTCACCGCCTCGATCTCGTCGCGGAGAGCACGTGCAGCCGGGTGCACCGGACGGGCCGCCGGCAGCGACAGAGCAGCGGTCAAGTACCACAGCAGTTCGTGCAGTCGGCGCATCACGGGAAAGACGTCGAACATCTGCCGGGCGCTGCCCGGGGCCGATCGCCAGCTCCGTCCCGCGAACGTCACCTGGGAGACCTTCTGACCCGCGCCGAAGCAGTCGTACACGGTGCAGCCGGAGAATCCGCCGTCCCGGAGCCGGGTGTGGATGCCGCAGCGGAAGTCGTCGCGAAGGTTGCCGCAGGGCCGGCCCGCGGGTTTGTCG
Organism: Streptomyces sp. WMMC940; assembly: GCF_027460265.1. Taxonomy (NCBI): domain Bacteria; kingdom Bacillati; phylum Actinomycetota; class Actinomycetes; order Kitasatosporales; family Streptomycetaceae; genus Streptomyces; species Streptomyces sp. WMMC940. Next base: position 373,863 of record NZ_JAPZBC010000001.1, read on the forward strand.
ACGGCGAAGTCGGCCGAGGCCGAGAAGGGCAGGGCCACGCAGCAGAGGGCGAAGCAGTCACCGCAGTCGGCCCGCAGCGCCGAGGTGCCGGGAGGGGGTGCCGCGTCCTGGTGCGCTTCGGTCACTGAGCCCTGCCTCTTCCGTTTCCGTGCAGCGAACGGGATGTCAGGGCCAGTGTTCCCCATCCGGAACGGCCCTTCGCCCCCGACCCACCCCCTTCTGCGTGCGTTTGCCCGGAGGGCCCCCGGGCAGGCGCTCACATGTGCTTCGGAGCCCTGCGTGCCCTGCGCGCCCCGGGCCGCCTTCGGCTCCTGGCGATCGACACCGTCAGCACCCCACGAGGAGCTGAGAGTGAGCAAGCAGACGCATGAGCGCGGCAGGCACCCCCACGCCGACGCCCCGGACACGGCGGCCGCCTTCGCCCGGCTGGCCCGGCTCACCGACGGGCCGGAGAGAACCGCGCTGCGGGAGGAACTGGTGCGCGCCTGGCTGCCCATGGCCGACCGGCTGGCGGGGCGCTACCGCAACCGGGGCGAGGCGCTGGAGGATCTGCGCCAGGTCGCCGCACTGGGGCTGGTGAAGGCCGTGGAACGGTACGACCCGGACCGCGGCGGGGCGTTCGAGTCGTTCGCCGTCCCGACGATCAACGGGGAGATCAAGCGGCACTTTCGCGACCATACGTGGACCGTGCACGTGCCACGCCGGGTGCAGGACCTGCGCAACCGGGTCCGCACCGCCCGCCAGGAGCTCGACCAGACCGTCGGCGGCCGTGAGCCGAGTGCCGCCGAGATCGCGCGGCAGGCGGGCATGACGGAGGAGGAGGCCGGGGCGGGTCTGGAGGCCCTCGGCAGCTACCGCGCCCTCTCCCTCGACGCGGAGGTGCAGGGCAGCGAGGACGGTTACACGCTGGCCGACGCGATGGGCGGCCCCGATCCGGCGCTCGACGTCGTCATCGACCGCGAGGCGGTCAGGCCCCGTCTGGACGGGCTGCCGGACCGCGAGCGGCGGATACTCTATCTGCGCTTCTTCCGGGACATGACGCAGAGGGGCATAGCGGAGGACCTCGGTATCTCGCAGATGCACGTCTCCCGTCTGATCGACCGTTGCTGCAGCCGGCTGCGGGACGAGATCCTGCGCGACGCGGTGGCGGCCGGCTGCGAGACGCGGCCGCCGCAACGGCGCCCCGCGCGACGCCGGGCACTGCGCAGGCCCTGCTCCTCCGTGCGGCGGTGATCGCTGCGACGGGGCGCCGCGCGGGGCCGGGTGCCACCTCGGGCTCTCGCCCGGTGGTCGTCCGTGTCCCCGCGAGGGGTTGAGGCGGGGCCGACCGGCACCCCGGCCCCCACCCCGGCGGACCTCCGCACCTCCGGCGGGCGACGGCGGGCACCCCGCGGGTCATCCCGGGCCGTCCTCCGTGCGCGGGCCGTCCGGTCCCGCGCCCGCCGGGCCGGCCGCCCGCCGGCCGAGCCTGTCGACGGCGCCGACGACCCGGTCCCAGAACCTCTCCTGGTCGAGGCCCACCGCGACGCGGGCGTTGACCGGCCGGTCGAGGTACCGGTGCAGATCCACGACGGTCGCCCCGCGTGTGAACTCCCCGCGGAGTTCGACGGCGACGCTCGCGTCGACACAGCGCACGATCCCCGGGTCGATGACCCGGGCCACCGCCACCGGGTCGTGCAGGGGTGGCGCCGGAAACCCCCAGAGCCGGCGGTAGGTGGCGGCGAAGAACGTCATCAACTCCGCGCAGATGCGCCCGAGGTCCGTGCCGAGCCCCTCCAGCCGGGCGAGCACATCGGGGGTGACGAGTGCCTGGTGGGAGACGTTGAGCCCGCACATGGTCACGGGCAGCCCGCTGCGGAAGACGATGTCGGCGGCCTCCGGGTCGACGTACATGTTGAACTCGGCTGCGGGAGTGCGGTTTCCGCGTTCCGTCGAGCCGCCCATGAGCACGATCTCGCGGATGTGCTCCGCCGCGTCGGGATGCCGGGTGAGCAGCAGGGCGACATTGGTCAGCGGGGCGGTCGGGACGAGGGTCACGGGCTCCGGGTGCCGGGTCAGGAGCCGATGCATGAGGTCGACGGCGTGCTCGGGCACGGTGCCGACGGTCGGTTCGCCGAAGCTCGGCCCGTCCATGCCCGACTCGCCGTGGACGTCGTCCGCGACGTGGAGTTCCCGGACGAGGGGTCGGGCACAGCCTGCGGCTACGGGCACGTCGGTGATGCCCGCGGCGGTGCAGATGCGACGGGCGTTGAGCGTCGTCTTCTCCAGCACCTGGTTGCCCGCGACCGTGGTGATCGCGAGCAGGTCGATCGCGGGGTCCCCGGCGGCGAGCAGGATGGCGACGGCGTCGTCGTGCCCGGGGTCGCAGTCGAGGATGATCGGTACGGACACGTTGCTCCTCGGCGTCGGCGGCGGCGCGGGGGCGCCGGTGGTAAGGGGGCACCGGTACCGCGCCGGCCGCTACCGGCGCGGGCACGGACGTGCGGGCCGTGCGGGGAACGGCGGGTCCTGCGGGGGGACGACCCCACCAGTGTGCCCCGGTGGACGCCGCCAGGTGTGCTCCACCCGGACCGGCGGTCGGCCCGGCGTGGCGTCCGCGGACTCCGGATTCCCGGTCCGCATGTCCGGGACACCTGGGCCCGACCCTTCCGACCATCCGGCTCCCGCCCCCGATCCCCGGTCACCACCCGCCCGGTCCCCGGTCCGCCGGAGGACGGCTCAGAGGGCTCTGAGGCCGTCGATCACCTCCCGCAGAATCCTTTCGTCCGGAAGTCGCGCGGGCGGTACGGGCATGGAGACGGTGACGTGCCCGCCCTCCAGCAGATCGCCGACGAGCACCCGTACGACCCCGACGGGCAGATCGGCGTCCGCCGCGAGCTCCGCGACCGACTGGGTCTCGGTGCGGCAGAGGTCCAGAAGTGCCCGGTGCTCGGGCCCGAGCAGGGACTCCGCGGCCCGGTCCGCCGCGTCGGCGGCGGCGTCGACGAGCGCGATGAGGTCGAGGCGCGCGGCGCACGGTCCCGGCTCCGTACGGCCTCCGGTCATGGCGTACGGGCGGACGAGCGGGCCCGCCTCCGCGTCGTACCAGCGGCTGCCCCGGAGGTCCGGGCCGCCGCCGTCGGCGTCGTTCATGTCGGTGGAGCCTCCCTGCGGGTCAGCCGGCGGCGGGCGGGGTCGCGGACATGCGCGGCGGGGTGCCGAGGTGCTCGCCGACGCGCTTCACGAGCCGCGCCATCTCGTAGGCGATCAGGCCCACATCGGCGGTGACGGAGCTGAGGACGGCGAGGCAGGAACCGTCCCCGGCGGCGGCGACGAAGAGGAACCCGTCGTCCATCTCGACCATCGTCTGCCGGACCCCGCCGGTGCGGAAGTGGCGTCCCGCGCCTTTGGCGAGGCTGTGGAACCCGGAGGAGACGGCCGCGAGGTGCTCGGCGTCCTCCCGGGTGAGGCCGCCGGACGCGCCCACTGCGAGACCGTCGTTGGAGAGCACGACCGCGTGGCGGACCTCGCCCACCCGCAGCACCAGGTCGTCGAGCAGCCAGTCGAGTTCACCGGAGCGGGGGTGGAGGGTCCTCTCGTGGTCGATCATGCGTGGTCTCCTTCACTGCTGTGAGCGCTGCTGTGGGTGGGTCTGCCCGGGGCGGGCCCACCGCCGCGGGCCCAGCCGGCGCGGTAGGCGGTCATCCGGTCCCTGACCTGCTCCGGGGTGCGTTCCGGACCCTCGTGCGGGGCGTGCCCTGACGGGTCCGGCTGTTCGATCCGCGCCGGCTCGCGCAACTGGGGGACGAGGCTGGCCTGCCTCACGCGGCGCGGCAGGCCGCCCGCGTCCTCCGGAGTGGAGTGGTCTCCGCGGGCGGCGGCGCCCTGAGCCGACGGCCGGACACCGGCATGTCCGGCGCGGGGGCCGTCGGGGGGTGGTGACGGGGTACGGTCGCGCAGCCTCAGGGCGATGACCCCGGGCGGCGGCGGGGCCGCTCCCCGCGACCGGGCTTCGTTGCCCTGCCCGCCGGGCCGGGCCGTCAGGGACCGGTCGTCGTGGGGTGCCGGACACGGTGCGGCGTCCGGCACGGCGTAGGGGGCGGAGTGCGTCACGGGCCGTGGCACCGGCTCGGGTTCGGGCTCGCGGCGCCCGGGTGCCGGTGGGGCGGCGCCCGCCGGCAGGGCGCTCTGCAGCAGCGCGGTGGGGAGCAGGACGACCGCGGTGGTCCCTCCGTACGGCGAGGTCCGCAGTCTCACCTTGATGTCGTGGCGCGCCGACAACCGGCTGACGACGAACAGGCCCAGCCGGTCGCTGTCGAAGAGGTCGAGCGCCTCGGACTGCTCGATACGGCGGTTGGCGTCCGAGAGGGCCTCCCTGCCCATGCCGAGTCCCCGGTCCTCGATCTCCAGTGCGTAGCCGTTCCCGACGGGTTCGCCGCTGACCCTGACCTTGGTGTGCGGAGGCGAGAACTGTGCCGCGTTCTCGACGAGCTCGGCGAGCAGATGGGTGAGGTCGGCGACCGCGGCCCCGACCACCGCGGCCTCGGGCAGTTGCCGTACCTCGACCCGCGCGTAGTCCTCCACCTCGGACACGGCGGCGCGGACGACGTCGGTGAGCGGCACGGGCACCCGCCAGGCCCGTCCCGGTGCCGCGCCGGACAGGATGATCAGGCTCTCCGCGTGGCGGCGCATACGGGTCGTCAGATGGTCGAGGCGGAAGAGGTCTCCGAGCTCGCCGGGGTCCTCGGCACGGCGTTCCATGCTGTCGAGCAGGGTGAGCTGCCGATGGACCAGGACCTGGCTGCGGCGCGCCAGGTTGACGAACACACCGGAGATGCCACGGCTGAGTTCGGCGCGTTCGACGGCGGCGCTGAGGGCGGCGCGGTGGACGGTCGACAGTGCCTCGCCGACCTCGGCGATCTCGTCCTGCGGCGGCGGCCCCGGCGGCGCCTCGGCCCGGACGTCGATGTCCTCGCCGGACCGGAGGCGGCGCATGGCGTGGGGCAGTTTGTGACGGGCCATCTCCAGGGCCGTGTTGCGGAGACTGACGAGTTCGACCACGAGGGCCCGGCCGATGCGTACGGAGATGACGAGGGAGGCGGTCACCGCGGCCAGACCGAGGAGGACCGCGGCGCCGGCGGCGGTGAACATGCCCTGTCCGACCGGGTCGGCCCGGTCCGCCGCGCCGCGCCGGGCGCTCTTCTCGATGTCCAGCATCCCGGCGTGGACCGCGCCGTGGGCGGTGTCCCAGGTGGTGACGGGCACGGCCGAGGCCGCGCGGCGTCCCGCAGGCGCGGCGGCGGTGGCGTCCTCGGCGGACCGGAGGTCCCGGTACGCGCTCTGCGCCTCGAGTTCGCGCCAGGCGGCCCGCTCGCGCGGCCGCAGGTCGGCGACGGCGGACTCGGTGAGCGCACGACGGGTCTCCACGGCGCCGGTGAACCGCCGCAGCCTGTCGGCGGTGAACGAACGGCCGGCCCGGGCGGCGGTGAGCAGTGCGTCCTCGCGGGCGAGCATCTCGCCGGCCCGGGCGAATTCGAGCTGCACCCGGGCGTCCGGGCCCGTGCCGGGGTCCTGGACGCCGGCGAGTGCGCCGACGACGCCGAAGCCGGTGCCGATGGCCGTCGTGTACTGCTCGTAGGCGCTGTCCCAGTCGGTACCGCCGTCGAGCACCGATACGCGGAGGGCGGCGAGTGCGCGGCCCTGGGCGACGAACGCGGTCAGCCGCCCGAAGACGTCACGGGGCAGATCGCCCCCGTCCGCGACGGTGTGGGACGGGTCGAGGGACAGGTCGGCGAACGCGGCGTCGGTGGCCTTGGCCTGCTGCTGGAGTTCGGCGGCGCGCGGGCCGTCGGGGGCGGCGATCTGCCGGAGGGCCGCGCGCCGTTCGGCCTGGAGAGCGGTCACGGTCTCCGCTACGGGTCCGCGGACGCGGTCCTCGACGTCCTGGAGCTGCCGGAGCCGCGCGATGTCCTGCGCGGTGGTGACGGTGGCGAACCCCCAGAGGGCGAGCAGGGAGACGACCGGGACCATCAGCAGGGAGATGATCTTGGCGCGTACGGTCCGGGGACGCAGCTGCAGGCGCTCCCCCGGGCGTCGCGGTGCCTGCCCGCGGCGTGCGTCGGCCGGTCGGTGGGCGGGGCCGGGCCCGGCCCGTTCGTCCGCGGGCGGTCCTGCGTGGGCACGGCGGCCGCGGACGGCCGGAGAGCCGGCGGCCTTCGCTGGTCGCGGGGGCGGCGTCTCGGCGCCGGGCTTGCTGCGAGGTGTGCGCATGGCCTCCTCGTTCCGGGTACGGGGTGTCGGGTACGGCGGGACGGCCGTGCGGGGGCGGTGGGCCCGGGACGCCGGACGGTCCGGGGCGTACCGGATGACGGTCCGGGCGTGCCGGATGACAGGGGCGCCCTACGACGTGGTCGGTGCCGGGGCGGACACCTCGGGCTCGGGCTCGGTGGTCCGCTCGGCCGACGCGTAGGCGGCCCGTTCGTGTGCCGTCGGAGTGAGGGCGACGAAGGCCGAGGTGAGGAAGAGGTACGAGCCGAGGCCGACGGCCAGGGGGAAGATGAACTGCATCGTCGTGGCCCCGGGCAGCACCGCGTCCGAGGGCGCGACCCTCACGCTCACGGCGAGCATGCCGGTGTAGTGCATGCTGCTGACGGCCGCGCCCATGACGAGGGAGGCGACGGCGACCGCGCGCGGCGACCTGATGTTGAGCGCGGCCCACAGGGCGGCGGTCGCGGCGACCACGGCGATGACGACGGAGAGGGCGACGAGCAACGGGTCGTAGGTGACGTCGCCGTGCAGCCGGAGGGCCGCCATGCCGAGGTAGTGCATGCTGGCGACACCCAGTCCGGTGGTCAGCCCGCCCAGGAGCAGGGCGCGGACCCGATCGCGGCCGTGACCGACGGCGAAGACCCCCACGCCGACGACGGCCATGGCGACGACCAGGCTGAGGATGGTGAGCGGGACGTTGTAGCGGATGTCGGTGCCTGTGACACCGAATCCGAGCATCGCGACGAAGTGCATCGTCCAGATGCCGGTGCCGATGGCGGAGGCCGCCGTGAGCAGCCAGTTGCGGCGCGAGCGGCCGGTCGCGTCGATCGCGCGCACGGTGCAGCGCAGCCCGAGGGCGGCGCCGATGCAGGCCATCGCGTACGACAGCGCGGGGGTCAGCCAGCCGAATGTGGCGTGGTCCAGGTGTCCCATGGCTCAGGGACGGTAGTCCCGATGGGGGCGCGGGGCGGGGGCGCATTTCGAAAGCTATTGGAATATGACAGCTGATGTTTCAGAACGATCGCGCCGAGGTCGAACGTGTGCACCGCACGGCTGTTCCGGTGGCGATCGGCGAGTCGGGCCGGGACTGCGGGATCATGGGGCGCATGACCGACGACCACACGCGTGTGCAGGAGTTCTTCGGCACCCGGGCCGCCGACTGGGACGCCCGGTTTCCCGATGACGGGCTCGCGTTCGTGGTGGGGGTCGCGGCACTGGACCTGACCCCCGGCGACGCGGTCCTCGACGCCGGCTGCGGCACCGGACGCGCGCTGCCCGTCCTGCGCGAGGCGGTGGGTCCGGCCGGCACGGTCTTCGGCGCCGATCTGACGTTCGAGATGCTGCAGGCGGCGGTCGGCGCCGGACGCGACCGCGACGCCGTGCTGCTGCAGGCGGACGTGGCACGGCTGCCGCTGCGCACGGCGTCGATCGACGCCGTGTTCGCCTCCGGGCTGGTCGCGCACCTGCCGAATCCTGCCGACGACCTGAGTGAACTGGCCAGGGTGGTGCGTCCGGGCGGACGTCTCGCGCTCTTCCACCCCATCGGCCGGGCCGCACTGGCGGTCCGCCAGAAGCGTCGGCTCACTCCCGAAGACCTGCGCGCCGAGCCCAACCTCGGTCCACTGCTGGCCGCTTCGGGTTGGCGGCTGGTCTCGTACCTCGACGAGGAGGAGCGTTTCCTCGCGCTGGCGGTCAGGAAGGACTGACCCGGTGCGGGAGTGTCCGTCCACGCACCCGCGTACGCGGCACGTTCGGACGCGGCAGCCGGCGACCGGCACAGCCGCCCTTCCCGCAGGCGGCCGTCGGTCGGCGACGGCGACGGCGACGGCCGAGCGCAGCGGCCCGGTCCGCCCGGGGAAGCCGCCCGTCCGACGGACCGAGCGCGGAAGGGCACCCGGTGATGACGTCCACGAAAGGACGCGCAGGAAGACTTGTCATACCGGCGGGGTACACCGGAAGAGTGACGGTGCGGTGGAAGGGGGCCCTGGGTGTTCCACAAGGTGATGAGCGGAATCCGTAGGCTCGCTGCGCGGTGGGCGGGCGAGGGGGCGGACGGTGCGGGCACGCCGCGGGCGAAGGTCGTCCGGCAGCGTCAGCCGAATCTCTTCGAGGCCGCGGCGGCGTATGTCTCCGCGTGCGCCGAGGACGACCAGCAGGGAATCGAGGAGGCGTCGGGCTGGGTGTCGCCCGAGGCGCTGTCGTTCGGGGTGAACGAGCTGGCCTGCCGGGCCGTCATCGCCCTGGCGCGCGAGCGCGACGAGTCGCCCCGGACGGTCGCACGCAGTCTGCTCGGCCTGCCCGTCGCCTGACGGCACGGGCCCGGAGGGGCGGGGCGCGCGAATGTGCACGGTCCGCCCCTCTTCGCCAGGGTCCGACCGGATTCGTCGGGGTCCGCCCCTCCGGGGGCCGGGCGCGGAAGCTGTCGCCTCGGTTTCCTGCCGCGGACCCTCGACGCCGGGGTTACCCACTGGTTAAGGTGCGCCGACGAACGATCCGATGGGGAGGATGCCGTGGCCGGGACGGACGAAGCGGCCGACGACGACGCGCTCTTTGTGCTGACTGCGCAGCTGCTCACACCCGCGCAGTTCCCCAGCGTGCTCGGCGACGACTACCCCGCGGCGTGCGCCGCCCTGGGGCTCCGGCCCTGGAACGGCGGCTACGGGCTGGTCCTCGGGCAGGACGGAGAGGGCGCCCGCTGGACGGTCGTGATCGACGACGTGTCCCTGGTCGCCGTGGCGATCGCGTCGTGGGACTGCGGGATGGAGTACGACCTGTCGCCCAGCGACCGTTCGGTGGTCGCCGCGCTGCCCGGCTGGCCGCTGACCGTCGCCACGGTCGCGCCGGGTGTGCCCGCGCCCCATGACCCGGACGAGAAGGAGGCGGGCGGCCCCCCGCTGACCCCGCCCGACACGAGTCAGTGGGGTCCCGCACAGCGGCGGCTCGGCGCGGACGAGGTCGCACTGCAGTGGGCCGTGTGGCGCGAACAGGTGGCCGAGCAGATCACGTTCGCTCAGCCCGACGCGCCGGAGGAGGAGCGCGCGACACCGCATGAGGGGGTGCGGCGGGTGCTCAAGGAGCTCCACGCCTATGTGGACGACGCGCCGCCGCTCGGGCGGGTGCGGTCGAGCTTCGCGCCGGACGGAGCCCGGATGCTGAGGGCGGACGGGCCCGGCTGGTCGCTGGTGGCCAGGACCGACGACATCGCCTTCGTGCTGCTGGACGAGGAGCCCGGACAGGTACTGCCGGTGGGCCGCGGTCCCGAACTGCCCGGGCTGCTGGATGCCCTGGACAGGATGGCGGTACGGCCGACCTGAGGCGGGGCGTACGCACGGGTCGCGAGCGGGCCCACCAGAGGATCTCCCGAGGAGCCGTCCCACACGGCCGAGATGCCCGAGGTGTGGGCCACGCCTATGGCCGAGCTCCGATGTGTAGGCGCGGATGATCGACGACCGGGGGCGCTCGAAGCTGCACCGCTACTACTCGGTCGAGGCGGGCGCCCACACGGACGCCCTGTACGACAGCCATCCCGACCGGTTGCGTCCGATCCTGCCGTGCCACCGGTCGGCGTTCGCGGCGCTGACCGCCTGGGTGGAGAAGGGCGTGGCACCGCCCGCGGACCGGAGGATCCCGAGGCCCGCGGGCGGCGACGTGGTGAACTCCTGCGCGCTGGGCCGACGGCTCGGGCTCTCTCACCCCGCCCCTCACCGCAGCGCGGCACCGGGGCCCGCTCGGCAGCGGGCACCGGTGCTTGGTCACCCGCACCGGGAGGCGGCGAACCCGCCCCTTCAGCGCCCGATCTGCTTGCGGTTGTTGATCCGGCGGAGCCGGCGGCGCTGCGAGGGGTCGAGCGCGAAGTAGGCCACGGCGGGCACTCCGACGATCACCAGCAGCGACATCCAGAATCCGATCAGCGGGATCAGGAGAAGGCCGACGGCCACTCCCCCGACGGCGATCTTCGCACCTGTCGACATTGTTTCGCAGCCTCCTTCGCGGCCCACGGCCGCCGCTCCCTGCTGTGACAACGCTTCCGCGGGCCCGCCGGTTCCCTCGGGCGGCCGCCGCTTCCCCCGGCCCGACGGGCGACGACCGGGGCGGCGGGTTGGTGCGTGCTCCGGCGCCCGCCGGGGTGCGCCTGAGGTATCCTCGGCCGCTCCGGCTCCCACTAGTCAAATTTGAGGACCCTGCCATCGCTGTCCACATGCCTTCCGCGGCAACACCGTCCGAGGACTCCGGGCTCGTCCGCTGCTCCGCAGTGCTCCTGCCGGCCGACCCGCCCCGAGCGGGCAGGTTCGCGTTCTGGCACGCCGACGGCGCCCGGCCCCCCGCAGGCGCCGGCACGCCCACGGAGCTGACCGTCGCCGGCCCGGGCGGCCGGACGTACGCCGTGCCCGCCCGTACGCTGCCGGTACGGGACGCACTGCCGGTCCTCCTGCACGCCCGGGTGGCGGACGGCGCCTCTCCCGCCGCGGTGTTCTGGGGCGCGGCCACCGTGCTGGCGCTCCAGCTGGCGGCCCGCGGACTGCTTCTGCCCGGCCTCGGCCCGAGCGACCACGACGCCTGGCGCGTCGGGCCGTTGGCCGCCGAGGACATGGACCGGGTACGCGGCCTCGCGGCATCGATGCCGCCGACCGCGCACGCCGTCCCCGTCGACGCCGGCGCCTCACCTGTGCTGCTCCCCGGACCCGAGCGTCACCTGCGGGCCTTCCTCGACGCGGTGGCGGACGTGCTGCCGCGGACTCCCGCGGCCGCGCTCGCCGCGGGCTCCGAGGCGTTCGCCGCGGAGGAGCCGCAGCATCTGCCCGGGGCGCGTGCCTGGGCGCATGAGGTGGCGGCCGGTCATGACGCGGGCGTACGGCTGTCGTTGCGCGTCGAGGTGCTGGGGCCCACCGAGGGGGAGGCACCGAGTGGCACGACGTCCGGGCACCGGGCGGGACCCTCCTTCCGGGCCGTGCCGCAGCTGCACAGCGTCAGCGGTCCCGCGCTGGTCGCGGATGCCGCGAGTGTGTGGGCGGGAGATCAGGACGCCGCGTTCGGTCCGCGTGCCCGTACGGACGCCCTGCTCGCCCTGCGCCGGGCCGCACGGGCGTGGGCACCCCTCGCACCGTTGCTGTCCGCGGCCGTGCCCGTCGCCGTGGACCTCGCCGACGAGGAGGTCGCCGAACTCCTCGGCGACGCCCGGCACGCGCTGGCCGCGACCGGGGTGCAGGTCCACTGGCCCCGGGAACTCGTCCGCACCCTCACCGCCAGGGCCGTGATCGGGCCGCCCGAGGGCGCGGAGGGGACCACCGGCGCGGATCCCGCCGGATCCGCGATGCCGTCGTTCCTCTCCTCGGACGCCCTGCTCGCCTTCAACTGGCGTTTCACGCTCGGCGACCGGGAGCTGAGCCGTACGGAACTGGACCGGATCGCCGAGGCGAGCAGGCCCGTGGTGCGGCTGCGCGACCAGTGGGTGCTCGTCGATCCCGAGGAGGCCCGGCTGGCCCGCGCACGACGCGACCACGGCGTGACGCCCGTCGAGGCGCTGGCCGCGGTGCTCACCGGGTCCGTGGAGAGCGGTGGCCGCAGGGTCGGTGTCGAGGCGTCCGGATGGCTGGAACGGCTGCGGGAGCGACTGGCCGATCCCGAGGGCGGCGTACCGGAGATCGCCCAGCCCGCCGCGCTCGCCGCCGTGCTTCGCGACTACCAGCTCCGCGGGCTGAACTGGCTGCACCGGATGACCTCGCTCGGCCTCGGCGGCTGCCTCGCCGACGACATGGGGCTGGGGAAGACCGTCACGCTCATCGCCCTGCATCTGCACCGGCAGACCGACCCGTCCGCCGCCGGTCCGACCCTCGTCGTCTGTCCGGCCTCCCTGATGGGCAACTGGCAGCGGGAGATCGAGAGGTTCGCCCCCGGCACGCCCGTGCGGCGCTTCCACGGTCCGTCCCGGAGCCTGGACGGACTCGCGGACGGGGAGTTCGTCGTCACCACGTACGGAACCATGCGGCTCGACGCCGCGGAGCTCGCGGGGGCGGTCTGGGGCATGGTCGTCGCCGACGAGGCCCAGCACGTCAAGAACCCCTACGCGGCCACGGCCAGGCAACTGCGCACCATCGGCGCGAAGGCGCGTGTCGCGCTCAGCGGCACCCCCGTCGAGAACAACCTCTCGGAACTATGGGCGATCCTCGACTGGACGACGCCGGGCCTGCTCGGCCGGCTCGGCACCTTCCGGTCCAGGTACGCGCAGGCCGTCGAGGGCGGCGACACCGCGGCCGCCGAGCGGCTGTCCGCCCTGATCCGGCCGTTCCTGCTGCGCCGCCGCAAGTCCGATCCGGGCATCGCGCCCGAACTGCCTCCGAAGACGGAGACCGACCGCGCGGTCTCCCTCACCGCGGAGCAGACGGGCCTGTACGAGGCGGTCGTCCGGGAGACCCTGGAGGCGATCTCGGCCGCCGGCGGAATGGAACGACGCGGCCTCGTCGTGAAGCTGCTGACCTCACTGAAGCAGATCTGCAACCACCCCGCCCAGTACCTCCGGGAGGAGCGGCCGCGGATCGCGGGCCGCTCCGGGAAACTCGAACTGCTCGACGAACTCCTCGACACCGTCCTCGCCGAGGGCGCGGGCGTCCTCGTCTTCACCCAGTACGTGCGGATGGCCCGGCTGCTCGAACGGCATCTCGCGGCGCGAGGCGTACGGACGCAGCTGCTGCACGGCGGGACGCCGGTACCGGATCGCGAGGCCATGGTCCGGCGCTTCCAGGACGGTGCCGTGCCGGTGTTCCTGCTGTCGCTGAAGGCCGCCGGCACGGGGCTGAACCTCACCGGTGCCGGTCATGTCGTGCACTACGACCGCTGGTGGAACCCGGCCGTCGAGGCGCAGGCCACCGACCGGGCCCACCGCATCGGCCAGACCCAGCCGGTGCAGGTCCACCGGCTGATCGCCGAGGGCACCGTCGAGGACCGCATCGCCGCGATGATCGAACGGAAGAAGGAACTCGCCGACGCGGTGCTCGGCTCCGGCGAGGCCGCACTGACCGAACTGACCGATGCCGAACTGGCGGATCTGGTCGAACTGCGAGGGGGCGCACGATGACGGGCGACGCGTACGAGGACGAGGACGGGCGGACGTTCGTCGCGCTGCCGCCCGCGCGGGGCCGGGGCTTCGCCGTGACCTGGTGGGGCCGGGCGTGGGTGAAGGCCCTGGAGGACGGTGCCCTGGACACGGAGCAGCTGAGGAAGGGGCGCAGGCAGGCACGGGACGGGGCCGTGGGGGCCGTTTCCGTCCGGCCCGGCAGGATCACGGCGGTGGTCAGGGACCGGGACGGCACGGGACAGCGCGGCGATGTGCTGCTGCCGGAGCTGACCGCGGACGCGTGGGAACGGTTCCTGGACACGGCCGTGGACCGGGCGGGACACATCGCGGCCCTCCTTGAGCGGGACATGCCACCGCACCTCGTGGAGGACGCGGCGGAGGCGGGCGTCGCACTGCTGCCGGGCATCGGTGAACTGGAACCGGAGTGCGGCTGCGGGGCCTGGGACCTGTGCCCGCACACCGCGGCCCTCTGCTACCAGGTGGCACGGCTGCTGGACCAGGACCCGTTCGTGCTGCTGCTGTTGCGAGGGCGGGGGGAGCGCCGGCTTCTCGACGAGCTGCAGGTGCGGAGCGCCGCACGGGCGGAGCGGCCCGGGCCGGAGTCCGGGAGCGTGCCCGATGTGGCGGGGGTGCCCGCTGGGGAGGCCTTCGCCGCCGTCGCCACTGCGGCGAGCGCGCCGGGGGCGGCCGTCTCGGGGAGCACCGCCTCGGCACCGCTCGCCGCGCCTCCCCTGCCCGAGGCTCCGGGGTTGCCGCCGTCACTGGACACCGGAACGGACGCACCCGAGGGAATCGACCCGGCCGCACTGCGGTTCCTGGCGACGGACGCGGCGGTGCGGGCGCGGCGGATGCTGGCGGAGGCGCTGTCCGCGGGCGGTGGGCGGCGGGACCTCGGGACGGGCGCCCCAGCCGGTTCCGCGGCCGGCGCCGCGGACGCGGGCGCGGCGGGAACGGCGACGGTGCCGGTCGGGCTCGCCGCCGGGCTGACGGTGGATCAGGACGCGGTACGCCTGGCCGCGACGGCGTGCGACGGTATTCCAACGGCGGTCGCCGAGCGGCTCGCGGCCGGTTCCGGCCGGGGTCGGGCGGGCTTCGAAGCCGCCGTACGTGCCTGGCGGTACGGCGGCGCGGCGGGACTGGCCGTACTGGACGGCGGGCCCGTCGCGGAAGACGTCCTCGCGCGTGCGGCGGCGCACCTGCGCCTCACCGAGGACCGGGACGAGGCGGCACGCCCGCCGCTGCGCGCGGCGGGGGCGGGGCGGTGGACCGTGCGGCCGGGGACGCAACTGCGCGTGGGGGCGGACGGACGCTGGTGGGTGTTCACCCGTGCCGGCCGCGCACCGTGGTCCCCGGCGGGCCCGCCGTCCCCCGACCCGGCCTCGGCACTGGCGTCGCTGACGGTGCAGGGCCCGGGTCCCGGCGGGCCGCCGCCGGGGGCCGCTCATGCGGTGGTCCGCCCGGTGCCCGACGACCCCGTCTCGTACGCGGGGGGCGCCGGCAGGCCGTGACGGTGCGTCGTCCGTGCGTGACCCTTGTCGAGGGCGCCGGGTCGCACGACGATGGGCACGACGTGGACCGGGGACCGGGAGGCCGAGTTGACGGACCCATGGGTGGCGCTGGAGGCCGGGGGCGACGCCGGGCGGCGCGTCGGTGTGCTGCGCCGGGCGTACGAGCAGTTCACGACGGCCGGCCGGGTGGAGGCGGGCGTACGGCCCGTGGTGGCCGAGTCGTGGCGGCGCTCCGCACGGGCCAGGGTCGCCCCGGAGGGCCGGGCGAGCGTGGAACTGGGCGACGACGAACTGGCGGTCTACCGCGAGGGGCATCCGCTGTCCCGCGTGATGCCGGTGATCCGGGAGCTGATGGGTGCGTACGCCGTCGACGGCGAGCACCTGGTGGCGGTGTGCGACGCACAGGCCAGGCTGCTGTGGGTCGAGGGGCACCGCGGGGCGCGGGAGCGGGCCGGGCGGATGAACTTCGTGGAAGGGGCGCGCTGGGCCGAGGCGGTGGCGGGGACGAACGCGCCGGGCACGGCGCTCACGGTCGACCGACCGGTGCAGGTGTTCTCGGCGGAGCACTTCCAGCGCCCGGTGCAGGAGTGGACGTGCGCGGCGGCCCCGGTCCACGACCCGCACAGCGGCCGGCTACTGGGCGCGGTGGACATCACGGGCGGCAACCGGCTGGCGCATCCCCACAGTCTGGCGTTCGTCGGAGCGGTGGCCCGGGCGGCCGAGTCGCAGCTGGCGCTCCTGTCGCCGCGGCCCTCCGGCGACACGGCGCGGTTGACGGCACTGGGCCGGGACGAGGCGCTGCTGGTCGCGGAGGGCCGCAAGCTGCGGCTGAGCCGGCGGCACAGCGAGATCGTCGTGGTGCTCGCCCACCGCCCGGAGGGGCTGAGCGGCGACGAGCTGCTGCTGGAGCTCTACGAGGACGAGCACATCACCCCCGTCACACTGCGGGCCGAGATGTCCCGGCTGCGTGCGCTGCTGGGCCCTCGGCTGTTGGGGTCCCGGCCGTACCGGCTGGCCGTGCCGGTCGACGCCGACTTCGGCACGGTGGGGCGCCGGCTCGCGTCGGGCGCGGTCGCGGCGGCGCTCGGCGAATACACCGGGCCGCTGCTGCCCGCTTCGCGGGCGCCGGGTGTCGCCCGGCTGCGCGAGCGACTGCGGGACCAGCTGCGCACCGCCCTGATCGCCCGCGGCGACCCGGGGCTGCTGGCGGACTGGGCCTACAGCCCGTGGGGCGAGGGCGACCTCGCCGCGTGGCGGGCCCTGGCCGCCGCACTCCCCGAGGACCGACGCGCCGCGGCGCAGGCACGGGCCCGCGCGCTGGACAGGGAGTACGGCGACGGGGCGCGCGCCCCCTTCGGGGAGCCGTGGTGACGGCGTCGGGCACGGCCGCGTGGGGAGGGCTCCGCTGACCGGCCGCGGCAGGGGGCGTGCGCCCGCCCCTCCCGCACGGCGACGGCCTTCCGGGGGCGCTGCGGCGACCTCGGCCATCACCCTCTGCGCAGGCCGCACCGACCGGCTGCAGCAGGGGGCGTGCGCCCGCACCCGCGCGCGGCGACGGGGACCGGCGGCGGGTCCGCCCGCAGCGCGGCGAGCAGCCCGTTTACCCGCCCGCACCCGCGCGCGCGGCGGCGGGTCCGCCCAGCGGCTGGGGCCCTCAGCCGGGTGGCCGCGCGCCCTGTCCCACCGGATCGCCGAGGGCCGCGTCGACGAGCACCGGAGCACCGCCCTCGAGGTGCACCTGGCCGAGGACCAGTACGACCGCCTCATCGAGGTGAGCGCCGTTCCGCTCGAGGGCCCGCACGAGGCGAGCGCCGGGGTCCGGTACGTGGTCCAGGGCGGGGACGCCTCCCTCGTCACCGCTCCCGTGGTACCCGTGGCCTGACCTGCGACTTCCGGCCCTCGGGCGAGGGCCGGAGCACCCGAGGAGCAATTCGTGAAAGCAGTCACATTTGGGTCACTTTTAGCCCGTTTCAGTGGATGGTGGTAAGTCCGACCACGTTCACCGGGCTGTACCGGCGGCCCGCCGGGGCGCCGTTGCGACCGGCCGATGCCGAGGGAGTCTCATGGCACGCGGAACCCGCGCAACGGACAGCCGGCGGTTCGCTCTGCCCATCGCGGGCGGGGCGGTCGTCCTCGCCGCAGGCGGTCTGTACGCGGCGGGACTGGCGGCCGGCGACGTCCCCGACGGCACCCGGGTGCGCGGCGTCGACATCGGCGGGATGAGCCGGTCGGAGGCCCAGCGGACCCTGGACCGCGAGCTCGCGGGCACCTACGCCGCGCCTCTCACGCTGAGGATCGGGGACCGGGAGGAGAAGGCCGATCCCGCGGCGCTCGGCCTGTCCGTCGACACGGCGGCGACCGCCGGGAGCGCCGTGAACGAGTCGCTCGACCCCGTCAGCGTCATCGGGAGGCTCTTCAGCGCGGAGAACCGCGACCTCGAGCCCGTGGTGCGCGTCGACGAGGAGAAGAACCGGGACGCCGTCGCGCGCATGGGCGCGGCCGCCGAGCGGAAGGTGCGCGACGGCGCCATATCCTTCGAGAACGGCCAGGCGACGGCCGTCTCGCCGGTCACCGGCACGTCCCTGGTGAAGGACCGCGCCCCGGACGCCCTCCGGGACGGCTACCTGCGTGCGGACCGCTCGCCCGTCGTGATGCCCGTGAAGCGGACGCCGCCGCGCACGGACCGCGCCGAGACCGAGCGGGCCATGAACGACTTCGCCCAGCCCGCGATGTCCGGCCCCGTCACGCTCACCCTCGACGGCAGGGCCGTCACCGTAGGCCCCTCGGCCCTCGGCCGTCATCTGACCATGAAGCCCGGAGCCGACGGCCGGCTCACCCCGGCCCTCGACGCCAAGGGGCTGCTCGGCGACCCCGAGGTCTCCGGCCAGGTGCGCCAGGCCGCGCAGGGCCCGCGGAACGCGGTGCTCGGGCTCGACGGCGACCGGGTCGTCGTGACCGAGGAGGCCCGGGTGGGCCACGAGGTCCAGGAACAGGCGCTCGGCAAGGCCGTGCTCCCCCTGCTGACCCGCGAGGGCGCCGCCCGCACCGGCGAGATCCCGGCGAAGGCCGTCCAGCCGGAGTTCACCGCCGAGTCGGCCCGCCGCCTCGGCATCAAGGAGAAGGTCTCCTCGTTCACCGTCGAGTTCCCCGCGGCGCCCTACCGGGTCACCAACATCGCCCGCGCCGTGGAGCGCATCGACGGCTCCGTCGTCCTGCCGGGCAAGGAGTGGAGCTTCAACCGCACGGTCGGGGAGCGCACCAAGGAGAACGGCTTCGTCGACGGCATCATGATCAACGACGGTCAGTACGTGAAGTCCCCCGGCGGGGGCGTCTCCGCCGTCGCGACGACGATGTTCAACGCCGTCTTCTTCGCGGGCGTCAAGCCGGTGGAGTACGGGGCCCACTCGTTCTACATCGAGCGCTACCCGGAGGGCCGCGAGGCCACGGTGGCGTGGGGCACGCTCGACATGCGCTGGCTCAACGACTCGGGCAACGCCGTCTATGTGAAGGCCGAGTCGACGGACACGTCGGTCACCATCTCGTTCCTCGGCACGAAGAAGTACGACGAGGTACGCGCGACCAAGGGGCCGCGCACCCACGTCAAGGAGCCGGGAACCCGCAAGGGCAGCGGCCCGGAGTGCGAGGTCCAGACACCGCTCGAGGGCTTCGACGTCGCCGTCGGGCGCCACTTCGTCAAGGACGGCCGCGAGGTCGGCCGGGAGAACTTCACGACCCACTACACGCCGCGCGACGAGGTCGTCTGCACCCCGGAAAAGACCGCACCGGACGCGGGCGGCCCGGCAGCGAAGACCGCCGCCGAGGCGGCCGACGCCACCGAACCCCACTGACCCGGGGGCGGCACCCCAGCGGGGCCCGCCACCGGGCCGGAGGCCGCCGCCCGTCGTCCGGACCCGTGCCGGGTGCCGGTGCCGGGCAGGCCGGACGCGGGCGCAACGGGGCTGCAACGTCCGTCCCCCTAGGTTCGGCGTCGAAACGCCGTCCGACGGCGGACGGCGGCGAACCGGGAGGCCTCCGAGATGACCCGCTACGCCGCACCCGGCACCGAGGGTGCGATCGTCACGTACGCGTCCCGCTACGACCACTGGATCGGCGGCGAGGCCGTACCGCCCGCCCGCGGCCAGTACTTCGAGAACCCGAGCCCCGTCAACGGCAAGGCGTTCACCGAGATCGCCCGCGGCACCGCCGAGGACGTCGAGCGCGCCCTGGACGCGGCGCACGCGGCGGCGCCCGCCTGGGGGCGCACGGCGCCGGACGCCCGGGCCAACATCCTGCTGAGGATCGCCGACCGGATGGAAAGCCGTCTGGAGGAGCTCGCGGTCGCGGAGACCTGGGAGAACGGCAAACCGGTCCGGGAGACCCTGGCGGCCGACATCCCGCTGGCCATCGACCACTTCCGGTACTTCGCCGGTGTGCTGCGCGCCCAGGAGGGCTCGCTCAGCGAACTCGACGACGACACGGTCGCCTACCACTTCCACGAGCCGCTCGGCGTCGTCGCGCAGATCATCCCGTGGAACTTCCCCATCCTGATGGCCGTCTGGAAGCTCGCCCCGGCCCTGGCCGCCGGCAACGCGGTGGTGCTGAAGCCCGCCGAGCAGACGCCCGCGTCCATCCACTACTGGATGGGCCTCGTCGCCGACCTGCTGCCGCCGGGAGTCGTGAACATCGTCAACGGCTTCGGTGTGGAGGCGGGCAAGCCCCTCGCGTCGAGCCCCCGGGTGGCGAAGGTCGCGTTCACCGGCGAGACCACCACGGGGCGGCTGATCATGCAGTACGCCGCGGAGAACATCAGGCCCGTCACGCTGGAACTGGGCGGCAAGTCCCCGAACATCTTCTTCGACGACATCTGGTCGGCCGACGACGAACTCCGGGACAAGGCCCTGGAGGGCTTCACGATGTTCGCCCTCAACCAGGGCGAGGTGTGCACGTGCCCGTCACGGGCGCTGATCCAGCGCGGCCACTACAGCGAGTTCCTGGACGCCGGCATCGCCCGCACCGAGGCGATCGTCCCGGGCCACCCCCTCGACACGGACACGATGATCGGCGCGCAGGCCTCCAACGACCAGTTGCAGAAGATCCTTTCGTACCTGGACATAGGCCAGCAGGAAGGCGCGAAGATCCTCACGGGCGGTCGGCGCATCGAGTACGACGGCGAGTTGGCGGGCGGCTACTACGTGCAGCCGACGATCTTCGAGGGCGACAACCGGATGCGGGTCTTCCAGGAGGAGATCTTCGGTCCGGTCGTCGCGGTGACCTCGTTCGCCGACTTCGACGACGCGATCAAGACGGCCAACGACACGCTGTACGGCCTCGGTGCCGGTGTCTGGACGCGCGACGTCAACCAGGCCTACCGCGCCGGCCGGGCGATCCAGGCGGGGCGCGTCTGGACGAACTGCTACCACGCCTACCCGGCGCACGCGGCCTTCGGCGGCTACAAGCAGTCCGGCATCGGCCGTGAGACGCACAGGATGATGCTGGACCACTACCAGCAGACGAAGAACCTCCTGGTGTCGTACTCGCCGAAGAGGCTGGGCTTCTTCTGAGCGATCTCGGCGCGAAAAGGCGCCGTGAGGTGTTGGGGCGGCTGCTTGGTCGTAGGGCGCGACCGCACGAAGGGTAGGTGTTCCCAGAAGCTGTCAGGTCCACCGATGACACCGACCGCCTGCTCCGGGCCTCGGCCGCCCGGCCGGGCGGACCTTGGAGGTCTCGCCGCCCGTGACCGGCCAGGGGAGCCTCGCAGGTCAGAGTCCTCCTCAGGTGCTGCTGAGCCTGACCACATCCCCGCCGGTCCGCCTGCGCGGACCGCGATCCGGACGCCGGTGTCCGGGTCGGTGAAGGTCTGGCCCGGCTGGAACGCCGCGAGGTCGAGCTGCGTGCAGCCGGCGGGAGGCGTCGTGGACGGATTGGCGCTCATGACGCGCACCGGGCCCTCGCCGGTCGGGGTCGCGGAGTCGATCCGGTAGATGAGGACACCGGTGGAACAGGCGGAGCGGTCGTTGCGTACAGGACGGCGGGACTCGGCGACGTACGCCGTGGTCTCACCGGTGCGCAGTACGGCGATCTTGGTGCCGCCGGGGCGCTCCACGGGAGTCAGGCGTACGGTGCGGTGTCCGCGGCCCGCGAGGCCGGCGACCTGTCGGTCACGAGTCCAGCCCAGCTTCCACGAGTGCCAGCCCAGGAACTGCGGGGCGGCCCCCGCGATGTCCCCCATGATGTCCCAGCCGCCCGCGTACTGGTGGGTGGGGCCGGTGAAGGAGTAGAGGTCGGGCAGCCCGAAGGTGTGGCCGGTCTCGTGAGCGACGACTTTGTGACCCCAGCGCCACATGTCCTGGCCGAAGGTCACGGCCCACTTGAGGCGGGTGCCGTCGGCGGCCACACCGGAGGTGGCGGGGTCGTAGAGGTAGGTCGGGGAGAACGGAATCGCGGCCGCCGTCCGGGTGGGAACGATGTAGACCATGTCGTAGCGGGAGAAGTCCGTGTACGGGTCGGCGGCGGCGATCGCGTCGCGCACGTACTTCTCGTGGGCCTCGAAGGTGAGCCCGCGCGCGAAACCGTACGAGGTCGAGTCCGCCGGCATGCGGATCCACCGGTGCAAGGAGGTGACGGAGAGACGGAGGCGGCCGTAGCCGGCCGTGCGCATCCAGGCGGCGGAGGGGGCGAGATGGGCGGCGTACGGCTCGGTGGTGTCGGTGGCCGGTGCGTCGGGGAAGTCGACGTACACGGTGAGGACACGGCGGGTTCCGGTGGCCGGCTGGAACTGGACGCGGTCCGTTCCGGGGAGTGCCGGGCGGCACAGCGGGCGGTGACGGGGGTGGAGCGGGCGGTGACGGGGGTGGAGCGGCCGGTGCCACGCTGGTCGAGCAGCAGGACGCGGTGGGTCTTGAGCGCCTGGTCCAGCCAGCCGGGCGAACCGGTGGACGGACGCGGCGACTTGCCGCCCGGGCCGCCCTGGAGGTACAGCAGCCAGGGCAGTTCCTCGTTCACACGGGCGGGGCCGACGACTTCGCGGGCGAAGACCTCGATCGTGGAGCCGCCGGGAGTCCTGTGGTCCAGGGGGACGGTGAACGTGTGGTCGACGGTGGCGTAGGCGGGGTTCATGGATCCCTTTCACGGCCGGGAGACGGTCGAGCCAGTGGGATGTGACATTGCATTGCAGTGTGACGCCACGCCGCACGGCAGGAGGAGCCTCAGCCGCCCATAAGCCCGTGCTATGCCCCGGCCGCCCCTTTGCCCTTGACCCCCCGACAGTCACCGCGGCCACAAATAGGTAACGGCTACTTTGACGCCTTGTCAGTGCAATTTCACATTACTATGTTACCGGTCACATTTCAGCTGCTCGAAGGCTGTCCGACTACTCTCGGAGTGACCCACTGATGGACAAGCGCACGTACACCGCCCTCGCCACCGCCCTGGTCGCCACCCTCGCCCTCGGCGTCTCCGCCTGCTCCCGGGACGGCAAGACCGGCGGCGCCCGGCCCGGCAAGAACCCCGCGACCGCCAACAACGGCACGGTGGTCGGCGGGACCCCGCAGAAGGGCGGCACCCTGACCGTCCTGTCCAACCAGGACTTCACCCACCTCGACCCCGCCCGCAACTGGGTGATGGGCGACATGGACTTCGGCACCCGGCTGCTCTACCGCACCCTCGTCACGTACAAGGCCGAACCGGGTCCCGAGGGCGGCGAGCTGATACCCGATCTGGCCCAGGACCTCGGCACCTCCTCCAACGGGGCGAAGACGTGGACCTTCCGCCTGAAGAAGGGCCTGAAGTACGAGGACGGCTCGCCCGTCACCGCCCAGGACGTCAAGTACAACGTCGAGCGGTCCTTCTCGCCCGACCTGCCCGGCGGCCCCGACTACGCCGCCCGCTACCTCGCCGGCGCCGAGGGCTACCAGGGCCCGGCCCAGGGCAAGCACCTCGACTCGATCAAGACCCCCGACGACCACACGATCGTCTTCGAACTGCGCAAGCCCTTCGCCGAGTTCCCCTACGCCACGGTCCTGCCCACCTTCGCCCCCGTTCCCAAGGACCGGGACAAGGGGCCGCAGTACGACAACCGCCCGTTCTCCTCCGGGCCGTACAAGATCGAGTCATACGCCCGCGACAAGCAGCTCGTCCTGGTGCGCAACACCCACTGGGATCCGGCGAAGGACCACGTCCGCAAGGCGTACCCGGAGCGGATCGTGGTGACCATGGGGCTGAAGGCCAACCAGATCGACGACCGGCTCATCGCGAGTTCAGGGGCGGACGCGTCGACGGTGTCCTGGGGCAAGTTGCGTCCCGAGTCCACCCCGAAGGTGCTCACCAGGCCCGACGTCAAGGCGCGCCTGCTCGCCGAGTCCACCAACTGCACCGAGATGGTGCAGATGCACACCGGCCGCGCGCCCTTCGACGACGTCAAGGTCCGCCAGGCCGTGCAGTACGCGCTCGACCGGGAGGCCGTCCTCACCGCCTCCGGCGGCCCGGCCCTCAACGACCCGGCCTCCGCTCTGATGCCCGGCTCCCTCTTCGACGGCGGCAAGCAACCCGACACGCTCGAGATCCCGCTGACCGGTGACGTCGCCAAGGCCAAGCAGCTCCTGAAGGAAGCGGGCAAGCCCGACGGCTTCTCCACCAGCATCACCGTCTCCAACGGCGACAAGGGGGTGGCCGAGGCGGTCCAGCAGTCCCTCGGCCGCGCCGGCATCAAGGTCACGATCGAGACCGTCGACCCGTCTGCGTTCTACGACACCATCGGCGACACCAAGAACCGCACCGACCTCGTCTACACCGGCTGGTGCCCCGACTACCCCTCCGGCTCCACCTTCCTGCCGTTCGTCTTCGACGGCCGCTACATCAAGGAGAAGGGCAACTCCGGCAATCACTCACTCTTCCGCGACGAACCCACCATGAAGCGGATGGACGAGATCGCCGCCCTGGCCGACGCGAAACAGGCCGACGCGGCGTGGCAGGAACTCGACGGTCAGATCCTCGCCAAGGCCCCGAC
The DNA here is from genome assembly GCF_027460265.1 of Streptomyces sp. WMMC940. NCBI lineage: Bacteria > Bacillati > Actinomycetota > Actinomycetes > Kitasatosporales > Streptomycetaceae > Streptomyces > Streptomyces sp. WMMC940. The sequence goes on from NZ_JAPZBC010000001.1 coordinate 397,693, forward strand.
GGCTCCCGCCGTGGTCGAGCGCATGCCGCTGCTCCTCGGCACCAACGTCGCCGGGGCCTTCGGCCACACCTCCTTCGGCGGGCAGATCGACTACGCGACGATCGGTCTGAAGAACCCGGCCTCGTCGAGCGGGAACTGAGGGTCAGCCGGTCATGCCCACCCTTTCCCCGCCCCGGCGCGCGGGCAGCGGTCCCTGGCAGCTCGCCCGCGCCGAGCTGCGCCGCCGCCCCTCCGTGAAGATCTCCCTCGCCGTGATCACGCTCTTCATCGTCATGGCCGTGGCCGCCCCGCTGCTCAGCGCCCTGGGCGGCTGGGGCCCCGACGAGTTCGACAAGACGGCCGTCGACCCCTACCTCGGCGGCCTCCCGATCGGCCCGCTCGGCGGGATCAGCGCCGACCACTGGCTCGGCGTCGAACCCGTCACCGGCCGCGACCTGTTCGCCCGGATCGTGCACGGAGCCCAGGTGTCCCTGCTCATCGCCTTCACCGCCACCGCGATCGTCGTGGTCGCCGGTGTGGCGGCCGGGATCGCGGCCGGCTACTTCGGCGGCCGCACCGACACGATGCTCTCCCGCCTGATGGACCTGACCATGTCCTTCCCCTCCCTCATCTTCATGATCGCCATGATGTCGGTGGCCCGGGACGTGAACCGGATCGTGCTCATGACCCTGGTCATCGGCCTCTTCGGCTGGCCCGGCATCGCCCGCGTCGTCCGCGGCCAGACACTCTCGCTCAAGCACCGCGAGTACGTCGACGCCGCCCGCGTCGGCGGCTCGGGGCCCTGGCGCATCCTCACCCGGGACATCCTCCCGGGCGTCGCCGGGCCTGTCATCGCCTACACGACCCTGATCATCCCCGGGATGATCGCCACCGAAGCGGCCCTCAGCTACCTGGGCGTCGGCGTCCGTCCCCCCACGCCGTCATGGGGGCAGATGATCGCCGAGAGCGTCGCCTACTACGACACGGACCCCCCGTACTTCGTCCTGCCGAGTCTCTGTCTCTTCCTCACGGTGCTCGCGTTCACGCTGCTCGGCGACGCGCTACGCGACATCCTCGACCCGAGAGGTAGCCGGACGTGATCCTCTACCTCACCCGCCGGCTGCTCGGCGTCGTCGGCGTCCTCGTCGCCATCGCCGCGGTCACCTTCACCATCTTCTACGTCCTGCCCTCCGACCCGGCCGCCGCGGCCTGCGGAAAGTCGTGCAGCACGGAGCGCTTGGAGGCGATCCGTGCCCACATGGGCCTGGACGCGCCGTTGTGGCGCCAGTTCGCCGACTTCGTCACCGGTGTCTTCACCGGCCGCACCATGGGCAGCGGTCAGTACGCCCTGCACTGCGAGTTCCCCTGCCTCGGCTACTCGTACGAGAACAGCCAGGCCGTCTGGGACCTCCTCGTCGACCGGCTCCCGGTCTCCGCCTCGCTCGCCGTGGGCGCCGCCGTGATCTGGCTGCTCATCGGACTCTCCGCGGGCGTCGCGGCGGCGCTGCGCAAGGACACCCTGACCGACCGGGTCCTCATGGTCGGGGCGGTCGCCGCCGCCTCCCTGCCGGTCTACTTCACCTCGGTCATGCTGATCTACGGGCTGATCCGGGTGGCCGGGCTGCTGCCCTATCCCGCGTACACGCCCTTCGGCTCCGATCCGCTCGGCTGGGCCTCGAACCTGCTGTTGCCCTGGCTCGCGCTCGCCATCCTGTATGCCGCGATGTACGCACGGCAGAGCCGGAGTTCGATGATCGAGACCATGGCGGAGCCGTACATCCGCACCGCTCGCGCCAAGGGCCTGCCGCGGCGCACCGTCGTCGTCAAGCACGGTCTGAGGGCCGGGATGACGCCGATCCTGACCATCTTCGGCATGGATCTCGGCGGCCTGCTCGCGGGCGCCGTCATCACCGAGTCCATCTTCGGGCTCCCGGGCATCGGGCGGCTCTTCTACGGCGCGCTGTCCACCGGCGACCAGCCCGTCATCCTCGGCGTCACCCTGCTCGCCGCCACGTTCATCGTCGTCGCCAACCTGGCCGTCGACCTGCTGTACGCCGTCGTCGACCCGCGAGTGAGGTACTGATGACCGCCCTGTTGTCCGTGCGGGACCTCACCGTCACCTTCCCGACCCCGCACGGCCCCGTCCGGGCCGTGGACGCCCTCTCCTTCGACGTCGCGCGTGGCCGCACCCTCGGCATCGTCGGCGAGTCCGGCTCCGGCAAGTCCGTCACCTCGCTCGCCGTCCTCGGACTGCACACCGGCGCCGAGGTCACCGGCTCCGTCACCCTGGCGGGCCAGGAACTCGTCGGGCTGCCCGAGCGCGAGCTGAACCGGCTGCGCGGCCGGAAGATGGCCATGATCTTCCAGGACCCGCTCTCCAGCCTGCACCCGTACTACACCGTCGGCGAACAGATCGCCGAACACCACCGGGTGCATTTCGGAAGCGGCCGCAAGGCCGCGCGGGAACGGGCCGTCGAGGCGCTCGCCGAGGTCGGTATCCCGGAACCGCGCCGCCGGGCCGGCGAATACCCTCACCAGTTCTCCGGCGGCATGCGCCAGCGCGTGATGATCGCCATGGCGCTCGCCTGCGAACCGGAGCTCCTCATCGCCGACGAGCCGACCACCGCGCTCGACGTCACCGTGCAGGCCCAGATCCTGGAACTGATCGCCCGGATCCAACAGGAACGCGGGCTCGCCGTCGTCATGATCACCCACGACCTCGGGGTCGTGGCCCGGGTGGCCCACGACGTCCTGGTGATGTACGGGGGGAGAGCCGCCGAACAGGCCCCGGTGGACGAGCTGTTCGCCGCACCGGCCCATCCGTACACCCGAGGACTGCTCGAGTCCCTGCCGCGCCTCGACGACCACGACGACACCCCGTTGCGGGCGATCCCTGGCAGTCCGCCGTCTCTCCTCGCCCCGGCTCCGGGTTGCGCGTTCGCCCCACGCTGTCCACGAGCCGCGACGGCCCCCGCCGACGAGCGCTCCCGCTGCGAGACCGAGCGCCCCGCGCTCGGCGGACCGGCCGGGCGTCCGGTCGCCTGCCACTTCCCCGCGTACGAAGGCGTCGCCCCATGAAGAACGAACCCCTGCTGTCCGTACGGGAGCTGACGACCACCTACCCCGGGGGGCGGCGCGCCGCCCCGATCCGGGCCGTGGACGGCGTCAGCTTCGACATCGCGGCCGGCGAGACGCTGGGCCTGGTGGGCGAGTCCGGCTGCGGCAAGTCCACCACCGGGCGCACGATCGTGCGCCTCCTGGAGCCGGCCGCGGGCTCCGTCCGCTACGACGGCCGTGACATCGGCCACCTGTCGCAGCGCGAGCTGAAGCCGCTCCGCAAGGACCTCCAGATGGTCTTCCAGGACCCGCACTCCTCCCTCAACCCACGGCAGACGGTGGCCCGCATCATCTCCGACCCGCTCCTGGTGCACGGCAGTTCGGCCGCCGACGCGCGAGCGAGGGCGGCGGAGCTGATGGAACTGGTCGGCCTCATCCCGGAACACCTCGACCGCTATCCGCACGAGTTCTCCGGCGGTCAGGCCCAGCGCATCGGCATCGCCCGCGCCCTGGCCACCAGCCCCCGACTCGTCGTCGCCGACGAGCCCGTCTCCGCCCTCGACGTCTCCGTCCAGGCCCAGATCGTCAACCTGATGGAGCGCCTCCAGCACGAACTCGGCCTCGCCTACCTTTTCATCGCCCACGACCTCTCCGTCGTCAAGCGTGTCTGCGACCGGGTCGCCGTGATGTACCTGGGCCGGATCGTCGAGATCGGTGACAAGAACCGGGTGTACGCCGCCCCCGCGCACCCCTACACGCGGGCCCTGCTCTCCGCCGTCCCGCTGCCCGACCCGGTCGCCGAGCGGACCCGGGAGCGGATCACCCTGCTCGGCGACCCCCCGAGCCCGGCCGCTCCCCCGCCCGGCTGCTCCTTCCACCCGCGCTGCCCGAAGGCGCAGGCGATCTGCCGCACCGAAGCCCCCTTGCTCCGGATCGCCGCCCCGGGCGAGCCCCGCCAGGTCGCCTGCCACTTCCCCGAGAGCCCCTGAACGCCGGGCACGCGGGGCGACCCGGGACGGATCGTCCCGGGTCGCACCCGTCACTCATGGGGCTACCACTTGGTGACGCGGACGGTCTCCCCGTACCCGTCGGCGCCCAGCACCTCGATGCGGACGCCGGCGGTCGCGTCGGTGAACGACTCCCCCGCCCAGAAGGGGGCGTCGTCCAGGGGACGGCAGCCGGCGGCCGGAACGGCGTTTCGGCTTCGCGTCGACGACACGGACCGGCCCCTGACCGGTCGGGACGGAGGCGTCCACCGTGTAGACCAGCGCGCCCGTCGAGCAGGCGCCGCCGTCCGCCTGGACCGCCCGTCTCGACTCCACGACGTACGCGGTACCGGGGCCGGTGCGGATCACCGCCATCTTCGTTCCGCTGCCGTACTCGACCGCGGTGAGGTACACGGTGTCGCTGCCCGCCGAAGCCCGGCACACGACCTGGCCGTCCGTGGTCCAGCCGAACTTCCAGGAGTGCCGGGCGAAGAACTCCGAGCCTCGTCCGCCGACGAGCCCCATGACGTCCCAGCCCCCGGCGAAGCGATGGGCGTCGGTGCCCGTGAAGCGTGGTGTGCGCGATCGCCGAGGCCGGCAGCCTCACGCGCGCAGCCGCCTCGCTCGGCATGACCCCTGCCCGGGCTCAGCGCCCAACTGCGCCGTATCGAGGCCATGCTGGGCGGAGTCCTGTTCCACCGAAGACAGGAGGGGGCCGTCGCCACGCCCTTCGGAGAGCTGGTGCTCGACCGGGCCCGCTCCGTCCTCCCCGGTATGGACGGCCTGATCGCCGACACCGCCCGCGCGGCCCGCCGGATGTCGGCCTGCGACCGAGTCCGCATCGGCTCGGTCAGTGCGCCCCTTCTCGGTCAACTCGTCCTGGCCGTCGAGTCCGCACTACCGGACGCCCAGGTGACAACGCGCTGCCAGCACTCCCCCGTCACACTCCTCGACGAACTGGCGGCGGACCGGCTGGAGGCGGCCGTACTCGGCGATCACCCCGACCAGCGGCTGCCGCAGCGCGACGGCGTGACGCTCCACCCCCTCGCCACCGAGCCGGTCTTCGCCCTGCTGCCCGCCGCTCACCCGCTGGCAAGGCTGGAAGAGGTCCCGCTCACCGCCCTCCTGGACGAGGACTGGGCCGTGCCCCGTCCCGACGGCGACCGGACCCGCGAGTACTGGTCGTCGATCTGCGCGGCGGCCGGGCGGCACCCGTTCGCCCCGTACGAGGCCGAGGGCCGCCCGCTCATCGAGCTGGTCCGCGCGGGCCTGGCTCTCAGCCTCTGCCAGGCCACCTTCATCGAGGTCCCGGGCACCGCCGTACGCCCCCTGGCCGGCACCCCCCTGTGGTACCGGCACGTCCTGGCCTGGCACACGGACGGCCCGCTCGCTCCCCACGGCGACGACATCCTCCACCGAGTCACCGCCGGCCACCGGGGCACGTGCGCCTCCGCCGCGCTTACGCGCGCTGGCGCGCCCGACATCCGCAAGCGACTGGCCCTGCGGCCACTTGAGTTCACCGTCGGTCGCGACAAGGACCGACGAGAGGACACGGCCGCCAGTTGCGGCATGGCTAACATGACGGGATGAGCGACGACACGTACGACGACTCCGCCCCGAACCGGTCAGGTGCCTCGCGGTCCGGGAGACCCCTGTCGCTGAGCACGCTCAGGCGGGCGACCCGATGGGAGACGCTCGCCGTTCTCGCAGTGCTCCTCGTCTGCGTCCTCGCGTTCGCCTAGCCTGCCCCGCCCGCGATCGCGACCGGTCCGGACCCTGGCCGGGGTTTGTGAAAGTCGTCAACCGTAGGTGTTGAGGTGCTTGGTGAAGGTCGTCCTCGCCGCCGGACGAGAACAGCCCACAGGCGATCAGCTCGGCCAAGCCGTCGGGGTCGAGAACCCCACCGACGCCGGGTACTGCGGGGGCTGGCACCGCGTCCTCGTGCCCGCTACCCGGGCTTTCGCCCGTCAGGCAGCCTTGCTTCCGGAGTGGTCGGCATCGAGGCCGGCCCCCGAGGCACCTCCCACGGACGAGGACGCCTGCACCGGCCAGGGCGGCGGTGCAGGCGCCTGCGTCGACAAGTACCTCCCCCGTCCGTCCCGCCCGCCGTCTCCACCGCGCCGAACACACGCTCCGCCGGCAGGCTGCGGCGCACTCGCCGACCTGTACGCCGAACCGGGGCCGGGCCCCAGGGGCGCCGGAGGACGGTGACTTCCTCCACTCCGGTGAGGTCGCCTCAGCAAGGGCCCCACGTACGATCGAGCTGCAACGCGTTCCTGGCAGTCGTCTGCGTGGCATTGGCGGCCAGGTAGGTGATGCGAAGGGTGCCGGTGAGGTGTTCGTGGTCGACGAGGACCTTGACGCCGTAGACCGACTTGATCAGGTCCGGGGTCAGCACGGTCTCCGGGTCGCCCGCGGCGGCCACCTGCCCGTGGTCGAGGACGACGATGTGGTCGCAGTACCGGGCCGCGAGGTTGAGGTCGTGCAGGGCGACGACGCAGGTGACGTCCAGGGATGTCAGCAGGTCGAGGAGTTCGAGCTGGTGACGGATGTCGAGGTGGTTGGTGGGTTCGTCGAGCAGGATCTCCCGGGGCTCCTGGGCGAGGGCGCGGGCGAGTTGGGTGCGCTGCTTCTCCCCTCCGGAGAGGGTGTGCCAGCTCTGGTGCTGCTTGTCGGTGATCTCGGCGCGCTCCAGCGCCGCGTCGACGATCCGCCGGTCGTGCTCGGTCAGCGCGTCGAAACGGCCGCGGAAAGGGGTGCGGCCGAGTTCCACGACCTGGCGGACATTGACGTGGTGGTGGGCGGACACGTCCTGTTCGACGACGGCCAGCCGTCGGGCCAGCACCCGTCGGCCGAGATCGCGCAGGCTGGTGTCGTCGTAGCGGACGGTTCCGGTGTCGGGGCGGCGCAGTCCGGCGAGCAGCCGCAGCAGTGTCGACTTGCCCGAGCCGTTGGGGCCGAGGAGACCGACGACCTTCCCGTCGTGCGCCGCCATCTCGATGCCGTCCAGCAGCCGATGGCCCTTGACCGACCAGGAGAGTCGGGTGGTGGTGATGCGACCCATCAGGACTCCAGACGCTTCAGGACCAGCGCGAACGCGGGCGCGCCGAGAAGGGCGGTGATGACGCCGGCGGGCAGTTCGTGGGGCGCGAACGCCGTCCGCGCGAACACGTCCACCCAGATGAGGAAGACGGCGCCGACGATCGCGGACAGGGGGAGCAGGGAGCGGTGCATCGGGCCCGTCAGGATGCGGACGCCATGCGGAACGAGCAGCCCGATGAAGCCGATCGCGCCGGAGGCCGCCACGGCGGCGGCCGTGATGACCGAGGTCAGCACCATCAGCCAGACGCGGGCCGCGGTGACGTTGATGCCCAGGGCAGCGGCGGAGTCCCACCCGAACGTGAAGGCGTCGAGGGCGGGCGCGAAGAACTGGACGGCGACCACCCCGACCAGGATGATCACGAGGGTGACGGTCACCCCCTCCCACCGGGCGCCCCCGAGGGTGCCGAGGAGCCAGTAGGTGAACCCCCGGGTCGAGTTCGCGTCCCCGTTGACCATGAGGATGACCGAGGTGACCCCGGCGAAGAACTGGGACACGAGTACGCCGGTCAGCACCACCCGGGAGGGGCTGGCGACGCGCCCGCCGCCGAGCAGGAGCAGCAGCAGGGCGAAGGACACAAGGCCGCCGACGAAGGCTCCGGTCGAGAGGGAGACGCTTCCACCGATGCCCAGCAGGAGTACGGCGACCGCGCCGGTGGAGGCGCCGGAGGAGACTCCCAGCAGATAGGGGTCGGCCAGGGGGTTCCTGGTGACCGCTTGCAGGATCGCGCCCGAGACCGCCAGGGCCATGCCGACGGCGGCGGCCAGCAGCACCCGCGGGAAGCGCGACTCCCAGATCAGCGCGTCCAACAGCCCCGGCAGGGGTGGGGTGGGGGCGATGCCGCCCAGCCCGATGTGCCGGAGGATCGTGGAGACCACGTCCAGGGGCCGGATGTCGGCGCTCCCGAACAGCGACGCGGTGACGATCGACACCAGGAGCCCGGCGACGGCCAGGAGGTGGAGCGCCGCAGTCGAGGCGCGCCGCCGGCGCACCGGAACCTTCTCACCTCTGGTGATCGGCTCTCCGGTGCGCGCGGCGGTCGTGTGTGAACTCGTCGTCATGATGTCGACAGGTCACCCGAGCTTGTTCAGGCCGTCGACGAGCGCGGGCACGGCGGACGCGCTGCCGTAGCCGGGATCCATGTGACTGCCGGGGATGGTGACGAACCGATCGCCCTTCACGGCGGCGAGCCTGCTGGTGAGCGGGTCCTTCTTGAGGAGGTCGATCTTCTCCTCGGCGGTGTCGTTGGGTTCGCCTCGGGTCAGGTCGGCCAGGATGATGACGTCGGGATTCCGGGCGGCGACCTCGTCCCAGCTCACCTCGGCCCACTTGGTCTTGGCGTCGGCGAAGACGTTCTCGACCCCGACCAGCTGCGAGATGTGCTGCGGCAGACCCCCGGGGCCCGCTGCCCACGGGGTGCCCTCGTAGGTGGAGTAGAACCACATGACCTTCAGCGGCTTGTCCCGCTTCCTGACGGTGCCCACCGCCTTGTCCACCACGGCCTGCTGCTCGGTCGCCAGCTTCTCTCCGGCCTCGGGCACGCCCATGATCTTGCCCAGCCGGCGGTACTCCTCGAACATCATCGTGAAGTCCGCGTTCGCCACGCTCTCGTGGTACGTGCAGTCGAACTCGGTCAGGTAGGTGGGAACGCCCAGGTCGTGGAGCTGCTTGCGGTCGCCGGACTGCTCCTTGGTGAACATGCTCGCGAAGGAGCCGTACACGAAGTCCGGCTGTGCTTCCAGCAGCTTCTCGTGCTTGATCTCCGCCCCGGGCGCGGACAGGATCGGAATCCTCTTGTACTGCTGGGCGATCGCGTCCGGCGTCTTCTCGATCTCATAGCCCGACCCGACGATCCGGTCCCCCACCCCCAGATGGATGAGGATCTCGGCGGCGGTCTGGTTCAGGGTGACGACCTTCTTCGGCGCGGCCTCGTAGGTCACGTCGATGCCGCAGTTCTTCAGGGTGAACGGGTAGGCCGTCGCACTCTTTCCGGACTTCGCGTCCCGGCCGCGGTCATCGGTGGGCGAGTCCGTGGCACACCCCGTGACCGCGAGGACCGCGAGGGTCGTAAGTATTTTGGTAATCGTTTTCGTTTTCATCAGCGGCAGCGTACCAGCTCGCACGCGACGTCTGAAGCCCTGACCCCGCCGGACGGATCCGGCCGAAAAGGCCTCCGCACACGGGCCGTTCGGCAGCTCACGGGCGTCCCGCGACGGCATCGAGGCACACCGCGCCGGCGTGCGCGAAGCCCTCGGCCGGGGCTCCCGAACGCTTCCCGGGGCGCGCGTCACGGACGCACGCCCCGGGGACCCAGGCGCTCGGGGCGCGGGGACTGGACGGTTCTGCCGGTGCGCGCGTTATGGCAGCATCGCGGCCAACCGGTGGACGACCTGCTCGTCGAACAAGCCGTTGGCCGCCATCCATTCGTCGTTGAACACGGTGTCCAGGTACTTGTCACCGCCGTCGCAGACCAGCACGACGATGGTGGTCCCCGCCCCCACGCACTGCGCCTGCTCCAGGGCCTTGTAGACCACGCCGCCCGCCGAACCGCCGATCAGGATGCCGAAGCTCCTGGCCAGGTAGCGGCAGGTCTCGAAGGCTTCCGAGTCACTGACCTTGACACCCTGGTCGAACAGTTCGTAGTCGACGACGCCGCCGATCTCCGAGCCTTCGGGTGTACCGGTCCCGGACTGGTGGTAGGGCGCTCCCTTGCCACCGAAGACGACGGACCCCACCGGCTCGACGCCGATGATCTTCAGGTCGGGGATGCGTTCCCGCAGGACGCGGCCCGTTCCGCAGAGCGAACCACCGGTGCCGACGGCCCCGTACAGGTAGTGGATGTCGTCACCCAGGTCGTCGTGCAGTTCGCGGGCGAGCGGCCGGTAGCCGTTGGGGTTCCCCTGGTTGCGGTGTTGCGCGGTCCAGTACGCGCCGTGCTCGGCCGCGAGTCGCTCGGCCACGGTGTCGCGTTCGGCGGTGGCGAGGCCCTCCTCGTCCCCGGCGACGTTGCGTATGTCGGCCCCGTAGGCGAGCATCCCGCGCAACTTGTCCGTACTGGAGTGGTTGTCCACCACGGCGGTGAACTTGTATCCGCGTTCGGCGGCTACGAGTGCCAGGCCGAGCCCGGTGTTACCCGAGGTGGACTCGACCAGCCACCCGCCAGGGGCGAGCAGCCCCGCCGCCTCCGCCTCGTCCACCATGTTCCTGGCCATCCGGATCTTGGCGGTACCGGTGGGGTTGTACTGCTCCATCTTCAGCACGACGGTCGCCGAACCCTCGGCAACCGACAGTTCGAGCATGGGCGTTCGCCCTATCAGGTCGGATACCCTGCTTCTGATCACGGCTTGTCCTTCGCGCAGATCTCCGTCAGACACCGCACGAAGACGTCGTTCTCCTCGGGGGTCGACAGGGATGCTCGGATGTAGTTCTCGTATCCCGGCTCGCGCCACGCCTTGACGACGATTCCGGCGCGGTGCAGCTCCCGGGCGACCCGGTCGGAGGGGCAGCCGGTGTCGATGAAGAGGAAGTTGGTCGAGGACGGAACGACGCGCAGTCCCGCGCCGCGCAGCCGGTCGGTGACCCTGGCGATCTCGAGACCGGTCCGGCGGACCGTGTTCGCCAGGTGCTCGTGGTCGCCCAGCGCGGCGACGGCGGCGTCCTGGGCCGGCTGGTTGACGTTGTACGGCGTACGGACCCGGTCCAGTGCCTGGATCAGGGCGGCGTCGGAGGCGATACCGTACCCCACCCGGAAGGCTGCCAGCCCGTAGGCCTTGGAGAAGGTGCGCAGCACGATCCACGGCCGGTCCTGCCCGCGCAGGGCCTCCAGCCCGTCCGGGTAATCCGGGTTGGGCCGGGCGAACTCGCCGTACGCCTCGTCGAGCACCAGCAGGGCCGACTCCGGTGTGCCGGCCACGACTTGCTCCAACTGGCCGGCGCCGAGCATCGCACCGGTGGGGTTGCACGGGTTGGCGAGGAAGACGAGTTTCGGGCCTGCGGCCAGCGCGTCGCGCCAGGCGGCCGCGTCGAACCCGAACTCGGCGGTGACCGGGACCTTTTCGACCCGGGCTCCCATGACGCGAGGGAAGATCTCGTGCAGGCTGAAGCCGGGCGCCTGGGTGACCACCAGGTCACCGGGATCGAGGACGGCCCGGCACAGCAGCTCGAGGATGTTCTCCGAACCGTTGCCGAGCACGACACGCTCGGCCGGCACGTCCAGGCTCTTCCCGATGGCCTCGGCGAGCCGTTTGCCGGTCGGGTCGGGATAGCGGGAGACGCCACCGGCCAGGCCCAGTCGTACGGCTTCCGCGACCGCCGGGGAGATGGCGAACGGGCTCTCGTTGTTGGAGAGTTTGATGACGCGGCGGGAGCCGCTGAGGGCCGCCACCTCGTCCGGGTCGGCGCCGGGATCGTAGCGGGGCAGGCCCGCCACCTCCCTGCGTATCAAGGAGGCCGACGAGGCCGGTGCGAGGACGGGGTTCATGACGACTCCGGTTCCGGGACGGGTGCGCCGGACGTCTCCCGGTGGAGCCGGTCGACGCGGCGCAGGAAGGCGACCAGGAGGATGGCGGCGGTGGCCGCGAGGCCGATGGTCTGGCCGAACCAGACGCCCTCGACGCCCCCGTCGGCACTCACCCCGAGCAGGTAGCCGGCGGGCAGCCCGATCAGCCAGTAACCGACGAGGGAGATCCGGAACGGCCCGGCGGTGTCGCCGATGCCGCGCAGGATGCCGTTGCCGATGTTCTGGGTGGCGTCGAAGACCTGCATCAGGGCCGCGATCAGCAGCCCGGTCACGGTGAGCGCGATGATGTCCGCGTTGTCGGCGTGCTCGGCCGAGATGAACAGGGACACGATCTGCTCCGGGATCGCCAGGTACACGACGGCGATCACCAGCGTCGCGATCAGGCCCCAGGCCGTGCCCAGGAGTCCCATTCTGCGCGCTGTCACATAGTCGTTGCCGCCGCCGGCCTCGCTGATGTGGATCGACGCCGCGTGGGACAGGCCGGCGGAGATCATGAAGACGATGTAGACGATCTGGTTCAGCACCGTCTGCGCGGCCAGGGCGTCGACGCCCAGGGAGCCGATGATCAGGGTGAGCACACTGAAGAACCCGGCCTCCGAGGCATAGGTCCCCGAGATCGGCAGGCCGAGACGCCAGACGGACCCGACCGCGTCCCCGGACCAGCGCCGTGCGTCGGGCGAGACGAGGTACGGGCGGAGGACGCTGTCGCGGAGGATCACCGCGATGAACGCCAGGAAGGACAGCAGGAACACCGTGACGGTGGCGATCGCGACGCCGACGAACCCGAATGCGGGCAGACCGAACTTGCCGTAGATCAGTACGTAGTTCAGGCCGATGGTCACGACGACCGAGGCCAGCGTGATGGCCAGCAGCGGCCCGGGGCGCTTGAGTCCGGTGGTGAAGTGCCGCAGGTTCTGGAACCACAGGCAGGGCAGCATGCCCGGTGCCATGACCGTCAGGAACTCGTCTGCCTTGTCGACCACCGTGGGGTCCTGCCCCAGCAGGACGAGCAGCGGGCCGATCAGCAGCAGCGCCGCACAGAACACCACACCGCAGACGGTCGCCCAGAAGAAGCCGGCGAACAGCAGCGCGCCGATCCGTTCCCGGTCGCCCTGTACCCGCGCCTCTGCCACCAGGTTGCTGATTCCGGTGACCAGGCCCGTGCCGGTGGTGCGCAACTGGTTGAACAGCGCGATGGCCAGTCCGGCGGCGGCGATCTCCACCGCGCCGAGCCTGCCCAGCATCACGATGTCCACCGTGGTCAGCGCGACATAGGCGAAGTTGGTCAGGATCAACGGCAGCGCGAGCGTGAGCAGCGCCCGCGAGTTCTTGACCCACCAGCCGACGCCAGGCCCTGTCGCATCGGTGGTGCCGGCCACGTCGGTCGTGCCAGTTGTGCCAGTGGCACCGGTCGCGTCGTTGGCGTCGTTCGTTCGGGTACCGCTCACCAGAAGTCGGCCCTTTCCCCGCGCCCGGCCGCGAGCGCGAGATCGGCTATGTACCGGCCCAGCGCGGCGTCGGTGACCGCCATACCGCTGTTGTAGGCGAAGACCACGTCGTCCGGATGGCGTCGGGCGGGTGCCCGGCCGAGCAGGACGTCCGGCAGCTGGGCGTCCACCGAGGGCAGGCTGCCGTCCTCGCCTCGCAGGTCGTCGCAGGTGGCGTGCATCTGGGCGGTGTCGGTGGCGATCCGGTGGTCCGCGCCGTGGCACACGTCGGCGTGCACGCCGTAGCCGAGGAGTACGGCGACCGAGCCCGGCTTCATCCAGTCGCGCCGGACCTCCTCGGTGACGGACAGGCCGGCGGCGCCGATCACGACGTCCGCCCCACCGGCGGCCTCCCGGAGATCCTTGACGATCTCCACCTCGCGGCCGTCGACGCTGTCCTGGACGGCGCGCAGACCATCGGGGTAGGTGCCGAACACCTGCAACCGTTCCAGCTTCGGCAGGGCCGCGACCAGCATCGGCAGTGCCGCCTGCCCCTGGACTCCGGTGCCGACGACCAGGGCGCTGCGGGCGTCGGGGCAGGCCTCGCGGGCGAAGAGCGCGGTGGTGGCCGAGGACCGCAACGGGCCGAGCTTCACTACGTCCATCAGGGCGATGGGCGCCCCGGTGGTGTCGTCGACGAGGAAGACGAACGAGTGGAATCGGTAACCGTCCCGGGTGCGGCGCGGGTCGAACTCGTAGACGGCCTTGAAGCAGACGGTGCCGCTGCCGGCGTCCCTGGCCACCATCGAGTAGCTCAGCGAGTGGTGGTCGGGATCGTCGATGATCGTCTTGACCGGGTTGTTCGAGCCCCCTTCGCGCAAGGCGCGGTAGGCCTTCTCGACGACCTCGATCACCTGCCGGTGGTCGAGGTCCAGCCCTTCTTGCTGGGACTGCGGCAAGAGCCACAACTGCCCTGGCGGGGCGTAGCTCTGTGACATGCGAGGTTTCTCCTTCGTCGGCGGTCGCATCGGATTCGTTCGGGTTTCGTCAGATGCCGTCCAGGCGCCAGCGCGGCGGGGCGGTGCCCTCACCGAGCCGGACGACGGCCTTCAAGGGCAGTGCGGCGTCATGGAACGGCGATTCGTTGGAGTCCATCTGGTAGCCGGCGGTGTTGAGGTAGACCAGGTGGTCGCCACGCCGTACGGGCCGCGGGAAGCCGATCTTCCGCCAGGTCACCAGGTCGCTTTCCAGGCAGGTCGAGCCCGCGACGCAGGCCGGGAAGGTCTCGTCGGCGGTGGGCTGGGCCGACATCAGCAGCGGGTCGGGGAGGTAGTCGCTGTTGAACCACTGCTCGGAGAGGCTGAAACTGCTGCCCGCGACGGTGACGATCGCGTAGCCGGCGACGTCCCGCCGGTCGTCGACCTGCTGGACGCGGTACAGGGTGAATCCGGCCTGGTCCAACAGGGCCCGGCCGGGCTCGACGACGAATCGGACGCCGGTGCGTTCCGCCTTCCTCGCCAGGCTCTCGCCACCGTCGACCGGGTGCGCCATGATCGCGCCGACCGCTTGGGCGGCGGGCTGTCCGCCGTACGGATAGAAGTCGTTGAAGTCCTTGGCCGCGTGGTAGTGGGCCGGCTCGTTCTGCTCGAGGAACTCGTCCCAGAGTCGGGGCTCGACGTAGCGAACCGGCAACCCGCCCCCGATGTCGACCAGTTCGGCGGATCGCGAGCCGCGCCGCCGGGCGTCGAGGCAGTGCTCGATCATCTCGTTCGCCGCCGTCGCGCGTTCCGCGGTCGAGTAGCCGTTCAGGTGGAAGGAGAATCCCCGGAGGCTGACGGCATCGGCGAGTTCCACGCACAGACCGACGGCGGCCTCACGCTCGGCGGCGGACATCCCGAAGCGGCTTGCCGGTTGGCCGGCCGTCCGGGACCTCAGCAGGACAGTGGCCTGCCGCCGCGCGAGCCGTGCTGTTGCCGCAAGCCGACGGAGCTCACTGATCGAGTCGACGGCGACCAGGCAGCCGTGCTGGACGGCGAGGGTGTGCAGCGTGTCGTCCTTCTCCGGGCCGGATATCCCTATCCGGTGTCCCGGCACTCCGCCGGCCAGGGCCTTGACCAGTTCGGGGGTGCTGGCGGCGTCGATTCCGACACCTAGGGCGGCGGCCGACCTCACGTAGCAGTCGGCCTTGTTCGCCTTCTTGGCGAACAGGATGTCGGCGGTGGCGCCCGCCTCGGCGAACGCCCGGCGGAGTCCGACGACGTTCTCCTCGAAGATCTCGGGCAGCACGATGTGCAGCGGTGATCCCAGGCCGTCCAAGAGGTCGGCCAGCAGGGCCCGGTGATCCGTCAGGAGCGAGGAGACCATGGGATGCCGGAGTGCGGTGAGCGCGAAGGGCCGGACTCCGGCCGTCGGGCGCTCCAGCCGCTGTTGCGAGATGAGCACCCCGTACTTCTATACGATGATGATACTCATTTTCAATAGGGGTCATCGCGAGCTCCTCGACCGCGGGTGCGTGCAGGGCGCAATCGCCATGTCGGCCGTCCGGTCCGGCGAATCCGTCACTGGTTCCGTCGCGTCGGCAGGCCCACATGGCCCTCGGCCTGGCGCGGGCGAGGATCCGGACAGCGCGGGGGGCATTCGCGGTCCGCTCGCGCGTCGCCGTCAATTCCGTGGCGTACGACCAGGGGACGCGGACCGCGCCTCCCGCCTCCGTGGTGTCCCGGGTCGGCCCAGCACGGAACACCGGCCCCGGCGAGAACGCCGATGAGGCAACTCGCGGTGGGCGAGGGCAGGCAGGGCATATCGGCCGGCGCTCGGGCGCCGTCGGCGGTGGCCGCAGCCACGGCACCGACCGACCCCGGCGTGCCGACCCGCCCCGACAGCCGCGACCCTGCTGGACTCGCCCGGTGGAGGCCGGTGCGCCCGGCTGCCTGCCTCTGACACGCTCGGCAGCCTGTTGCCGTGGACGTGTGCCGGATGCCCCGCCGCCTACCCGTACATGCTTGCCGACGCCGCGAGGCGCCCGGGAGCGGCGGCCGACCAGGCGGTGGCGTACTGTACCGACTCGACCGTGTGTCCGAGGCGGCTGCTGTCTCCGACGCGGCTCTGCGGCGTCCAGGCCGTCAGGGCGTGGCTGCCACCACGGCTGTCGGATGCCTCCCTCGGACAATTCGGAGACCATGTGAACGAGCCCCACGGGTCGGTGGGACACCTGAGGGTCGACCTGCCCGGGCCACGCGGGACGGGTACCGGCCCCGGCCGCCCCGCTCCGGTGTCCGTTCTCACCGCAGGCGCGGCCTCGGTACTGGTCGTCGCCGGACTCGCCTGGAACGCGGGCGCGGCCGACTGGTTCGCTCATCCCGGCTTCCGTGCCTGGCAGACGGTCTGTGTCGCCATCACCGTTCAGGCCCTTCCGTTCCTCATCCTGGGCACACTGATCTCCGGGGCGGTCAACGCCTTCGTGCCGGCGCATGTGTTCGGCAAGGCACTCCCGCGCAGCCCCGCCCTCGCGGTGCCGGTGGCGAGCGCGGCCGGGATCGTGCTGCCGGGCTGCGAGTGCGCCTCGGTGCCTGTTGCCGGGAGTCTGATCCGGCGGGGTGTGACCCCGGCGGCCGCCTTCGCGTTCCTCCTGTCCGCCCCGGCGGTCAATCCGGTCGTTCTGGCCTCGACCGCAGTCGCCTTCCCGGGCAGCCCGGAGATGGTCGCCGCCCGGCTCATCGCCTCATTCGCCGTCTCCGTCGCGATGGGCTGGCTGTGGCTGAAGCTCGGGCGATCGGAGTGGCTGCGGATGCCGGTCCGGCACACCGGCCACCAGCACGGGCACAGCCGATGGGAGGAGTTCCGGCTCGGCTTCCAGCACGACTTCCTCCACGCCGGCGGGTTCCTCGTGCTCGGCGCCATGGCCGCGGCCACGTTCAACGTCGCCGTGCCGCGGTCGGTCCTCGACACGTTCTCGGCATCGCCCTGGCTGTCGGTCCTGTTCCTCGCCGCGCTCGCGATCGTCCTCGCCGTCTGCTCGGAGGCCGACGCCTTCGTCGCCGCCTCACTGACCGGCTTCTCGCCGACCGCCCGCCTGGCCTTCATGGTGGTCGGGCCCATGGTCGATGTGAAGCTCATCGCCTTGCAGGCGGGGACGTTCGGCCGGTCCTTCGCTCTCCGGTTCTCGGCGGCCACGGCCGTCGTCGCCGTCGTGTGCAGTGCCCTCGTCGGGTGGTGGCTGCTGTGAGGCGCACCTTCCAGCCGCTGCTGCTCCTGCTGATCGGCGCCGGGGTCCTGCGGGTGTCCCTGTTCAGCGACATCGGCCTGCGCTACGTGAAGGAAGAGCTGCAGCCGTTCCTGGTGGCGTCCGGGATCGTCCTCTGCGCACTGGGGGTGATCGGCGCCCGGTACGACGGACTTCCCGTCCTCTCACGTCCGCGGCACGCCGGTCCGCGTGCCGACGCCGCCCCGGAGTCGACGCACGGGCACGACCACTCCCACGGGCCTCGCGTCGCATGGCTACTACTGCCGCCCGCACTCGCCCTGCTCCTCTTCGCCCCGCCGGCCCTGGGCTCGTACAGCGCGACACGCGACAATCCGAAGATCGTCGAGGACTACGAGCACTTCGAACCGCTTCCCTCCCACGGCCCGGTCCCCCTGTCGCTGACCGAGTTCATCGCACGAGTGCAACAGCAGGAACAGCAGAACCTCAAGGGCCGCACCGTCCTCCTGCAGGGCTTCGTCACGCCCGGCGAGAACGGGACCTGGGATCTCACCAGGCTCCTCTTCTCCTGCTGCGCTGCCGACGCGCAGTCGTTGTCCGTCACGATGCACGGTGCGAAGGCACCGCCTGCCGACAGTTGGGTGCGGGTGACCGGAACCTGGCACCCGAGCGGCACCCTGGGTACCACGTCCGCGGCGTTGGCCCTCGACGTCACCACCATCCGGACGATCCCGGAACCACCGGTCCCGTACCTCGACCAGGCCCCTTCCCTCGACTGAGAGCGGGCACCGCACCGCATGGGCGCCACTGCTGGACCGACGGCGCTGCTCGCCGGCACCGCCGTCGTCTTCGTGACACACGAGATCAACTCCGCCGTGAAGCCCGTGGACCGGGTTCCGTATCCGGCTCAGGGCCGTTTCCGCATCGGACCGCCCGACGAGCTGATGACCACGTCCGCGCTGACCGAGCTGTACGGGACGCAGGTCGACGTCGTTCGCGTCGGGGACCGCGTTTCGTCGTCATCGGAGCGCCCGACACGACCACCGTCCACGACCATGCGGAGGCACCGGGCGGGGGCGGGCGTTCGTGAGCCAACGACACCCCACACCTGCCCCGCACGACCAGGTGGTACGCCAGTCCGGTCAGTTCGGCGGCGTCCCCGTGCCGCTCCCGCACCTCCCACGGTTCGCCGGCCCCGGCGACCGGGGTGCCGAAGCGGCTGCGGCGCGACAGCACCCGCGTACCGGCTCCGGCGTGCCCGCCGTCCGACTCGAACCCCGACAGCCGCGCCGGCACGTCCACCCTGCCGAGCCCGTGCGTCCGGACGAGATGCGCCAGTTGGTTCAGTTCGCCTGCCGAGTCCAGATTGACCGTCGCGCCCACCCGCGCCGCCAACCACAGGAAGTCCCGGTCCCTGGGTCCGGTGGCCATCACCCGATCACCCGTGAACCCGCAGCTCAGCGCGTGCCGTAGCTCTCCCCTGGGACGTCAGGGGCGCCCGCCCCGCACTCAACCCACGGTCAACCCCGCCCCTCCCGGGACAGGCAGCGGCGACTCGCTTTTGATAATGGCGACCATTTTCATGTAGCGTGGTGCGCAGTCCACCTCGCCCAGGAGAATGCCATGGCCGTACCCAAGCGGAAGATGTCCCGCAGCAACACCCGCCACCGCCGCGCCCAGTGGAAGGCCACCGCACCGCAACTGGTGCCGATCACCGTCGATGGCGCCAGCCACCTCGTACCCCAGCGCCTGGTCAAGGCTTACGAGCGCGGACTGCTGCGCCCGGAAGGCTGAGCGGTGCAGCACGACCGACTTCCCGTGACCGTTCTGTCCGGCTTCCTCGGAGCGGGCAAGACAACGCTGCTCAATCACGTTCTGAGCAACCGCGAGGGCCTGCGCGTCGCGGTCATCGTCAACGACATGAGCGAGATCAACATCGACGCCGCGCTCGTACGCGGCGGCGAGGCAGCCCTGTCGCGGACCGAGGAGCGCCTGGTCGAGATGACCAACGGGTGTATCTGCTGCACCCTGCGCGACGATCTGCTGGAGGAGGTGGACCGGCTCGCCCGCGAGGACCGATTCGACTACCTCCTCATCGAGTCCAGCGGAATCTCCGAGCCGATGCCCGTGGCAGCCACTTTCGCGTTTCCTCGCGACGACGGGGCCACCCTCGGCGACCTGGCCCGCCTGGACACCATGGTCACGCTCGTCGACGCCGCCAACTTCCTGCCGGAACTGGAAGGCGGGGACGGGCTCGCCGAACGCGGGCTCGACCAGTACGAGGACGACGAACGCACCGTCAGCGACCTGCTGATGGACCAGATCGAGTTCGCCGATGTGATCGTGCTCAACAAGCTGGATCTCGTCGACGAAGAGCAGGGCGCCCGGCTTCGCGCTACGCTCACTCGTCTCAACCCGGCGGCGCGGATCGTGACCGCCACCCACGGACGCGTGGCCCTCCAGGATGTGCTGGGCACAGGGCTGTTCGACCTGGAGCGTGCGCAACAGGCACCCGGCTGGGTCATGGAACTCAACGGCGATCATGTGCCGGAGACCGAGGAGTACGGCATCTCCAGCACCGTCTTCCGTTCCGCCCGGCCGTTCCACCCCGGCCGCCTGTGGACGTTCGTCACCGAAGGACTCGACAGCGGAGTCCACGGTCAGGTGCTGCGTTCCAAGGGCTTCTTCCGGCTCGCGAGCCGGCTGCTGGTGACCGGCCTGTGGTCGCAGGCCGGATCGGTCGCCCGCTTCGAGCCGTCCGGCACCCAGGACGCGGATACGCCCCAGGGCCAGGAGCTCGTCTTCATCGGCACCGGGCTGCGCCCCGACGCCCTGCACGCCGCACTCACCGACTGCCTCTTGGCGGAGGGTGAGGCACCGCCGACCGACGACCCGTTCCCCGCCTGGGACACCTACGGCATCGGCGGCGACACCTGCGAGCACGAGCACGCACATCCCGAACTCGTGGCGCAGAGCTGAGAACTCCGGGTTGGGCAGTGGTCGCAGCCACGGCACTGCCCAACCCGGTACACCCGCCCGCCTTCCACCGGAGGTGGAAGAGGCGTTGCAGCACGATCCATCCGAATCCGGCACGGCTGTAGGCGCGAAGGGGCGGCCGTGACCGAGCAGGGCGTGCGCCTTGGAACGGTCCAGGAGACAGAGTCGGCCCAGGAGGTGCCGACCACCGCGGTGGAGTACGTAGCCCAGCAGGTCAAGGTACCGCAGAGGCGTGGGCGGACCGGATCCGAAGTGGTCCGACACCCGTACCGACGCCGACCGGCGGGCGCTGTCCCCGCTGTTCTGGACGCACGTGAACCCCTACGGCCGGTTCGCGCTCGTTATGAACAGCCGCCTCGCACTGGACCTCACCGCCCGGGCTGCCGCGGTGCCCGGCCCGCGCACCCCACGGACTGTATCCGCAGAGGTGTCTACGTGACGGTGGCCGTCGCTTGGTGAAGGACAACTGATCAGGGAAGGCGGCCACTAGTGTCCTCAGCTATGACCGAACCGGCCTACCTGCATGCCACCCGCGTGGCCTACGACACCGTTGCCGAAAACTACGCCAAGCTCGTGCCTCCCGCGTTCGAGGACGACCTGTACGGCCGCGCGATGATAAGCACGTTCGCCGAACTCACGCGGACCGTCGACGCCGGGCCGGTCGCTGACCTCGGCTGCGGGCCCGGTCACGTGACGGCACACCTCCAATCCCTTGGGGTGACCGCGTTCGGCATCGACCTGTCCCCGGAGACGGTTGCGGTTGCCCGGCGCAGACATCCGGACCTGCAATTCGACGAAGGATCGATGACCAACCTGGACCTGGCTGACGGCAGCGTTGGCGGCGTCATCGCCTGGTACTCAATCGTGCACACCCCTCCGGAGCTGCTGCCGGCCGTGTTCGCAGAGTTCCACCGCGTGCTGGCTCCAGGCGGCCATCTGCTGATCGCCTTCAAGGCCGGTGACAGGCTCCGACACATGGAGAACGCATACGGGCATGAGCTGTCCCTCGACGTCTACTGGGTCTCTCCCGACCGCATCGCCGAGCTGCTGAGTCAGACCGGGCTGACGGTGGACGCCCGGCTGATCCGCGAGCCGAACGAGCAGGAGAAGCCCCGGCAAGGTCAGCAGGCGTACCTCCTGACCCGAAAGCCGGTGTAGCCGGGAACAAGAGCTGGCGATAGCCCGCCCCACCTGGCTGAACGCCCCGTCAAAGCAGGTGTGTTCAGCACTCGGGGACGGGGGTGCCCTGGTGGTAATAGAGCCGCCATCCGGTGTCGCCCTCGCCCTTGCGCCACAAGGAGCTGCGGTGGGCCCGGCGACCGGCGATGACGCTCTCGTACGTCAGGTGCACGAGGTCCGGGGCGAGGAGCACCCCGCGCATGCCGGAGGCCTCGATGCGCGGGCTGTCCACTCCGCCGTGCAGGGTACGCAGGGCCGCGACCATCTCCTCGTACGTCCAGCGCCGCCCGGAAGCGCCGACCTCGACGAACTCGGGGTCGAACAGCCGGACGCCGACGGCGGAGGCCCGGACGGCGGGGTCGTGCAGGCGAAGTTCACCGTCCTTCGCCGCGGCGAGCGCGGCCTGTTCCTCGGGGTTCTCATTAGTGTCGATCATGGACGCATCCTCTCCCGGCCCGGGAGTCCTCGGCAAAGGGTCTGCGGTTCCTCGTCCGTTGCCCATAGTGGAGAACATGGCATTCCGGGCCGCGGCGTGCCTGGTCGCCTCTGCAGTTGGGGTGCCGGTAAGAACGCTGTCACCAGCCGCAAACGAGGGTGTCACGTCCGGCGACGTGCGGCGGGGTCACGCTCGGCGACATGACGGGCGACGGCGTCGACGCCGGGGCGGGCGTACCGCTCCACGGAGCGGACGGAGGCGTGCCGGGAGCGGGCCAGCAGCATCGGGGTAGAGGTGCCACCCTCGGCGTCGTGTGTCAGGGCGCTGCGGCGGAGCCGGTGGAGTGTGAAGCCGTCCAGGTCCTCGATGTCCTCGGGTGAGGCGAGGGGGTTGGCCAGGAGTCGGGTGTTCTCCTCGAAGATCTCCTCGGCCCGGCGGTAGGAGAGCCGGGCACGGCCGGTCTCCGGGCACACGTCGAGCGTGGGTGTCCCGGCTGGAGCCTTGCGGTCGGTGAGGAACAGAGGGCCGGCGCCGCCCCCGGAGCAGCCCTGGCCGTGACCCCGCCGGGTCACGGCCAGGAGCTCCGCCCACTACGAGCGCGGCACGGTCACCAGGACGACTTGGTGACCCCCGGGAGGAAGCCGGCATGAGCCTGCTCACGCATGCGGACACGTGACAGGCCGAACTTCCGCAGGTGACCGCGGGGCCGCCCGTCCACGTTGTCCCGGTTGCGCACCCGGGTCGCACTCGCGTTGCGGGGCTGTCGCCGCAGCTCCTCCACGGCCTGCTGACGTTCGGCGTCGGAGGAGGACGGCCGTCGGATGACCTCCTTCAGCTCGGCACGCCGGGCCGCATACCGCTCGACGGTCGCCTTGCGCTTCTCATTCTGCGCGATCTTGCTCTTCTTGGCCATCAGACCTTCACTCCCCGGGCGCGGATTCGGGCCACCGCGGCCTCGATGCCGATGCTGTCGATGGTCTTGATCGCCTTGGCGCTGAGCGTCAGCCGGACGTACCGGCCCTCACTCGGCAGCCAGTACCGCTTGCGCTGGATGTTGGGGTCGAACCGGCGTGAGGTGCGCCGGTGCGAGTGGGAGATGGTGTTGCCGAAGCCCGGCTGAGCTCCGGTTAGTTGACAGTGGGCGGACAAGGTCCTACCTGCCTCTCGTCGGACGACTTCTTTTTGGTAATGGAAACCATTGCCATATAGTACCGCCCATGGCTCGCAACGAGGTACGCCCGATCATCAAGCTCCGCTCCACCGCGGGAACCGGCTACACGTACGTCACCCGCAAGAACCGCCGCAACGACCCCGACCGCATGGTCCTGCGCAAGTACGACCCGGTCGCCCGGCGCCACGTCGACTTCCGCGAGGAACGCTGACTCCCGCCGCCCCACACCTGCTGACCCGACCTGAAGGACGTCCCATGAAGCCCGGAATCCACCCCGCGTACGGTCCCGTCGTCTTCCGCGACCGGGCGGCGAATCACGCGTTCCTCACCCGCTCCACCATGACCAGCGACAAGACGGTCGTATGGGAGGACGGCAACACCTACCCCGTGGTCGACGTCGAGATCTCGAACGTGAGCCACCCCTTCTACACGGGGACCGCCCGTGTCCTGGACACCGCCGGGCGAGTCGAGCGGTTCGAGCGCCGCTACGGCCGACGCGGGGGCAACTGATGCGGAACGATGCCCGACTGCCTGTCGTGATCGTGGGCGGACTCCATTCCGACGCCCGCCAGGAGGTGGTGGACCGCCTCCTGCGCACCGTCCCCGGCAGCGTCGCACTCCACCACGACCTGGCCACGGCGGCCGAGGGCACCGTCCTGCGCCAGGTACGGGATGCCTCGGGCGAGCTGTCCCGCGGCGATGCCCCGCTTGTCAACGACTGCGCCTGCTGCGCGCTGCGCGAGGACCTGGTTCCCGAGTTGTTGCGCCTGGCCGACAGCGGTCTGACCCGGCTCGCCATCGTCGAGCTGTGGGACTCCGTCGAGCCCAAGGCGATGGCCGAGGTCGTCGTCGCGCACGGTGGCGGCGTCCTCGATCTCACCAATGTGATGACCGCCGTCGATCCCGGTCTCGTGCTCCCCTACCTCGCCAACGGCGACGACCTGGCCGAAGTCGGTCTCGCCGCCGCCACCACCGACCAGCGCACGGTCGGCGACACCTGGGCCCGTCAGCTGGAGTACGCGCCCGTGCTCGCCCTCGTCGACAGCGAGGAGGCCGACGACGAGGACCGCGCACTCCTTGCCCAACTCCACCCGACTGCCCGCCGGGTGGCCGCCGGGTCCGGTGAGGTCGCCGAGTTGGCCTTCGCCGGCTTCGACGTGGAAGCGGCGGCCGCCGCTCAGCACCCGGCCTGCGCCCTACTGCCCCAGGAGGCGGACGAAGCGGGAGTCGCCACCCTCGTCTGGCACTGCCGGCGCCCCTTCCACCCCGAACGCCTCTACCAGGCACTGGAAGACCTCTGCTGCGCCGCCGCGCGCAGTCGCGGGCGGTTCTGGCTCGCCGACCGCCCCGACGCCCTGCTCGCCTGGGACGCCGCCGGCGGAGCCCTGTGCGTGGAGAACGCGGGCCCATGGCTGGCTTCCCTGCCGGACGCCGCCTGGGACCTGGTCCCGCCCATGCGCCGAGCCGCTGCCGCACTGGACTGGCACCCGGAGCACGGCGACCGCTGCCAGCACCTGGTCTTCACCTCCCCCGGCCTCGACCGCGACGGGCTCCTACAAGTCCTCGAGTCCTGCCTGCTCACCGATGCCGAGTACGCCGCAGGGCCCGAGGCATGGGAGCACCTTCCGGCCGCGTTCGACTCCCTCCTCGACCCCGTCACATAGACCCCCGGCCGCGCAAGAGCCCGGCCCGCAACCCATCACAGAAGGAATACGCATGGCCCGCCGCCAAGACCCCCGCAAGCCGCTCAAGTCCCGCCCCAACCCCCTGGACGCGGCAGGGATCACCTACATCGACTACAAGGACCCCGACCTGCTGCGGAAGTTCATCTCCGACCGCGGCAAGATCCGCAGCCGCCGGGTCACCCGCGTCACGGCCCAGCAGCAGCGCCAACTTGCCACAGCGATCAAGAACGCCCGCGAAATGGCGTTGCTCCCGTACGCGAGCCGGTAGGGCTCGCCGCGGCGCGGATGGCGGGAGGTGTCGCACCACCACCGTGGCCCCACCTCTCGAGGAAGCGGCCGGCGTGCTCCCGGTTGATCGCCGGCCTCGCTCTCGTCCACGTGATCCTGGTGGCTCGGCACCGCTGACGGCGCTCGGGACGCGGGCCGGATGTCGCCGCCCCAACAAGGAGGTACAGCAGCCCGCTCAGCGCCGGTCCTCCGGGCCCGGCGACGGCGGCCGGATCAACCCGGCCCGCGGGCGGCCTGGAAGCGCTCCCTTCCGACGAGACCGTCCCGGCGAACCTCCCCTGCGGTCCGCGAAGGGAGTGGCCCCCGTCCGGCCGACGCCGCCGTCCCGGCCGTGATGGCGGGGGGATCGCGGTTCTCCGCGAACGGGGGCGGCCCTCGACCAGGTCGTTGCCGAGGGCCGCCCACGGGCCCGCACCGGTCACGGCAACGGGCAGGCGCCCTGCTGGTTCAGGGCTTGGTCACGAAGACGTGCGCGGCGGTGGGCACCGGGAGTTCGGCAGTCACCCGGCCGTTGCCGACCGTCACACCGCCGGGTGACGACGTCACGCTCACGACCGCGCCGGGCCGCAGTCCGGCGTACCGGAGGGCGTGTATCAGCCGGGAGTCGGCCTGAACCGATTCCCCGATGCGGTGCACGACCGCCCTGACGCCGTCCGGCCCGGTCCTCAGCTCGCCGAGACTGACCGTGGCGCCGACGTGGAGCGGACCGGTTGCGCCTTCCTCACCGAGTTCGGCCAGGCCAGGGATCGGGTTGCCGTACGGTGAGTGCGTCGGATTCCGCAGCAGTGCCAGGACGCGGCGTTCCACGGCCTCGCTCATCACGTGCTCCCAGCGGCAGGCCTCGGCGTGGATCTGCCCCCACTCCAGCCCGAGCACGTCGAGGAGCAGGCACTCCGCGAGCCGGTGCTTGCGCATGACACGAACAGCCAGTCGGCGGCCCTCTTCGCTCAGTTCGAGGTGCCGGTCGCCGGCCACGCGCAGCAGGCCGTTGCGCTCCATGCGGGCGACGGTCTGGCTGACCGTGGGGCCGCTGTGCCGCAGGCGCTCGGCGATGCGGGCGCGCAGTGGGACCACGCCTTCCTCCTCGAGCTCCAGGAGAGTGCGGAGGTACATCTCCGTGGTGTCGATGAGTCGGGACATGCCGGACGTCAGGCGGGCGTCTCGGCGGTGACGGTCAGCACCGCCCGGCCGAGGGTGTGGCCGGTCATGGTGAAGCCGAGGAGGGCAGGGGTGGCGTCGGCGGGGACTCCTATGGAGGCGACGTCGAGGGCGTGCACCACGACGAAGTAGCGGTGCGGGCCGTGCCCGGGCGGCGGTGCGGCGCCGATGTAGCGGGCCAGGCGGGCGTCGTTGGGCAGCTGGAAGGCACCTTCGGGGAGGCCCGCGCCGGTGTCGTCGCCGGCGCCCTCGGGCAGCTCGGTGACCGTGGCGGGGATGTCGGCGACCGCCCAGTGCCAGAACCCGGACCCGGTGGGAGCGTCGGGGTCGTAGACGGTGACGGCATAGCTCTCGGTGCCGCCAGGAGCGCCGCTCCAGGACAGCTGCGGGGAGAGGTCCTTTCCACCGGGCAGCGCGGAGGCGTGCTGCTCCGGCGGCCAGGCGGCCCCGTCGGCGACGGTGGTGCTGGTGACGGTGAAGGAGGCCGCTTCGGGGAGGCGGGCGAAGGGGTCGTTGGAGTGCATGGGCGTCTTTCCTCTCTGAGCTGTGCGCCGGGGTGGTGGTGGTGCGGTCGGCCATCGGCCCCGGGCGCGACGGAACGGCGTCGCCGGCGCCCTGCCGACCACCACGAAATCGACAGTAACACAGATAATCGATTATCTAGGGGATCGTCTACGCTGAGGACATGACTCGTACGGCTCACACCTCGGCTCCCGCCGGGAAGCAGATGCTCTCCGAACAGGTCTACGCGCACCTGCGAGACGCGATCCTGCGCGGTGACCACGCCCCTGGTGACCCGCTGAAACCGCAGGACCTCGCCAAGGAACAGGGGGTGAGTCTGGCCGTCGTACGCGAGGCGCTCGTGCGGGTGGTCGGCGAGGGCCTCGCCGACCGGCTGCCCAACCGCGGCTTCGCCGTCCCGGCCTTCTCCGACCGCCGCTGGCAGGAGATCGCGGAGGCCCGCCGGACCGTCGAACCCGTCGTACTCCGGATGTCCATCGAGCGCGGGGACGTCGACTGGGAGGCTCGCGTGCGCGCCGCCCACCACCGCCTGGCCCGCACCCCGGCGTACCTGCCGGAGGAGGGCGAGTACTACAGCAGCGCGTGGTCCGAGGCCCACCGGATCTTCCACCGAACGCTGCTGGAGGGGTGCGGCAACCCCGTCCTGCTCCAGACCTTCGACAGGTTGTGGACCGCGAGCGAACTGGCACGCCGCTGGTCGGCGCACCGCAACCCCGGCCGGGACGGGGCCCTGGAGCATCGCAGGCTGGAGAAGGCGGCGCTGGCCCGCGACGCCGACGCCGCGACCGAGCTCCTCATCCGGCACCTCACCCGGACCGCGGACGTCATGGCCGACCCCGTGTGAAGGTCAGTCAGGAATCACCGAAACAGATCGCGGTCACGCCACGAACCCGGGCGGTCAACCGGGTCCCCATCACCCGGCGTCCGCAACCGCCGCCGCAACGCCCGACTTTTCGGCCGGCACCGCGTCGACCGGCCCGAACGGTGGGATCTGTGCCAACTCGCCCATACGCCCAGGGCGAAGACGGCAGCGGCCACCGGGGCCTCGCGCGTGACGACACCGAATCCGACAGGCGGAGCCTCCGGCGCTGTGCACGGCTTGTCCGTGCGGCCGGTCGGT
Organism: Streptomyces sp. WMMC940; assembly: GCF_027460265.1. Lineage (NCBI taxonomy): Bacteria > Bacillati > Actinomycetota > Actinomycetes > Kitasatosporales > Streptomycetaceae > Streptomyces > Streptomyces sp. WMMC940. Next base: position 425,518 of record NZ_JAPZBC010000001.1, read on the forward strand.
TCCACCGGGACTCCGCTTCCGGCGCCCGGTGCCGCTACGGAACGGACCCGACTTGCGACCGCCCTTGGCTTCCCGGCCTTGCCCTTCGGACCAGCGGAAACTCGGCCCGACCGGGCACACTCCCCCTCGGGTGGGACCGTCGGAGGGGATTGAACTCTCCGCTGGGATGTGCTTAGTTCATTGCAGCCCGCCACAGCGAGCTCCGCCGGACCGGAACGCCGAGTCCTGCCACCGACCGACGGGAACAGCAGACGCGAAAGCGCCGCAGGCAGGAGCGGGGGACCCGAAGTCTTCCGCCAGACCGACGACCGTACGCAGTGCCGCACCGGAACGGACCACCGAAGCACTGGCACGTTCGACGGTGTGGCTCGGGGTGAAGCCGAGGAGTCGCGCATCACGCGGCCCGGCCGGGCAACTCACGTCCGAACCCGACAGCTAACCTCGTAGGCATCGGTGAGGACGCACATCATGGGCAAGCCTGCCGCCAATTCCCCGAAGCCCGAACCTGGATCGCTCTCCCTGCCCCGGCCGCGTCCGGCGGGCGGGGCATCGTCAGTGACCACCAGGGGCCGGAAGCCTGACCCGCAGCCCGACCTCGTACCCGCGGATCCCGACAACCACTGGAGTGTGCGCGCGGCGTGCCTGAACGTCGATCCCGACGCACTGTTCGTCCGGGGTGCCGCGCAGAACTTCAGCAAGGGCGTCTGCGCCGGCTGCACCGTACTCGTGGAGTGCCTTGCCTACGCTCTCGACGAGCGCATCGAGCACGGTGTCTGGGGTGGTATGACCGAGCGTCAGCGCCGTGCGCTGCTGCGGCGCCGGCCGGAGGTGGCCTCCTGGCGACACCTGCTGGAGTCCGCTCGCACGGAACACCGGCGTCGGGCCGATACGGCCCCCTGCACCCCGGCCTGACCCGTCGAGCACGGGGCCCGGATCCCGCTTGCCGGCGAAGCAGGGCGCCGGCACCGGGAACGGCCCCGACGACGCCGGGCCAACGGAAAGCCGTACCGGCCTGAGGCATCGGCGCGTACGCCGGCACCGTGGTGTCGGCGTACGCGTGAACGGTTCGTCGCGGTCCGCTGATCCTGTCGGGAGGCGCCGGGACTCACCGAGTCAGGACCTCGTCCTCTCGCACCTCCGCATCGCGGGCGAGCACGGCGATGTCATCTGCACCGGACGGCGCCGCTCTTGGCATGCACCGCTTGTCACCACTCCACGCGCGGACTTCCGAGAAGGTCCCGACGGGGCTCTGTGTTTCACCCCCTCTTCCTTCCGCGGGCCCACCGTCGTCAGGAGGCACTCGCCGCGGGGAGAGGCGACGCCCCCGTGGCCCCGACCGGCCGGGTCCCCCAGCGTTCGTCGCCCACCCCGGAGCTCTCCTTGAGCACCAACTGCCGCACTTCGTCGGAGGAAGTGGCGACGGGGACGATGACCTGGTCGGATTGCGGCTTGGAGTGGATCGCCCCGTTCTCACTGATGACGAAGGTCATCCGCGATCGCTTGTCCGGGTCGTCGGACGTGCAGGGCCGGATCCCGACGACCGCGCTGTCTCCGCCGACCTTGAGGCAGAAGTCGGAGTCGGCCTCGTTGTGCAGGTGTCCGTCGGTGTCGAAGGTCCATCGTTGGGTCGCCCCGGAGCCGCACGGCGCGGCGACGGCACTGACACGTTTGTCCACCACCTGGTTCTCCACGTCCAGGCAGAGCCCGGTGGACGCATGCACGATCTGGGAGGGCGTGCCGACGGGTACCGGCGCGGGTGCCTCCCGGCCCGGATCCGTATTCGGACCGCCCGATGGGGTTCCGTCGGCGGAGCGGGAGGGCGTGGAGGACGGAGACGGGTCGGCCGGCCGACTCGGCTGGGGGCGCACAAGACCGCTGACGTTCCAGCTCTCGGGCAGGACGTCGTGAGAGGCGACCGCGGCGACCGCGGCCACGGCGACCATCGCGGCCATGCCGCCGGCGGCCTTGACGGTCCGGTGTCCCGGGACGGATCGATGCGCGGGCCCGGGACGGCCGGGACCGTTGGAGACCTCGCCGAGTGCGGCATGAACGTCGAGCCGGCTCTCCCGTCCGCCGGCGCCGGGCTCAGTGCCCTGCTCGAGCGGCTTCGTCTCAGGGGTGCCGCGCGTGGGGACGCGCTCGGTGTAGGCGCCGCCGCCCCACATCAGCAGCCCCTCGGCCAGCAGGGTCCGTGGACTCCCGGACAGTCCCGTGAGTCCGGACAGCAGGACCCCGCAGTCGACGCAGCGGGTCAGATGTGCGGCCAGGTCCGGGTGCCGGTCGCCGCCCCGCGCCTGCGCGGCGGCTTCGATGATGCGCTTGAACCCACGGCACTCCGCTGTGCCGCGGCGCGACAAGTGCTCCTGCGCATAGGCATCCCGCATGGCGACCTGCGCCTTGGCTGCGAGATCGGGCACGGCACCCGAGGTGGTGCCCAGGTGTGTGGCGACTTCGGAGTACGGCTCGTCGTCGACGACCGCGTACCACAGGGCGGACCGCAGCCGCTCGGGCAACTGGTAGAAGGCACTGATCATGGCGTTGGGGGACTTGGATCCCCTGCTGACGTCCGCCGTGTGCACCCAGGCCAGGAAGTCGGGTCTCAGCCATTCCCGTCGTTCGTCCGCGGCCCAGTCGAGCGCGGCTTCGCCTACGTGTGTCAGCGCGTGATGACGCCAGGTCCCTGACGGATCGACCCCTTCACAGACTTCCTCCACCGCCCGGAAGAACGCCTCGTCGGCGAGCTGCCTGCCGGACGGGGCGCTGACGGTGAAGAGCTGCGCGTAGCCCGCGACGACGGGCAGGTGTCTCCGCTGCAGCTCCCGGACGGCCGGCCGTTCGGCCTCGGTACGGGATCGCAGGCGCTCGACGAGGTCGGCCTCCGAGAGAAGACCGGGGATCGCCCCTTCCCGGGGAATGTGTTCGTCTTCGGTGTCCGAACGCGTCATCGCAGGGCCTCGCTTCCTCGATCTCCCACGCCAGGTGGGCAAGAGCCCACGTGGCACGAGAACGTCCTGGCACGACCGGGCCTCCACCCGGCCTGAGGGTGATCCCGCAAAGAGGGCACAACCTTCATACGGAGCCGGCATGCGCACTGTTCAGCGTCACCCGGTCTGTCAATCGAACGCCCCTGTCGCGCATGCGGCGGTGACGGAGCGAGCTGCCGTCCGAGGAGGATGCGACGGCGAAGTGGGGCGAGGTCGTCGGGCCTGGTGAGGATCATCCAGCGAGCCGAGGCGGGACGTGCGGCAGCGTTCGGCGCACGTACCGCCTCTGTCGAGGACTCGGGCAGGAGCCTGTGGCAGCCCGTGAAGCCGAAGGCCTCGCTCGACGAGGGCGCTCGGGCCATCGGTCTGCCGCACCGGACCGCACCTGCCCTGTCGGATCGCGACCCTAACGGCTGCCGCGAGACCCCGCTCGAAGCCGTCGACGCGACGATGGTCGTACCGCGGACCGGCCCCGGACCAGGTGCCGTAGGGCGACGACTGCCTGCAGGGCGGCGGCCGGGCGCAGCAGGACGGGGCGGGGCCGCTCGGGCATGGCTCCGCGGCGCAGCGCGACGCCGGTGACGGTGACGACGGGCAGCGCCCAGGCGGCGATGGCCGCCGTCCGTACGGTGCGGCTGGGTTCGTGGCGCAGGGTGAACCACACCCAGAACGCGGCGTCCGCGAAGGTGTCGGCGTAGTCACCGAAGGGGGAGGTCGTGCCCTGATGGCGGGCGAGGCGGCCGTCGGCGAGGTCGAGGCCGATCGCCAGGACCCCGGAGCCCCTGCCGGATCCGCCGGGCAGGGCGGGGAGGTTGGCACGCAGCAGCGTCACGAGGTCCGCGGCGGCCAGGCGGTCTCGGTCCTCCAGCAGTCCCAGGTGCGAGACGGCGAGGCCCCAGCCGGCGACCACCCAGCTCCGTCCGGGCCGCCTGCCGGCCGCCAGCGCGTACAGGACGCAGTGCAGGGCGGTGAGCTCGACCAGGGCCCTCGGACGCCGGACGGCCTGGCGCAGCGACCGGTGCGCGGCCCGCCCGAGGAAACACACGACGGCTTCCGGGGCGAAGCGGTCTTCACGCAGACCGGCCAGCAGCGCGTTCGTCGCCGCACGGCTGCCGGCCGGCTCGGAAACGGACTCCACGTTCAATGGTCCTCCACCACGGGGAACGGCGCCCAGAGTAGGGGGCAACGCGCCGGAAGGTCGGTGAGCGCGCTCACCGATCGACGGACGTTCACGGCCTAGCGTCGTAGGTGCGACAGGAACGGACGTGCGGAGAGGATCGGGCTCATGGCGTGGATCGGTGCTCTGGGGGCGGTAACCGTGGCGGGCGCGGCGGGTGGGTATCTCGGGCTGGTGACCGGGGCACTGCCGCTGGACTTGGGCGTGGGGCGGCGCGCACGTCCGCTCGGACCGCAGACCGTCGACATCGCGGCACCGCGTGAGGTGGTCTTCGACGTCATCGCCCAGCCGTATCTGGGACGGGCTACCCGAGCGATGCGCGAGAAGGTCACGGTGCTGGAACGGGGCAGCGACATGGTGCTCGCCGCCCATCGCACCCCGGTGGCGGGCGGGCGGCTGACGGCGACGACGGTGGAGACCGTGCGGTTCACCCGCCCGGAGCGCGTCGACTTCCGTCTGGTGCGCGGGCCGGTGCCCGCCGTCACCGAATCGTTCACCCTCACCGGGCACGGGTCCGGCACGCGGCTGGTCTACGCGGGTGAACTCGCCACGGATCTGTGGCGGGCCGGGCAATGGTGGGGCGGCCTGGTCGCCCCGCGGTGGGAGGCGACCGTCGCGGCCTCCCTGGGCACGGTCCGACGAGAGGCGGAGCGACGCTCGGCTCTGCGGTGATCGGCTTGCCGTGGAGTGCGGCGGGCCGACTGCGGAGACGGCGAACAGTGCGGTCCTGCGGTGGCGGCGAGGGCGGCGCGTACCTGCCGGGGCGCGGCAGCGGGTGCCGCTCCGGACACCGCCCATCCGGTGGCGCGGGCTCGCGCGGGGGGCGAACATCGCCCTCGCCCTCGAACGTGCCGGGTGCGGGGTGGTGGTTCGGTGAGCGCGCTTGCGGTTCTCGCCCCGGTCGGGAGCCTACGGTCGGACCATGGTGCTGAGGATCGTGCTCGGGACGAGGCACACGGCGATGGGCGTCGCCCGCTTCGGGATCCCCCTGACCCAGCGGCTGGGCTGGTCCGTGCTGCTCCAGGACGCCCTGACCCTGCTCTGCGCCCCCTTGCTGTTCCGCTCCTCCCGCACCGCGGCCGCTCCCGCGCACACCGACCGAAAGGGGGTGAGGGGCGGTGCCGGCAGCCGGTGATCGTTCCGACTCTCGGTGGCCCGGCGGTGGCCGCGCCCGCCGTGCGCCGGGCCGGAGGAGCGCTCCCGACCGTCGCGGCCCCACCCGCATCGCAGGCGGGCGAGCAGCCCGATCGTGAAGACCCCCGATGAGTGAAGGAAGCCCGTCAATGGAGGAGTTCCGCATGACCCAGCCAGCCGCACCCCGGCACAAGGCGGACCGCGACGAGGTGTTCGTGGAGTTCACCAAGTCCATCTGCCCGCTCTGCAAGACACCGGTCGATGCGCAGGTCAACATCCGCAAGGACAAGGTCTATCTGCGGAAGCGGTGCGGTGAGCACGGTGAGTTCGAGGCTCTGGTCTACGGGGATGCCGAGGAGTACCTGTCCTCGGCCCGGTTCAACAAGCCCGGTACCATCCCCCTCGCCTTCCAGACCGAGGTGAAGGACGGCTGCCCCAGCGACTGCGGGCTCTGCCCGGAGCACAAGCAGCACGCCTGCCTGGGGATCGTCGAGGTCAACACCGGCTGCAACCTTGACTGCCCGATCTGCTTCGCCGACTCCGGCCACCAGCAGGACGGCTACTCCATCACCCGTGAGCAGTGCGCCCGGATGCTCGACGCGTTCGTGGAGTCCGAGGGGGAGGCGGAGGTGGTGATGTTCTCCGGCGGCGAGCCCACCATCCACAAGCACATCCTCGACTTCATCGACCTGGCCCAGGCCCGCCCGATCAGGAACGTCAACCTCAACACCAACGGGATCCGCCTGGCCACCGACAAGGACTTCGTCGCCGAACTCGGCAAGCGCAACCAGGTGCCGGGCAAGTCGGTCAACGTCTACCTGCAGTTCGACGGCTTCGACGAGCGCACCCACAGGGAGATCCGGGGCCGTGACCTGCGTGCGTTCAAACAGCGGGCTCTGGACAACTGCGCCGGGGCGGGCCTGACCGTCACGCTCGTCGCCGCCGTCGAGCGCGGGCTGAACGAGCACGAGCTCGGGGCGATCATCGAGTACGGCATCGACCATCCCGCCGTACGGTCCGTGGCCTTCCAGCCGGTCACCCACTCCGGACGGCACATGGAGTTCGACCCGCTGGACCGGCTCACGAACCCCGACGTCATCCGCCTCATCAACGCCCAGCGCCCGGACTGGTTCCGGAAGGGCGACTTCTTCCCCGTGCCCTGCTGCTTCCCGACCTGCCGCTCCATCACCTATCTGCTGGTCGACGGCGAGCCGGGCGACCGAACGGTTGTGCCCATCCCGCGGCTGCTCAACGTCGAGGACCACCTCGACTACGTCACCAACCGGGTCATGCCCGACACCGGGATCCGCAAGGCCCTGGAGAAGCTGTGGTCGGCCTCCGCCTTCATGGGCACCCCCACGACCGCGGAGGAACTGCGGGCCACCGCCGAGGCCTTGGGCTGCACCGGGAACACCTCCCGAGCCGGGGGCTACGGAGGAGCCTGCGGCATCGACCTCCCCGAGGCGGTGAAGGACCTCGACGACAAGGCGTTCATGGTGGTCGTGCAGGATTTCCAGGACCCCTACACCCTCAACGTCAAGCAGCTGATGAAGTGCTGCGTCGAGGAGATCACCCCGGACGGACGCCTCATCCCCTTCTGCGCCTACAACTCCGTCGGCTACCGCGAACAGGTCCGGGCGCAGATGTCCGGCGTCCCCGTCGCCCCGGTCGCGCCGAACGCCCTGCCGCTCGCCGAACGCCTCACCACGACGCCGTACGGCTCCAAGACCGCGACCAACACCCCCGGTGAAGAAGGGACGCTCCCGTCATGACTCAGCCGCCCACCGGTGAGGAACTGAAAGCGTGCTGCGCCGCCGCGTACTCCTCCGACGTCGTCTCCCTGCTTCTCGGCGAGTCCTACCATCCCGGCGGCACCACCCTGACCCGCCGCCTCGCCGACGGCCTCGGCCTGACCCCGCGGGCACGGGTCCTCGATGTCGCCTCCGGCCGCGGCACCACCGCCCTGCTCCTCGCCGACGCCTACGGCGCCGACGTCGACGGCGTGGACTACGCGCCGGCGAACGCCGCCCTCGCCCAGGGCACCGCCCAGGCAGCGGGCCTGGCCGACCGGGCACGTTTCACCACGGGGGACGCCGAGCACCTGCCGTACCCCGACGGCGTCTTCGACGCCGTGGTGTGCGAGTGCGCCCTGTGCACCTTCCCCGACAAGGCACGGGCGGCAACCGAGTTCGCGCGAGTCCTGCGGCCCGGTGGCCGCCTCGGCATCACCGACGTCACGGTCGATCCCACCCGGCTTCCGCCCGCGCTCACCGGCCTCGGCGCCCGCATCGCCTGCATCGCCGACGCCCGGCCGCTCGAGGAGTACACCGGGATCCTGGCCGGCGCGGGGCTGCGCACGCTCCGTACCGAGCGCGCCGACCAGGCGCTGGTGCGGATGATCGACCAGATCGAGGCCCGGCTGAACCTGCTGCGCATGACCGCGCCGGCTCGCCTCACCGCCGCGGGCGTCGATCTCGAGTCCGCCGCTGCCGTCCTGGGAGCCGCCCGTTCGGCGGTCGCGGACGGTGTTCTCGGCTACGCGCTGCTGATCGCCGAACGCACGCCGCGGTAGCGGGCGGGACGGCAGCGCCACGACGCGAGCTCTGAGCCCTGAAGGGGCCGACGACAGCTCCTCGGTCTCCGGCCTCATCCCGTAGTTGAGAGAAGACACCCATCCGATGCCTCGTTCCCCTGGTGACGGTGGTGACGGTTCCCTGCACACACCCCCGGCGAGCAACGGCAACCGGACGCCGCGCGGGACCACCGGCGCGTGGGTGAGGGCGGTCGCGCACCTGCCCCCACCACCCTGACCAGCGTCGGCGGCGGGAGCAGAGGAACCACCCGACGGATGGGGCGATCACCATGACCACGGCAGCACACACCTCCCCCAAGATCCCTCGATCCCCCGTGCACGCCGTCCGGGGCGCCGCGGCCGGCCTCGTCGACGGCGCCGTGCCCCACGGCTCAAGGACGCCGCCGGCTGACGTCACCGATTCGTAAGGTCCGGTCCGCTGCCCGCTCGAGCCGCCGCCACTACCATCGCCATCGGTCCCGACCCTTCAGGAGCCCTCCTTGCGCACCCGCATCCTCCTCCCGGCCGCCCTCGCTGCCGCCGTGCTCACTCTGACCGCATGCGGCTCGGACGAAGACTCCGCGTCAGCCGGCGACACGGGTGCCTCCCCCACCAAGGCGTCTTCCCCCACGGGTTCGCCCGCCGGCTCCCTCGACAGCGGCGGCGGCTCGCAGGGCGCAAAGGTCCCCGAGGCGCTGGACTTCACCGCCACCACCGTGGACGGCAAACCGTTCGACGCGAAGACCCTCGCGGGCAAGCCCACCGTGCTGTGGTTCTGGGCACCCTGGTGCCCGACGTGCAAGGGCCAGGCCGCCGAAACCGCCAAGGTCGCCGCCGCCAACCAGGGCAGGGCGAACGTCGTCGGCGTCGCGGGCCTGGACGAGAGCGCCGCCATGCGCGACTTCGTCTCCGACACCGGCACCAGCGCCTTCCCCCACCTCTCCGACGAGAGCGGCGAGGTGTGGAAGCGGTTCGAAATCACCCAGCAGAGCTACTACGTGATCCTCGACCGGACGGGAAGGACCGTCCACGAGGGCGTACTCCCCGGCGGCAAGGGCCTGGCGGAGAAGCTCTCCGCCCTCACCGGCTGAACCGTCATGGCCGACCTGCCCCTGGCCGTCGCGCTCGGCGCCGGGATACTCGCCGCCGTCAACCCCTGCGGCTTCGCCCTGCTCCCCGCCTACCTCTCCCTGCTCGTCCTCGGCGACGACACCCCCAGCCGCACCGTCGCCGTCGGCCGGGCACTCGCCGCCACCACAGCGATGACCATCGGCTTCGCCGCCTTCTTCGGCATCTTCGGACTCGTCATCCAGCCCGTCGCCGGCCAGGTCCAGCAACACCTGCCCTGGTTCACCATCGCCTTCGGCCTGCTCATCACCGCCGCCGGAGCATGGCTCCTCGCAGGCCGCCAACTGCCCACCCCGGCCCCGAAGCTCCGTCGCGCCCCCACCGTCACACGCTCCGCGCCCTCCATGGCACTGTTCGGCATGGCGTACGCCACCGCCTCCCTCGGCTGCACCATCGCCCCCTTCCTCGCCATCGTCGTCTCCGCCTTCCGCAGCGGCTCCACCACGGAGGGCGTCGTCCTGTTCGCGGCCTACGCCGCCGGGATGGGCCTGATCGTCGGGGTGGCCTCCCTGACCGTCGCCCTCACCCGCACCACGGCGGTCACCCGCCTGCGCCGCCTCGGCGCGATCGCCCCGCGACTCGGCGGCGGCCTGCTCCTCCTGGTCGGCGCGTACGTCGCCTACTACGGCTGGTACGAGATCCGCGCCCAGGGCGACCCCACCACCACTGACCCGGTCGTCGACGCGGCGACCGGCATCCAGCGAGTCGCTGCCGACGCCCTGGATTCAGCCGGGCCGGCCGTGATCGCCGTGCTCTTCGCGCTCCTGCTCCTCACTCCTCTTCTGATCCGGCGCCGCAAGCGCACGAGTCGGGACACCGGCCTGCAAACGTGATCAAGGGCCTCCTGGCAGGAGGAGGGTCGCCGGGCACCCTGCCGTGGAGGCGGTGCCGGTCGTCTTCGGCCGGGCGTGCCGGGAAAGCCGTGCCCGATCCGACCCGGCAGAACCGGGCCCTCCGCTTCCGCCGTCGGCCGGCGGCCCGTCATCCGGGTGGCGAGGCGTTGGCCGGCCCACGACGAGCAGGCACTGGCCGATGACGGCCCGGGGCGCGGCCCGGCCGGGATCCTGACCCGCACGGTCTAAACGCAGGCCAGGGACGCTTCACGGCCGGCAACGGCCGGTGCGAGGGTGGTCGTCCGTCGGACATCCCGCGTCCGACGCCTTCCGTGTACTCGAAACCTGTTCTAGTTTGCCGGGTATGTGGATGACGTGGACACGTCGAACACTGGTCGGCCTGGGCCTCGCGGCCGCGTTGACACTGGGTGCGCCGCCCGGCGCGCAGGCGCACGAGGAGCGTGAAGTCGCGTTCCCCGACGGTTCGGGAAGCGTTCCCGCGTACCGCGAGGGCGAACCCGACCTCCTGGTCTGCAAGACCGACACGGCGGCCTTCGAGCGGCGCGTGTCCCGGTTCCCCGACGCCCTGCGCGAGCGGAATCTCCGGCTCTACGAGAGGTGTCTCGGCGAGGGGTTCCGGCATCTGCAGCAGGCGGTGGACGCCGTCGACAGACCCGGCATGAGCATCGCCGTCCTGCCCGGCCGCTACGAGGAGGAGCCCTCCCAACCGGAGCCCAAGGGCGACTGCGCCCGGCTCAAGGCCCGCAAATCGGCCCTGGGATATCAGATCCTGTCCTACGCACAGCAGCAGCAGTGCCCCCACAACCAGAATCTCGTGGCCGTCCTCGGCAAGAGGGACCTGCAGATCGAGGGAACGGGCGCGGGCCCGCTCGACGTGGTCGTGGACGCCGGCTACCGCAAGCTCAACGCGATCCGGGCCGACGGTTCCGACGGAGTCTACTTCCGCAACTTCACCGCTCAGCGCACCACCTTCAACTCACTGTACGTGCTCGGTGTGGACGGGTTCGTCATCGACCGGGTGCTCACCCGCTGGAACGACGAGTACGGCTTCCTCACCTTCGCGAGCGACCACGGGCTGTACCGCGACTGCGAGTCGTACGGGAACGGAGACTCGGGGATCTACCCGGGCAGCGCGTCGGACATCAACAGCGGGCGCGGCCACGACGTGCCGCGCTACTCCATCGAGATCACCGGCTGCCGCAGTCACCACAATCTGCTCGGCTACTCGGGGACCGCGGGCGACTCGGTGTGGGCCCACGACAACGAGTTCGACCACAACATGGCCGGTGCGTCGATGGACAGTGTGTTTCCGGGCCATCCGGGCCTCCCCCAGAACCACGCCAGATTCGAACGCAACCTCATCCACGACAACAACCAGAACTACTACCGGTACGTCAGGGACGGCACGTGCGCCAGACCTCCCGCCGAACGCGGCTACGAGCAGGGCGTCGTGTGCCCACAGACCTCGGTCCCTCCCGGAACCGGGGTGATCGTCGCCGGTGGCAACTGGAACGTGTTCGAGGGCAACTGGGTCTACGGACACCAGCGCACCGCGTTCCATCTCAACGCCGTTCCCGCCTTCCTGCGCGGTGAGGACGCCTGGTCCCGTCAGGCCGACACCTCGCACCACAACCGGTTCCGTGACAACCACCTGGGCAGGGCGAGGAGCGGCGAGTCCAGACCCAACCGGACGGACGTCTGGTGGGACGGCCAGGGCACGGACAACTGCTGGCAGGACACGGGAGACAGCAGCCCGCGAGCCCTGCCCCGGTGCCGGAACGACACCGGCGCCGCCCTCGGGGGATCGCACCGGATCGTGGGCGAACCCATGAAGGTCGTCCAGTTGCTGGTCTGCTCCGACTACAACGTTCAGGCGCGGCGGCTGCCGGCGGGCTGCGACTGGTACGGAGCCCGGGGCCTCGCCCGTATCGAGGTGCAGCTCGCGCTCGGCGTCGCCGCCGTGCTCGCCGTGGTGGGAGGGTTCCTGTGGTGGCGCAGACTGCGCGGCAACCTCCTGGTCACCGCGGCCACCGCGCTCGGCGCGGCGGGGCTCGTACTCGACGTCGCGAGCGAGACGACGGCACTCGCCCCGACGGTGGCCGGGCCCCTGGCGCTCCTGCTGATCGGGGTCTGGCTGACCGCAACCGGTCTGGGGTTGCGGCACAGCAGCCGCGCCTTCGGGACGACGACCGTGGTGCTGGGACTCCTGACGCTGCTGGACGCCTTCGAGCGGGCCTTCGTGATGATTCCGTGGACTCCCCTCGGCCCGGCGTGGCTGCGAGGTCTGCTGGGACTCGTCTGGGTCCTGTGGGCGGTGGCCGCCTCGGCACGACCGGGGGGCCGGGGCCGGTCCGCCTCCCCGTCCGCGGACGACCCGGCCCGGGTCTCCCCGTGAGGGCCTGGGGTGCGGGTCGCGTCCCGGGAAGGGCCGGGATGATCTGGGCGGCGGCCGCGGCCCTCGCCCTGGGATCGGCCTGTACGGAGCGGCCCACCACCCATCACGGCCCCGGAACGAGCCACGATGTCGCCACAGACGGTGCCGGGACGCTCCTGGGCGCCCCGGGCACGGGACACCACGAACGGCTTCGGCAGGTGCCCGCCGCGGATGCTCCGACCGTCACCCTGACCGTCCGGGCGGACGCGGACGACGGATGGAACGTCCGTATCGATACCGGGCGCTTCCGCTTCAGCCCGGACAGCGTGGGCGGTGCTGCCGTCCTGGGCAGCGGACACGCCCACCTCTTCGCGGACGGCAAGAAGGTCGCCCGCGTGTACGGCCGCTGGCACCATCTGCCCGCGGACGACGTACCTCCCGGCACCAAGGCGCTCTCCGTCCGGCTCTACGCGGACGACCACACGGCATGGGCCGTCGGCGGGGTCGCCGTACAGGCCACCGCACGCCTGCCCGAGCCCCCTCCCGACGACCGTCCGGTGGGGGAACAGCCGGACAGAACGGCCGACTTCACCATCACCGCGGGCGTCGTCAGACCGGAGCCGGGCCGGATCGAGCTGAGAAAGGGCGACCTGCTGGCCATCCGCGTCACCAGCGACACGGACGACGAACTGCATGTGCACGGCGTGAACCGCACGGCGGAGGTCGAGGCCGGTCGCACCACCACACTCCGGGTCGCCCTGGACCGTTCGGGGCTGTTCGAGGTGGAGATGCACCGGTCCGGTCTGGTGCTGACGCAACTGGCCGTCCGATGAGCGGTTCGACCGGCCTCGCCCACGGCGTCGGCGCCGGGCACGACCTGCCGATCCCCGCCTTCCACGCCTACGCGGGAGCGTTCGCCGCCCTGCTCGTCTCCTTCCTCGCGCTGGGACTTCTCTGGCCCCGTTCGCGTTTCCGGGGCGACCGCGCCGGGCGTCCCCTGCCGGCCCGCGTGCAGCGCTGGGCGAGGGCGCCCGCCCTCCGTGCCGGCCTGCGCGTACTGGGGCTCGCCGCCACCGCCACGGTCCTCCTCCACCTTCTGCTCGGCCCGGACGACCCCGAACGCAATCCGGCCCCCGGAGCGGTCTACGTCCTGCTGTGGGTGGGCCTGGTCCCCGCCTCGCTCCTGCTCGGACCGGTGTGGCGGCTCCTCAACCCACTGCGCACGCTGCACGCACTGGGCTGCCGGGTGGTTCACCGCTCCCCGGCGGAGCCGCACCGCCCGCTCCCGCAGCGAATCGGCTACTGGCCCACGGCCGCCGGGCTGCTCGCTTTCACCTGGCTCGAACTCGCCTCTCCCGCCCCAGCCTCGACCACCGCCCTGCTCGCCTTTCTGCTCGCTCACGCGTCCGTGCACCTCGCAGGCGCCGCGGTCTTCGGCAGCGACTGGTTCGACCGGTGCGACGCGTTCGAGGCCTACTCCGGACTCCTCTCGCGGCTGGCCCCGATCGGCCGCCGCGCGGACGGGCAACTCGTCGTGCGGAGCCCGCTGCACGGTCTGGACGGCACTCCCCCGGCACCGGGGCTGGTGGCCGTCATGTGCGTGCTGCTCGGCAGCACGGCCTACGACGGGATGTCCGACACACCGTCATGGATCACCACACTGCAGACGTCGCCACTGGGCCGCACCGCCACGGCCACGCTCGGGCTTCTGGGCAGCACGGCCGCCGTCGCCGCCGTCTACGTCGTCGGTGCCGGTGCGGCCCGCCTCGTGGCCGGGCCCGTGCGCCGGCCGCTCACCACGTTCGCGCACGCCCTGCTGCCGATCGCCATCGGCTATCTGGTCGCCCACTACTGCTCGCTCCTCGCCGTCGAGGGGCCGCGCACCGTACTGACCGCGATGGGTTCCGATCCGGCCGACCCGCCCGGGCCGGAACCCCCGTTCAGCCCCGGGACCCTTGCCACTCTGCAGGTGGCGTCGGTGGTCACCGGACATGTCCTGGGCGTCGTGGCGGCACACGACAGATCGGTACGCGTCCACCCTCCGGACCGGGCGCTGGCGGGGGAGGTCCCCCTCCTGGTTCTGATGATCGTGTACACGCTCGGCGGCATCGGGCTGCTCATCAGCTGACCGGGGGCCCCGGCGAAAACCCGCCCGCCGCGAATCCCGCCGGGGCAACGTCCGCTCCCGCGGCGTCTTCGCCGTCGCCGATTCCGACGAGTGGGCCGACTCCACCAAAGGCCCCTTCGACTCCACCCTCATCAGCCCTCGTCGGGCCACGACCGGCGGTTCAGCGCTCACCCTGAGCCACCGGTCGCACTACCGCTCCTGGCCCGGCCACCGGGCCGAGGTCCGGATGTCCCTCGAGGGGGCCCCTGGGCGACGGTCAGGAGCCGCCGGCGCACCGCTCCGGCCTCCGGCGAATCGATGCACATCGACATGCCCGCGAGCACCACCGACATCCGGGGGGCTTCCGCTACCGCGGAAGCAACGACTGGTACCGGGCGGTGGACGGCGTTCGCGGCGGCCCGGCGCGCTGAACCGTCCCGTCGGACGGTCCGGCCCCGTCGAGGCGGGGCCGGACCGGGCGCGGTCAGGCGACGAGGTCCCGCACCTTCGTGTAGTTCCCGTGGTCGTCGTTCATGCTGTTGTGGGACTTGCATCCCACCGACGTGTTGGCCGCGCCGCTCAGTTTCGCCGACTCGTCCGGGTTGATGGCGGCGTCACACGTGGACCAGAGGGTGGCGTAGTCGACCGCACCCGGGGTTTCGTCGTCGGCGTTGAGGCTCTTCAGGAAGCTGCTCCCGATGACCATTTCCTTGCACGAGGTGTAGAAGGAGCAGAAGAACGTGACGTCCGTCCCGTGGTTCACTCCGGCGACAGAGACGAAGTCGTCGACGTACGAGGTGCCGCCGTGGGACTTGAGGTACCAGCGGGAGCTCAGCGCGCCCATCGAATGGGCGACGATGTCGACCTTCTCGGCGCCCGTGGCGGCGAGTACCTGCTGCACCTTCACCGCCAGTTGCGACGCCGTGGTCTTGTTGGACTGCTTCCAGTCGTAGGACCAGGTGTGCAGCTCCGACGCCGCGTACCCGTCCGCCTTGAACTTGCCGACCCAGTCGTTCCAGGTGCCGGCCGAGCTGCTGAGACCGTGCACGAACAGGACCGGGTTGCGCGTCGCCGCATGTGCGGGGGGTACGGCGACGAGCGGCGCCAGAACCGCGGCGGTGGCCGCGGCGAGCGTTGCGGTGCGTCTCATGTGTGACTCCGATGTCTGGCCATGCCTGGTCCGCGTTCGACCTCGGGCATGGGTGGGAGGTGGGGTCACCGGCCGGTGGCATCGGGGAATCTGACACAGCATCACCAGTTACCGCAAGGTAACTGCACATGTCTTTTCGCCCGGGAGGCAAACGCGGTGCCCGGGCGTCAACGGCTGGGGAAGTCGGTCAGGTACCGATCACGCCTGGTGGTGTCGGCGACGCAGCTCCCGCGGACTGGTCCCGAAACGCCGGCGGAAGGCGGTGCTCAGGGCGCTGGCCGAGGAGAAGCCCATGGCGCACGCGAGTTCACTGATCGTCATGTGCGCGTACTCGGCACGCTGGAGGCGGTCGCGGACCACGCGCAGGCGTTCCTCGCGGATCACTTCGCGCGGCGTGGTCCCGGCCCGCTGGAGGGCCAGTTGGATCTGGCGGAGCGACCAGCCGAGCGCTCGCGCCATGGACGTCCCCGTGAGTCCCGGATCGGTGGCGTGGTCCCGTGCGTAGCGACGGACGACAGCCTCGACCTCGGCCAGGTGGCCGGGAACGTCCGGGCGGTCGTCACCGGCGGCGAGCATGCACAGCAGCTCGACCGCGCGGTCCGTGACGGCGTTGAACTGCGCGGCGTCGAGGTGGGTGCGCTCGTCGTACAGGCCGACCACCATGCCGTGCAGGACGCGTCCCAGACCGGTGGACAAGTCCACTCCGGTCGAGAGGGGGGACTTCCGGTTGAGCGGGCCGTCGATCTCGCAGGCGGGTATGGACAGGATGACGCCCCTCAACATCGGGTCGTGCCGCAGTGCGAAGGGGGCGTCCAACGGCACCAGCCTTCCCGAGCCCGGGGTCAGCCGGACCTGCCGGTCGTTCTGACGAATCGTCAACTCACCCTCGACCGGGAACACGAACCGGTAGTCCGGAGCGGGCGCCTGGCGCACCAGCCCGGGCGTCCGGACGTACTCGACCCGATCACTTCGCCAGGTGATGAGGTCGTAGGTGTCGCTGCGCTGGCTGGTCATCTCGCCGATGAAGCAGTCCGGTCGGGCATAGCGGAAATCCAGCCGGGTGTGGTGGAAGTCGACCTGCTCGCTCCACGAGTCGGCCCGTTCCCGCGGCTCGACATGCGCCGTCGTCCGTTCGACCAGACTGTACGTTCTCCCACGCAAAGCGCCCCTCCGCCGTCACGCGTCCCTGCCGTACCGAAGGCCGATCCGACGGTCCAGCGGCCATCCGCGCGGGCATCGTAGTGCAGACGGCCGGACCGGGTCCCCATGCTGACCGCACTGCGGACGGCAGGGACGGACCGCGGCCGACCGACCTCTCCGGAGGACCTCTGCGTCTGACGGCAAGTTCTCTGCGCGTGAGGTGTAGTACGCGCGTCCGACCGGAACTAACGTCAGGCGCTCCCGCAGGGTTCAAGCCGTCTTGAGGACTTCATGACTGAACGAATACCGGACGCGGTGCTGTGGTGCCTGGCCGTCGGCCTGCTCGCCCTCGCCGTGCTCCTGGTACGGCAGCGCGGGATCAGCGCGCGGCAGAGAAGGCGGAACGAGGAGCTGGCGGACGGCCTGCGAACCCGGGAAGAGGAGCTCCGCCACCTGATCACCGTACGGCTGCCGGCCCTCGAGGAGTCGGCGGGCCGGTCCGTACCCGGCGTCGGGCTCCTCGACAACCGGCTGGCGGAGACGGAGTTCGCGAAGTGCCTGGACGGCGTGCTCGCACGGTTCACCGAGGCCGTGGAGAACGCACAGGCCCGTGCCGACCGGTCGGCGAAGGCGGCGCTGAAGTCCTCGATGCGCTCGATCCAGGCCCTGGCCAACGAACAGCAGGTGGCCATCTCGGAGATGCAGGACCGCCACGACCACCCCGACGTCCTGCGGGATCTCCTGGAAGTCGACCACGCGAACGCCCAGTTCGGCCGCCGCGCCCAAGCCATCGCCGTGTTGTGCGGATCCTGGCCGGGGCGGCAGCGGACGGCGTCCGGGCTGGTCGAGGTGGTGCGCGGAGCCACGTCGCGGATCCGTGACTACCGCCGGATCCGGATCCGCGGTGAGGTGGACATCGCTGTCGAGAGCCGAGCCGTGGAGCCCGTGGTCCTGGCCGTCGCGGAGCTGCTCGACAACGCGGCGCGCCACTCGCAACCCACCACCCAGGTCGAGGTGGGCGTCCAGGCAGTCCACAACGGCGCCTGCATCGTGATCGACGACGCGGGAGTCGGAATGGACGCGCAGGCGTCGGAGAAGGCCTCGGTGCTGCTGTCCGGCAGGCGCACGGTGGACGTCACCCGGCTCGAGGACCCTCCACAGTTCGGGTTCGCGGTCATCGGGGTCCTCGCCCATCGGTACGGGTTCGGCGTCCGCGTGGACACCCAGTCCCCGTACGGGGGCGTACGCGCCGTCGTGTTCCTCCCGAGCGTCCTGCTCACGCGTCCGGAGGACTCCGACGGGCTTCCCACCGCGTCCGTGGCTGCGGCCCGCGGTGCGTCAGGTCCCGCCCGGGCGCCCGAGCCGGCGGCCCCCGCGGCGACGACCGCGGGCGGTCTCCCGAAGCGCCGCCGCCGCGCGGCGCAGCATCCCGCGACGGCACAGCGGGCGCCGGACCCCGCCGAGGAGGCCGACACCCGGTCCGCCGAGGAGACCGCCAGGCGGATCGGTGCGTTCGCACGCGGCACTCTGCACGGCCGTGCCACCCAGGCCGCCGACCACGAAGACGAAGGGGACGACCGAGGATGATCGAGCCCGGGAACAGCGATGTGGGCTGGATGCTCGATGAGGTCCTGAAGGTGCCCGAGGCCCTGCACGCGATCCTGCTCTCGGCGGACGGCATGCTCCGGGCCCACTCCGCGGACATCGGCAGGGACGACGCCGAGCGGCTGGCGGCCGGGCTCTCCGGCCTGCAGTCCATCAGCCGCAGTACGGCCGAGTTCTGCGGACACGACGACAGCCCGTGGCGGCAGACCCTCATCGAGTTCGCCCACGGCTACGTGTTCCTCGTCGCCGCAGGCGAGGGCGCCTACCTCGCGGTCTCCACGACGGAGAACGTGGACATGGAGGCGGTCACGTACCGCATGCACAAACTGGTCGACCGGCTCGGCAAGGAGCTGACCAGTCCGGCTCGGCATGGAACCGGCATCCGGGCATGACGCCACCCAGGAGCCGCCCCGGCGGAAGGCTGGTACGGCCCTACGTGGTCACGGAGGGCCGCGCTCACCCGAGCCGCGGCACCCTGGACCTCGTCACACTCCTGATCGCCTCCGAGGGGCAGTCCCTCGCCGGTCTGGGGCCCGAGAAGCGACGTATCGCGGAGCTCTGCGGACCGGGGGCACTGTCGGTGGCGGAGGTGGCCGGACATCTGTCGCTGCCGGTCAGCGTCACGAGGGTCCTGGTGGCCGACCTCCTGGACAGCGGACACATCGTCACCCTCGCGCCGGTCCCGGCCGCCCTGCCGTCCGATGCCCGAATCCTGCAGGAGGTGCTCGATGGGCTCCGCACCCGCCTCTGAGTCCGAAGACGTCCACCTCCGGCCGGGCGTGCAGACCGCCGTCAAGATCCTTGTGGTCGGCCACTTCGCGGTCGGCAAGACCACCTTCGTGGGGACGTTGTCCGAGATCCGTCCGCTGCGCACCGAGGAGGTGATGACCGAAGCAGGCGCCCTGGTCGACGACCTGGAGGGCACCCACGACAAGACGACCACCACCGTGGCCCTCGACTTCGGCCGCCTCACGCTCAGCGACGCTCTTGTGCTGTACCTCTTCGGCACCCCCGGGCAGCAGCGGTTCACCGAGCTCTGGCGCGACATGTCCCGGGGCGCGCTCGGCGCACTCGTCCTGGCGGACACCCGCCGCCTTCAACACTCGTTCGACGTCATGGGCGTCCTGGAGGAACTCGGCCTGCCCTACGCGGTGGCCCTCAACGAATTCGACGGCGCACCCCGGCACCCGCTGAACGAGGTGCGGGAGGCCCTCGACCTGCTCCCGGAAACCCCCCTCGTCCGCTGTGACGCCCGCGACCGCGATTCCTCGACCCGGGCACTGGTCTCCCTCGTCGAGCACCTGCTGACCCGCACGAGCGAACTGGAGCACGCATGACCCCTGAATCGACACCCGACCCCGAGTCCGGCTGCCCCCGCCACGAGCTGCTGTACGGGCCCGGTTTCGCAGCGGATCCGGCCGCCGCGTACCGGCGCATGCGGCAGGCCGGACCGGCCGCCCCGGTCGAGCTGTCGCCCGGGGTGCGGGCCACCCTCGTCACCGGCTACGACGCCGCACTCCACGTGCTGCGCAGTCCCGAGACGTTCTCGAAGGACTCCCGCCGCTGGCGCGACATGGCCGACGGCACCGTGCCCGCGGACAGCCCGGTCGCGCCGATGATGGCCTACCGGCCGAACGCCCTGCTGACCGACGGGCCGGAACACCGGCGACTGCGCGAAGCGATCACGGACAGCCTGGGCGGCGTGGAGCCCAGCGCCCTGCGCGGCTACGTCGGGCAGAGCGCCGATGCGCTCATCGACCGCATCGCCGCGGACGGGGAGGCGGATCTGCTCGGCGCCTACGCCCGGCCCCTGCCGCTTCTGGTGCTCAACCAACTCTTCGGCTGTCCGCCCGAGTACGGCGAGCGGTTGGTCGAGGGAATGGCCGGCATCTTCGAACTCGTCGAAGCAGAGAAGGCGAACGAGCTCCTCACCCGAACCGTCGGCGAACTGATCGCACTCAAACGCGAGACTCCGGGGAAGGACGTGACCTCCCGGCTCATCGCCCATCCCGCGCGGCTGACGGACGAGGAACTCGTCCACACCCTGGTGCTGCTCATCGGTGCCGGCACCGAGCCCGAGCAGAATCTGATCGCGAACAGCCTGCGCCTACTGCTGTCGGACGACCGATTCGCGGGCAGTCTTTCGGGCGGCAGCCTGCCCGTGGAGGACGCCCTCGACGAAGTGCTGTGGACCGACCCGCCCATGGCGAACTACGCCGTCCACTTCCCCGTGCACGACGTCGTGTACGAAGGGACGCTGCTGAAGGAGGGCCACCCCGTCGTCATCAGCTTCGCCGCCGCGAACACGGACCCTGCCCTGGTGGTCGACCAGCGCACGGGCAACCGCGCCCACCTGGCGTGGAGCGCGGGCCCGCATTCCTGTCCCGCACAGGGCGCGGCTCGGCTGATCGCCGCCGTGGCCATCGAGAAGCTCCTCGACCGGCTGCCCGACATGGAACTCGCCGTTCCCGTCCGGGACCTCGAGTGGCGGCAGGGCCCCTTCCACCGCGCGCTCGCCGCTCTGCCCGTGCGTTTCCAGCCCGTCGCCGTCACCCGCTCCGAAGAGGATGAGCGGCCTGCGGGTGACGGCGGGTCCACGGGGCCGGCCAGGCACACCTCCGCACCGCCCGGAGGGCGCCGGAGTACGCCGGTGACCACTGCGCCCAAGAGTGGCTGGGCCCGGCTGCTGGCCTGGTGGCGGGGAGAGTGATCAGGTGAGGCGTACGGGCAGGGACCGGTGGCCGTTGGAGATGAACGACTCCACGGGCAGCAGTTCCTCCGAGGGCACGGCGAGGGTGAGCCCGGGGAAACGGCCGAACAGCGCGGGAAGTGCGATGCGGGCCTCCAGGCGGCCGAGCGGGGCGCCGAGGCAGTGGTGCACCCCGTACCCGAACGCCAGGTGGTCCTTGTCCACACGGGTGACGTCGAAACGATCGGCGTCGTTCCCGTACCGCTGGGGATCGCGCCCCGCGGCGGCGTAGGCGGCGAGGATGGCCTCTCCCGCGCGGATCACCGTCCCTTCCGGGCCTCCGAGTTCACCGAGTTCGATGTCCTCCACGGCGTACCGCAACGGCAGACTGGCCACCGGTGCGTCCGCACGCAGGGTCTCTTCGACGGCGTCGTCCCACGTGGCCCGTCCCTCGCGGACGTGCGCGAGCTGCTCGGGGTGGGTCAGCAGGGCGTGCACGGCGTTGTCGATGAGATTGACCGTGGTCTCGTGACCGGCACCGATCATGAGCACCAGGGTGTCGAGCAGTTCCTGCTCACTGAGCCGGGCACTGCTCCCGTCGTCGCGGGCCGCGAGGAGGTTGGTGGTCAGGTCGTCTCCCGGCGATTTCCGCTTGTCCTCGACGAGTTCCCCCATCACGGCGTAGAGACGGGCGTAGTTGGCGGTGACCTCGTCGGGCTCGGCGGCGGTGTGGAAGAGGCTGTCCACGATCTCTCGCAGATCCACCGCCCTGTCGCGGGGCAGACCGAACAGCTCACTGATCACCTGGATCGGCAGCGGATAGCAGAACTCCTCGCGCAGATCGACCACCTCGCCGTGTCTCCCCACTTCGGCGACACGGTCCAGCAGCTTGCCGGTGATCTCCTCGATGCGCGGTCTCAACGCGGCCGTGCGCCGCGCGGTGAAGGCGCTGGAGACCAGGGTCCGCAGGCGTTTGTGCTCGGTGCCGTAGGCAGTGAACATGTTCTGCACGGCGACCCAGGCGAACAGCGGCCAGTCCGGGGAGATCTGTCCGTCGATCCAGAGCGGCCAGTGCCGGCGCGGATCCTTGGACACCCGCGCGTCGGTGAGCAGCCGCTTGAGGAGTGCGGGACTGCTGACCGCGAACGCTCCCACGGCATCCGGAAGTTCGACCCGCGCCACCGGCCCTCTCTCACGCATCCGAGAGCCCTCACCGTGGATGTCCCGACCCGCCGGGTCCATCGCCATCGGGCACTGATCTGGCATGGAACGCCCCTCCGGTACTCGACTGCGAACACGTTCGGTGACGCTACTCCCGCGTAGGGAAGTCATTCCCAGGCACGCTCGCGGCATGCGCACTGCGCCAAGTTCCCTGCGCACAGCGGAAAGTGCCGAGCGGGTCCCGGCCGGCGCGTGCGGGCGCCGCGTGGTCCCGCCCGGAAACGTCCGTGTCCCGGAAGGCGGGGTCCGCCTTCCGGGACACGCAGCCGGCCGCCCGACGGCGCCGCACCGCCGGGGTCCGACGACCGGGTACGAACGACCGGTCAGGTGGAGGTGGTCAGGCCACCGGCGCCGGGTAGGTCGGGTACTCCACCCCGGAGACGTGCTGGACGACGCGGATCACCTGGCACGAGTAGCCGAACTCGTTGTCGTACCAGAGGTAGAGGATCGCGTTGTCGCCGTCGACCTTCGTGGCCCCGGCGTCGACGATCGACGCGTGGCGCGAGCCGATGAAGTCGTTGGAGACCGCGTCGGGGGCGGTGATGAAGTCGATCTGGCGCTTGAGCGGCGAGGTCAGCGACACATGGCGGAGGTAGTCCAGGACTTCCTCGCGCGTGGTCTCGCGGCCGAGCCGCAGGCTCAGGATCGCGATCGAGACGTCCGGTACCGGGACGCGGATCGAGCTGCCGGTGATCGGCGCCTTGAGGTCGGGCAGCGCCTTGGCCACGGCGGAGGCGGCCCCGGTCTCGGTGATGACCATGTTGAGCGGGGCGGAACGGCCGCGGCGGTCGGCCTTGTGGTAATTGTCCAGCAGATTCTGGTCGTTGGTGAACGAGTGGACGGTCTCCACGTGACCGCGCAGGACACCGTACTCGTCCGCCATGGCCTTCAGCGGCGGGACGATCGCGTTGGTGGTGCAGGACGCGCAGGACAGGATCTGCTCGTCAGGCTTGATCGTGTCGTGGTTGACGCCGTGCACGATGTTCGGGACGTCGCCCTTGCCCGGGGCGGTCAGGACGACCTTGTCGATACCGGGGCGGAGATGTGTCGACAGGCCCTCGCGGTCCCGCCACTTGCCCGTGTTGTCGATGAGGATGGCGTCCTTGATGCCGTAGGTCGTGTAGTCGACCTCCGACGGGTCGCCGGCGTAGATGACCTTGATCTCGTTGCCGTTGGCGATGATCGTGCTGTTCGCCTCGTCCACGGTGATCGTGCCCTGGAACTGACCGTGGATCGAGTCCCGGCGCAGCAGCGACGCACGCTTGACGATGTCCTGGTCACCGCCCCGGCGGACGACGATGGCACGCAGCCGGAGGCCGTTGCCGGAACCGGCCTTCTCGATGAGCAGACGGGCGACGAGCCGGCCGATGCGGCCGAAGCCGTAAAGCACCACGTCGCGCGGCTGACGGCGCTCGATCTTGTTGTCGCCCGTGGCCCCCGAGACGGCCTCCGCGGTGAACTCCTCCACCGAGAGACCACGGTCGTCGGTCCGGTACGTGGCGGCGAGCATGCCGATGTCGATCTGGGAAGGCCCGAGATCGAGTTCGGTGAGGGCCTGCAGGAAGGGAAGCGTCTCGGTGACCGAGAGCTCCTCGCCGGCGATCTGGCGGGCGAATCGATGGGTCTTCAGGATGCTGACCACCGACTTGTTCACCAGGGAGCGGCTGTGCAGCAGGACGGTGACGTCCCGCTCACGGTGCAGCTTCCCGATGATCGGGATCATCGACTCCGCGATCTCCTCGCGATGCTTCCAGTTTGTGAACGAGTCCTCGTTGACAGTCACAGATTTATCTTTCGAGCTAGGCGGTGCTCATATGCTAACCCGCCTTTCATCTGACCCTTCAGAGGGTCCCGTCCGGGAGCGGACGACCGCCGCACCACCACGGAGCACATCACCTCACAACGGGTATACGGGAGGATCCGAACCCTCTCCGGTCGCAGAACGTGGCGATGGGGCGACGCTCCGGGATGGACAGGCCGTCGGGCGTGACGTTACCTAGGCTTGCGCTTAGGGCACGCGCGATCCACGGGGGTCCCGGGCGCGGGACGAGCGACGCGCACCGGGCCCGCGCAGTGGGACACAGGGCAGGCCATCGAGCCATGACGACGAGCAGGCGCTCTGACCGGAGTGCACGTCCTCCGCAGATCGGAGCTCCGCGGAGCGAGAAGACGATCATGAGCGACAGCAGGGCGGACGACGTCTACCAGCCGACCGGTGACAACGAGGAACAGGGCGACGCGGCCCACTTGGACCTCGAGGACGCGCTGGACGAACCGGACTACGACCAGATACTCGACCAGGGCTACTCGCCACCGGAGAGGCCGTTCGGCGTCAACAAGGTGGGTACGACGGGGGCGGAACAGCGCGAGGGCGAGACACTCGACCAGCGGCTGGCGGTGGAGCTCCCCGATGTCGCCGCGGACGACTGGGACGGCATCGGCGACCTGCCGGGCGGTGATGGCGAGCCGATCGACGACGAGGTCGGCTCCTGGCGCGCGGGGCGGCTCGTCGCCCCCGACGAGGGCACCCGGCCGGACACGGACAAGCAGCTCTTCGCCTCCGACGTGGGCATCGACGCGGGAGCCGCCGGCGCGGAGGAGGCGGCGGTGCACGTCGTGTTCGAGGAGGACGGCGGCGAACCGCCCGACGACGAGTCGTGACCGGGTGACGGGACTCGGGGCGTTGCCCGCACGGCCACCATGTGTGCCGTCCGGAAAGCGGGGCACGCGGATGTCCGGGGACGGGAAAAGCGAGCTTCTTCCGGAATTCCCGTCCGCCGCCGAGGAACACCCGAGGTGAGGAGCACCGGTGAGCGAGCACATGTGGGCCTACGTACCGACCAGCGGGCACAACCGCGACGACGACCTGACGGGTTATCGGGTGGAGGCGACCGACGGGGACATCGGCAAGGTCGACAAGCACTCCAACGAGGTCGGCTCCCAGTACATCGTCGTCGACACCGGGGTGTGGATCTTCGGCAAGGAAGTGCTACTGCCGGCCGGCACCATCACGGTCGTCGACCACGACGAGAGGCGGATCATCGTGTCCCGCACGAAGGACGAGATCAAGTCCGCGCCGGAGTTCGACAAGGACAAGCATCTCGGCGACCCGGCCTACCGCGACCAGCTCGGCGGGTACTACGGCTCCGGCCACTGAGCCGCCGGGCCACGCCGTCCGCTGGGCACGTCCCGTACACCGGGGCGTGCCCAGCGGGCTGTGCGCGCGGGACGACCGGGCAGGCGGTGCACGTCCCGGACACAGGACCGACAGACCGACAGACCGACAGACCGACAGGACAGGACGAGGAGGACGCGCCATGGACGGGGAGAGCCGCAACACCTCCGCGGCACCGGGGGCCGCGGAGCCGCACGAGCCGGACCCCTCCACGGGGAAGCACGCCCCTGAGGGGTCCGGAAGACCCGGCGCGACGGCGATGGCGGCCGGAGCGGACACCGCGCTGCTCAGGGGACTGCGGATCGACGACGCCCGCCCCGAGCAGCCGGTCCTGCTGGACGGTGACGGCACGCCGATCGGCACCTGGCGCGAGAACCATCCCTACGACCACAAGCTGAGCCGCAAAGCCTACGAGCGCGAGAAGCGAGTGCTGCAGATCGAGCTGCTGAAGCTGCAGAAGTGGGTCAGGGACACGGGCCGGCGCATGGTCGTCGTGTGCGAGGGCCGCGACGCGGCGGGCAAGGGCGGCACGATCAAGCGCTTCACCGAACGCCTCAATCCGCGCGGCGCGCGCGTTGTGGCCCTGGACAAACCCACCGAACGGGAGTCCGGCCAGTGGTACTTCCAGCGGTATGTGTCCCACCTCCCCGCCGCCGGCGAGATCGTCTTCTTCGACCGGTCCTGGTACAACCGGGCGGGCGTGGAGCGGGTCATGGACTTCTGCACCCCCGAGGAGTACCGGCACTTCCTCGCCCAGGCACCGGTGTTCGAGAGACTGCTGACGGACGACGGCGTGATGCTGGTGAAGTTCTGGTTCTCGGTGTCCCGCAGTGAGCAGCGCACACGGTTCGCGATCCGCCAGGTCGACCCCGTCCGCCGGTGGAAGCTCTCCCCCACCGACCTCGCGTCGCTCGACCGCTGGGACGACTACACCCGGGCCAAGGTCGACATGTTCCGGGAGACCGACACGCCTCACGCGCCGTGGACCGTGGTGAAGAACAACGACAAACGACGCGGCCGGCTGGAGGCGATGCGGCATCTGCTCCTCCGCGCCGACTACGCGGACAAGGACCCGGAGGCCGCGGGAAAGGCGGACCCGCTGATCATCGGTGCCGCCGACACCCTGCTGGAACGCGGTGAGACACCTGCCGATCTGACCCCCACTCCCCTGGCACCGATCGACGACGGACCCGGCAACCATCCCGGACGGCGGTGACGTTCACGGTGCCGACCCTCGACACGCCGGCCCGGGGCGCCCGCCGTGGCAAGGGGCGGCCCCTCGACGCGCCCCACGGAATCGCCGGTGTGCCTAGAGGAACCGCCGGATCGGGGCGACCGAGGCCTCCTTGAGGCGCTGCACGGCGGCGCGCCGCCTCCAGCGGACGAGATCGATGTCCACGCTGTTCTCGATGTCCTCGTCGAAGTGGGCGTCGAGAGTCGCGGTCAACGACTCGTCGAGGATGGCGAGCATCACCTCCTCGTCGTGGTCCATCGAACGCCGGTTGAAGTTGGTGGAGCCGATCAGGGACGCGACCGAGTCCACCGTCATGACCTTGGCGTGCATCATCGTGGGCTGGTACTGCCGGATGCGCACGCCCGCTTCGAGCAGCGTGGTGTAGTGGTGCTGGCCCGCGAGCTGGCAGGCACGCTGGTCGGTGTGCGGGCCGGGAAGCAGGATCTCCACCAGCACACCGCGGCGAGCTGTCCGGCACAGCAGGTCGACGAAGAACGCGTCGGGCGCGAAGTACGCGGTCGCCAGGCGGAAGCGCTTCTCGGCGGAGGTGAGCATGACGCGGATCAGCGTCTGCATGTCCTGCCATCCGATGCTCGCCGAGCCACGGACCACCTGCACCACGGAGTCGCCGTGCCGGGTGTGCTCGACGAACCGGTCGTGCTCGTCGAACATCTCGTCGTGGCACTCGGCCCAGTTCTGGGCGAACGCCGCCGCGATGCCGTCCACCGCGGGCCCGCGGACCTTGACGTGGGTGTCGCGCCACTCGCGCGGGTTGCGGGCGTCCCCGCACCATTCCTCCGCGATGCCCACTCCACCGGTGAAGGCGGTGTGCTCGTCCACGACCAGTGCCTTGCGGTGGCATCGGTGGTTCTGCTTGAACGGCGACAGCCAGACGGGCTTGCGGAACCAGGCGACCTGGACGCCGGCGTCGTCCATGGCGTCGAGGAGGTCCTGCTCTATCTCCTTCGCCCCGAAGCCGTCGAGCAGCAACCGCACACGCACCCCGGCGCGCGCCCGGTCGGCCAGCACCTCGGCGAAGTCCCGGGCTATCCGCCCCCGCCAGTAGACGAACGTCATCATGTCGACGGTGTGCTCCGCCGCGCGGATCGCCTCCAGCATCGCCGGGAAGATCTCCTGCCCGTTGCGCAACGGCACGAGTTCGTTGCCCTCGGTCGCCGCCACTCCGATCAGCCGCTCGAGTCTGCGTCGCAGCCGCTGGACGGCGATGTCGGCCGGGCCGGTGGCGGGACGTAGGGCGTCTTCGAGAGTCACTTGCGCCTCCAGGCGGCGGGGTCGGCGTTCGGTGTCGTCGTCTCCGACGCGCGGAGGCGGCGGCCGACGGGCCGGTCCGCGGCAGGATCGGCGGCGCGGTGCGGCACGGCGCCGACCGCACTGTAGCCGAGGGTGAAAGGGTCTGCGAGGCCGCGACCAGCGACGGTCCACCGGCGCCGGTGCCCACGGCCCCGTTCCGCCGTCCGGCAGCCCGGGGGAGCCCCGCTGATCCCGCGCGGCGCCGGACCCACCCTGACCGGATCGCGTTCGGCGGCGGCCCCGCCCGACACGTGCCGCGTCCGCCGCACCACAGGCCGCGCCCGTCCGGCGCACCCGTCCGGTCCGCCGGCCGGGGGCACGGTCGCGGCTCACGGTCGACGGCCGCGCGCACCTCGGGTCGTCGGGCCGGCCACTCGGGCGCGGTGTCCGTGCGGGGAACCCGACGGTCGGCCGGTCCCCCCGTCGGTCTCCTACCTCCCCACGGTGCGGATGTCCCCACCGAGCCTGGCGTGCAGAGACCGCACGGTGGCCGGGTGGCCGTAGGCGACCCATCGCGTGCCCGCGAGGTAGATCGCTCCGTCCGGGAGCGTGTCCGCGATCCATGCGTTCCGTTCACCGGTGCCGGTGAACGTCACCAGGACGTACCGCTCGTCGCCGTCCGCGCAGGACGCCAGCCGGTGGCCGGCCTCCTCGGCCTCGAGCGTGGCACGGCAGCCCGCCCTGCCCGCGAGCTCCCCGAGCCTGCCGCCGGGGCGGTCCTCGGGCAAGGGCCGGTGCACCAGTCCCGCTCCCCAGGCGAACAGGGCCACGGCGACGGTCGCGAGGACCAGAGCGAGGACGCGGTCACGGTTCTTGGACGGGCAGTGGGGCACGGGGTCATGGTGCCCCCACGGGCCGGGCAGCACCGCACCCGGGGTGGCCCTCGCCGCCGGGCGGGCCGCGGCGGGCCCGCGCTTCACCCGTCTGCCCCGCGCACGTGCCGTCGGCCGGAAGATCGGTAAGCCTGGGATCCATCACCGGACGGGGACGTGCCCGTTCCTGTTCGGCCCTGTTCGGCGCACTTCCCGTCCGGCGTCGGCAGTGACGCTCCACGGCCCCGGGAGACCGCCATGTCGCACAGTCACGGCAGGACACGCTGGAAGCGCTTCGCCGCGGTGCTGGTCCCCTCGGTGGCCGCCGCGGTGGCCCTGGGCGTCGGCATGGCGGAGGGAGCCCTCGCCGCTTCCTTCCTGATCTCGGGCCGGACGTTCCAGATCAGCGCCGACACGCTGAAGGTCCGGGGGCTCAGCATCTACGGCATGGTCGACGTGACCAGGGACGGCACTCCGGTGCCCGTCACGGTCACCGGCTTCCGCCATGCAGAGATCGGCGGTCTGTGCCAGTCCGTGGTGGTTCCCGTCCCCGTCCTCGGCCCCTACACGCTGAGGCTCACCGGCGGCGAGCGGGACCGGGTCGAGGCGAGGAGCATGTTCATCGACTCCAAGGCCCTGTCTATCGGCCGGGCCGAGTTCGAGGACATCGACACCGGCGTGGCGGCGGGCGCCGTCGACAAGGGACCGATCAGCCCGGGAGACAGGCACTCACGGTACTTCGACCCCGACGGCATCGCCCAGCAGGCCCGGTCGGCCGACCTGACGGACGTGCGGGTGACCGCCGTCGCGGTGACCGCCGCCACGCTCAGCGTTCCCGATCTGACCATGCGTCTCAAGAGGGGAAGCCGCGAATGCTTCTGACCCCCGGGCGCGAGCGCCCATTCCACCGGCTCCCCCGCGCCACGCGGTCGCGGGCACGCATGCTCCTCGGGGCGGTACGGGCCGTCCGGCCGCCCCGGCGCTCCGACGCCGTCGAGGCTCGTCGGCGCTTCCGCGCATGGCGCGGCGCGCGGCCGTTCTGGGCGGGCCTGTTCACGCTCGTCGCGGGCCTGCCCATCGTGTACTTCCCCTATGTACCGCTGAGCCTGTCGGGTATTCCGTTGGCGCTGTCCACCACGGCGGGCGCGGGGGCCCTGCTCACCGGGACACTCCTCGTCGTGCTGGGCCTCAGCATGTGGCTCCGTCCGCAGACGCGTGTGTTCGCCGGGATCACGGCACTGCTCCTGTCGCTCGTCTCCTTCCCCGTCGCCAACTTCGGGGGCCTCTTCCTCGGGCTCCTCGCCGGCCTGATCGGCGGTTCGCTGGCATGCGCCTGGGCAGCACCCCCGGAGAGCGCGAGCGGGACCGCTGTGCCCCCGTACGGCAGGACCCCGTCCTCGGTGCCCTCGGCGGCACGCGAATCGGCCTGAGGCGCCCCGTCGGGCCGGCCCGGGAGCGCGCAGGGCCGCAGCGGCTCGACGACTCCTGACCGCCGATGCGTCTCCGCCGTTCCCACACGGTCCCGGACGTATCGTCACATCGGCCGTCCATATGACAGATCATGGCATTTCGCTCAAAGGACGTTATGGCCGGAACCGTTCGCTCCATGGGCTGCCGCACGAGGTCGCGGTCCCGATCATGGGTGAGTCGGGTCCCCAGGTCCTCCGGAGGTGCTTCGTGATCGCTTTCTGGCCTCGCGGTCTGGACAGGTCGCCCGCTCCGGCCGGACCCGCCCACGTGGTGGCGGCGGTCACCGACGGCGGCGGCGCCCGGGCGACGGTGACGGTGTGCGGCCATGTCACCGGCCTCGACGCCTGCGGGCTGGACGGCACGCTCGTGGCCGCCCTGCAGCAGTCCCGGACGGGACTGGACCTCGATCTGTCGCAGGTGACCTACTGCGACACCGCCGGGCTGCGAATGCTGCTCGATGTGCGCGAGCAGGCTCTGGCCTCGGGGCGGACCGTGCTGGTCACGGTGGCCGGCAGCTTCATGGGGCACCTGCTGGACAAGACCGGAACCGCACAGCTGTTCACCACCGGTACGGAGCCCGCAGGGCCCGACGGCACCCCGCTGGCCTCGGCCGTACGCACCGCACTGCTGCGGGCCGGCTTCCCGCTCACCGGCCGGCCCGGGGTTCCCGGCTTCCTCCATGTCCGCCCCGACGGAGAGGCGGTCGACGTCTTCTGGCGGACCGGCGGCGATCGTGTGGGCACCCGCGCGGCGGACCGGGTCCTCGGCGACGCCGTGGCCGGGGCCCTGACCGGCTCGGGACTGAAGATCGAGCGGCGGACGGACATCGGGGTCCGTGCCGTCGGCGGCACCACGCCGCACACCGGGCCCGCGACCCGACCGGCGGACTGACGCACCGTCACCATGCTCTCGACGACAGACGCCCAGCGGCCCTTGCCGCGACCCCTCGTCATCGTGCACCGGCCCGACGGGTGGGGCGGCAGACGCGTGCGCGTCCATGGCCTCGTCATGGGGCGCGCCTATCACCTGCCGCATGTGGTGGAGTTCATGCGGAGGGCGTGGCTGGACCCCGGTCAGGTGGATGTCCGGGACCCTCGGCAGGTCGAGTGGCGAGGTGGCGGGCCGGACGTCTGGCCCGGCACCGTGTGCGCGCCGACTGCGCCGTGCGGTGAGGAGCGGGCCGGGCCCCGGGTCGCTCCGCCCCGCCCCGGGGACGAGGTCCGCGCGGCGGCGCACGGGACGGAAGCCGAGACGGGGACCGGCCCGGGCCAGGGGCAGGCGGGCCCATGAGATGCAGCGCTCACCCGGCGGGAGCGAGGCGGAGGCCGTGCGACCCTGCGCGGTCGTCCCCGCCGGACGCGTGGCGCCACCGGACGGCCACGTGTTTGACTCTCACGCATGCCAACGATTCTCGGTGCGTCACGGCCCGACCCGGCCGCCTACATGCTGCGGGCAGCAGGCGGCGGCGCCGGGCGAGCGTACGAACAGGAGCTGATCGAGCTGCTGGACGTCCGGCCCGGTCAGACGGTGCTGGACGTCGGGTGCGGGTCGGGTGCGGATCTGCCCGCGCTGGCGGAACGGGTCGGTGGCGCCGGCACCGTGATCGGCGTGGACCACGACCCGGCCATGCTCGCCGAGGCGCGGCGGCGCACGACCGGCCTGCCGGTGATCGACCTCCGCGAGGGGGACGCCCACGCCCTGCCCGTGGCGCCCGGCACGGCGAACCGCGCCAAGGTCGACCGGGTCCTGACGCACGTCGCCGACCCGGTCGCCGTACTGGCGCAACTCCACACGGCCACGCGCCCCGGAGCGCTGGTCGGGCTCGTCGAACCCGACTGGGACACCCTCGCCGTCGACGCGGAGGACCTCGACACGAGCCGGGCGTTCACGCGGTACACGACCTCCGAAGTGGTCCGCAACGCCACGATCGGCCGCAGTCTCGCCCGGCTCGCCGAGCGGGCGGGCTTCGTCGTGCAGACCGTGCTCACCACGACACCCGTCTTCCGGGACTTCGAGGACGCCGACCACATGCTGGGACTGGGCCGTAGCACCCAGCGCGCCATCGAGGAGGGGCACATCGACGCCGCACGCGGCCACAGCTGGTTCGCGTCCCTGTCGGAAGGTCCGTTCTACGCGTCCTTCACCCTGGTCACCGTCGTCTGCTCGCGCTGAGCGAACCCGCCCCACCTCCCGCTCGGCGGCCCGTTCGCCCACGAGGAGGGCCCGCCCGTAACGCGTTCCGTGCCCCCCTCGGGACACGCGCCCGGGAGCGCGGTGCCCGCCGCGCCGGCGGTCCGCTGCGGGCGACGGCCCGCCCCGGCGAGGTGTCGACGGCCGATCGCGGGGCATCCGTCCGCAACCGGCTGCGATCGGCTGCCCGGAGCGTCCCGCTCCGGGCGGCCGGGGCGTCCGGGGTCACACGGAGAATGCGGCCTGGCCGCGGAAGGGCGGTTGACGTGCGCAGTGTGGGTGTCGAGGAAGAACTGCTGTTGGTGGACGCCGAGAGCGGTGAGCCCCGGGCCCTGTCGACGGCCCTGCTGGCCACCGCCTCGCGCGAGGCCGTCCGTGATGACACGGAGGAGGTCTTCGAGGAGGAACTGCACCGGGAGCAACTGGAGTTCGCGACCCGGCCGCACATCGCCATGCCGGACATCGCGGAGGAGATCCGGGGCTGGCGGGCCGAGGCCGCGCGCCATGCGGAGCGGGTGGGCGGTGCGGTGGCCGCGCTGGCCACGTCCCCGCTGCCCGTCAGCCCCTCGATGGGCTTCGGCGAGCGGCACCGCTGGCTGGGCGGGAAGTTCGGCCTGACCGCGCAGGAACAGCTCACCAGCGGCTGCCATGTGCACGTCTCGGTGGAATCCGACGAGGAGGGC
This sequence comes from Streptomyces sp. WMMC940, assembly GCF_027460265.1. NCBI lineage: Bacteria > Bacillati > Actinomycetota > Actinomycetes > Kitasatosporales > Streptomycetaceae > Streptomyces > Streptomyces sp. WMMC940. The sequence continues at coordinate 458,528 of NZ_JAPZBC010000001.1, forward strand.
GTGGCGGTCCTGGACCGCATCCGGCCGTGGCTGGCCGTGCTCATGGCGATGAGCGCGAACTCCCCGTTCTGGCAGGGCAAGGACACCCGGTACGGCAGCTACCGCAGTCAGGTCTGGGGACGCTGGCCGTCCGCCGGCCCGGTCGACGTCCTCGGCTCGGCGCAGCGCTACCACGAACTGGTGCGGGACCTGCTGGGCACGGGTGTGCTCCGTGACGAGGGCATGGTCTACTTCGACGCCCGGCTGTCCCACCGCTATCCGACCGTCGAGATCCGGGTCGCGGACGTGTGCCTGTCCCCCTCGACGACGGTGCTGCTCGCGACCCTGGCCCGGGGACTGGTGGAAACGGCGGCCCGCGAGTGGCACAAGGGCGAACCGCCCGCCCGGCACGGGACGTCGCTGCTGCGGATGGCGGCCTGGCAGGCGGGACGGTACGGGCTCGAGCACGAGTTGATGCATCCCCTGACCATGCGGCCGGAGCCGGCGGGGAACGTGGTGCGCGCGCTCTTCGACCACGTACGGGACGCCCTCGACGTGACGGGTGATCTTGCGGCGGCCCGGAAGGCCCTCGACGTACTGCTGTCGGAGGGCAACGGGGCGCGGGTCCAGCGGGAGCTGCTGGAGCGGACCGGCAACCTCCGTGATGTCGTCACGGAGTGCGTGCGGCGTACCCAGGGCTGACCGGGCTCCGGGGCGGAGGACGTCAGGCGGCCCTGGGCAGGGGCCGTTCCCGCTCCTCCGGACCGGGCTCCGGCCGGCGGCGCGGGAGGAGGCGTGGACGGCGTCGCGGCCGGGCGTGCCGCGGGGGCTCCGGGACCGCGAACAAGCGGTCCTCGAAGCGGTCCATCGCGATGATCAGGAGCAGAAGCGCGGGGGGAATGAGCACGGCGATGAGAATCACGGGCGTCTCCTCGTGGACTGGAGCTCGCTTTGCCGCCGGAGCGCGAAGCGAACGCCCGTGTTCGTGAAGTTTCTGTGACCGCTCGCGGGCCGGGGCACCGACCCGGGCGGCACCGGCACGAAAGGGCGCCCGGCGTGCCGAGTCCGTCCTTGTGGGCATGTCCGGCAGACCGGCGGCCGTAGCCGGTGCGCCGAGCCAAGGGGCGCCCTGGCGGTGAAGGACGGTCCGGGACGGCGGAGTCGAGGTTCCGGGTGGTCGTCACGGCGGAGCCCCGGGTGGGCGAATCGTCCGTGAGCCGGGCGTAGTTGGCGGGCCACCGGGCCATCAGGTCACCCGTCCCGGACTATTGACTCTTTGTGTGACAGTCGCGATTCTCGTCGCACCGCTTGCACGGGTCATGACAGGGGGATCTCGGCGGAAGGTCCCGGCTCCGGACGGACCCGGCCCCGGCCCGGCCGTCCGCTCACCGAAGGCTTGAGTGATGACGATGAAACGGCTCTCGCGCCGCCGCCGTGGACCCCTCGCGGTGGTGACCCTGCTCCTCACCGCACTGACCCTGGTCCTCGGCACGGCCCCCGGTTCCTCGGCCGAGTCCGGCTGGTGGGTGCCTGCCGCCCGGCCGGCGCCCGACTCCGGGATCAATGTCACGGGCGAACCCTTCAAGGGCACCGGACCGGACGGAAAGGTGCGCGGTTTCGTCGACGCGCACAACCACATCATGTCGAACGAGGCGTTCGGCGGGCGGCTCATCTGCGGCAAGGCGTTCTCGGAGCAGGGCATCGCCGACGCCCTCAAGGACTGCCCGGAGCACTACCCCGACGGCTCCCTCGCCGTCTTCGACTTCATCACCAAGGGCGGGGACGGCCGGCACGACCCCAACGGCTGGCCGACGTTCAAGGACTGGCCCGCCCACGACTCGCTCACGCACCAGCAGAACTACTACGCCTGGATCGAACGGGCCTGGCGCGGCGGTCAGCGCGTCCTCGTCAACGACCTGGTGACCAACGGTGTGATCTGCTCGGTGTACTTCTTCAAGGACCGCAGCTGCGACGAGATGACCTCCATCCGCCTGCAGGCTCGGAAGACCTACGAGATGCAGGCGTACATCGACGGCATCTACGGCGGACCGGGCAAGGGCTTCTTCCGGATCGTCACCGACTCCGCGCAGGCCCGGCAGGTCATCGAGCAGGGCAAACTGGCCGTGGTCCTCGGGGTGGAGACCTCCGAGCCGTTCGGCTGCAAGCAGATCCTGGACGTCCCGCAGTGCGGCAGGGACGACATCGACCGCGGTCTCGACGAACTCCACGAGCTCGGCGTACGGAGCATGTTCCTCTGCCACAAGTTCGACAACGCGCTGTGCGGCGTACGGTTCGACTCGGGCACGCTCGGCACCGCGATCAACGTCGGCCAGTTCCTGTCGACCGGCACCTTCTGGAAGACGGAGAAGTGCGCGGGCCCGCAGCACGACAACCCCATCGGCCTCGCCGCCGCCCCCGGCGCCGAGAAGGAGCTCCCGCCGGGCGTGAAGGTCCCGTCGTACTCCGCGGACGCGCGGTGCAACACCCGCGGCCTCACCGAACTAGGCGAGTACGCCGTGCGCGGCATGATGAAGCGCAAGATGATGCTCGAGATCGACCACATGAGCGTCAAGGCCACGGGCCGGGTGCTCGACATCCTCGAGGCCGACGCGTACCCGGGTGTGCTCTCCTCGCACAGCTGGATGGACATCGACTGGACCGAGCGCGTGTACCGGCTCGGTGGCTTCATCGCCCAGTACATGCACGGTTCCGAGCAGTTCAGCGCCGAGGCCGACCGCACCGACGCGCTGCGCGAGAAGTACGGCGTCGGATACGGCTACGGCAGCGACATGAACGGCGTCGGCGGCTGGCCGGGGCCGCGGGGCGCCGACACCCCCAACCCCGTGCGCTACCCCTTCCGCAGCGCCGACGGCGGCTCCGTACTCGACCGGCAGACCACCGGCCTGCGCACCTGGGACCTCAACACCGACGGCGCGGCGCACTACGGCCTCGTCCCGGACTGGCTGGAGGACGTACGGATCGTGGGTGGCCAGGGCGTGGTGGACGACCTCTTCCGGGGCGCCGAGTCCTACCTCGGCACCTGGGGCGGGTCCGAGCGGCACAGGGCCGGGGTGAACCTCGCCGCCGGCGCACCGGCCACGGCCAGTTCGTCGGAGTGGAGCCTGTTCACCAGTTACGCCCCCGCCAGGGCCGTCGACGGCGACGCGAGGACCCGCTGGGCGAGCCACTGGAACGACAACCAGTGGCTCCGGATCGACCTCGGCGCACCGACCCTGGTCAAACGGGTCACTCTCGACTGGGAACGCGCCTACGGGAAGTCCTACCGGGTCGAGGTGTCGTCGGACGGGACGAACTGGCGGCCGGTGTGGTCCACGACGGCCGGTGACGGCGGCCTGGACACCGCCCGGTTCGACGGGACGACGGCCCGCCATGTGCGTATCCACGGGCTGGAGCGCGGCACCAAGTGGGGCTACTCCCTGCACGAGGTCGGCGTCTACAGCAGCTGAGCCGCGGACGGGGTGAGCACAGCGGCCGGGGCCGGCAGGCCCCGGCCGCTTCCCCGCAACACGTCGCGAGGCTCCGGGGCGAGGCGGGGTGGGCACGGGGAACACCACACCGGCACCGCGGGGCGCAGCACGGCAGGCACGGCACAACAGAGGACAACGAAAGACACGGCACAGCAGGGGAACGAGGGAACCGCATGGCACGGATGCCGTCGGCCGAACGGCGCCGGCAGCTGATCGAGGCAGCGATCCGGGCGATGACCCGTGACGGTGTCCCCAGGACGACGACTCGGTCGATCGCCGCCGAGGCGGATGTGTCGCTGAGCGTCTTCCACTACTGCTTCGACTCCAAGCAGGAACTGCTGGAGTCCGTCATCGAGGCGATCACCGAGCACTACATCGCGGTGGTGCGGGAAGCGATCCGGCCCAAGGCGACCCTGCGGGAGACGGTCCGCGCCGGGTTCCAGGCCTACTGGGACCATGTCTGCGCCAACCCCGGCGAGCACATGCTCACCTACGAGCTCACCCAGTACGCACTGCGCCAGCCGGGCTTCGAACATCTGGCACGCCGTCAGTACGAGTTGTACACGGACACGTTCACCGAGCTGATCGACCAGTTGCGGCACGACATGGGGCTCGAGACGAGCGTCCCCGTCGCGGTCCTGGCGCACTACCTGGCCGTCATGACCGACGGGCTCACCCTGAACTTCCTGGTCCTCGGCGACGCGACCGCCGCTGCGGACGTCCTGGACACGATCGCCGACCAGGTCGTGCGTCTCGTCCGCGCCGAGGACCGGCCGACCGCGCCCGGAACCACCTGACGGCCGCTCGACACTCGCTCCCGTCCGCGGTCCGAACCGGGCCCGGGCGCATCCGTCGACCGCCGCCTCAAGCGGGCCCCGCGGGGCGGCGCCGGACCGGGCCGCCCCACCGCCTCGCCCGACAGCTCCTTTTTGCATTTTCCCATACATTGGGAAATATGCTGGTTTCACCTCATCGTTCGCAGAGCCGCCACGGCCGCGGCGGAAGGACGCCGTGGACGCGCGGGCGTCCGGCCCGTGCCCTGGCCGCCGCCACCGCGACCGCGGCGCTCGCCGGACTCGCGGCCTGCGGGACGGCCGGGGAGGCGGGTCAGGACGCGGGCGACACCTCGGGCTCGGGCGGCTTCACGATCGGGCTGCTGCTCCCGGACGTCCACACCGCGCGCTGGGCGACCGCCGACAAGCCCCTCATCCAGGCGAAGGTCAAGGCGCTGTGTCCCGACTGCACGCTGCTGCACGCCTACGCCTCCGCGGACGTGGCCACTCAGCAGCAGCAGATCGAGTCCATGATCGCGAAGGGGGCCAAGGTCCTGATCCTCGACCCCGTCGACGACAAGGCACTGCGGTCATCGATCGCCCGGGCCCCGCGACGCGAACGTGCCGGTGGTCTCGTACGACCGCCTCGCCCAGGGGCCCATCTCCGCCTACTCCAGCTACGACTCGGAGGAGATCGGCAGGATCCAGGCCCAGGAACTCCTCAAGGCGATGGGACCCAAGGCCCGCGGCGGCCAGATCGTGATGATGAACGGCGACCCCACCGACCCCAACACCCGGGACCTGCGCCGGGGCGCGCTGTCCGTGCTCCAGGGCAAGGTGAAGATCGCCAGGTCCTACTACACCGGCGGGTGGATACCGGAGAACGCCTTCCGGAACATGTCCGCAGCGATCGCCGAACTCGGCCCGGACCGCATCGACGGCGTGCTGTCGGCCAACGACGGGCTGGCGGGCGGTGTCGTCACGGCACTCAAGGCGGCCGGGGTCAAGCCGCTGCCGCCCGTGACCGGGCAGGACGCCGATCTGTCCGCCATCCGCAGGATCGTCAAGGGCGAGCAGTACATGACCGTCTACAAGTCCTTCGAGGCGGAGGCCGAGGCCGCCGCCGAGATGGCCGTCGCCCTGGGACGCGGCGAGAAGCTCGACGACGTGGCCCAGGACCGGGTGCGCAACGACACCGACGACGACATCCCCGCGGTTCTGGGGCCCCTGGTACCCGTGACCGCGGACAACATCGAGGAAACGGTGGTCGAGGGCGGCCTCTACACGGTCGACCAGATCTGCACCCCGGCGGTCGAGGCCGCCTGCCGGAAAGCGGGACTCACCGGATAGCCGGCCGGATGCCGCCGGTGCGGCTCCCGGCCGGAGCGACGGACGGGACGGGCGAAGGAGATGGTTCACGTGTCGAGCGCCCCACTCCTGGCGATGCGCGGGATCAGCAAGCGGTACGGCGCAGTGTGGGCACTGACCGACATCGAGCTGGAGATCCACGCCGGCGAGGTCGTCGCCCTGGTCGGCGACAACGGGGCGGGCAAGTCCACGCTGGTCAAGGTGATCACCGGGGTCGGACCCGCCGACAAGGGCGTCATCGAGTGGAACGGCCGCCCCGTGAGGATCTCCCGCCCCCGCGACGCCCAGGCCCTGGGCATCACCAGCGTCTACCAGGACCTCGCCCTGTGCGAGACGCTCGACGTCGTCGGCAACATCTTCCTGGGACACGAGCTCGGCGGGAGCGGCATCCTCGACGAGGTGTCCATGGAGCGACGGGCCCAGGAACTGGACGTACTGGAGTCGCTGTCGACGCGCCTCCCCAGCTTCCGCGTACCCGTCGCCTCGCTCTCCGCGGGGCAGCGGCAGACGGTCGCCATCGCCCGCGCGCTGCTCAGCGAACCCAGGCTGCTCATCCTGGACGAGCCCACCGCCGCGCTGGGGGTCAGACAGACCGCCCAGTTCCTGGACCTGATCGAGCGGCTGCGGGACCGAGGGCTCGGAGTGCTCCTGGTGAGCCACAACCTGGGCGACGTGAAGGCCGTCGCGGACCATGTCGCGGTGCTCCACCTCGGCCGCAACAACGGCTTCTTCAGCGTGCCGACCACCTCCCAGGAGCAGATCGTCTCCTCCATGACCGGCGCCACCAACAACGCCGTGACCCATCGCCGGGACCGGTGGGGGGAGGTGCTGCGGTGAAGCGGAGCGGAGCGTCGGAGCGCACCGGGGCCACGAGACCCGGGGAGGGCGGGGCCCGGGGCAGCCCCGCGCGCGCCGACCGGGCCCGCGCGGACGCCGACAGGGGTTTCAGAAGCCACGCCCGGGACTTCGTCCGCCGGATGCGCAGCGGCGAGTTCGGCGCGGTCCCGGGAGTCGCCGCCGTCGCCCTGCTGTGGATCATCTTCCAGAGCCTGGACCAGCAGTTCCTCTCTCCGCGCAATCTGTCCAACCTCAGCATCGACATCGTCGGCACGGGCATGATCGCGCTCGGTCTGGTCTTCGTGCTGCTCCTCGGCGACGTGGATCTGTCCGTCGGCTCCGTCAGCGGGCTCACGGCGGCCGTGTTCGCGGTGCTCAACGTGAACCAGGGCATGCCGGAGTGGGCGGCCGTGCTCGCCGCCCTGGTGGTGGGCGCGGCGATAGGCGCCGCCCAGGGCTTCTTCTCGGCCCGGCTCGGCGTCCCGGCGTTCGTCGTCACACTGGCGGGACTGCTGGCCTGGAACGGGCTGATGCTGTACGTGCTGGGCGCCAGCGGCACCATCAACCTCCCCGAAGAGGGCTTTATCCACGCCCTGACCAGCTACTACTTCCGGGAGACCGCGGTCGCCTACGGGCTGGCCGCACTGAGCGTGGCCGTGTTCTTCCTCGCGTCGTACCGGGACTCCCGCCGGCGCCGGTCCGTCGGTGTGATGTACCGGCCGCTCAGCGTCGTCGTCGTGCGCACGGCCGCGGTGGCTGTGGTCGCCTTCGCCGCCGCGTACATCCTGAACCGCTTCCAGGGCCTGCCGCTCGCGCTGCTGATCTTCCTGGCCTTCGTCGTCGGACTGGACTTCGTGCTGCGGCGCACCTTCTACGGCCGCAGGATCGTCTCCATCGGCGGCGGTCGCGAGGCGGCCCGCCGTGCCGGGATCAACGTGGTGTGGCTGCGGATCTCGGCGTTCATGGTGTCCGGGACGCTGGCCGCGGTCGGCGGGCTGTTCCTGGCGTCCAGGGTGGCCGCCGTCGGCCAGACGTCGGGCTCCAGCATTCTCCTGATCAACGCGATCGCCGCGGCCGTGATCGGCGGCGTCAGCCTGTTCGGCGGGCGGGGGACGACATGGTCCGTGCTGCTGGGCATGCTCGTCATCCAGTCGATCGCCTCGGGCATGGTCCTGCTGGGCATCCCGACGCCCATGCAGTCGGTGATCACCGGGTGTGTGCTGCTCGCCGCGGTGGTCCTCGACTCGTTGGCACGGCACTCGCAGAAGGCGCACGGCAGGGCGTGACCCGGCCGGCGCGGAGGGCCCGGCCGTGGCGCTCGGCCGCGCGCGGGCCCGTGGGCCGGTCCGGGCAGCCCGGCAGGTCATGGAAGCCCGGGCCGCGGAGGGGGTCGGCGCCGCACGCGCGTGACGGACGGTGCGGAGCGGGGCTCGGCCGGGGTCCGGGCCCCTGCGGCTACTCGAACCGTGCGGTGTCGCCGGCGCCCCGGCGCACGATCTCCGGTTCGCCGCCGGAGAAGTCGATGACGGTGGTCGGTTCGGTGCCGCAGTCGCCCGAGTCGAGCACGGCGTCCACCACGTGGTCGAGCCGTTCCTTGATCTCCCAGCCCTGCGTCATCGGCTCGTCCTCGTCGGGCAGGAGGAGGGTGCTGGACAGCAGGGGCTCGCCGAGCTCCTCGACGAGCGCCTGCGCGACGACGTGGTCGGGGATGCGGACGCCGACCGTCTTCTTCTTGGGGTGCAGCAGCCGGCGCGGCACCTCCTTGGTCGCCGGCAGGATGAACGTGTAGCTGCCGGGGGTGGCGGCCTTGACCGCCCGAAAGACGTCCTTGTCGACGTGCACGAACTGGCCGAGCTGGGCGAAGTCCCGGCACACGAGGGTGAAGTGGTGGCGGTCGTCGAGACCGCGGATCGAGCGGATCCGGTTGATGCCCTCCCGGCTGCCGAGACGGCAGCCCAGGGCGAAACAGGAGTCCGTCGGGTACACGACGAGGCCGTCGGACCGGATGGAGTCGGCCACGGTGTTGATGGTGCGGCGCTGGGGGTTCTCGGGATGGACGTCGAAGTACTTCGCCATCCGGCGAGTGTAGGTGATCAGGGCGGATCGGCCCCCCGGGCGGGCGAGGACGTTCAAGGCGGCGGCGGCAGGTCGCGGGTGGGGCGGGGCAGGATTCCGGAGAATCGCCGGTGCGGGGCGCGTGCGCGGGCGCACGCTGGGCATGCCCGACTCCGGGTCCCTCCCGGCACGTACGTGCGGAGGGGCAACCGGACGAGCGGCGACTGACGAGCGATCATGACGGGTGCACTGATCGCACCCACCGATACGGAGGAGTGGAACGGATGCCGAACGAGCGCGCAGGACAGCCGGCGCGGCCGGAGGACCTCATCGATGTGCCTCGGCTGGTGACGGCGTACTACGCCTTGCACCCCGATCCGGCGGACCCCGCCCAGCGGGTCGCCTTCGGCACCTCGGGGCACCGCGGGTCCTCCCTCACCACGGCCTTCAACGAGGACCACATCGCCGCGACCAGCCAGGCGATCTGCGAGTACCGGAGCCGGCAGGGCATCGACGGGCCGCTGTTCCTCGGCGCCGACACCCATGCGCTGTCCGAACCCGCGAAGGTCACGGCGGTCGAGGTGTTCGCGGCCAACGGCGTCACCGTGCTGGTCGACGAGACCGACGGCTACACCCCCACCCCGGCCGTCTCGCACGCCATCCTCGTCCACAACCGCGGTCGCGCCTCCGGCCTGGCCGACGGTGTGGTGGTCACGCCGTCGCACAATCCCCCGTCGGACGGGGGCTTCAAGTACAACCCGCCAAACGGCGGCCCCGCCGGTTCCGAGGCGACCGGCTGGATCCAGGAGCGCGCCAACGAGATCATCACCGGCGGGCTGAAGGACGTGCGCCGCATCCCCTGGGCCAGGGCGCTGACCGCCGCGACGACCGGCCGGTACGACTTCCTGGGTTCCTACGTGTCCGACCTGCCGTCCGTGCTCGACCTCGACGCGGTGCGCGCCGCGGGCGTACGCATCGGGGCCGATCCGCTCGGCGGGGCGTCCGTGGCCTACTGGGGCCGCATCGCCGAGCAGCACCGCCTCGATCTGACCGTCGTCAACCCGCTCACGGACCCGACGTGGCGCTTCATGACGCTGGACTGGGACGGCAGGATCCGCATGGACTGCTCCTCCCCGTACGCGATGGCGTCGCTGATCGAGCAGCGCGACCGCTTCCAGGTCGCCACGGGCAACGACGCCGACTCCGACCGGCACGGCGTCGTCACCCCGGACGGCGGGCTCATGAACCCCAACCACTATCTGTCCACGGCGATCTCGTACCTCTACGGCCACCGCGCCCAGTGGCCGGCCGGAGCGGCGGTCGGCAAGACGCTGGTGTCGTCGAGCATGATCGACCGGGTGGCGGCCGACCTCGGACGGGAACTGCGTGAAGTACCGGTCGGTTTCAAGTGGTTCGTGGACGGGCTGCTCGACGGCTCACTCGGCTTCGGCGGTGAGGAGTCCGCCGGCGCCTCGTTCCTGCGGAGGGACGGCTCGGTGTGGACGACCGACAAGGACGGCATCGTGCTCGCCCTGCTCGCGTCCGAGATCCTGGCGGTGACGGGGGCGTCGCCCAGCCGCCACTACGCCTCGCTCACGGAGCGGTTCGGCGAACCGGCCTACGCCCGGGTCGACGCTCCCGCGACCCGTGAGGAGAAGGCCGTGCTGAGCCGGCTCTCCCCCGAGCAGGTGACCGCGGACACCCTGGCCGGGGAGCCGATCACCGCGGTGCTGACCCACGCGCCGGGCAACGGCGCGCCGATCGGCGGCATCAAGGTGACCACCGCCAACGCCTGGTTCGCGGCGCGGCCTTCGGGCACTGAGGACGTCTACAAGGTGTACGCCGAGTCGTTCCTCGGACCGGACCATCTGACGAGGGTCCAGGACGAGGCCCGGTCCGTGGTGGCGGCGGCCCTGCGCGGCTGAACCCGGGCCGCGACGGCCACCGGTCCCGCGCTCGCCGTGGCGCGGGCCGGGCCGTCCGACTGCGCGTGGAGCACCGGGACGGGCCCTGCCCCGCTTCCACCAACAGCATCCTTCCCGCGCGGCGGGGCGCGCCCCGAACGCGGACTCGACGGGCCCCCCGGACTCACCCCGCGTGAGGGTGATCGCCGGTCACGGGCGAACGCGCCCCGACGCCCTCCGAAGCGCCGGACCGGGGTGTGTCAGAGCGGTTCGTCCCCGGAGGGCCGGACGAGGGGCAGGCAGACCCGGAACCGCGTGTCGCCCGGGTGCGAGGCGACGCGGATGTCACCGCCGTGCTTGTCGACCACGATCCGGTAGGAGATGTCGAGTCCGAGGCCCGTCCCCTCGCCGACCGGTTTCGTGGAGAAGAACGGTTCGAAGATGCGGGGGCGGATTTCGGGATCGATGCCCGTGCCCGTGTCCCGTACCTCGATGTACGCCTTGCCGTCCTCGTGCCAGGTGGCGAGGGTGAGAGTGCCGTCGCCGTCCATCGCGGAGAGGGCGTTGTCGATGAGGTTCGTCCACACCTGGTTGAGCTCCGCGCCGTACGCGGGGACGAGCGGCATGTCCCCGGCGTACTCCTTCTCCACCCGCACCCCGGCGGGGATCTTGGCCTTGAGCATCACCAGGGTGGCGTCGAGGAGTTCGTGGACGTCGACGGGCTGTTGGGCGGCGCGGTCGAGCTGGGAGTACTGCCGTGCCGCGTCGACCAGTCCGGAGACGCGGCGGACCGCGTCCTCGATCTCGCCCATCAGCATCTCGGTGTCGACGGTGTAGTTCAGCCAGGCCACCGCAGCCCGACGGTTCTCGTCGGACAGTTCCGCGGTGGCGTCGGCGAGCCAATCGGCGTCGATGCCGCCGGAGACGAGGGTGGGGGCGATGTCCCAGGCGTTCTCCAGCCCTGCCTCCGCGAGCCAGTCGCCCAGTTCGTCCTCGGCGTCGGCCGCCTCGATCGCCGTGAGCCGGCGGGCGTCCCGGGCCCGCCGCACCGCGGCGTCCTGCATCTCCACCAACTCGTGGAGGCGCTTGCCGTCGACGCGGCCGTCGGCGATCAGCGCCAGCTTGTGCCGCATGCGGGTCACCCGGTCACGCAGGGTGTCGGTGGCGCGGGCCGCCGCCGCGGCGGGGTTGTTGAGCTCGTGGGTCAGGCCGGCGGTCAGCGAGCCGAGGGCGACCAGCCGCTCGCGTTCGCCGACGATGATGTCGCTGGCCCGGAGCCCGAGGAACAGTCCTTCGAGCAGATGCAGGGCCATGGGGAACCAGGTACGGATGGCCGTGGCGAACTCGGACGCGGGCAGGACGAACAACTCCACGTCGGTCACCGCACGCATCGTGTTCGAGTACACCTGGTCCACGCGGTCGCCGAGGTAGGCCTGGGTGGCCCCGCCGTAGGCGCCGCGCTGTCCGCTGCGGCTGAGTTCGATCTCGTCGCCGTGGAGCTGGCGGCTGATCGCGACGGTGCCGGCGAGAAGCACGAAGAAGCAGGTCGCGCCCTCGCCCTGGGCGTACACGGGCGTTCCCGCCTCGCGCACCTCCACGCGCCCGCGCTCGGACAGCCAGGCCAGCTGGTCGTCGTCGAGCGCCTCGAAGAGGAACAGGGTGCGCAGCTCGTCCGGGGTGAGCACCTCCCGCGAGACCGAGGCGGTCATTGGGCCTCCAGATAGCGGTGCACGAGCGTGACGGCCATCGCCCCCTCGCCGACCGCGGACGCCACCCGCTTGACCGACTCGGCGCGGACGTCCCCCGCCGCGAACACCCCGGGCACGCTGGTCTCGAGGTGGTACGGCGCCCGCACCAGCGGCCAGCGGGGCGACCGTCCGCCCGCCTCGGGGAGGTCGGGGCCGGTCAGGACGAATCCGCGGTCGTCACGGGCGATCAGTCCGTCCAGCCACTGCGTCTGCGGCTCGGCCCCGATGAACACGAACAGCCAGGTGGCGTCGACCTCCGTGCGGGCCCCGGTGCGGTTGTCCCGCAGGGTCAGCCGCTCCAGATGGCCCTCCCCGTCCCCGGTGGCCACCTCGGTGCACGGATGGATCTCGATGTTGGGCACGGCCTCGATCTGCTGGATCAGATAGGCGGACATGGAGTGGGTCAGGTCCGGGCCGCGCAGCAGCACATGGACCCTCGCGGCGAAACGCGAGAAGTACACCGCCGCCTGCCCGGCGGAGTTGGCGCCGCCGACGATGTACACGTCGTCACCGCGGCAGCCGGCCGCCTCGAAGGCCGCCGAGCCGTAGAAGACGCCCGCGCCGCAGAAGCCGTCGAGCTGTGCGCCGGCGAGACGCCGGTAGGTGACCCCCGTGGCGAGGACGACGGTGTGCGCGCCGACCGAGGTGCCGTCCGCGAACCGCAGGACGCGTCCGGACCCGGCGGCCTCCAGGGCCACCACCTCGGTGGCGCTGAGTATCTCGGCGCCGAACCGGGCCGCCTGCCTCCGCGCACGGTCGGTGAGCTGCGCGCCGGTGACCCCGTCGGGGAAGCCCAGGTAGTTCTCGATCCGGCTGCTCTGCCCCGCCTGGCCGCCGGTGGCGCTGCGCTCGACGAGCACCGTGCGCAGCCCCTCGGAGGCGGCGTAGACGGCGGCGCCCAGCCCGGCCGGGCCGGCGCCGATGACGACGACGTCGTAGAAGTCGGCCGCGGGGCTGGTGCGCAGGCCGACGTGGGCGGCGAGTTCCGCCCCCGTGGGGGCGTGCAGGACCTTGCCCTCCGCGGTGACGACGAGGGGGACGTCCGCCGGTGTGAGCCCGGCCGCCTCGAGCAGCTGGGCGCCCTCGGGTTCGTCGGCGGCTATCCACCGGTACGGCACGAGGTTGCGCGCGAGGAACTCCCTCACGGCGAAGGAGGGGGCGGACCAGCGATGGCCCACCAGCCTCGTCTCGGGCGTCTCCGGGTCGGATGCCGCGCCCCAGATGTCGACCAGGGTGTCCAGCACGGGGTAGAGGTTCTCCTCCGGCGGGCTCCAGGGCTTGAGCAGATAGTGGTCGAGATCGACGACGTTGATCGCGTCGATCGCCGCGCCCGTGTCCGCGTACGCGGTGAGCAGCACCCGCCGCGCCCGGGGGAACAGGTCCATGGCGGCCTCCAGGAACTGGACGCCGTTCATGGTGGGCATGCGGTAGTCGGCGATCATCACGGCGACCGCCTCGCCCCGCAGCCTGACCTCGCGCAGGGCTTCGAGACCCTCGTCGCCCGAGGTGGCGCGCAGCACGCGGAAGCGGTCGCCGTAGTGGCGCCGCAGATCACGGGCGATGGCCCGGGAGACTCCTGGATCGTCGTCGACGGTCAGGATCGTCGCCTTAGCCATCTCTTCATGATGCGCCCGCGGTCGTGCGGGCGCCCACCGGGCCGGCGTCTCCGCCGGGCGTTCCCACGGTGCGGGCGCCTGCCGGGGATGGGCTCCGTGGGCGCTCGCGCGGACCTACGGGCCGGCACCGGCCGCGCGGACGTACGGGCCCTGACGGAGAAGGGCCCCGCCCGCACGGGAACGCCTGGGTGAGCACAGGCGGAAGCCCCGGCGGGAGCGCAGACTGAGTGTCGTCGGGCCGAGCCCGAGCCGCCTCCTTGTGTGACGCGGAGGAGTCCGATGGCACATCCAGTCACGCCCACCGCCGGGGAACCGCCGGAGGAGCCTCACCGGACGGGCCCGCGCGCCCGGTTCCCCGCGCACGCTGTCCTCCGCGGCTGCCGCGCCGCCGTCGTGCTGCCCGCGGTGCTCGCCCTCGGTCTGCTGGTCGTGGGCGACCCGGCGCTGGCGGGCTTCGCGGCATTCGGGGCGTTCGCCTCCCTCGTCATCGCGTCCTTCGGGGGCTCCCGGAACACCGGGGCCCTGGCCTTCGCCCTGCTGCTCGCGGTCGGGGGACTGATGGTGGCCGCAGGCTGCCTGGCGTCGCTGAGCCTGCCCTCCGCCGTGCTGGTGACGCTTCCCGTGGCCTTCCTCGCCTACTACTGCGCGATCGAGGGCCCGCACGGGGGGTCGGGCGCGACGGCCGCGCTGCTGGGATATGTGCTGGCGGCCTCCACCCCGGCGCCGCTGTCCGAACTGCCCATGCGCGTCGGCGGCTGGTGCCTCGGGGTCGCGGCCGGAGGGGTCGCCACGCTGCTGCTGAGGGCCCCCGCGGGCGAGGACTCCTTCCGTTCGGCGGTCTCGCGCACGGCGCGGGCGCTCGGCGGCCATCTGTCGGCGCTGCTGGACGGCACGGCGGGACCGGACGAGGCACGGTCCTCGGAGAAGGCCGTAGGCACGATGCTCACGGAGTTCACCTCCGGGATGCACCAGCCGAGCGGCACCAGGTCCGCCGACCGGTCGCTGACGGACGTGGTCGGGGCACTCCTCTGGGCCAAGGGGCTGATCGGCGAGGCAGCCAACCGGTGCGTGGGAGGTCTGAGCAGGGCGGACAGGCCAGAGACCGAACTCCTGGAGACGTCCGCGGAACTGCTGTGCCGGACCGCGGACTTCCTCGACGACGAGGGCCCGGAGCCCGACGCGACGCGGGTCCAGCGGCTCCTGGCGGCGTACGGGACGCGGGTGGACTGCATGGACCACGAGTCCCCGCCGTCCGGGACGTTCGTCTCCCACGCCTTCTACACCGCCAACATCGGTGAAGCGGCGGCGACCACCGCGGTGGAGACCCTGCGGGCGGCGCGCCGGCCCCCCTCCTACCGGCCGCACATCGCCTGGCGCCGGGCCGTCGCCCCGTGCCGGTCGTCGCTGCGGCACCTGGCCGGCCGGGCGCGCCACAGCAGCGTCGTCACGGCCTGGCGGGACTCGGCCACCATCGACTCGATCTGGTTCGTCAACGCGCTGCGCTCGGCGGTCGCCATGGCGCTGACCATCGTCGTCGTCCACCTGGCGGGGCTCGACCGGGGCTTCTGGGCACTGCTCGGCGTGCTCGCGGTGCTGCGCACGAGCGTCGCGTCCACCGGGTCGCGGGCCGTGGTCGCCCTGCTGGGGACGGTCGCGGGTGTCGTCGTGGGCGGCGTCCTGATCGGCCTCGCGGGCGGCGATTCGGCCGTCATGTGGGCGGTGTTCCCCTTCGTCGTGTGGCTCGCCGCGTTCAGCCCCGGCACGCTGCCCGACGCGGTCGGCCAGGCGGCGTTCACCGTGGTCGTCCTCTGCCTCTACACACTCCTCTCCCCCTCGGGCTGGCAGTTGGGGCTCGTCCGGCTGCAGGACGTGGCCGTCGGGGCAGCGGTCAGCCTGCTCGTCGGGGCACTGATGTGGCCCCGCGGCGCCGCGGGAGTCCTGCGGAGCAACATGGCCGAGGTGTTCCGGCTGGGCGGCCGGGACCTGACCGCGTCCACCGGTTGGGCGCTGGGATTCGTCACCACCCGTCCATCGGTGCGTCTGACCTCGTCGTCGCCCGCGACCCGCCACATGCACGACTCCCTGCGCGGTTTCCTGGCCGAGCCCGCCTCCAGCGGAATGGAGCGGACGGACCTGTGCTTCCTGTCCTCCTCGGCCGTCTGGCTGCGGATGACGACGAGCGGCCTCGCCCGGCAGTCGCAGGTCGTGCTGGACAAGGACCCGGACCGCTTCCGGCTCGGCGACCTCGCGTCGCGGCTCGCCACCTTCTACACCCGGCTCGGGGACCGGCTGGAGCGGGCTGACGTGCGGAACCCGGCGAGCGGGCCGTCGGACGACCGCGTCACGCTGTCCGGGGTCATGCCCCGCACATGCCGGTCCTGGTGGGTGTACGAGTACCTCCTCCATCTCGACCGACAGGCCGCGCGGCTGACGGCACCGACGCTCCGGCTGGCCAGGGAACCGGGCCCGGGCGGCCGGTGGTTCGGGCGCACCGGCCCGGCCGAGCCGTCGGTACGGGAGCGTTCCGGCGAGCAGTGGTGACGCCCGTGCCGTCCGCGACCACCCGCGGGTGACGGCGCCCGGGCGGCCGGCCCGCTGAGATCCCGCACGGGCGTCCGAGCGGACGGCCGCTCCCATCCGGCGCGGGCGTCCCGCCCGACCCGTCCCCACCGGGGACGCCCGACCCGGGCATTGGCCCATCGGACGTCTTTCGTACGGCCGAACGGCGGGCAGGCCGCCCACCCCTGTGGCGACAGGTCGTCAAAGGGGGAACAGAACCCGGTTCACAGGGTTCCGGAGCACCCTCGAACCCCACGTCCGGGGCCCTTTGGTCACTCACCCGCATGGACTAATCACGGAGCGAGAACCCCTGCGGCCATTGGGGTGTCCGCCATTCGGAGTTGCAGCCCCCCACGGGCCATGAGTCCTTGGAAAGCGTGTCCCGCCGGTTCTCACCATCAGGAGGAGACATGGGCACTGTGCAGAACAGCCGACAGAACGACAGGCTGTCCGTGGTTTTCGCGGTCCGGGTCATCGAGGGCGGCGAAGAGGGATTCCTGGAGATGTACGACAAGCTCCGGAAGTCCGTCGCCGGTACTCCCGGCCACATCGTCGAGCGGCTCGGTGAGCCCGTCGACGACTCCCGCCAGTGGGTGATCACCAGCGAGTGGGAGACTCCCGAACACTTCTTCGCCTGGCAGCAGAGCGAGGACCACCGTGCGCTGGTGGCCCCGCTCCGCGAATGGGTCGACTCGACGCAGTCCCTGAGGTTCCGGGTCGTCAAGGAGACCGTGAAGGAGACGTCATGACATACGCCACGAACGGCCCCGTCGCCGTCCTCGGTCTCGGCACCATGGGCAGCGGCCTGGCCTCGCGCCTCCTCGATCAAGGCATACAGGTGCGGGTGTGGAACCGCACCCCGGAGCGTGCCGAGTCCCTCGCCAGAGCGGGCGCCTTCGCCGCGTCCCGCCCGAGCGAGGCTGTCGAGGGCACGAGTGCCGCCATCTGCACCGTCGCCGACGGCGACGCCCTGCGGACCGTACTGCGCGGTCCGGACGGGATCCTGGCACGGGACGGCTATCCCGGAGCCCTGATCTGCGCCAGCACCGTCGCTCCCGAGGAGGTCGTCCGGCTCGCCGGTGACGCACCCTCCGTCCTGGACGTCGGCATGCTCGGCAACCGCGACCACGCCCGCGACGGCGAGCTGCGCCTGTTCGTCGGCGGCGAGGAGCGGGTCTTCACCGCCGGCCGTCCGCTGCTGGAGATGCTGGCCAAGGAGGTCGTCCATCTGGGCGCACTCGGTTCCGGCATGCGGATGAAGCTGCTCCTCAACCTGCTGATGGGCATAGAGGTGCAGGCGATGGCCGAGGCCGCCGAGCTGGCGGCCGCCTCCGGACTCGACCGGAAGCAGGTCCTGCGCACGATTGCGGGCAGCGGCTTCGCGTCGCCGGTCATGTCGTTCAAGTCCCGGCGCCTTGCCTCGGGCCGCTTCGAGGAGCCGGACTTCCGGCTGCGGCTGATGGCCAAGGACCTCATGCTCGCAACGGAGCAGGCCGCAGCTTCCGGCCTGAGCCTGCCGCTCACCGCGGCGGCCGCGGAGACCCATGTCCGCGCCATCGAGCAGGGGTTCGGTGACGAGGACTGCGCCGCGGTCACCCGCGCCCTCACACGGAAACCGGGAACCGACAAATGATCATCGACATCCACGGACACCTGTCCCCGCCGGAGGCGGCCGAACGCTTCCCCATGCCCCCCAGCCTGACCGACGTGGACGGAATGCTCGCCGCCCGGGCCCAGGCCGGAATCGACCTCACCATCATCGGCAGCCCCGTCGGCGCCGGGGCGATGGCACGGGTCCCGGGCGTGGACAACTACAAGCAACCGCGCGACCGGCTGCGTGGCTTCCACGCGTGGATGTCGGGCCTGATCACCACGTTCCCGGACCAGTTGCGCGGGTACGTCTACGCGAACCCGTTCGGGGACGACGACCATCTGGAAGGGGTGCGGGAGACGCTGGCGGACCCCGCCTTCGTCGGTCTGATCACCACTTCCAGCGTGCACGGCGAGCTGCTCTGCTCGCCGCGGGCGGACTCCTTCTTCGCGCTGGCCGCCGAGGCAGGAGTGCCCGTCATGGTGCACGCACCGGCGGAACCGGTCGGCACGGAGCGGGTGGAGAACATCGCCTTCGTCGAGCAGATCGGCCGTTTCGGCGACGTCACCATGGGCATGGCCATGATCGCTTTCGCGGGGTGGCTGGACAAGTACCCCGGTCTGCGACTGATCGGCGCGACCGGCGGCGGTGCCATGGCACTGCTGCCCGAGCGCCTCCAGATGGCGGCGCGCCCCCGGCACTGGGGCGGGGGCGCGCCGCCCTCCGCCCCGCCGGAGGCCGGCCGGAAGGGGGCCGGAAGGCCCTCGGCCGGCCGGCCGGCGGGGGGCCCCGGGCCGACCGTCCCGGCGTCGCCCGACCCGGGTGCCGCGCTGCAGCGCATGTACGTCGACACCAGCCCGTTCAGCCCGGCGCACCTGAACCTCAACGCGGAGGTCCTGGGGCCCGAGCGGATGCTTTTCGGCACCGACTCGCCGCCGCTGTCCGTGCCGCTCGAGGACCTCGTCCGCATGATCGAGAAGCTGCCCGTCCAAAAGGCGGACCAGCAGCGCATCCTCGGCGGCAACGCCGAGGCCCTCTTCGACCTCAGGAGCCGTCCGTGACCACGACGCACGACCCCGTCGCCGCAGCCGAGCGGTGCACCGCGGAGTTCCGGCGGAACCCGCACCCGGTGTACGCGCACCTCCGGGACACCACTCCCGTCTGCCCGATGACGCCGCCGCACGGCATCGAGACGTACCTGATCACCCGGTACGAGGACGCGCGCGCGGCACTGTCGGACCCCCGGCTGAGCAAGGACATGTACGGGGCCATGGACGCGTACCGGAGGATCTTCGGCGACTCGTCGGTGGCACTGGACGACAACATGCTCAACTCCGACGCGCCCAAGCACACCCGGCTGCGCAAACTCGTCAACTCCGAGTTCACCCCGCGCCGGGTCGAGGCCCTGCGGCCGAAGATCCAGGAGATCGTGGACCGGCTGCTCGACGCATGCCCGACCGGGGAGCCGTTCGACCTGCTTCCGGCGTTCGCCTTCCCGGTGCCGATCACGGTGATCTGCGAGCTGCTCGGCGTACCGCCGGAGGAGCGGTCGCTGATGCAGGAGCTGTCGACGACGGTGGCCCAGACGGGCTTCGGCGAGGAGTTCAAGCGGGCCCAGCAGCAGGCGGAGGAGAACCTCCACGCCTACTTCACCGAGCTCATCGCGCGCAAGCGCGACCGGCCGGGTGACGACCTGCTCAGCGCGCTCGCCGCGACCCAGGACCAGGAGGGCGGGCTGACCGGCAACGAACTGGTCTCCACGGCCTTCCTGCTGATGTTCGCGGGCCACAAGACGACCGCGTACCTCATCGGCAACGCCGTGTACCACTTCCTCGCCAACCCGGCACAGCTCCGCGCCGTGCAGGCGGACCCGCAGCTGACGGGCCCGGCGGTGGAGGAACTGGTCCGCTTCGACGGCTCGGTCGAAAGCGCGACGTTCCGGTACGCGACCGAGGACATGGAGATCGGCGGCACCCGGATCCCCAAGGGCGCCCTGGTGCAGATCTCGCTGCTCTCGGCCAACCGCGACCCGCTGAAGTTCGAGAACCCGGACGAGTTCGACGTGCACCGCCAGGGCACCGCCGCGCATATCGGCTTCGGGCACGGCGGCCACTACTGCCTGGGAGCGCCGCTGGCACGGCTGGAGACGCAGTTGGCGCTGAACGGCCTGTTCGGCCGGTTCCCGAGGATCGCACTGGCCGATCCGCAGACCGGGCCGGCGTGGATGGAGGTGCCGTTCCCGGCCTTCCGCGGCCTCACGGAACTGCCGGTCGTGCTCGAACCCGCCGCCTCCTGAGCGGCGGCGTCCAGAACGCCGCGGTGCGAGCCCGTACCCCCGAGCCGGACTCGCACCGCGGCCCCATGTGCCCCGGGGCCCGCCGGTGGGTACGGTCGGAACCATGCGACGGGCCGACGCGGTACTGATCGACATCGACGGTGTCCTCACCCTCTCCTGGAAGCCCCTGCCGGGGGCGGTCGAGGCCATGGAGCGCCTGCGGGAGCGGCGCGTCCCGCTGGCACTGGTCACCAACACCACGTCGCACACCCGCGAATCCGTCGCCGCCGCACTGGCCGGGGCCGGCTTCCCGGTGACCGCGGACGACGTCCTCACCGCGCCCGCCGCGACCGCCGCCCATCTCGCCGCGCGGTTCCCCGGGGCGCGATGCCTGCTGCTCAACAGCGGTGACATCGCCGAGGACCTCGAAGGGGTCACCGTCGTGGGCCCGGAGGACGACACCCCGGCGGACGTGGTCGTCGTCGGCGGCGCGGGGCCCGAGTTCGGCTACGCGGCACTGAACCGCGCGTTCGCCCATCTCCAGCGCGGCGCACGCCTGGTCGCCATGCACCGCAATCTGTACTGGCGGACCGACGCGGGACTCCAGCTCGACTCGGGCGCGTTCCTGGCCGGCCTGGAACGGGCGGCCGGCACGGAGGCCGAGGTGATCGGCAAGCCGTCGGGGGCATTCTTCGCCACGGCACTGACCCGTCTCGGCGCCGATCCCGCCGGGACGCTCATGGTGGGCGACGACATCGAGTCCGACGTCCTCGCGGCACAGCGCCAGGGCCTCACCGGGGTCCTGGTCAGAACGGGCAAGTACCGGCCCGAGACCCACCGGGACGCGTCGGGGACGCCGGACCACGTCCTGGACTCCTTCGCCGACGTGCCGGGGCTGTTGGAGCGGCTGGCGGGCCGGGACGGCTGAACATCCCGGAGCGCCTCTCGTGGTCGACGCGGGTCCGCGTCACCGGCCGCGGCAGGAGGTGCCGGCGCACCTGCCGGCCCGGGTGCGGAGACGGGCCTCGACCGGGAGCGCCGCACCGGCCTCGGCGCCGCGCGGGAACGGGAGCTGATCGACGCCCTGCGCGCGGTCCGGGCACCGCATGACGCGCGGGGACGAGCGGCACGGACACCACGTGATCGCACAGGACGCGCGGTCACCGGGCGACATGACGGGTCCGCCGTGTCGGCCCCGGCGCAACCCCGTCGCAACGTCGCCGGGGGTTGACTCGGCCACCACGCCGCGCCCACGTACCGCGGCGGGGAAGGGGCGGAACGTGTATCAGCGTCATACGGAGCGGCCGGTGCGCGGGTGGGCACCTCGGCCCCCGGATCCCGCGTCATGAGCGCCGGGACGGGTGCGCTCGCGCCCGTGGAGCTCACGCCGGCCGCGGCCGGCCTCGTACGTCGGCTGACCGCGGCCCACGGGCCCTTGATGTTCCACCAGTCGGGAGGCTGCTGCGACGGCAGCGCCCCCATGTGCTACCCGGCGGGCGAGTTCCGCACCGGCGGCTCGGACGTGCTGCTCGCCGAGCTCGTGGTCGAGGGCGTCGACGCGCCGGTGCCCTTCTGGATGTCGGTGAGCCAGTACGAGGCGTGGCGCCACACGCGTCTGATCGTCGACGTCGTCGAGGGGCGAGGCAGCGGGTTCTCGCTGGAGGCCCCCGAGGGTGTGCGGTTCCTGATCCGCTCCCGGATGCTCGGCACCTGATCCCCCCGGCCCGGTCCGCGACGCCCCGGTGCGGCGGGGAGAGGGCGGGCCACGTGTCGGGGCGGGGCTCCCCCGGACCGGCGACACCCGGGGGGCTCGTGCGTCGATGCCCCGCCGCGCCACCGCGCGGGACGGCGCGGCGGTGGTTAGCGTGGCCGGCGGGGGAGCCTTTGAGCCTCACGATCCGCACAGAAGTCCGCACAGAAGAGAGTCACCGTCATGGCAGACGCACCCGAAGGCACACCGATCTGGGCCGACGCGATGTTCTCCGACCTGGAGGGGGCCAAGGCCTTCTACGGCGAGGTCCTGGGCTGGACGTTCGGCGAGTCGTCGTCGGAGTACGGCAACTACACGCAGGCGTACGCGGACGGCAAGGCCGTCGCCGCGGTGGTGCCGCCCATGCCCGGGCAGGAGGGGCACTCCCGGTGGTGCCTCTATCTGGCGTCCCCGGACGCCGCCGCCACCGCCGGGAAGATCCGGCAGAACGGCGGCACCGTGCTCATGGAGCCGATGCAGGTCGGCGACTTCGGGACGATGTGCCTCGCGCAGGACCCGAGCGGTGTCGCCTTCGGCGTCTGGCAACCGGGTACGCACAAGGGCTTCGAGGCGACGAACGTCCCCGGCTCCTTCTGCTGGGCGGAGGTCTTCACCCGTGAGCCCGGGAAGTCGGACGCGTTCTTCCCCGCGGTCTTCGGCTACGGCGTGAAGGCCGTCGCGGACCCCGGGATGGACTTCAAGGTGTTCGACCTGGGCAGCGATCCCGTCCTCGGACGGATGAGGATGACGGACGAGGAGTTCCCGCCCGAGGTGCCCTCCTACGTCCAGGTCTACTGGACCGTCGCGGACTGCGACGCCGCGGTGGCGAAGGTCCGGGAACTGGGCGGCAGGGTGGTGTTCGGGCCGATGTCGATGCCCTTCGGCCGCTTCGCGGCCGTGATCGACCCCCAGGGCGCGCCGTTCGCCGTCATCGACACCACCACGACCGAGGGCGAGATGCCGACGTTCACCTGACGCGCGGCCGGACGCCCGGCACCCGCACCGGTGCCGGGCGTCCGCGCGCGCCGGGAACCGGCAGTCCTCCGCGGTCGCGTACGGGGGGTGCCGGCCGGAGGGCCGGTTCAGCGGCGCGTGAAGGTGCCCAGGCCCGTCTCGTCGAGGTACTCGACGCGCAGCGTCCGCGCCGCCGTGCCGCCTTCTCCGAAGGAGAAGGTGACGCCCGTCGGCCCCACGGCGTTCTCGCCGGTCGTCTCGAAGCTGAAGGTGTCGCCGTCGTAGTGGCGCAGCGGGAAACGCTTCGGCTCCGGGCCGAGTTCGAGCACGAGACCGTCCGGACCGGTGGTGACGACGGCCTTGCCGTAGTAGGCGTTGCCGTACGTCCCCGTGTAGGCGCCGTCGGGCCGGGCGGCCTTGGCGGCGGCGGGCGGTTCGGCGTAGTCCGTCGGCGACACACCGGCGTCGTCCATCTCCGTGTACAGCGCTGCGAACAGGGCGAGCCAGTCGCGAGTGGGTTTGCCGTACTGGGCGGTGTCGAAGAAGTCCTCGGCGACGGCGTCGGCCAGTCCCACGGGCTTGCCGTTGGTGAGCACGACGATGCCGAGCCGCTCACCGGGCAGCATGGTCACGTTGGTGTTGGCGCCGAGCTCGAAGGCACCGGAGTGGCTGAGCCGCAGCCTGGCCTGGTTGTCGTAGTTCACGTTCCAGCCCAGCCCGTAGAAGCCGGTGCGGCCCGCGGGGGCCGTCGGCGGCTGGGAGACGATCTCGGGCAGATGGGTGTGCCGCAGGCTCGCCGCGTCGATGAGCTGTCTGCCGTCGAGCCTGCCTCCGGCGAGTTGGAGCCGCAGCCATCGCATCATGTCGGCCGCGGTGGAGCTGACGCCTCCGGCGGGCGCCTGGGCGTCCGCGTTCCGGACGTACTTGGCCTGCCAGGTGCCGTCGGGCCCGGGCACGTGGGCCACCGCCTTGTTCGCGGCCTTCTCGTAGTCGGCGAACGTGGTGCTGGTGGAGTCCATGCCGGCGGGCCGGAAGAGGGTGTCCTCGGCGAGCTTCTGCCAACTGACGCCCTCCGCGCGGGCGACGGCCTCCGCACCGGCGGTGAAGCCGAAGTTCGTGTACGCGTACGAGGCGCGGAAGGGGGCGAGCGGCTCCTCGCGGAGACGGCCGAGGATGTACGCCTGGTCGTAACCCAGGTCCTCCAGCAGGTCTCCCGCGTGGTCGGGCAGCCCGCTGCGGTGGGACATGAGGTCGGTGACGGTGACATGCCCGGACACCCAGGGGTCCTTGAGCGCGAAGCCGGGCAGGTGGCGGGCGACGGGTTCGTCCCAGCCGGCCCCCCGGTCGTCCGCGTCCTTGCCGGCGACGGCCCCCGCGACGACGGTCGAGCCGATGGGCTTGGAGAGGGAGGCCAGCTGGAAGACGGTGTCGGGGTCGACGGCCGCGGGCTCGCCGACGTGCCGCTGGCCGAAGCCCTTCAGATACAGCACGCGGTCCTCGTGCACGACGCCCACCGCGACTCCGGGGACGCCGGTCTGCTTCATCATGCCCCGCACGACGCCGTCGAGCCGGGCCACGGCGCGGTCCACGTCGGCCCGGGTGAGCAGCGGCGGCGGCTGGTCCGACGGGGGTTTCGGTACGGCTCGGGACGGCGGCGGGGTGGGGCTGGGCGAGGGGTCCTGACCGACCGCACCCGAGGTGAGGGCCGTCGCCGCGAAGAGCAGTGCGGCCAGGCCCGATGCGGCGAGCGGGCGGCCACGGCGCGGCCGCAGGCCTTTCGCGGCGTGCATGAACCCATTGAACGCCCGAATCGGGGTCCTGTCGTCCGGAGGCCGTGGCCGTACGCGCTCGGACCTCCGGCTCCGGGCCCGGGCGCCGTCGTCCGCTGCGGGGGCCGGCCCGCGGGCGCCGGGGCCGCCGTCGGGGCGCCGAACCGTCAGGGCTTGAGCTTGCCGACGACCTCGGCGGTCGCGGAGACCCCGTCGTGGATGGTGGGCGCCATGCTCGTACCCGCGAGGAAGAACCCGAGCAGGCCGCACACGAGGGCGTGTGAGAGCTTCAGCCCGCCGTTGCGGAGGAAGATCACCGCGAGGACGAGCAACAGCAGCACCACTGAAACCGAAACGGCCATGGCCGGTCTCCCTCCGCCGCACCGGGGTTGTGCGGCATTCGGGCGCCAGTGTGGCGGAGTGGAGGCGCCGGACGACCGACTGGCGTGTCCGCCGATCGGGTGGTCGTCAAATCGGTTGTTGACCCCTGGCGTTGCCGCGGGTCAGCCGTCGTGGGCGAGGAGGAAGCGGCGCAGACCGGCGAGGTCGTCGGTGTTGATGTGGTCGGCGCGGGCCGCGAGCAGTTCGTGCCACACGGCGTCGCGGGCGGCGCCCGGAGCATCGGGGGTGGACCAGAACCGGACGCGCTGTCCTCCGGCATGGGCGGTGGAGACGATGGAGTTCAGCCGGGCTCGCTCGGCTTCCGGGAAGGGCCCGTCGCCCCGCCAGGTGAAGCTCTGGGTCCGGTTGCCGGAGACGAGCGGGATGAAGGAGGCCGGGGCCGGGGCGGCGAGGTCGCCGCCGAACGCCGAGGCGGGCCAGTGCCACCGGCGGGAGACCAGCGGCTGGTCGGCGCCGAGGTCGGCGGATCTGGTCCGGGTTCTCCTGGGAGGTGGTGAGACCGGCGGTGCCGGTGCACGCCTTGACCGGGTCGAAGGGGGAGGCGGCGGCGAAGACCGCGAAGGTCGATGCCGTCAGCACGGGACGGCGGACAGCGCCCGCCGTCCCGTCATCCGTGCCATCGGCCCCCAGGGCAGGCCCCGGGGGTCGCGGGGTGCTCACCTCGTCGGCAGGCCAAGGCCGGCCGACCGGAATTCAGTCAGCCCCGGTCCCCGGGGGCCCGCCGCGTCACTGCGGGCCGGGCAGCGAGACGAGTTCCGCCAGCACCTCCTTGTGACGGCCCGGGGTGCCGAGGGCGATCTCATCGGCCTTGGCACGTTTGAGGTACAGATGTGCGGGGTGCTCCCAGGTCATACCGATACCGGCGTGGAGCTGGACGCACTCCTCGGCGGCGCGCACCGCCACTCGGGAGCAGTGCGCCTGGGCGACGGAGACCGCGAGCGGCACCTCGGCGCTTCCGGTGGCGAGCGCGTCCGCCGCGTTGCGGGCCGCGGCGCGGGCTCCGGCGACATCGACCCACAGTTGCGCCATGCGGTGCTTCAGTGCCTGGAACGAGCCCACGGGCCGGTTGAACTGGTACCGATCACGCGTGTACCGGACCGTCTCCTCCAGGCACCATTCCGCGATCCCCAACTGCTCCGAGGCGAGCAGCCCTGCGCCGGCGAGCAGCCCGCGGCGCACCGCGGCGCGGGCCTGCTCCGCGTCCGCGATCCGGGTGCCGGATCCTTCCGCGGTGGTGACGGAGGCGAGGGGGCGGGTGAGGTCGAGCGGGGTGAGCGGTTCGACCGTCGCGTCGCCGCGCTCCACGGCGTGGAGGCCGTCGTCCCTGAGCACGAGGAGCACATCGGCGGCTGCGGCGTCGGCGACACCCGTGACGGTCGTTCCGTTCGGGCGGTCGGACCCGGCGGAGTCGGAGAGCGGGAGGGCGAGGACCGCCACGGTCCGACCGGCGGCCAGCCCCTTCAGGAGGCCCGTGACACCGTCACGCGCCGCGCCGAGCGCAAGCAGCGTCTCGGTGGCGATGACCGAACTGGTGAGGTAGGGCGCGGGGGTGACCGCGCGGCCGAGCTCCTCGAGGACGACGGCGGCCTCGCGGTGACCGGCGCCCTGGCCGCCCAGTTCCTCGGGCACGAGGAGTCCGGCCGCGCCGATGCCTGCCGCGAGCGACTGCCACAGCCCGTCGTCGTAGGGCGATCCCGACTCGGCGCGGGCGAGGACGGCCGTGTGGTCGGACCGTCCGGTGAGCAGGGAGCGAACCGCTGCCCGCAGGTCGTCCTCGGTCTCGGAGTAGAGGAGGTCGGGCTGTGTGCTCATCGCGCGAGGTCCTTCCAGGGGACGTCCTTGTCGTTGCGGGGTTCGGCGGGCAGTCCGAGCACCCGTTCGGCGACGATGTTGAGCAGCACCTCGCTGGTGCCGCCCTCGATCGAGTTGCCCTTGGACCGCAGATAGCGGTAGCCCGCGTCACGTCCGGTGAAGTCGACCAGCTCGGGGCGGCGCATGGTCCAGTCGTCGTACAGCAGGCCCTCGCCGCCGCGGAGTTCCACCTCGAGGCCGCTGATCTCCTGGTTCAGCCGTGCGAAGCCGAGCTTCATGCCCGATCCCTCGGGGCCCGGCCGGCCCGCGGCCAGCTGCTGGCGCAGTCGTTCGCCGGTGAGCCGGGAGACCTCGGCCTCCACCCAGAGGGTGAGCAGCCGCTGGTGGAGGTCGTGGGTGCGCAGCTCCGGGCGGTCGCGCCAGGTGCGGGCGACGGGCCCGATCATTCCGCCTTCGCGCGGCAGCCGCATGCCGCCGATGGAGACGCGTTCGTTCATGAGGGTGGTCTGGGCGACCTTCCAGCCCTCGCCGACGGGCCCGAGGCGGCGGGCGTCGGGGATCCGCACGTCCGTGAGGAAGACCTCGTTGAACTCGGCCTCGCCGGTGATCTGGCGCAGCGGCCGGACCTCGACGCCCGGGTCGCTCATGTCGCAGAGGAAGTAGGTGATGCCCCGGTGCTTGGGAGCGTCCGGGTCGCTGCGGGCGATGAGGATGGCCCAGCGGGCGAGGTGCGCGCTGGAGGTCCACACCTTCTGGCCGTTGACCACCCAGTCGCCGCCGGCGCCCTCCCGGACGGCGCGGGTGCCGAGAGCGGCCAGGTCGGAGCCGGCGCCGGGTTCGCTGAACAGCTGGCACCAGACCTCCTCGCCGACCCAGAGCGGGCGCAGGAACCGCCGCTTCTGCTCCTCGGTGCCGTACGCGAGGATCGTGGGCGCCGCCATGCCGAGGCCGATGCCGATCCGGCGGGGGTCGTTGTCGGGGGCGCCGGCGGCTTCCAGTTCGGCGTCGACGACGGCCTGCAGCGAGCGGGCCGCGCCGAGTCCGCCGAGCCCGGCCGGGTAGTGCACCCAGGCCAGGCCGGCGTCGAAGCGGGCCCTGAGGAAGTCGGTCCGCCCGGTGGTGGCGGGCGGGTGCGCCGCGAGGAACTCGCGGGTGCGCAGACGCAGTTCGGCGGCGTCGGTCATGCGGCCGCTCCTTCCGGGAGGACGACGAGGCGTCCGGTGGTGGTGCCGTCGGCGACGCGCTGGACGGCGTCGGCGGCGTCCTTGAGGGCGACCCGGTCGCTGACGAGGGGCTTGATCAGCCCCCTGGCCGCCAGGTCGGTGAGCGTCTCGTGGCAGCGGAGCACGGCCCGGGGGTCCTTCCGGTTGTAGAGGCCCCAGTGCAGTCCGACGATCGAGTAGTTCTTCACCAGCGCGTGGTTGAGCGCCGGACTGGGGATGCCGCCGCTCGCGAAGCCCACGACGAGGATGCGGCCCTCGAAGGCGACGCACTTGGCGGACTTGGCGTACGCGTCGCCGCCGACCGGGTCGTAGACGACGTCGGCACCACGGCCGCCGGTGGCGTCCTTCACCGCCGTGACGATGTCGTCCTCACGCCGGTCGATGACGTGGTCGCAGCCGAGTTCGCGGGCCACGGCGGCCTTCTCCGGTCCGCCGACGACGCCGATGACACGGGCGCCGGCGGCCTTGCCGAGCTGTACCGCCGCGCTGCCGACGCCGCCGGACGCCGCGTGCACGAGCAGCGTCTCGCCCTCCTGGAGGTTCGCGCGACGGTGCAGTCCGAACCAGCCCGTCTGGTAGCCGATGTGCAGTGCCGCGGCCTCGGCGTCGTCGAGGGCGTCGGGTGCGGGGAGCAGCGCGACCTCGTCCGCGACGGCGTACTCGGCGAGCCCTCCGTACGGCAGGGCCGGAGTGGCGATGACGCGGCGGCCGTCCTCGGTCTCACCGCAGATCTCCACCCCGGGGGTGAAGGGCAGCGGCGGCGTCACCTGGTAGTGGCCGCGGCAGAGCAGCGCGTCGGGGAAGTTCACGTTGGCGGCCCGCACCCTGAGCAGGACCTGCCCTTCGCCGGGCTCCGGGCGACTGGTCTCCTCCAGGCGCATCACCTCGCCCGGCTCGCCGTTCCGGTGCACTCGCCATGCCTGCATTCGGGCCTCCGCGGTGTGTAGGGCGTACCACTGCTCTGCGCATACTAAGCGGTCGCTTGCCCTTCTGGGAACAGCCGCTTCCGGCCGGGACGCCCAGCCGCCGGCCCTCCCGGCTCCCGGCCCTGGCTGCTCCGCTCTCCCCCGGCCGCCGGCCCTTCACTGCGCCCCGCCGGAAGCCCCCGCCGCACGGCGGCAACCGTCGGGCCGCCACCGGCGTCCCGGCCCACGGCCGAACACCCCGCCCGTGCGGCCGCGTCGCGGGACCGCGGGTCCGGGAGCACGCTGGACAGTAGGCCGTCTCCCGGAGGGCGTGTCCATGAACGCCATCGCTGACACCGAGGCGGGGCGCCGTCTCGCCGCATTCTTCGACAACCCCGTCGTCGGGATGCTCCCGTGGATCATGTTCTCGGTCCTGGTCGGCCCCGGCCGGTTCGAGTTCGCCGTCGGGGTCTCCCTGGCGATCGCCGTCTTCGTCCTCGTCGTGGACCGGCTGAGACGCCCCGGCACGTCGGTCAAGATCCTCGAGGTCTCCGACGTCGTCTTCTTCGCGGCCCTCACGATCGTCGGCCTCTTCGCCTCGGTGGGTACGCTGCGCTGGCTGGAGACGTACTCCGGGGAGCTCTCCAACTTCGCCCTGGTGGCCATCGCCCTCGGTTCGATCGCGGTCCGCGAGCCCTTCACCGTGCAGTACGCGCGCGAACGGGTGGACCGCTCGCTGTGGAACACCCGCGGCTTCCAGCACACCAACTACGTGATCACCGCCGTATGGGGACTCGCCTTCCTGGTGGCGGCGGTGGCGGGGCTCATCGGTGACCTCGTGCTGCGCCAGCCGGACAACATCTGGACCAACTGGGTCATCCAGATCGGGGCGATCATCGTCGCCCTGCGCTTCACCGAGTGGTACCCCCCTGTCGTACGGGAGCGCATCCACGGCGGCAGGCCGTCCCGCGGCGGCCCGACGTCCGTGGGCGCCCTGTTCATGCCCTTCGCCGGCTATCTGGTGCCCGTGGGGATCGTCGTGCTCGCCTTCGGCTCCGGGCCGACCTGGCTGGGCATCGCCCTGATCGTCCTCGGAGCCCTGCTCGTACGGGCGTTCAAGCTCGACGCGAACGGCGAGCGGGCCACGGAGCCGCGCCGCGATGCCGACTGAGCGCCACGGCGTGAACCGTCCGACACCACCGGCCACCACGAGCACCGTCGCCGAGACCCGAGGAACCACCGGGAGATCCGTCATGACCGCGCACACCGCTCCGCCCGCCCCGTTCGACCCGACCCGGGTACCCCATCTCACGGGGCTGTTCGCGCCCGTCACCGAGGAGGTCGACGCGGCCGACCTGGAGGTGTCCGGCGAGCTGCCGGACGAGCTGGACGGCGTGTATCTGCGCAACGGCCCCAACCCGCGCTTCTCGCCGATCGGTTCGTACCTCTTCCCGATCGACGGCGACGGCATGGTGCACGGGGTGTGGCTGTCCGGCGGCAGGGCCCGCTACCGCAACCGCTTCGTCCGCACTCCCGCCCTGCGGGCGGAGGAGAAGGCGGGTCACGCGCTGTGGGGCGGCCTGGAGTCCATGATCACGCCCGGCCCCGACGAGGTGGGCCCGGACCTGGCGCACACCTTCAAGGACCTGCCCGACATCAACGTGGTCCGGCACGCCGGCAGGATCCTGGCGCTCGCCGAGTCGGCGTGCCCGTTCCGGCTCACACCCGGGCTGGGCACCGCGGGGCGGGAGACCTTCGGCGGACGCCTGCCGGCCGGGATCACCGCCCACCCGAAGATCGACCCCGTCACGGGCGAAATGGCCGTGTTCTGCTACGACATCGAACCGCCCTACCTCACCTGGTCGTTGATCGGCCCGGACGGCGCGGTGCGACGCGGCCCCACCCCGGTCGAGGGCGCCGACGAACCGATGATGATCCACGACATGGCGTTGACCGACCGCTACCTCGTGGTGGTGCTCGCACCCGCCTTCTTCGACATCGCGGCGGCCATGCGCGGCGGTTCGCTCCTCGCCTGGCGGCCGGAGCGGGGCACCAGGGTCGCGCTCATCCCGCGCGACGGCTCACCGGTGCGCTGGGCGCACGACGAGGCGTTCTGGATCTGGCACACGGCGAACGCCTACGACGCCGGGCCCGGTCCGGGGGCCGAGGTGGTCCTGGAGTACGTGCAGTGGTCGAGGCTGAGCCTCGGACCGGGCGAGCCCGGGGCGGAGCAGGCGAGGAGCGCCCTGGTGCGTGCCGTGCTCGACCCCGCCTCGGGCACGATGCGGCGTACGGTCCTCGACGAGGCGCGGCTGGAATTCCCGCGCATCGACGACCGGAGCCTCGGCAGGCGGCACCGGCGCATCGCCATCGCCACGGAGTCGGGCACGCTGGACCTGCTGCCCGGCGAGTACGACGGGATCTCCTGGTACGACACCTCGGCGCCGTCGGACGGCGGGGTGCGGAAGTGGTTCGCCGGGGACGACTCGGTCGGCGAGCCGGTGTTCGCGCCCTCGCCGGGTCGGACGGGCGACGACCGGGGCCACTGGCTGGTGTTCGCGACCGACCGCACCGACGGGACCTCCCGGCTGCTGGTCTTCCCCGCGGAGGATCCCGCCTCGGGCCCGGTCGCCCGGGTGCGGATCCCCGTACGGGTCCCGCTCGGGCTGCACGGCGCCTGGCTGCCCACGGAGGAATGAGGGGCCGTCCCGGGAACCTCCCGGCCGGTCCGGGACACCGCCGGCCCGTCGGGGTGCCGGTCCGGGCCGCTCCGCGGTCGCCCCAGAGCACCTCCGCAGCCCGGCGGAGAGCTGCGCCTCGGCGTCCCGAGGCACACCGGACCGGCGCCTCGGGACGAGCCGGTGTGGCCGGTCGCCGGGGCGGGCGCCGAGTGCGCCACCGCGACCACAACGCAGCCCGCAACATCGTCTTCGAAGGACGCCGAATCGTCGCCGCCGGACGGGCGGAGACTCCAAACGCCTGTGGAGCGCCGGTAAGACGGGCAGCAGTGCCCGCACAGCGCGGTGAAGCAGGAAGCTCCCGGAAGGGTCACACGACCCCGGCCGGAATCCCCGACTCCAGGCCGGGGAGCACGTCAACGGCCGAAGAGTTCGAAGGCCACCGCCGGCACCCCGCCGAACCGGGGCGCCACCGACTGCGCGTTGCCCACCAGGAACTCCCGGCAGTACGCCTCCGGGTCCCTGTCCGTCAGAACCTCGATGTAGCTGCGGTGCTGCAGCAGCGACCGCACCGAGCGCTCGAGTCCGGCCGTGGCGTCCACGGCGTGGGTCGGGGTCGACGAGCCGGCGATCGCCACCCACCGGACGCCGCTCCAGGGCCGGAGGCCGTGCTCGGTGAGCAGTTCGGGGAAGATCCAGCGGTTGCCGGCGTCACCGGCGGCGTCCAGCACGGCCCTGCCAACGGCTCGATGGTCCGGCGAGTTCCAGGCGCCGCCGACGGCCGGGCCCCAGGTGTCGCGGTGGTTGAGGGTGACGACCAGTTCGGGGCGGTGCCGACGGATCGCGGCCGCGATGTCGCGGCGCAGCGCCGTGCCGTACTCGATGACGCCGTCCCGGTGGTCGAGGAACTCGACGGCGCTCACGCCGACGACCGCGGCGCTCGCCCGCTGCTCACGCTCGCGCAGCGGGCCGCACTCGGCGGGGTCGACGGTGTCGATCCCGGCCTCGCCCCGGGTGGCGAGCAGGTACGTCACCTCCTTGCCCGCGTCGGTCCAGCCGGCGACGGCCGCGGCGCAGCCGTACTCGAGGTCGTCCGGGTGGGCGACGACGGCGAGAGCCCGCTGCCAGTCGTCCGGTACGGGCGCGAGCTGAGGTTCGGTCAGTTCGGTCATACGGGCAGCGTATCCGCGGTGGCCGCGCGTCCCGGCGGCATCCACGGGCGCCGGTGGGGAGTCGCCGCCGTCCCCGCCCGCCGGCGCCGGATCGCGGCGCCTCGTCACACCTCGTCGCGGACCAGGGCGAGCAGCCGGTCGAGCACACGGGAGCCGGACGCCCGCACGCCGTCGTGCTCGTACTCGTCGGTGACCCAGGTGCGCAGTCCGCGGATGGCGCGGGCGGTCGCGAGGGAGTGGGCGGTGTCGACGTACATGTCGTCGTGGTAGACGGCCGCGGCGACCGGGACCTCGTTGGCCGCCAGGCGCTCGGTGTCGTACAGCGCGGGCCAGTCGGTGCGGGCGGCCAGGATCTCGGCGGCGGCGCGCAGGGGGCGCAGGGCGGGGTCGGTCTCGAAGTGCCAGGGGTGGACGGACTCGCCGGTGAAGAGCAGCGGTCCGTCCCCCGCCAGCGCCTTCCCCGCGTCGAACTGCGGGAACTCGGCGCGCACCCGCTCGGCCGCCCAGGCCGTGGGGGCCTGGCCCTGGGCGTAGATGGCCTCGTGGAGGACGGCGTACAGCGGATGGGCCGCGTATGAGAGCGCGGTGAGGACGCCCTGCCGGAAGGCGTCGGAGAGTTCTTCGCCGTCGGCCGTGCGGACGAAGGCGTTCTCCAGCAGGTAGTGGAGCTGGTGGCCGCCGTCGCCGGTGCCGAGCTGGATCCCCAGCGACTGGAACGCCTCGGGGGTGAGGACGTAACCGCCGGGCAGGACGGTCCGCCGGGCGGCGAGGTGTTCGGCGATCCGCCGGGCACGCTCGACGTCCTGCGGGTACCGGGCGTAGTGGGCGTCGTTCTTGCGCTGGACGCGGGGGTACGCGGCGCGGTAGACGTCCTCGGCCCCGGCGTCCAACGAGGGCAGGCCGCCGGTGATCAGGACCGCCTTCAGCCCTTCCGGGGCCGTCGAGAGGTAGTGGGTGGCGCAGAATCCGCCGAAACTCTGGCCGAGGACGGTCCAGCGCGCACCACCGGTCAACCGTGCGCGGACGGCTTCGCAGTCCCGGACGATGCTGTCGGCCCGGAAGTGCGAGAGGTAGCGGGCCTGCTCCTCGGGGCCGCCGCGCAGGGGCAGGGTCTGCCGGTTGGCGGGCGAGGACAGTCCGGTGCCGCGCTGGTCGAGGAGGAGGACGCGGAACTCCTGCACCGCGCGTACCAGCCAGGCCTGCCTGCCGGGGAAGCGCCGCGCCCCGAAGCCGGGTCCGCCCTCCAGGTACACCAGCCAGGGCAGGTCCGCTCCCACCCGGCTGCTGGAGACGACCTCACGTCCGTAGAGGGCTATCTGCTCCCCCGAGGGGTCGGCGTGGTCGAGGGGAACGGTGAAGTGGCGGTCCGTGAGGACGAGGCCCGGCTGCCGGTAGCTGGTCACTGCGCGCTCCTGCCGTGTGGTCGCTGATGGTGCGTTCCCCGCCCGCCCAGTGCATCACACGGGCGGGCGGGGGTCGCACCGAGGACCAGCCGACCGGGAAGCCGCCCGGGGTCCCGACGGGTCGGGAAGCGACGCCGTTGAGCACGCCGACCGCTGTGGGGCCGCCGGCCCGGGTGCGGCCCGTGTGCGCACCGCGCGCGGCGCGCCTAGCGTGGACGCATGATCCGGTTCGAGGAGGTCGGCAAGGTCTACCCGGACGGGACGGCCGCCGTGGACGGGCTGTCCTTCGAGGTCGCCGAGGGCGAACTGGTCACGCTCGTCGGCCCGTCCGGCTGCGGCAAGACCACCACCATGATGATGGTCAACCGGCTGATCGAACCCACGTCCGGGCGGATCCTGGTGGGAGGCGAGGACATCTCCCGGGTCGACCCGGTCCGGCTGCGCCGCCGGATCGGCTACGTCATCCAGCAGGTCGGCCTCTTCCCGCACCGGACGGTCCTCGACAACACCGCGACCGTGCCGTCGCTGCTGGGCTGGAAGAGGCGCCGGGCCCGGGACCGGGCCGCCGAGCTCCTCGATCTGGTGGGCCTCGACCCGAAGACCTTCGGAGACCGCTACCCCGAGCAGCTCTCGGGCGGCCAGCGCCAGCGGGTCGGGGTAGCCCGGGCGCTGGCGGCGGACCCTCCGGTGCTGCTGATGGACGAGCCGTTCGGCGCGGTGGACCCGGTGGTGCGGGAGCGGCTGCAGAACGAGTTCCTGAACCTCCAGGCGACGGTCCGCAAGACGGTGCTGCTCGTCACCCACGACATCGAGGAGGCGGTGCGGATGGGCGATCGCATCGCCGTGTACGGGCAGGGGCGCATCGAGCAGTTCGACACGCCGGGCGCGGTGCTCGGCACGCCCGCGACCGACTACGTGGCCGGGTTCGTGGGCGCGGACCGGGGGCTGAAGCGGCTCTCGGTGACCTGGATCGAGGAGGACGGCCTGGAGCAGCCGCCGATCGCGCGTCCGGACGAGCCGGCCGGCGCCGCGGCCGGCCGGCTGCGGGGGGCGGACGCGCGCTGGGCGGTCGTGCTCGACGCCGGGGGCGATCTGCACGGCTGGGTGTCGGCCGAGTCCCTGGCCCGGGCCGGTGACCGCGGCACGGTCGGCGATCTGGCGCGCCGGATGGAGGCGTGGGTGCCGCTGGGGGCGCCGCTGAAGCAGGCGTTCAGCGAGATGCTGCAGCACGACGCGGGATGGGTGGCCGTGGTGGACGGGAGCCGTTTCGTGGGGGTGCTGACCCCGGCGAAACTCCACGAGGCACTGCGCCGTTCGGTGGACGCCGAGGCCCGGGGAGTGGCCAGGGACCAGGTGGACTTCGACTCGGTGGCAGACGCCTGAACCACCCGGGGAGCGGCCGCCCGCGCCGCCCTGGAGAGGAGCGGCACGCGGATCACTCGGGGAGCAGGCCCTTGGACTCCAGGTACCGCCGGGCGACGTCCTCGGGCAGTCGGCGCCGGCTGTCCACCTGCTCGTTGAGCCGGGCGAGGTCCTCCGTGGTCAGGACCTCGTTCAGCTTGTCGAGGGCCTTGTCGACCCCGGGGCCGCCGGCCCGCGCCCGGTTGACGACGGGCACGATGTGGTCCGCGTTCTGGAGGTGCTTGTCGTCCTTCAGGATCACCAGGCCGAAGTCGTCGAGAGTGGCGTCCGTGGTGGTGGTGAGGACCATCTGGTCCCGGCCCGACCGGACGGCCTGTTTGGCCTGGGTGGTGCCGACGCCCTTGGGGTCGATGCCGCTGATGCGGATGCCGTACGTCTTCTCCAGCCCGGGCGCGCAGTACGGCCGCCGGACGCACTCGTCCCCGGCGGCGAGGCGCACGGGGACCCCGGACCTTCCGAGGTCGCTGAGGGTGCGGAGGTCGTGGGCGCGGGCGAACTCCTCGGTGACGGCGAAGGCGTTCTGGTCGACGGCGCGCCCCGGGTCGAGGACCTTCAGCCCGCGCGCTTGGGCCAGCGGGCGCAGTGCGTTCATGGTGGCGCCGAGGTCGGGCGAGCCGACGGCCGGTGCGTCGGGGCCGTGCGCCCTGGCGCCCAGCCAGTCGGCGAAGGTGGCGGCGTACTCGGGGACCACGTCGATCTGGCCGCTCTCCAGGGCGGGTTCGTAGATCTCCCGGTTGGTGACGGAGATGATCTTCGTCTGGTAGCCGGCGTGCTCGAGCAGCAGGGAGTACATCTGCGCCAGCAGATCGCTCTCGGTGAAGCCGGCGGACCCGATCGTCAGATGCCTGCCGTCCCCGGGCGAGGCCGTCACCCGTCCGCGGTCCTCCAGGGACGGGCCCGTGGTGCAGGCGGCCGCCAGGGCCAGCAGGGACGCGCCGAGGAGCCCGGGGAGCCGTCTCATGGCGACTTCCCCCTGGCCCGGGCGGGCGCGGACCGCTCCACGGCGACGAAGACCCCTTCCACCACCAGGGCGAGGGCGGCGACGAGAACCGCACCGGCGACCACCTGCGGAGTGGAGGCGAGATGGAAGCCCGCCGTGATGATGCGGCCCAGCCCGCCGCCGCCCGCGAGCGCCGCGACGGTCGCGGTGGCCACGAGTTGGACGGCCGCGATCCGTACGCCGGTGAGGACCAGCGGTGTCGCGAGCGGGAGTTCGACGCGGAACAGCGTCTGACTGCCCGTCATGCCCATCCCCCGCGCGGCGCGTACGACGTCCCGGTCGACACCGCGCATACCGACGTAGGCGTTCGTCAGCAGCGGCGGCATGGCGAACAGCACCAGCGCGACGACGGTGGGCCAGTCGCCCCACGTGCCGATCGGGCTGAGCAGCAGCAGGACGAGGACCGCGAAGGTCGGCACGGCCCGGCCCACGTTGGAGATGTTGACGGCGAGGGCGCCGCCCTTGCCGAGGTGGCCCAGGACGAGGGCGACGGGCAGCGCGATCGCGCAGCTGACGACCAGACACACCGAGGTGAGGTAGAGGTGCTGGCCGAGCCGGCGCCACACCCCGTTCTGGCCCGACCAGTTGGCGGAGCTGGTCAGCCAGTCCCAGGTCTGCCCGAGCGTGTTCACACGGCGGCCCCCCGGGAGGGGCGCGTCCACGGCGTGAGCATCCGCTGGACGCCCAGCAGGACGAGGTCGGCGGCCACGGCGATGAGCACGCAGAGCACCGAGGCCGTGAGCACCTGGGCCTTGAAGTAGGTGTTCATCCCCGAGTAGATGAGGTTTCCCAGCCCCCCGAAGCCGACGATCGCGCCGACGGTGACCAGCGAGACGGCGGACACGGTCGCGATCCGCAGCCCGGCCATCGCGGCGGGCAGGGCCAGCGGCAGTTCGACGGCGAGAAGCTGCCGCGCCGGGCCGTAGCCCATGCCGCGTGCGGCCTGCCGGATCTCCGCGGGGACGGAGCGGAGTCCCGCGAGGACGTTGCGGACCAGCAGGGTGAGGGAGTAGAGCACGAGCCCTGCGACGACCAGTGACGCGGAGAGCCCGTACACCGGGAGCAGCAGCGAGAACATCGCCAGGGACGGGATCGTGTAGAGGATCGTCGTCACCCCGAGCACGGGACCGGCGGTCCAGCGCCACCGCCGGGCCGCGACCGCCAGCGGCACGGCGAGGAGCAGTGCCAGTGCCACGGATACGAACGTCAGCTGGAGGTGCTGGAGAGTGGCGTCCCAGAGGATCTCGCGGCGGGTGGAGAGATAGGCGCCGCAGATCCACTCGTTGCGTGCGAGGCAGTCGTCGGGGGTGGCGGTCACCCGTCCATTGCAGCCCGGGGACCCCGCTCTCGCGCGCTGTGCGCGCCTGTCCGAGTGCGCGGCGGTGCCTCAGGTACGGCCGGCCGGACCGCGGGATCCCGCCCGTCCTGCGGCGCACGGCACCGGGCCGCGGACGCACCCGACGCACTGCCCGGCACGTCCCCCGACGGCGGAACGGGGGCGATGACGTCGCCGAGGACGCGGGAGGCCGGGGACCGGGCGGCGGCCGGGGCCGAGGACGGCCCGGCCGGCCTGGACGACGCCCGGGCCCCGCGGTCACACGTGGCGGAGTCACCGCGGGCGGGACCGCGGTCCCGCCGAGGGCCCGCGGTCCCGCCCGACGCGTCAGATCTTCTCCTCCTGCGACCGTCCCACGCACAGGGCCCAGATGATCGCGATGTAGAGGGCGATCGCGACCAGGGACCACAGCGGGTAGTACGGCAGGGAGAGGAAGTTGACGACCAGCAGCACTCCCGCGAGGGCGATGCCGAGGATCCGCGCCCACAGGGCGCCCTTGAAGAGGGCGAACCCGGCCGCGACGGCGACGATCCCGAAGATCAGATGCAGCCAGCCCCATGCGGTGAGGTCGAATCGGAAGACGTAGCCGGGCGTCGCCACGAAGACGTCGTCGTTCGCGATGCCCATGATTCCGCGGAAGAAATCGAGGAATCCGGCGATGATCAGGACCACTCCCGCGAACATCGTCAGGCCTCCGGCCCAGGCGAAGTAGCTCTTGGAGTGTCCGGTGGTCGGTTGGGTCATGATGTCCCCTCGTCCTCAACTCAGGAGCTTGTCCTTGGCTCGCTGGAACTCCTCCTCGCTCAGGTCACCCTTGGCCTTGAGCTCGGAGAGCCGGGCAAGCTCGTCCCCCGGGCCGGCACCCTTGGCGGTCTGCCGGATGTACGCGTTGAAGGCTTCCTGCTGCTCCTGCGCGTGCTTGATCTCGCGCTTGCCCATGTCCCTGCCGCGGACGATCACGTAGACCAGCACGCCGAGGAACGGAATCAGCAGCATGAAGATCAGCCAGGCCGCCTTGGCCCAACCGCTCATCTCGTGGTCACGGAAGATGTCCACGAAGACACGGAAGAGCAGCACCAGCCACACGACCCAGAGGAAGATCCACATCACGGTCCAGAACGCGCCCAGAACCGGATAGTCGTAAGCGAGGTAGACCGTGTCGCCCATCTCCGTCCTCCTGCCGTTCCCGTCGGACCTCGGGTGTCCGCTCGCCGTCAGTGTGGGGCGGCGGGCGCGCGGTTCCCTCACCCCGCACGGGTGAATCGGCGGCCCGGCCGGACCACGCGGGGCGGCGGGCGAGCGCCGTGTCGGTGCCCGGGCGGGACGGCCCCGTACCCGACGATGAACCGGTCCGTGGTGCCTGGTGACGGGGTGGGTGATGGTTCCGTGAGCGGTGGGAACGCCCTGACCGGGGTGGCCGTGGCGGTGGTCACCGCGGGGTATGCGCTGGTGTCGCGGCGCATCGCCGCCACCGCCGTCACCGCGCCCCTGTTCTTCACCGCCTGCGGGGTGCTGATCGGCCCCGCCGGGCTCGGACTCTTCGGCCTCGAACACAGCTCGGGCCCGGTGCTGGTCCTGGTCGAGACGGCACTGGCGCTGGTCCTGTTCACCGACGCGATGAGTCTGCGCGGACGCCAGCTGCACCAAGGACGCTTCCTGCCCGTGCGGCTGCTGGCGCTCGGGCTGCCGCTGACGATCGCGGCGGGCTGGCTGCTCGCCTGGCCGCTGCTGCCCGGGCTGACCGTGTGGGAACTGGCGCTGATCGCCACGATCCTCGCGCCCACCGACGCGGCGGTGTGCCGCACCGCCCTCTCCTCACCCCGGGTGCCGCCACTGGTCCGCAGCGGTCTCAACGCGGAGTGCGGCGTCGGTGACGGCATCGTGCTCCCCGTCTTCGTCCTGCTGCTCGCGGCTCTGCCCGGCGCCGCCGAGGAGGACCACGTGGGCGTCTTCTGGCGCTCGCTGGTGCTCAGCGCGGCGCTCGGGGTCGCCTGCGGGGTCGCGGCCGCCCTGCTGCTGGGGCGGGCCCGTGCCGCCGGGTGGGTGAGCGGGGAGGGGAACCAGCTGATGGTCCTGGCCACCGTCCTGGCGTCCTTCGCGCTCGCGCGGCTCGTCGACGGCAGCGGATTCATCGCCGTCTGGGCGGCGGGCATCGCCTTCGCCGTACTGATGCGCCGCGGCGGACCGGCGCAGGGCTCCCCGGACGGCGCGGAGAGCCGGGCATTCGCCGGGAGCCACGAGTTCACCGAGAACGTGGCCGCGCTGCTCGCGGCGATGAGCTTCCTGGTGTTCGGCGCCGTGCTGCTGGGGCCCGCGCTGGAGTACGCGGACTGGCGGACCGTCGTGTACGCGCTGCTCAGCCTCACCGTGGTGCGGATGGTGCCGGTCGCACTCGCCCTGGCCGGCACCGGGCTGCGGCGGCCGACCGTGGCGTACGTGGGCTGGTTCGGGCCGCGGGGACTGGCGTCTCTGGTCCTGGCGCTGCTGGTGGTGAAGGAGTACGGCGCCGAGGCGGCCCTGCCCGGCCGGGTCGTGGCCGTCACCGTGGGTCTGAGCGTGCTGGCGCACGGGGTGACGTCGGTCCTGCTGAGCGAGCGGTACGGATCCTGGTACGAGAGGGCCTCGCGACGCGATCCGGAGCTCCGGGAACGCGTGTCCGACGGCGAGCGGACCGGCTGACGGTCCGGGCACGGGCCTCGCCCCCGCGAGGGCCGGACGGCGTCGGGGCCGTGCCGGGCGCCGCCGGCGGCGCCCGGCGGAGCGGGCACCCGACCGCGGGGACCGGGCGGCGTGCCGGGACCGGGCCGGGCTCCCGTGGCCGAAAACCGCGCCGAGCGGCCCGCGGGCCGTGCAACGGTCTCAGTCGGGCAGCCGGCGCAGCTCCACCACACGGAGACCGAGGTCCTGGAAGCGTACGAGCAGCCCGTACAGATGTGCCTCGTCGGTGACGGGCCCGTACAGGACGGTCTCCTCCGGCACCGTCACTTCGTCGAGCTCGGGAAAAGCACCGGCGACGGCCGGTGACAGATGACCGGAGATGCGGAACTCGTATCGCATGCGAGCACTTCCCCGTGCGCTGAGGGCTCTTGCCGCATGGTCCCGCCGTGCGCGTCCGGGCCGCATCACCCGGACGAGGTGACCCGGCGCATGACCTGCCCGACGGGCCCGGCCTCAGAGCAGTCCGGCGTCCCTGGCTCGGCGTACCGCCTCACTGCGGCGGGAGACCGACAGCTTGCGGTAGGCACTCTTCAGATGCGTCTTGACGGTGTTGACGGACAGGAACAGCTCGGCCGCGATCTCGTCCGTCGACATCATCTCGGCGGCGCAGCGCAGGACGTCCCGCTCCCGGGGGCTGAGCCGCTCGACGAGCAGTGGGGCCCCGGCGGCCGTGTCCCCGGCACCCGGGCCGCCGCCACCGGGCCTCATCTCTGCGTCGCCGGAACGTCCCGTCAGCCAGACCCGGGCGTCGGCCAGTCCGGGTGCGCGGGCGAGGAGGTGCCGCAGCCACGGACCGGACTCCGTGAACGGGGCGCGCAGTCCGTGCGTCCGCGCGGTGCGCACGGCGCCGGCGACGAGCGTCGCCGCCTTCGCGGTGTCCCCCTCCACCGCCGCCAGCTGGGCTTCGATCAGCTGCGCGCGGACCCCGACCGCCGGGGGGACACGGTCTCCGGCGGCGAGTTCGGCGAGCAGCCGTCGGGCCCGTCCGCCGTCCCCGGCCACGAGACGGGCGGCGGCCGACGCGACGGTGAGGGCGGGGCCGCCCGGAGGTGCCTCCTCCAGCGCGGCGAGCGCGGCCGCCGCATCACCGCGCACCAGGTGGACGGAGCAGCGGGCCAGGGCGATGCGGCCCGCCGCCTCTCCCCCGGCGACGGCGGGACCGTCGGCGGAGACGGGTGCGTCGTCGAGCGCCGACAGTGCCGCCGCCGCGCGCCCGTGGGCGAGTTCGAGGCGGGAGCGCAGCACCGCGGCCTCGGCGGCGGCCGGTACGTCACGGACGGGCGCGTGGGTGCGGGCGGCGGCGAGATACCGGCCGGCGGTCGTGAGGTCGCCGCGGTCGGCGGCGACCGAGGCGAGCGCGAGATGGCAGCGTGCCGTGCGGCGGTCGACGGGGATGCCGTGCTCCTCCGCGGCCTTGAGCCCGTCCCGGGCGTGTGCCTCGGCCTCTCGCAGCAGTCCGTCGCCGGCCTCGGCGAGGGCCAGCGCGCCGAGGCAGTGGTAGCGGACCGTCCAGGTGCGCTCGTCCGTGGCCGCGGCGAGTGCGGCGGCGAACGCCTCCCGGGCCTCGGACCGGTGCCCGGTGGCCAGGAGGGCGCGGCCGCGGCCGTAGCGCCGGAGTGCCTCGATCTCCGGGTGCCGGGCGAGCAGGTCGGGGTCCACCCGGTCCATCAGCGTCCGCACCCCGCGGTCGGGGTCCGGCGTGCCGTGGTCCGCGCCCGGCTCCTCCGCGGCCCGCTCGGCGTCGTCGGCGCCCCCGGCCGGGACGCGCGCCCCGGGGTGCGCGATGCCGGTGTCCGCGTCGGTGAGGAGCTGCAGCAGAGCCCGGGTGAGCAGGCTCTCGGGTGCGGCGTCGCCGTCGGGGCGGACACCCGCGAGGTGTTTGCGGCCGGCGGCGGTGTCCCCACGGGCCAGTGCGCAGACGGCCGCCGCGAGGGCGGGCGCGGTACCGGGCAGCCCGTCCGGCATCGCACTGAACAGCCGTTCGAGGCGATGGCCGTCCGGTCCGGTGAGGAGGCACCCGGCGGCGAGCCTGTCGACGAGGAGACCGGCGGCGTAGGGCCAGTCGTCCGCCGCTGCCGCGTGCTCGATCGCGTCGGTCAGCCTGTCGTGGCCGTCGAGCCATCGTGCGGCCTCGCGGTGCAGCGGCCCGCCGAGGGCCGGGCTGCGGCTGCGCAGATGGGCCCGGAGCACTTCGGCGAACAGCGGGTGGCAGCGGTACCAGGAGGTGTCGCCGATCGGCTCGACGAACGCGTTGTCCCGGACGAGCCTGCCGAGGATGTGCTCGCCGTCGTCCCGTCCGGTGAGGGCGTCGGCCAGTCCCGGGTGGACGTGGGAGAGGATGCTGGTGCGGATGAGCAGGTCCTGGGTCGCCGCCGGCTGGGCTGCCAGGACCTCCGCCGTCAGATAGTCGGCGACGGCGTTCTGCGAGGCGGCGAAGGACTGGGCGAAGTGCTCGGCGTCCTCCGCGCGTTGCATGGCCAGGGCGCACAGCCGCAGCCCGGCGGCCCAGCCCTGGGTGCGGTCGGTGAGGGCGCCGACGCTTTCCCGGGAGGGCGTGAGCCCGTGGCAGCGCAGCAGCCGCGCCGTCTCGCGCGGGGTGAAGGCGAGTTCGGACCGGCGGATCTCGCAGACCCGTGCCTCGGCACGGTAGCGGTGGAGGGGCAGCGCGGGATCGACCCGCCCGATGAGTACCAGCCGGAGGGACGGCCCGGCATGGGCGAGGAGGAAGTCCAGCTCGGCGGCGACGCCGTGGACGCCCGCGTGTTCCAGCCCGTCGAGGACGAGCACGACCGGTTGGGGCAACTGGGTGAGGGCGGAGGCGAGCCGGACGATCAGCGAGTGGTCGACGTTGTCGGCGCTCGACGGGCTGCCGACACCGTCGGGCAGCGGCACCCGGTGGTAGCGGAAGGCGCCGAGCACATAGGCCCAGAACACGCCCGGCGCGTTGTCGTCGCTCTCCACGGAGAGCCACACGACCGGGCCGGGCGCCAGGTCCGCCTCGCGCCAGGAGGCGGCGAGGGTGGTCTTGCCCGCGCCGGCGGGGCCCGTGATCACGGTGAGGGGCCCCTGGGCGCCCTCGGTGAGCCGGTCCAGGAGACGCTGCCGGGCCACGAAAGCAGGCGGTACGGCGGGTACCGCGAACTTCGCGGCCAGCAGCGGGTCGCCGCTGGGGTGCAGCTGGGCGTCCTCGGCCATGGGTTCCACCGCCGTGCCGTCCGTTCGTCAGCCAGCCCTCATGGTCCCAGCGCCGTTCCATGATCGCCAACGACGGGCGGGACGCCGCGCCGGCGGCGTCCCGCTCCCTGACGACCGGTCGACGAGGCGGCGGGGGGTCGGGGGAAGGGGACGTCGCGGCGGTACGGGCCCGGCGGGAACGGCCCTCGGGACGAACGGCGCACCCTCGAACCGGGCGCGAGCCCCGGCGAACGGCGGCGGGACGTACAGCCCCCGGAACGACCGACAGCGTCCGGAACCGGCCCGCGGGCGCGCACGGCCTCGCGGCGTCAGGAGAGGCGGCCGCCTCTGCGCGGTTGTGCAATGGCGGTAGGACGGACACGGACCGGAGGTGCCATGGACGACGACGGCAGGACGCGCGCGGTCCGGGGCCGGCGCTGGTGTGCGCGGCTGGCGATCCTCGCGGCCGCCGCGGCCGTCGTGCTGCTCGTGGCCTCCGGGCTCGGC
This sequence comes from Streptomyces sp. WMMC940, assembly GCF_027460265.1. Classification (NCBI taxonomy): domain Bacteria; kingdom Bacillati; phylum Actinomycetota; class Actinomycetes; order Kitasatosporales; family Streptomycetaceae; genus Streptomyces; species Streptomyces sp. WMMC940. The sequence continues at coordinate 502,946 of NZ_JAPZBC010000001.1, forward strand.
GGCATCGCGATGGTGCTGCTGGTGCTCGCCGGGACGGTGGTGACGGCGGCGGCCCTGTGGTGGGCACTCACCCGGCGCGGGCCGGTGCGGGTGCTTGCGGTGCTGCTCGCGCTGGCCGCACCGCTGACCGTCATCTGGCTGCAGGTCCGTTCGGGGGTGCTGTGGGTCATGGTGCTGTGTCTCGCCCTCGGGGCGGTGGCCGCCTGGGCGGGCTGGGAGGCCCTCGCCCTGGACGCCCGGCGCAAGGCCCAGCCCACGACGGCCGCGGAGCGCCCCGCACGCCCGTTCCTGATCATGAACCCGCGTTCGGGCGGCGGGAAGGTGGAGCGCTTCGGGCTGAAGGCGAAGGCGGAGCGTGCCGGGGCGGAGGTCTTCCTACTGGATCCGGACCACCCGAGCGACGTCGCGGCCGTGGCCCGGCAGGCGGTCGCCGACGGCGCGGACCTGCTCGGGGTGGCCGGCGGGGACGGTACGCAGGCGCTGGTGGCGGGGGTGGCGGCCGAGCACGGGGTGCCGTTCGTGGTGGTCCCCGCCGGGACCCGGAACCATTTCGCGCTGGACCTGGGGCTCGACCGGGACGACCCCTCGCGGGCGCTGGAGGCGCTGACCGACGGGGTCGAACTCGTCGTCGACCTGGGCATGGCCGGCGACCGGGTGTTCGTCAACAACGCCTCGTTCGGGGCCTATGCGCTGGTCGTGCAGAGCGACGCGTACCGCGACGACAAGGTCGGCACCGCCCTTCAACTGTTCCCCGACGTGCTGACGCACCGGGCCGGACCGCGGCTCACCGTGCGGGCCGCGAGGACGACGCTCGACTCCCCGCAGGCGGTCCTGGTCAGCAACAACCCCTACCGCGCCGGGGACCGGACCGCTGTCGCGCGCCGGGACCGCCTCGACCGGGGCGTCCTGGGGGTCGTGAGTGTGACGGTGGACAGCGCCGCCCAGGCCGCCGGGCTGTTGCGCGGCGAACGTGCGGCCGGGTTCACGGCCCTCACCGCCCACGAGGTCGTCGTGGCGGCCGACGCGCCGGAGGTGCAGGTCGGCGTGGACGGGGAGGCCCTGACGATGCCCGTGCCGGTGCGCTGCACCGTCAAGCCCGGCGCGCTGCGGGTACGCGTCCCCCGCCACCGGCCCGGGGTCCCCCTCGCCCGGCCACGGCTGAACTGGCGCCGACTGGCGATGCTGGCGCTGGCACGCTGACACGGCCACCGGCGGATCGGGGCCGTCGACGGGTAGGGGCGGACCGATCCCCTCCGGCCGCACACCGCCGCGCCGGAGGCCACGCCCCCGGCAGGATGCGACGCACCACCGCGCAAGCGAACCCCGCCCGGCCCGCACACCGCCGGCGCTCACCCCGGCAGGGCGGACGCGCTCGGCGTACGCGCCCCGCGACGGCGCGTACGCCTGCGGCGCACACTCCGGTTCACGCCTCCCGGGCGAAGGCCTCCAGGATGCGTTCCGCCGCGAGGGTGGCGGTCAGTTCGCCGTCGCGGACCTGCTGTTCGAGGGCGGGGCCGAGGGCCCGTACCGTCGGGTGGGCACGCAGGCGTCCGAGCAGTTCGTCCCGCACCATCGCCCAGGCCCAGTCGACCTGCTGCTCACGGCGCTTGGCGACGAGGCGGCCGTCCGCGTCCAACAGGGCGCGGTGCTGCTCCAGCCGGTCCCACACGGTGTCGAGCCCGCTCGACTCCCGCGCGCTGCAGCTCAGCACGGGCGGGGTCCAGGCGGCATCGGCCGATGGGGTATCCCCAGGTCCAGCGGAGCTGAGACCGTGGGGACGCATCAGCCGCAGCGCGCCCGCCAGTTCGCGCGCGGCGGCGCGGGCGTCGCGCTCGTGCGGCCCGTCGGCCTTGTTGACCGCGAGGACGTCGGCCAGTTCCAGGACGCCCTTCTTGATGCCCTGGAGCTGGTCGCCGGTCCGGGCCAGGGTGAGCAGCAGGAAGGAGTCGACCATCCCGGCGACGGCCGTCTCGGACTGGCCGACGCCCACGGTTTCCACCAGGACCACGTCGTAGCCGGCGGCCTCCATCACCACCATGGACTCGCGGGTCGCCTTGGCCACTCCGCCGAGCGTGCCGGCCGAGGGCGACGGCCGGACGAAGGCCGCCGGGTCCACGGCCAGCCGCTCCATCCTCGTCTTGTCGCCGAGGATGGAGCCGCCGGTGCGGGTGGAGGACGGGTCGACGGCCAGCACCGCCACCCGGTGGCCGAGCCCGGTCAGCATCGTGCCGAAGGCGTCGATGAAGGTGGACTTCCCCACCCCCGGCACTCCGCTGACACCGATCCGCCGTGCGCTGCCGCTGTGCGGCAGCAGTTCGGTCAGCAGTCGCTGGGCCGCGGCGCGGTGGTCGGGCCGGGTGGACTCGACGAGGGTGATGGCGCGGGCGACGGCCGCCCGCTTCCCGTCGAGCACGCCCTTGGCATAGGCGTCGATGTCGACTTCCCTGGCCATCCGCGGCTACAGCTCGTCGTGGCCCAGCGCCGCGGCCAGGCGCTCGACCAGGTCGTGGGCGGCGTCGGGAATGACCGTGCCCGGCGGGAAGACCGCCGTCGCCCCCATCTCCAGCAGGGTCGGCACGTCCTGCGGCGGGATCACCCCACCCACGACGATCATGATGTCGTCGCGCCCCTCCTCAGCGAGCTGCTCGCGCAGCGCCGGGACGAGGGTGAGATGTCCGGCCGCGAGCGACGAGACGCCCACGACGTGCACGTCCGCCTCGACCGCCTGCCGGGCCACCTCCGCCGGGGTCTGGAACAGCGGGCCGACGTCCACGTCGAAGCCCAGGTCGGCGAACGCGGAGGCGATCACCTTCTGGCCGCGGTCATGGCCGTCCTGGCCCATCTTGGCCACGAGGATGCGCGGACGGCGCCCCTCCGCCTCCTCGAAGCGGTCGACCAGTGCACGCGTGCGGTCCACGGAAGGGGACTCTCCTGCCTCGTTGCGGTACACGCCGGAGATCGTACGGATCTGGCCCGCGTGCCGTCCGTACACCTTCTCCAGGGCGTCGGAGATCTCGCCGACGGTGGCCTTCGCCCGGGCGGCGTTCACGGCGAGCGCGAGGAGATTGCTCTCCGGGCCGGCCCCGGATTCCCGTCCGGCCGCCTCGGTCAGCGCGCGCAGCGCGTCCTGGCAGACGGCCTCGTCGCGCTCCTCGCGCAGCCGCCGCAGCTTGGCGATCTGCTGGGCGCGCACGGAGGAGTTGTCGACCTTGAGGACGTCGATCTGCTCGTCGTTCTCGACCCGGTACTTGTTGACCCCGATGACGGGCTGCCGCCCTGAGTCGATACGGGCCTGGGTGCGGGCCGCCGCCTCCTCCACGCGCAGCTTGGGGATGCCGGCGTCGATGGCCTGCGCCATGCCGCCGGCGGCCTCGACCTCCTGGATGTGCTGCCAGGCCCGGCGCGCGAGGTCGTACGTCAGCTTCTCGACGTACGCGCTGCCGCCCCAGGGGTCGATGACGCGGCAGGTGCCGGACTCCTGCTGGAGCACGAGCTGGGTGTTGCGGGCGATGCGGGCGGAGAAGTCGGTCGGCAGGGCGAGCGCCTCGTCCAGGGCGTTGGTGTGCAGCGACTGCGTGTGGCCCTGGGTCGCCGCCATGGCCTCCACGCAGGTGCGGGTGACGTTGTTGAAGACGTCCTGCGCGGTGAGCGACCAGCCGGAGGTCTGCGAATGGGTGCGCAGCGAAAGCGACTTGGTGTTCTTCGGCTCGAACTGCTTGACCAGCTTGGCCCAGAGCAGCCGGGCCGCGCGCATCTTGGCGATCTCCATGAAGAAGTTCATGCCGATCGCCCAGAAGAAGGACAGACGCGGTGCGAAGGCGTCCACGTCGAGGCCGGCGTCGCGCCCGGCGCGCAGGTACTCCACTCCGTCGGCGAGGGTGTACGCCAGCTCCAGGTCGGCCGTCGCACCGGCTTCCTGGATGTGGTAGCCGGAGATGGAGATGGAGTTGTAGCGCGGCATCCGCTGCGAGGTGTACGCGAAGATGTCGGAGATGATCCGCATCGAGGGCCGAGGCGGGTAGATGTAGGTGTTGCGGACCATGAACTCCTTGAGGATGTCGTTCTGGATGGTCCCGGCCAGCTTCTCGGGCGGTACGCCCTGCTCCTCGGCCGCCACGATGTAGAGCGCGAGTACGGGCAGCACGGCGCCGTTCATCGTCATCGACACGGTCATCCTGTCCAGGGGGATGCCGTCGAAGAGCTGCCGCATGTCGTAGATGGAGTCGATGGCGACGCCGGCCATGCCGACGTCACCGGTCACGCGCGGGTGGTCGCTGTCGTAGCCGCGGTGCGTGGGCAGGTCGAAGGCGACCGACAGGCCCTTCTGGCCTGCGGCGAGGTTGCGCCGGTAGAAGGCGTTGGACTCCTCGGCCGTGGAGAAGCCCGCGTACTGGCGGATCGTCCACGGCTGGTTGACGTACATCGTCGGGTACGGGCCGCGCAGGTACGGCGCCACGCCCGGGTAGGTGCCGAGGAAGTCCAGGCCCTCCAGGTCGCGTCCGGTGTAGAGCGGCTTGACGCCGATGCCCTCCGGCGTCTCCCACAGCAGGTCGTCGGCGCTGCTGCCGGTGGACTCCTTCACGGCGGCGCGCCACTGCTCCTCCGTGGCCGCGGCGGGCGGGGTGCCCTCGCCGAGGGCGACCTCGGAGAAGTCGGGGATCTGCGTCACGGGGCCACTCCCATGCGGTCGAGAACGGAGGACAGGACGCCGACGGCGTCGCAGCCCGCGAAGACGTGGGCGTCGACACCGGCGTGGTCGCCCGGCCGGCCGGCCAGGAACACCTGCTCGGCACCGGCGGACCTGAGTGCTTCGGCGACCTCCTCGGCCTGCTCCTCGTACAGCGCGTCGCTGGAGCAGAGGCAGGCGACGGCGGCGCCGCTGCGCGCGAAGGCGTCGGCGGCCGTGGCGGCGTCGACCGTCACCGGGTCGTGGACCGGCTCGACGCCGCCCGCCTGGAACAGGTTCGAGGCGAACGCGGCGCGTGCGGTGTGCGCGGAGGCGGGACCGAGCGCGGCGAGGAAGACGCGGGGGCGCGAGCCGGTCGCGGCCAGGTGCGCGTCGGAGCGGGCCCGCAGGGCCTCGTAGTCCTCGTCGCGCCGGACGCGGGGCAGGCCGCCCTCGCTGCGGGGGACCTCCGGGGCGGGCTCGCGCGCGACGGGCTTCTCGGCGAGGAACGGGAACTCGCTGACACCGGTGACGGGTTCACGGCGCTCGGCGAGCCTGCGCTTGCGCTCCTCCCAGGTGGCCGCGATGCGTTCGCCGACCAGGCCGGAGCGCAGGGCCTCGCCCTGACCGCCCGCACGCTCCAGCTCCTGGAAGAACGCCCAGGCGGCGTGGGCGAGTTCGTCGGTGAGCCGCTCGACGTACCAGGAGCCGCCCGCGGGGTCGGCGACCCGGCCGAGGTGCGACTCCTCCAGGAGGATCGAGGAGGTGTTGCGGGCGATACGGCGGGCGAACGCGTCCGGCAGGCCCAGTTCGTGGTCGAAGGGCAGCACGGTCACGGCGTCCGCGCCGCCGACTCCCGCGCCGAGGCAGGCGATCGTGGTGCGCAGCATGTTCACGTACGGGTCGCGGCGGGTCATCATCACCGGCGATGTCACCGCGTGCTGGCGCTGGGCTGCGCCCGCGTCCCCCGAGGCACCGGACACCTCGGCGACGCGCGCCCACAGCCTGCGGGCGGCGCGCATCTTGGCGACGGTGAGGAACTGGTCGGCGGTGGCGGCGTAGCGGAACTCCAGCTGCCGGAAGGCGGTCCCTGCCTCCAGTCCGGCCGTGGTGAGGGCCCGCAGGTAGGCGACGCCGGTCGCGAGCGAGGTGCCGAGCTCCTGGGCGGCCGAGGCGCCTGCCTCGTGGTAGGGCAGCGCGTCCACGGTGAGCGCGCGCAGTCCCGGGTACCGGTCGTGGACGCGGTGGGCGAGCTCCACGGCCGCTTCGGTGTCCACGGGGTCCCCGGTGCGGGCGGACAGGCCCAGCGGGTCGGCGCCGAGGTTGCCGCGCGCCTCCTCGCGGGGGACGCCGCGCTCCTCGTACAGCCGCAGCAGTTCGGACGCGGCGGCAGCGGTCTCCGCGCCGGCGTCGAGGACGACCGGCGCGAGGTCGAGATAGACGCCGTCCAGGGCCTGTGCGAGGCCCGTCACGGGCACGCCCGCGGCGCCGACGGTGAGCCAGAGCGAGGTGACGCCGTTCTCGAGGTCCGTGAGCACGGCCTCGTTGGTGCGGCCGGCGTCGGGCCGTCCGTGGCGCTGGCGCACGTCCCAACCGCCGACGGGCCGGCCACCGCGCACATAGGGCGCGAAGCCGGGATAGCCGGCGTCGGGCGCGGCATCCCGCGCGGTGTAGAGGGGGCTCGCCACGAGCCCGTCGTCCAGGGCTGTCGCCAGCGCCTCTTCGGCCGCCGCGCCCGACACGTCCTTGCCCGATTTGCGCAGCACACCCTCGACGAGGCGCTGCCACTGCTCATGGGTGGCGTCGGGGAACTCGGCGGCGAGCGTAAGCCCGTCATCAGGCAGAACCGTCATGCTCGGATGCTAGGGCAGGGTTACGGATGAGCAGCAGAGGAGACGGCTGTGACCTTGCTCGCTGATTTGGCACTCAGTGCCGCCACCGAAGCCCGCCGCGGGCGGAATGTCCGGTGTGTACCGCACGAACCGCTTCTGATGCCTCGTCGGCGGAAATCCGGCGCGAACCGGCCTCAATGGCCCGAGAGCAGTTTCACCGCGATGACGCTCACCCCGATGACGGTGTCCACGATCCCGGAGAGGAACGCGCTGAGCGGGCCGTTGCCCATGCGCAGTCCGGTCCGCCAGCCCCAGAGGAACAAGGTGGCGACCTCGACCGCCGCACTCAGGAGCAGCGCGGTCCCCAGGTCCAGCGCGCCCAGCGCCGAGACGCCGATCAGCGCGAGCGGACCCACCGCGGTGAGCAGCAGCGGGCTGGAGACATGCAGCGCGGCGCGGATCTCCTGGCGGTTCGCGGCGCGCCCGGTGAGCGCCCGGTGCGACTGCTCGTCGGCGACGAGGGTGGCCAGCCAGACCCCCAGCGCGGTCACGGCCACGGTGAGGGCGGACTCCAGGAGCTCGGGGTGTGCCGTCTCGGCGAGGGCGACCACGACGGCGGTGAGCGTGATGGTCGCGTAGATGCGTTCCTTGAGCCGCGCCGCAGCGGTGTCGCCCGCCCGGGCGGCGGTGGCCACCGCCTCCGGAGTGGCCCCCGGGCCCTGCTGTGCCGACGCCACCATCGATCACCCGCCCTTTCCGATGGCACACCGTAGGGGCCGGTGGGGGGCTCGGGCGCGGCGCAGCGCGGGGGTTGCGCCGCTCGGGGGAGGCGGGCCCGGCCCGGCGGCCCTTCGACCAGCAATGCGCCGTCGCACCGCCGGCCGCGTCTCCTTCAAGCAGCGGTCGCTCCGAGCCGAGCCCGGAGGCTGTCGGCCTTCCTGCTCACCCGCTCACCCGCTCGCCCCGGTCGCCCGGTCCGCGCCGGTCGCCCCGCTCAGCAGTGCGGCGAGACGGACGGCGGTCTTCTCCCCGGCTCTCTGCCTGATCAGGCCCTCTTTGGCAGCTGCGCGAAGCCGGACCTCCGAGCCGTCCTTGTCGACCTTCAGCACCCGTGCGGTCACCACCACGGGATTCAGACCGCCGGCACCGCCGCCGGCAACGACGCGGATCGTCTCCTCGTCCTCGACCTCGGCCGCGCCGACCGGCACGGTTCCGACCGCGCGGCCCGCCCTTCCGAGCACGCCGGAGACGCGCTTCACCACGTCGTCGAACGGCAAGGGCACGAGCAGGTCGATCTCATGGACGTTCTTCCTCATCAGATTGGCCACAACCCGGACCAAGCGACCGCTGCCCCCACCCACCGCGCCGAGCGAGGCAAGCTCGTCAGCCAGGATCTGGTCCTCGCTCAGGTCCACGCATCCACCCCCACCACTGGTTCGGCCCACCAGGCTGCCACATGCCCTCGGCGCCCACGGCGGTCGGAGCTCGGCGCGTGCCCGGACCGGGCCCCGGAACCGCGGGCGTCCCTCCCGCGTGGGAGCGCGGTCGGGCCCCGGGTGCCGCCGTCAGTGGCCCCGTGCGGGCGCCGGTCCACCGCCCCGGCACCGACCTCGTGCCGCCGTCAGTGCCCCGCGCCGCGCGGCACGGCGAAATCGGTGAGGAGGGAGCCCCCGGGGGCGGCTTCGGGCCACGACCTCTGCTGGGTGAGCACCGCGATGGCCGCGGTCGGGAACTTCTCCTCGACCCGCTGGAGGGTGTCGCCGAGCCCTTCCGACGCCATCAGCAGAACGAACTCCTCCAGCGCCGGGTTGTGGCCGACGAGGAGCAACGTGGCCACGTCGTCCGGGGTTTCCCGTACGACGGCGAGCAGGTCCGCGGCGTCCGCGCCGTAGAGACGAGGGTCATGGCGCGTCCGCGGGCCGGTGGGGAGCTCCCCGGCTGCGAGGTCCCAGGTCTCGCGGGCCCCGTACGGCGGGTGAGCACAGCACCAGGTCCGGGACGCAGTCGGCGTCCCTCAGCCAGCGGCCCGCGGCGGGCGCGTCGCGCTGCCCGCGCTCGGCCAGCGGCCGTCGCACGTCGGGCACGCCGGGCGGCCGGGCGGACTTCGCATGCCTGAGGACGACCAGTCGTCGGAGAGTCATGGGGCCTCCACCCGTCGGGCCTCCACCCGTCGGTGAGCGGCGACAGTCTGTGCGCCGCAAGCTTTCCACCCCCCGGCGGCCCGGGCCAGTGCACGCACGCGGTTGCCGCGGCTCGGCTGCCGGGAACGCGCTCGCCGCTCCCCGGACGGCGGTCGGGTGTCGTGCCGGGCCCCCACCTCCGGCGAGCCCGGGGCCCTGGCGGGAGTCCGGGGCTGCCGGAGCGGCGGCTTCCCGATGTGATCGAGCCGAGGATCCGCACCCCGCGCCCCGGTGCACTCCGGCGCGTTGCCGGGCAGGCCGTGCGGGGTGAGGTGGCCGAGGACGGCGAGGGCAATGGTCTCCTTCTCCGGCGAGGGAAGCACGGGTTCGTCCGACGTCCGCGGGGCGACCCCGGCCGGCCCGTCCCGGAGCATCGCCGTCAGCACGGGGTTCCGGGTGCCTCCGCCGGAGGCGACCACCTCGGTGGCGCCCGGCGGCCGGACCGCGTCGGCGACGGTGCGCGCGAAGAGCCGGGTCACGGTGGCGACCGCGTACTCGGCCGGGAGTCCGCCGAAGCCCGCCGGCACCGCGCGCAGGTAGCCGCGGTGGAACGACTCCTTGCCGGTGGTCCGGGGCGCGGGCCTGCGGCAGTACGGCGCGTCGAGCAGTCCGAGCAGCAGGGGTTCGTGGACGCGGCGGGCGCTCGCGAGCGCCCCGCCGTCGTCGTGGGCGAGCCGTCCGGCCGTCGGCTTCGTGGACCGCGGCGTCGATGAGTCGTTGTGGGGCCCGGTGTCGAACGCGACCGGCTGTCCGCCGCGGGGCAGGGCGGTCAGGTCGGCGACTCCGCGATGTTCAGTGCGGCCGGCCGGTACGTGGGCTCCCCCGGGCCGCGTGCGCGGCGCGGTGTGGCCGTGTGCGGCGCCGGACCGGCTCCCCGCCCCGCACGGAGCCCCCTGTGACCGCGCAGTCCCCAGTGGTGACCTCCCCGTCGTGGAGGAGACTGGGAGCAGAGACCGGGAGCGGCAGAGACCGGGAGCGGACGGGGCTTCGACTCAGGCGAGGCTGGTTGCGATGGGCACAGGCGGCGTCACCCGGCGCAGGGACGGGCGCGAGCAGGCCGCGGCGCGGGGCTGGGCCAAGGTCGTGGTGAACGAGCGGGGCGTGGTGACCGGATGGAGCTCGGCGGCCCACCAACTGCTCGGCTGGCCGGCGGACCGGGTCCTGGGCCGTCCCGCCGTCGAACTGCTGGCCGGGGCGGACGAGGCGGCCTCTCACGGAGCGGGCCCGGAGCCCGGCACTCCCCCGCCCTCCGCCACCGGCACCGCCGTGCCCGACGGTTCCGGGCCCGGCCCCCGCTCCGCCCCTGGGACCGCCTTTGCCGCCCCCTCCGCCACCGGTTCCGGCTCGGACGTCGGCGGGGTGCTTCTGCGGCACCGGGACGGAGGGCTGCTCTCCTGCCGCCTGGGCATCCGCCCCGGAGCGGCCGGCGGGCCCGGCATCGGCTGGGAGGTGCTGCTCGGTCCCGCCTCGGCGGGACCGGCTCCCACGACCGGGACCCCGGGCGGGACCGGGACCGACACGGAGCTGGACAGGGCGCTGCTGGAGGCGCTGTTCAGCCGCTCCCCCGTGGGACTGTTCGTCGTCGACCCCGAACTCCGGCTCATCCGCATCAACCCCGCGGCCGAAGGCATGCAGGGTCTGGCCGTCGAGGAAGCGCTGGGGAAGCGGCCCGGAGAGGCGTGGCCCGACTTCAGCCCGGAACTCGCCGAGCGGGTGATGGGGCAGGTGCTCCGCACCGGCCGGCCGGTCATCGGCTGGGAGAAGCACGGCAGGCCGCCAGGGGACCCCGATCACGAGCACGTGTACTCGGCCTCCTCCTTCCGGCTCGAGGACGCGGACGGCCGCGTCCTCGGGGTCGCCGATGCCGCGATCGACGTCACCGAACGCCATCGGGCGCAGGAACGGCTGGCGCTGCTCGCCGAGGGCGGGGCCCGGATCGGGACGAGCCTGGAGGTCATGCGGACGGCGCAGGAGCTGGCGGAGGTGGCGGTGCCGCGGTTCGCCGACAGCATGGCCGTGGAGGTCCTGGAGGAGGTCCTGGCAGGCGAGGAGATCTTTCCCGGCGCGGTGCGCCCCGGGGCCGTGCTGCGCCGTGCGGCGTCCCTGGCGGACAGCCCGGCGGAACCGGCGGGCGTGTACGCGGACGGCGAGGTCAGTACCTTTCCGCCGGCCTCCCCGTCCCTCGATGCGCTCACCGACCTCCAGCCGCGGCTGGTCGACACCGTGGGGGCCGACAGCGCGTGGGTACTGCAGGACCCGGCGCGCGGCGCGCGGATCCTCCAGGACGGGATCCACTCGTTGATGGTCGTACCGCTCGTCGCCCAGGACCGGGTCCTCGGCATCGCCACCTTCTATCGCTGGGGAGCGCAGGGCCCCTTCCGGGACGACGACCTGACCCTCGCGACGGAGCTCGCCGGGCGCACGGCGGTGTGCCTGGACAACACGCGCCGCTACCTGCGCGAGCGCAACACGCTCATGGCACTGCAGCGCAGTCTGCTGCCCGGGGAACTGCCGCACCACCACGGGGTGGAAGTGGCCCACGAGTACGTGCACGCGGGCACGGGCGGCGACTGGGTCGACGTCGTCCCGCTGTCCGGGGCGCGGGTCGCCCTCGTGGCCGGCAGAGTTCCCGGACGCGGGGTCGCCACCGCCGCCGCCATGGGGCGCCTCCGAGCCGCGGTGCACACATTGTCGGATCTGGACCTGGAGCCTGAGGAACTGCTCGCGCGCATGGACGACCTGGTGCGGCGCCTCGACGGGGGCGACGGCCCGGAGGTGGTACTCGGCGGACGGCGTTCCGACGGAAACGAGGGGCCCTCGGCACCGGCCGCCCAGGGAGCCGGTGCCCCGGCCACCGGCGACGAGGCCGGGTGCACCTGCCTGTACCTGATCTACGACCCGATCTCGCAGCGCTGCGCCGTGGCGAGCGCGGGCCATCCCGCTCCGGCCGTGGCGCACCCGGACGGCACGGTCACCTACCTGGACGTGCCGGCGGGGGCACCGCTCGGCCGCCCGGGACCGCCGTTCCGCAGGACGGAGGTCGAACTGCCGGAGAACGCGATGCTCGTGCTCTGGACCCCTGGGCTGCTGCAGTCCCGGGCGGGGGACGCGCCGGCGGCCCGGGACCGGGAAGGGACACCGGTGGCCGGTGTCGGTGAGGCGGCCGGGGCACGGCTGCTGGGAGCGCTGGCGCGTGCCCCGGGTTCGGTGCGGGAGACGTGCCGGATGCTGCTGGAGGCCCTGGTCCCCGACCGGCCTCCGCAGGACGCGGCACTGCTCGTGGCCCGGACGCATGCGCTGGGCCCGGGCCGGGTCGCCTGCTGGGACCTGCCGAGCGATCCGGCCGTCGTCTCCACCGCCCGCTCGCTCGTCACCCGTCAGCTGTCCTCATGGGCGCTCGACGAAGCCGCGTTCGCCACCGAACTGATCGCGAGCGAGCTGGTCACCAACGCGATCCGGTACGCCAGGGCTCCGGTGCGGCTGCGCCTGATCCGCGACCACGTCCTGACCTGCGAGGTGTCCGACGGCAGCAGTACCTCGCCCCGGCTGCGCCATGCCCGCACGACCGATGAGGGCGGCAGGGGGCTGCTGCTCGTGGCACGGTGCTCCGAGCGCTGGGGTACGCGCTACACCGAGGACGGCAAGACCATCTGGGCCGAGCAGAACGTCGCCTGACGGCTGCTCGGCTCCGTCGGCACCCGCGTCCGCGCGGGCGTGCGCCGGTACGGGCATCCGGTCGCAGCGAAGCGGTACCTCGGCGCGGACGGCCCACCGGCCCCTCAGGCCGGCAGCGGCCTGCGATCGGCCCAGGGGCGGGCCTTCTCCAGCTCGGCTGCGAGGGACAGCAGTGTCGTCTCGTCGTCACGGCGGCCGACGAGTTGCACGGCGAGGGGCAGACCGCCGGCGGTGAACCCGGCGGGGACGGAGGCCGCGGGGTTGCCGGTGACGTTCCACAGCGCGCAGTACCCGATCATCGGCATGGACCGCAGGGCCGCCCGTACCGTACCCGTGCCCGTCAACCGGCCCTCCATGGGCGGGAGTCCGGCGATCGTCGGGGTGAGCAGCACATCGACCCGGTCGAACACGCGGTTCGCCTTGACCGCGGTCCTCTCCCCCTGGTTCACGGCCCAGCGCGTGACGGCGGGCCGGACCCAGGTGCCGAGGCGGACGGTCTCGCGGGTGCGGCGTTCGAGTCGGGCGTAGTCGTCCATCGCGAACGCCTCGGTGCGCAGACCGGCGAAGAACTGCGGTACGAACGACGCGGTGGGGTCGGGGTAGTGGGGGTCGATCTCCTCGACGTGGTGGCCCAGCCCGGCCAGCAGACCGGCCGTCCCCGTCACGGCCTCGACGACCTCCGGTGCCGGGCGCACCCCGCGCGCGGCGGGCCGGGTGGACCAGCCGATCCGGAGCCGGGGTGGTTCGGCGGCAGCGGCCGCCGCGAAGGAGCCGACAGGTTCGCGGGCACGGAACAGGTCCCCGGGGAGGGAGCCGCGGATCGCGTCGTGGACGAGGGCGGAGTCCTCGACCGAACGCGTCAGCGGGCCGATGACCCCGAGCCCCCACCACAGGTGGGGCTGCGGCGCGGTGCTCACCCGCCCGCGGGTGGGCTTCAGGCCGAACAGACCGCAGCAGGCGGCCGGGATCCGGATGGAGCCGCCCCCGTCGCCGCCGATGGCCGCCGGAACCAGTCCGGCCGCCACCGCCGCCGCCGAGCCGCCGCTGGATCCGCCGGGCGAGCGTTCCGTGGCCCAGGGGTTGCGGGTGCTGCCGTGCGCCGACGACTCGGTGAACGGGAACAGCCCGAACTCGGGCATGTTCGTCTTGCCGACGACGACCGCACCAGCGGCGCGCAGCCGTCGCACGACCTCGGAATCCGCGGGCGCGGGGCGGGTGTTGGCGGCGGTGCCGAAAGTCGTCACACGCCCCTCGACGTCGTTCTCCTCCTTGATCGCCACCGGTACGCCGTGGAGCGGGCCGCGCTCGTCCGCAGGGGTGGCGTCCCTGCGTCCGGCCTCGGCCAGCGCCTCCTCGGCCATGACTGCGGTGAAGGCGTTGAGGGTGCCGTCGTACCGTTCGATGCGGGCGAGCAGCAGCTCGGTGAGTTCCCGTGCCGACACCTCGCCGGAGCGGACGGCCGCTGCCTGTCCGGCCACGCCCGCGTACGCGAGATCGTCCGTCATGACCGGGAACGTACATCCCGGCGCCGCCGCCGATGAAGCGCCCCTCCCGGGTGATGCCGGTCACATCGCACTGACCGGAAGCAACGTCGGGGCGGAGGAGCGGCGTCGGGGCGAGGCGGGACGCCAAGGGCGCGAGGGGCGGGTCGGGCCGGGGCGGGACGTCGGGGCCGGGGCGGGACGCCAAGGGCGCGAGGGGCGGGTCGGGGCGGCGAGCCGCGTGGACGGAGCCTCCGCCCGCGCCCGCCCGCCGACGGCCCCCGGCCGTCCCGGGCCCGAACAGGCGCTCACGCCCAGGTCTGCGAGTAGTACTCCCGGTAGTTCCTGCGGCCCTGGGCCGTCTGGATCCAGCGGCTCACGATCAGCAGGACCAGGCTCGCACCGATGACACCGATGCCGGGGGCGACGGCACCGAGGGGGCCGAGCTCGGCGGCGATGTCCGTGACGATCCCCGGCCCGGACGTACCGCCCCACGGTGGAGCGGCACCGCCCCCGGCTCCCGCACCCGGCGCGGGGCTCTCGGGTGCCGGAGCCGACGGACCGCCCGGCGCCGCCGGCCTCCCGTCCGAGCCCGCGCCGCCCTGCGCACCGGGGGCCTGACCGATGAGTGCCACCCCGAGCGACGCCATGGCGCTGGTGACCGGCTGGAAGTAGGTGGTGCCGCCGCTGTCGCAGTCGCCGGTGCCGCCCGAGGTGACGCCGAGCGCGATGCCCTGGGCGAACAACGGGCCGCCGCTGTCCCCGGATTCGGCGCAGACCGTCGTCTCGATCAGCCCGCCGACCGTCCCCTCGGGGTAGTTGACGGTCGCGTTGAGCGCGGTCACCCGTCCCGAGCGCAGTCCCGTGGTGCTGCCGCTTCGGAAGACCTCCTGTCCGACGGACGGGTCGGCGGCCCCGCTGATCCGCACGCCCCTGTTCTCCCCGACGGCCACGATGTCGGCGACGGCCGGGTCGGGCACAGCGCTGTCGTCGTACCGCACCAGGGAGAAGTCGTCGCCGGGAAAGCTCCCGGCGACCGTGCTGCCGACCCGGTCGTTCCGTCCGCGGTCGCCGAACCACGTGGTGCCCACGGACCCGCAGTGTCCGGCCGTCAGGATGAACGACCGCTGCCCGTCGGTCACGTTGAACCCTGCGGAGCAGCGACTGTTCCCGCCGAACATCGGCGCGGCACCGTTCAGACGGGTGGTGAAGGTGCCCGGGCTGCGTTCCATGCGGACGAAGCCACCGATGTCCTCGGCGAGTTCGGTGAGCCGCGACCAGTCGGCGGCGGAGACCGTGCGGTCGGCGCGCACCACGACCTCGTTGGTGCGGTAGTTCACCGCCCAGGCGGTGCCCGTCACCCGGGGGGCTCCGCGCAGGGTCTCGGTGGCCGAGCGGAGTTCGTCCATGCTGTGGCGCACGGTCTTGGGGTTCGCCCCGGCCCGGCGCACCTCGGCCGCCGCGCCGGGGTCCGTCACCGCGACGACCGGGCGGCCGTCGGCCCCGATCCAGCTGCCGGCCGTACGGGACGTGCCGAGCCGTTCGACCACTTCCCCACCGGGGTCGGCGGCGCGTGTGACGGGCGCCGCGGCCGTGCCGGGGGGCCGTGTCTCCCCGGCCATGGCGTCGGAGACCATCAGCGAACCGCAGGCCAGCCCGCCGACCGCCGCCAGCCGGGCGATCCGCTGAAGGTTTCGTCGTGCGTGCCTCATCCGCGGCCCCAAGGTCGTACCGACACGGTGTCACCAGGTGTACGGAGCCCAGGAAGCGGCCTGGACCCCACCGTCTATACGCGGCCCGGCGCGGCGTCGTTCAACCGGGGTATCCATGGCCTCACGGGAGGGGGCGCCATGAGGGTGTTCGGACGGTGAGGGCGGCCGGGGCCGCGGTCTCCGAGAGCGAGCGGGAGCTGTTCGGCGGGCCACTGCGGTACGACACGGGTTGGGCCGAGCACGAACGGGCCCGGCTGGAGCTGTCGATGCCGGCCGCGGTGCGGGCGATGCCGAGGCTGGTCGGCGGGACGCTGCGCAGGGCCTGGCGCGCGGACCGTTCCGCTCTGGTCGCGGTCGCCGTGAGCGAGATCGGGCAGGGCGTCGCCGCGGCCGTGGGACTGCTCGCGGTCAACTCGGTGATGCACGCCCTGCTCGGCGGCGGCACGCCGGTCGACCGGCTGTACGCGGCGCTGCCGGCCCTGGGCGTCGTGGGTGTGGTCGGTGTGGTCAACGCGGGGCTCGCGTGCTGGTCCACGTCGCGGGCCGGCCGGCTGGAGCCGATCGTGGAGCGGCTTGCGACGACGGAGTACCTGGCGGCGGCAGCGGCGGTGGAACTGGAAGCCGTCGAGGACCCCGAGTTCCGCCGCCTCATCGACGTCGCCCAGTACGGCGCGGCCTCCGCCCGCCAGATGATCGGCGCCTGCGTCGCCGCCGTGAACGGGACCATCTCGCTGATCGCCGCGGGCGGTGTGCTGACGGTCCTGCATCCGGCGCTGCTGCCGATGCTCCTGCTGATCGCGGCCCCGCGCGGCTGGGGCGCCATGCGGGTGGCACAGGAGCGGTACGTGTCGGTGATGGTGTGGGTGGAGCACATTCGGGCGGGCCGTCTGCTGGGCACTCTGCTCACCTCACGCACCGCCGCGCCCGAGGTACGGGTTCACGGAGTGGGCGCGTTCCTGCTGGACCGCTATCGCGACATGGCGGAGAGCGCGGAGCGGGAGCAGAAACGGCTCGCGACGGACAAGGCGTTCACCGAACTCGCGGCGGCGGGCATGTCCGGGGTCGCCACGGTGGCGACGTACGCGTTGACGGGCTGGCTGATCGTGGCAGGACACATGGAGCTGGCGGTGGCCGGTACCGCCGTGATCGCGGTGCGTTCCGGCTCGGCGAGCCTCGGTGCTCTGGTCATGAACGCCAACCAGCTGCACGAGGAGGCCCTGTACGTCCACGACCACGACCGCTTCCTGGCGGAGGCCGCCGCGTACACCATTCCCGAGGGCGGCGTCGACGTGCCGGTCCGGGTGGGCGAGATCCGTGCGGAGGACGTCACCTACCGCTATCCCGACCGCGACGCACCGGCCCTGACCGGGGTGTCGCTGACGATCCCCATGGGGTCGGTCACGGCTGTCGTCGGGGAGAACGGCTCGGGCAAGAGCACCCTGATCAAGGTGCTCGCCGGGCTGCTGCTGCCCGGGACCGGCACCGTGCGCTGGGCGGGCGTCGACGTGGCCGGGCTCGACCGTGCCCAGGTCTTCGACCGGGTCGCCCTGCTCACCCAGGACTTCGAGCGCTGGCCGATGACGGCGGGGATGAACATCCGCATCGGCCGGCCCGGACTCTGCGGCTCCGCGGGGCACGTGGCCGCGGCGGTGCGCTTCGCGGGCGCCGGCGCGCTCGTGGAACGGCTGCCGCACGGGCTGCGTACCCTGCTGGCCCGGATGTTCCGGGGCGCGTCCGAGATCTCGGGCGGGGAGTGGCAGAAGGTCGGCCTCGCCCGTACGCATTTCCGCACCGACCGCTGCGCGGCGGACAGCCTGCTCATCGTCGACGAGCCCACGTCCGCGCTCGACCCCGAGGCGGAGATCGCCGCCTTCGACCGCATCCGGCAACTGGCCGGCCCGCGGCGCGCGATCGTGCTGGTGACCCACCGTATGTCCGGGGTGCGCCACGCCGACGCCATCCACGTACTCCACGGGGGACGGCTGGTCGAGCACGGCACCCACGACGAACTGATGGCTGCCGACGGCCGGTACGCGTCCATGTTCCGCACGCAGGCGGCGCAGTACGCGCCGGGGGCGGGACCGGGCGGGGCCCGGTCCCGCCCGGGATCCGTCATCCGGGGTGGGAGGGGCGCAGGGCCCGGCGGCCGGGTTTCCGGGACCGCGTGCGGCCGACGGAGCGGAAGGGCGGGCGGAGCACCGCGCACAGCCGGGACGGCCGACGCCGTCCGGCGACACGGCCGCGTGCGACGGCGAACGGCGAACGGCCACCGGGACGGGGTCCCCCGACCGGGCGGGTCCCCCCTGACCGGCCGGAATGTCCGCCTCACCGTCCGCGTTGAGGCGCCGTCCACGCCGGGGCACGGTCCCCGCTGATGCACGGTCGGCGTCCTCGGGGTGTGCCTCCGACGGCCGGGCGGCCGGGCGGCGGTTCCCGTCCGGGGCTCTCCCGTCCGGCGGTTCACCAGGTGCCGGCCGCTTCCAGGATTCGGTCGCGGACCGGAGCGACGCGGGGGTTGTCGGGTACGCCCGGGCGTTGGGCCAGGTAGCAGGTGTTGATGGGCGGGTCGTCGAGGTCGTGGAGAAGGACGAGGGCGCCCGAGGCCAGTTCGTCGAGGCAGAGATAGCGGGGCAGCACGGCGAAGCCCGCGCCCGCCGTGACGGCCGCGACGACACCCCGGAGGTCGGGGGCGGTGACGGCCGCGTGGCAGGACAGTCGGGTGCCGAAGGCATGGCGCCAGTACCGCCTGGCGATGGGCAGGTCCTCGGCGTACGTGATCAGCGGGACACGATGCAGTACCGAGGGCCCGTCGCTGCTCACGCCACCGCCGATCCGCTCCGCCCACACGGGGGCGGCGACGAGGACGAACTCCTCGTCCATCAGCGGCACGGCGGACAGCGTGCGGCCACGCGGCCGGCTGGTGGAGATGACGAGATCGTGGCGCCCGGCGCGCAGTTCGTCGAGGAGCGCGTCCGTGAGACCCATGGTCACGCGCAGCCGCACCCCGTCGGCGACGAGCGGGGCCAGGGCGGGCAGCACGCGGCTGCACAGCAGTTCGGCCGGACCCGCGAGGTGGACCGGCTCGGCGGGAGCGCCTTCGGGCGTACCCGCTCCGGTGGCGGCGGAGAGCGCGTCCAGGGGCGCGGCGATGCGCGCGGCGAGTTCGTCGGCCACCGGGGTCGGCGCGGCGCCGCGCGGCAGCCGTACGAACAGCTCGCGTCCGGACTGCCGTTCCAGGGCGCGCATCTGTGCCGTCACGGTGGGCTGCGACAGCCCCAGCAGAGGGGCGGCGGCGGTGAAGGAACCCGAGCGGTACACGGCGAGGAAGGTCCGCAGCAGGTTCAGATCGGCGGGGGAGGCCGGCGGCGGCGCGTCAGGCCCCGGGTCCCCGGCCGGTTCGTCGTCACGCGGGTCCGGCCCGTGCCGTTCGGGCCCGTCTCCGCCCGGGCCGCCACCGGCGTTTCCTTTGTCTCTCACCCCATGACCCTAGCCGCCGGAGGGCCGCGCAGCGCTGGTCCAAGCCATTGGAATCCCGATGACAGAGATAGGTCATCCCATTGGTGACCTATGACTGAGCTGGTCTACGGTCGGTGCCGAACGCATCTCCGGGCCCCGTTGCAGAGGGCCCGCTCCTCACTGGGAGTACCAAGCATGTCGAAGATCCTTTTCGTGATGACCGGCGCCGCCCACTGGACCCTGGCCGACGGCAGCCGCCACCCCAGCGGCTTCTGGGCCGAGGAGGCCGTCGCCCCCTACGAGGCGTTCAAGGCCGCCGGCCACGAGGTCGTCGTCGCCACCCCGGGCGGAGTCGTGCCCACCGTGGACCGGAGCAGCCTCGCGCCCGAGGTCAACGGCGGGCCGGAGGGCGCCGCGAAGGTCAGCGCCGGCCTCTCCGCGCTCATCGAGCTGCGGAGCCCGGTGAAGCTGGAGGACGTCGACGTCGACGAGTTCGCGGCCGTCTTCTACCCGGGCGGCCACGGCCCGATGGAGGACCTCGCCACCGACCCGGCCTCGGGTCGGCTCCTCGTCGACGCGCTGGACTCGGGCAAGCAGCTCGCGGTGCTCTGCCACGGCCCGGCCGCCCTGCTCGCCGCGACGCACGCCGACGGCTCGAACGCCTTCGCCGGCTACCGCGTCGCCGCGTTCACCAACGCCGAGGAGACCCGGGCCGGTTTCGCCGACCGTGCGAAGTGGCTGCTCCAGGACCGCCTGACGGAGGCGGGGGTACTGGTCCAGGAGGGCGAGCCCTGGGCCGCGAACGTCGTCGTCGACCGCAACCTGGTCACGGGCCAGAACCCGGCCTCCTCGGCCGGGGTCGCGTCCGAGGTCCTGAAGAAACTGGCCTGACCCTGGTTCCCGGTCGGCCGGGCTCGGGTTGACCGGGGCTCATCGGCCGGGGCCGGTCCCCGGAGTGTGCCCGGTCAGGGCACCGATGGTTGCTTCGACGGCCGGATTCCGCGGCTGCCGACGTGCCCCGGCGGGACGGCCGTCAGGAGTCCTGTGGGACGCTCTCCTGCGTCTGGCGGGCCTGCCGGGCTCGGAGGACCGCGGCCGTCCGGGCGCACCACTCGGACGTCTCCTGTTCGAAGCGCAGGCCCCGCAGGCAGGTCAGGTACGGGCCGAGGCGGTCCGCGGTGGCGAGGAAGGCGTCCTCGTCGAGCTCGCCGCGCAGCCGCCGCAGGAAGCGCTCGAAGAAGTCGGTCTTGGCGGCGGCCGTGGCGGCCCGTTCGTCGAGCTGTTCGATCACGGGTGCCATGGGCGCGCTGTCCACGGCCTGCACCTTGACCATGAGGTCGTCACGGATGAAGGACGGTTTCGCGGCGGTCTCCGCGAAGCGCGCCAGTTCCTCCAGGCCGTCGTCCGTGATGGTGAACAGCCGCTTCGGCGGACGGGATTCCTGGATCACCTGGCGGCCCTCGACCAGGCCGGCCCTCTCCAGTTTCGTCAGCTCCAGATAGAGCTGCTGGGGAAGGGCGTGCCAGAAGTTCGCCACCCCGAGGTCGAAGGCCTTCGCGAGCTGGTAGCCGCTGGACTCCCCGTCCAGCAGGGCCGCGAGCACCGCATGGCGCAGCGCCATGACTCCGCCTCCCGCTCCGTGTCGTTTCCCGGTCCGTACCGTCGGCAGCGTACTCAACGGCATGAGTAGTCGCTTCGTTGACCGGACGGGTGGGCCGAGGTGCGTCGACGGGTCGACTCCCGCGCCGGTCCGTGCGCCCGTCCGCCGGGACGCGCCGTGGCGGCAGGCACGCGCAGGTCTCGCCGGGTGAACCGGTGCGCCGTCGGGGCCGGTTCGGGCCGTGCCCGTTCCGGCCGTCACGCTCCGGGCGTTCACGGTTCCGTGCCGGGCGGGTATCCGTGCGCGCCGTAGAGCCGAACGAAATGGGCCGGCACGATGGTCCGGCGCGGCGTGAGGCCCCGGGGCGTCCGCTCGTACAGCCGCACCTGTTCCCGCCCACCCGGACCGATCGGCTGGACGAGTCGGCCCCCGACGCGCAACTGCCCCACCAGCGGTTCCGGCACTTCCGGGTAGGCCGCCGAGACGACGACGGCGTCGTACGGCGCCCGCTCCGGCGAGCCGAGCGTGCCGTCCGCGGCGGTGACCGAGACGTTGCCGACACCCGCCCGGGACAGCCGACGGCGGGCCTGCCCCGCCATGTCGGCCCAGCGCTCCAGGCTGACGACCTCCCCGGCGAGGCGGGCCAGCACGGCGGCCTGGAAGCCGTAGCCGGTACCGACCTCCAGGACTCGCTCGCCGCCGGTCAGACCGAGCGCCTCCACCATCAGCGCCACGAGGCTCGGCTGGGTGGTCACCTGGCCGTGCGGAAGGGGCACGGGGACATCGAGGTAGGCGGACACGGCCTCCGCACGGGGGACGAAGTCGGCCCGCTGGACGCTCCGCAGGGCTTCGAGGACACGCTCGTCCCGCACGCCCGCGGCCCGCGAGGCCCGGACCAGGTCCTCGGGGCCCGGCCCTCCGCCCGATCCGTGTCGCCCCTCTCGCTCCGGGGACGACCCTGACAACGGGTCCCACGGTGGCTGCGCCCGCGGCCCCGGCGACGACCAGGGCGGCGGTCCCCACGACGGCCCCGGCGACGGCTGCCGGGACATCACGGTGCCTCCTGTCCGGTGCGGTCGCCGGTCCGCGTCGCAGGGGGTTCCGGATACGACAGTCCCATCGCCACTCCTCGCCGCCCGGCCCCCCGTTCCTCTTCGATGATGCACTCGGGACACCCCGACTCTCCAGGCGCACGGGCGTCCCGAGCGCCGGGGCGGACACCGCGCGCCGGATGGCTGACGGACGCGCCGCGCGCCGCGCCTGTGGGGTCACGCCGCGGTCAGCCGCGGACGTCGCCGGACGGGTCCCGACGCGGGGGCTGCCTCCGCCCCCACGCTTCAGCCCCGCGCGAGGACGAGTCCCACGGCCGGGTCCCACGACGGAAGGTCCGGCGGACGCCGGGCGTAAGGACCGGTGGCGCGGCGACTTGCTCCACAGGGGTTCCGCATCATGTGCGACGACTGGCCGCACAAGGGTTCCTTTCCCGCCATGTTGGCGCGTACTGTGCGCATCCCCGGCCGCCCGCCGGGGAACCGCGGTGCACCTCCCCCTTGCGCACCGCCGCGAGACCCCGCCCCGCATCCGCACGGCGGGGCCTCGCCACGTCCCGCCTCCGCGCCCCGCCCCCCGCACTCCCCGGTCCGCTCCTCCCCTCCCTCGACGCGCCTTCGCATCCCGCAGCCCGCCTCATTCCGGCCAGTCGCCGCGTCCGGCCAGTGACAGCACGAGTGCGCCGATGTTCCAGGCGTCGTCCTCACCCCTGTGGTGGCGGCCCTCCAGGGGAAGCCCGGCGATCCGCAGCGCCTGCGCCATGCCCGGGCGTTTGCGCAGGCCGTGCACGTCGGTGAACACGGCCTTGGCATTGGTGTGCCGCTGCCCGAAGGGGTACGCCGTGCCGGTCGCGGCGCACTGCCGGACGAACTGCTTGCGGTCGTAGTCTCCCCAACTGGCCCACGGCCGGGCCCCGGCGGCATGCTCGGCGGCGAGCAGCCGGCAGGCCTCGGCGAACTCGACGCCCGTGTCCACCTCGGCGCGGGTGAGGCCGGTCAGGTCGGTGCAGAAGGCGCTGACCTCGGACCGTCGCGGGCGTACGAGGATCCGGTGCCGGGCCACACGCTCACGCGCCCGCAGGTCGACCACGGTCAGCCCGATCTCGATGATCTCGCTGACCGCTCCCGGCGGCGGGGTGCCGTCCCAGCAGGTCGCCTCGACATCGACGACATTGAGGAATCGCGCAGTGCTCATGGCGTCGAGGGTAGGGAGCACGACGGCGGCACGTCATCCGTATATCCGTCGGCCCCGGGGACGTTGCGGCAGGTCGCACGCGCCGGCCGGGACAAACGGCGCCACCGGTCGGGATCGGCGGTCGGGCCACCGGCCGGGCGGTACGGCACCCGGCGGCGACCCGAGCGTTCCCGACCGGCCGGTGCCGCCCGGCCGGTCCCTCCCGACCGGTCCGCCCGGTCCGACGGTGGTCGCTACGCCGCCGGCGCCCGGCTCTGCCCGTGCGCGGGAGCGAGCACGTACCCGCGCCCCTTCCCACGTCTGGGAGCGTCCCCGTACCCGTGCCCGGAGGAATCGGCCACGGCGACACGGGACTCGGCCCGCGTCCCGTTCACCGTCACCGCGAGCACGCCCGCCCCGGGGCGCAGTCCGGTGAGCAGGCCCGTCTCCGGGTCGTACGCGGCGATGTGCCACGGCCTCGCCCGGTCGGGATCACCCACGTACACGTTCGGTGAACCGCTCCAGTCGGCGCTCATGGGGAAGCGGACCGGCACCTCGCGTACGGCCGTGCCCTGGCCCTGCCGTACGACGGCCGTGACGGGCTCGTCGGCGGCGACCGGCAGGGAGGCAGGGACGTCGAGCGTCAGTCCGTCGACGTGTGCGACGGTCCGGACGGTCACCCAGTCCGGTCCACCGCCCCACGGCGAGTGTCGTGCCGCCGTCTGTTCGGCACGCGACACCCGGTCGACACCGACCAACGACCATCCGGTGAAGCCCCCCTCGTCCACCGGAGTGGAGGGCGCCTTCCCGGAGTTGCCGTTGACCAGGTACGGGACTCCGTCGACGCGCTCCGCGTGGAAGGTGCCGACATGGCCGCCGACGAAGGCCGCTCCCTTGCCGGTCGCCCGCCGGAAGGCGGAGAGCCAGCTCTCCAGCAGCGCGGCCTCCTTGCGGTCGCCGAGCTGGCTGCCCTGCTGCGGTGTGGGATCGCGCGGCGGCACGTGCTGGACGATCACCACCGAGCCGACGCGCGGATCGGCGGCCGCCGCGTCCAGTTGTTCACGCAGCTCCTTGATCTGGGCGAAGCCACCGCCACGCAGTCCGAGGCTGGAGGTGTCGAGGGTGACGAACCGGGTGCCCCGGTGGTCGAACGTCCGATGCGCGGGCCCGAACTCGGCCACGAAGTTGTCGATCCTGCCGCCCATGACCTCGTGGTTGCCCGGTACGTAGTACCAGGGCAATTCACCGCCCAGCTCCTCCTCGAGGACGGTACGGGCGAACGCCAGGTCCTCGGGCGAGCCCTCGTCGACCAGGTCTCCGTTGACGACCACGAAATCGGGCCCGGCAGCTCTGATCTCGCGCAGGGTGCGGCGGGCCTGGGCGACGACGGGGCTGTCGGGACTGCGGGCCACGAACTGCGCGTCGGAGACGACCGCGAACCGCCAGTCCCGGTTCTGGGTCCTCGCCGCGGACCCGACGAGCGGGTCCCGGTGCAGCGGCTCGGCGGGCAGCTCGACGGCGGGCGGGACCTCGGCGGTGAGGTCGTCGACGACGATCCTGCCCGTGTACGAGCGGTCGGCGGCGGTCTCGGCGAGGTAGAAGCGGTGGACGCGCAGGGGGTACGGGACGCCGGCGGGTACCGCGAACTCGACGTGCCGCCAGCCGGTCCAGGTGACGTACGGCCCGCGGAGCAGCTGGTCGGAGCCGGCCGAGTCCTTCAGGTGCAGCGTCGGCCAGGCGCCGTTTCCGTCGCCCTTGACCCAGAGCCCGAACGACTGCGGCTGGCCGTCGACCGGGATCTGCCCCGGCGGACTGGCGTAGGCGGCCCGGGTCGCGGTGGACCGGGTGAAGTCGTAGGCGATGTCCAGGCCGGTACCGGTGCGCCCGTCGGCCGTGGGTGCGACCGATCCGGAGGCACGGGCGGCGGTGAACGTCCAGCGCCCGGCGTCGTCGAACGACGCGACCTCCCGGGCGGCCAGACCGACGGTCACGGCGATGACCGTGCTCCTGCCCGCCACCGTGGCCGTGACACGGCCGGCCGCGGGCTCTGCCCCACGTGCCCTGACGGTGAAGCCGCCCTCGGTGTCCGGGGCGATGTCGAAGAGGGAGCGGTCGTAGTCGAGCCGGACGTCCGCGGGTTCGACCGGGGCGCTC
Source organism: Streptomyces sp. WMMC940 (assembly GCF_027460265.1). Taxonomy (NCBI): domain Bacteria; kingdom Bacillati; phylum Actinomycetota; class Actinomycetes; order Kitasatosporales; family Streptomycetaceae; genus Streptomyces; species Streptomyces sp. WMMC940. The sequence goes on from NZ_JAPZBC010000001.1 coordinate 527,925, forward strand.
GTCCCGTGCGCGTCGAAGCCGAGGACGCCGAAACGCCCGGACGCCTCCACGCCGGCGAGAGCCACGCGCCGCTCCGAGGCGCGAATGCGGTCCAGGTCGTCCAGGACCGTCAGCCGGATGGTGCCGCGTGTGCTCCCGCGCCGCGCGGTGACGTGTGTGTCACCGCTGCGCCGGGCGGTGAACACCCCGTCGGTGCCGACCCGTCCGGCCAGGGGGTTCTCCGTGTACCAGCGCGGGGCCCCGCCGGCGGGCCCGTACGTCTCGTCGTACCCGGCGGCGGTGAGGCGGCGGGTGAGCCCGGGGAAGACCCGTTCGGGGTGGCCGCCCCGGACGGGGTCGGCGGTGGGCGCGGTGCCGGGGTCCATGGCCGTCTCGACCCGGTAGCCCCTGAGCTCGCCGCTGCCGTCGGACGCGGTGAGGGCCAGGCCGTTGGGTACGCTCCGTTCGGTGCCGTCGGACGGGCCGTTCTCGACCTGCACGGTGTCGCTGCCCGGCTCGCGGGCGGCGCCCGCGCGCCGCATCATCAGGGCGAGTTCGGTGAGGGTCACCCCACCGCTGTCGGCCTGGCGGCCGTCGACGGTCATGATCCGCATGGTTCCGCCGTCCCGGGAGAAGCCGACCGCGGTGCGGGGCGCGGCTGTGTTGTTCGCACCACCCTCGTGGTCCACGGGCACGCCGTCGACCACGAGGAGTTCATTGGCACCGATCGCGGTTCGCGGAAGCTGCCCCGTGGCGGCGCGCGGGCGGTACTCCAGCGTGACCGGGTCGCCGAGGGCGAGTGCGCCGAGCGCGTCCGCGCCGGCGTCCCGGCCGACGAGCACGGTCGTACCGGTCGGGACCGGCCCCTTGCCGGGCGCACGGGCAGCCGCGGTCACCCTGCCGTCCGTGACGGCGACTTCGGCGGTGCGCTGCGCGCCGTCGACGGTGAGGGCCCGGTCCGCCTCGCCCCACTGGGCGTTGTACGCGCCGACACCGTTCGCGGGGACGTTGGCCGCGTTGAGCGCGGCGAGAGGGCGGGTACCGGCCGGCAGGGTCAGTGTGCCGTCGAAGTACATCCGGAGGACGCGGCCGGCCTCACCGGGACCGAAGCCGAGGGCCCGGTGGTAGCCGGCGGCGGGCGAGTTGAGCAGGCGGCCGTCCTGGAGGGCGATGCCATTGGGGGCGCCGGTCTGGTTGATGTCGAAGAAGTCCCCGTTGATCGCGGCGACGGTACGGCGTCCGGGTCCGGGATCGTGCTCGGCGGCCATCCGGGACACCGTTCTCCGGGCGGCGACCTTGCCCGGATGGAGATAGTCCACCCTCGTACCCCGGGTGAGGTCGACGGACAGCGAGTCGACGCGGAGCCACTTGTCGGACTCGAGCCGGTCGTACGAGCTCAGTTCGACGCCGGGGGCCAGCGGGCGGCTGGTCCGGGCCGTCTCGAGCCCGTCGCCGTCGGCGACGGTGAAGCTCTCGGGGCCCTTGCCGCCCGGGTCGGCGCCGGTACGGTCGGCGGCACTCGCGGCCGGCGGGGAGACGGGCAGCAGCATCTCCGCGGTCCGCGGGGAGGGATCGGGCGGGGGTAAGGACCCGGCGGCGGCCGGCCCGGCGGCTCCGACCGCCAGGGCCGAGCACACTGCCACGACGGTCGCGCTTCTTCTCAGTCCAGGTGAAAGCACGGCGACTCCGGTGAAGGCGGGCTGCCATGTGCGCCCGGTGCGCACGTGACGGCGCTTCAGCATCGCGGCGCGAGTGGCGCCTCACCAGAGGGCGTTGGCGACATCGGGGCGAACAACCGGCCGCCACCGGTTCGCGGTGGGGAAGCCCCCCGCCCGGGGGCCGCCGCGCACGGCCGGCGTCCCGGGCCACGCCGGGCGGGAACGGGCCGGCGCGCGGACGGACCGACGCGGAAGCGAACCGACGCGGGAAAGGACCGACGCGGGAAAGGACCGGCGCGCGGACGGGCCGATCGGGGCCGGCGAGATGCGCCTTGGCGGAAGGACGTACGGAAGGACAAAGGCGCCCCCGTCGCCGCCGCGGTGGCGGGAACAGGGGCGCGCATGCGCCGTCCGAGCCGGCGGCGGGCACGGAGGTGCCGGCCACGCCGGGTGATCGGGGACGGACCCGGGAGTTCGGCGCCCGGGTCCGGATCGCCCCGCTGCGGGAGAGGCCCGGAGCGGCTCAGTAGGCGGAGTCGACGTTGTCGATGGAGCCGTAGCGGTCGGCGGCGTAGTTGGCGGCCGCGGTGAGGTTGGCGACCGGGTCGGTCAGATCGTGCTTGGTGCCCTTGACGTGGTAGGCGTCGAAGGTCGGCTGGATGACCTGCAGCAGCCCCTTGGACGGGGTGCCGTTCTGAGCGTTGACGTCCCAGTTGTTCTGCGCGTTCGGGTTGCCACCGGACTCGCGCATGATGTTGCGGTGCAGGCCCTCGTAGCTGCCCGGGATGTCCTCGGACTCCATGATGTCCAGGGCCTCACGGATCCAGCCGTCGAGGTTGTCCTTGTACTGCTTCTTGTCCTTCTTCGCCTTCTTCGCCGGGGCCTCGGCTGCCACAGCCTTGCCGGACGCGACGCTCGCCGAGGCCTGCTCGGCGGCGTGCGCCGGCGACGGGGCCAGCGTGAGGGCCGCTGCCGCGGCACCGGCGGTGGCGATGCCGGCGACGGAGAGCTTGCGAAGACGGGCGATGCGGCCGGCGGTGGACTGCGTGCGAGCGGTCATGCGGAAGGACTCCAATGATGGACTGCGTGGGGAGGAACCATGGGCGGTTCGGCCGGAGCTGAGCGATCGGCGCGGGTGGCGACCCGCTCGGCCCGGCACTCACTCCCCGGAACGTCAGCCATCGTGGAGGGCTCCCCCGCCGGAACGCAAAGATGTGACGTACTACCGATCTACGGAGAAATGTCCGATTTCATTTCTCGAGTGCGCTCCCCGAAGGCCACCCGCCCCTCAGTTCCACTACCGCCCTTAGGACGTGACGCGCCTCCTATGCCCGGCATCACACGGACGCGCCGCCTCCCGCCACCCGACACGACCCGGGGTGGCCGGATGCTCACGCACCGTCGACCCCCGACCCCACCCGCCGACCGCCGACCGCCGTGGAGCTCGTTTCTGGTGACGTTTCGGTTGCGACGAGGGCAGGTGTCGTTCCCCCTCGCCGGAGTCGGTCGTTTCCCAGGCATGAACGCAATCGACAGGGAGACCGCACCCGCTCCGGCCGCGTCCTGCGTCGACGCGTACTGGCTCGACTCCCACACGCACGACCCGCTCAGCTGCCTCGTCCGGGTCCAGGCCCGGCGGGACGCCCGCAGCGGAGGCTCCTCGGACACGCCCCGCCCCGGGGAGGACGGGGACCGCCCCTCACCCGGATCCCCGCCGGCACACGGACGAAGACACCCCGCCGAGCCCTGGATCGTGCCGCCCGGCCTTCCGCCCCGACTTCCTTCACCGCCCCCTCCCCCGCCGCCCGGCACCGACGACTGACTCCGAAACACCCCCGCCCGGACCGGCTCCGGTCTGGTCACCGGCCCCTCCGGCGCGCTTGCCGACGGGTCGCCCCTTCAGCATCGCGCGGCGTTCGCGCGCAGGTCGGTCGCGTGTTCGCGACGGTGCCTGCCGCGACCGGGAAGACCGAGGAAACCGAGCCGCTCGACGGCGCGTCGGCCGCGATGACGGCCGGTTCCCGCGACGTCGGGCGTGGTACGCAGGTGCTGGACGGCGAGGATGACGGTGCCCTTGAGCATGGTGAACTCCGTTCGGTACGGGGCAGTGGGAGTGCGGGCCGACGGTGCCCGCGAAGCGGTGAGCCGCAACAGCAGGGTCGTGATGGCCACTCGGGGCGAGGGGCAGTCGGGGCGCGTCCGGGGCGGTGTCGAATCGTCGCGGGAGCGCGCAGGGGGTGACGTGCGGCCGTCGCGGGAGCCCGCCTTCTGGGCCCGCGGGTACGGCGAGAGCGGGATCCGGGCGGCGGATGGGCGCCCCGCCGGTGCCCGGCCGGACGGAAGCCGACCGTGCTCGGGGCACCGGCGCTTCCCCGGAGTTCGGGCCCGGCGACGCCCGGCCGGACCGCTGCGCCCGCCCCCGCGCACCGGTTGCCCTTGGGCCCTCGGCCCGGAGGCCATTCAGACGCGGTGGCCTTCGTTGCGCAGGGCGTCGAGGACCTGGTCGAAGTACCAGCGGTCGACGTCGTGCCCGCGATCGGGCACGACGAAGACCCATGTGCCGTCGATCCAGCGGGCACGGCGGTGGCCGTCGTAGCGGTAGTAGGTGTGACGGTCGTCGCCGTGCCAGTACCAGTGGCCGTCCTTGCCGTTGCGCCAGTGGCCGTGGCCGTACCGGTCCCCGCGTCCGTCGCGGAGCCGGCGCCCGTCGCGCTCGTGGCGGTGCTCGTCGGTGCGGTCCGGAACGGTCGCGTACGCGTTCCGCCGGTCCTGGAGGGCGGAACGCGACTCCGCGGACGCGGCGCCCGCGGTGCCGATCAGGGCGAGGCCGGCCAGGACCGCGGTGGCGGTGATGGCAGCCATGAGCCGAAGCAGCCTGTTCATGATGGTGTCTCCTTGCTACGCCCGGTCGTCGGGGCGTCGATCGACGGATCCACCGCGCGGGCGGGTCCGTCCACAAGGCGCGGTGCTCGAGGTTCGGCGAGGAGCCCCCGCCCCGGCAGTGGGTCCGCCGGCCGCGGGCCCCAGGCCATCGCGCTAACGTTGAAGCTATCAGATCATTGAATCTCATCAACGATTAAGGTGATGTGACGATCGTCTCGGCATCATGGATCATCGTGCGGTGCAGCCGGACGAACCTCCGAAGACGTCGCCGTGGCGGTCCACCGGGGCCGCACGGCACACGAAGCGACACCTCAGAGAGTCGCGCCCCGCTCCGTCCGGGCCGCCCCCATTCGACGGACCGCAGCCGCCATGCCGCCGGCGCCACCTCGTCCGCCACCCGCGAGGCTCGACCGGGGGCCGAACCGCGACCCGGGCTCCGCCCCGAGGACGCCGGTCTCCTGGCGAACGGCGTGAACGGTCCGCCAGGGCACGGACCCCACAGCGGGGCCGATCATGTGACGGTACGACAGATGCGGCAGGATGACTCGCGCGCCGGACGGACCGAACGGCCCGGCGCGACGCACAACGGCATCCCCCGACACGCACAGGTGGCTCGTGACGACTCATCACATCCGACTCACTGCGGCAGGCGCACCCCGCCGCGCCCTCCCCCATGCACCGGGAGCTACGAGGTGACCCGGGCCCTCACCCTCCACGACCTCGTCGTCGCCGGCATCGCGCTGGCGGCCGGCACAGCGGCCGCCGTACTGCTCCGGGTGATCCTGAGATGGCTCGGGGTACGCGCCGGGAGAACGAAGTGGAGCGGCGACGACATCATCGTCGACGGCCTGCGGACGATCGTCCCCTGGGCCGCGGTGACCGGTGGCGCGGCGGTCGCCGCCTCGGCGCTCCCCCTGACGGCCCGGGTGGGACGCAACGTCACCATGACGCTGACGGCGGTGCTGATCCTTGCCGCGACGGTCACCGTCGCACGGGTCGTCGCCGGAATGGTGCAGGCCCTGGCGCAGTCCAGGTCCGGTGTCGCCGGTTCGGCCACCATCTTCGTGAACATCACCCGCGTCGTGGTCCTGGCCATGGGTTTCCTGGTGATGCTGGAGACTCTGGGCGTCTCCATCGCACCGCTGCTCACCGCGCTGGGGGTGGGTGGTCTGGCGGTGGCGCTGGCCCTGCAGGACACCCTGGCCAATCTCTTCGCGGGCGTGCACATCCTCGCCTCCCGCACGGTGCAGCCCGGTCACTACATCAAGCTCAGCAGCGGTGAGGAGGGCTATGTCGTCGACATCAACTGGCGCAACACCGTCGTGCGTACGCTCTCGCACAACCTCGTGATCATCCCCAACACGAAGCTGTCCGGCACCAACATGACCAACTACCACCGCCCGGAGCAGCACATGTCGCTCCTGGTGCAGGTGGGGGTCGGCTACGACAGCGACCTCGAGCACGTCGAGCGCGTGACCGTCGAGGTCGTGAAGAGCGTCATGGCCGATGTCGAGGGGGGTTTGCCCGACCATGAACCCCTCGTCCGCTTCCACACGTTCGGCGACTCCCGGATCGGGTTCACGGTGATCCTCGGGGTCGGCGAGTTCAGCGACCAGTACCGGATCAAGCACGAGTTCATCAAGCGGCTGCACAAGCGCTACCGGTCGGAGGGCATCAGCGTGCCCGCTCCCCGGCGCATCGTCTCCGTCCACCAGACGGAGATCCCGCAGCCCGAGCTGCCGATCCCCGGTCCGCGCGTCGCCACGGACGCGATGACCACGCCGGTGAGCCCGACGCCACCGGTCTGACGAGGCGCGGCGGTCCATCCGTACTCCGCCGTTCCGCCGCGGCTCCGGCGGTCCGCGTCGCCTGCCCGGGGCGACGCGGCCACTCCGGCGCCGAGTTCAAGACGCGGACCGGCCGCCGTGGTGGCCGGTCCGCGACGACGCGACCGGACACGACCGCACGGTCCGGATCTCCGCCGGGTGCCGTGGGCGATGCGGGCTCTCGCCGTGTCGGCCGGGCCGCCTCTGTGCGCCGGACGCCCCTGCCCGGGCCGCCCGTCGGACGCTCTGGCAGGGGTTTCCGGACCCCCGCAGCAGCCGGCGGCCCCTGCGGTACTCCTCGTCGAACGGCCCCGACGCTCAGGCGCGGTCCACCGCGTCCCGGTCCGACATCACCGTGCCGTCCCCGTCCGCCGCCGTGTCGCCGACCGGGCCGTCCGCCGCAGGCCCCGGGGCCTGCCGTACCACCGGAGCCGTCCCCACCGGCCCGCCGCGACCGGTGAGGCGGGTGGCGAGGGGTTCGGTGAAGCGGGCGGTGAGCGGGCCCATGACGACGAGGACGAGGACGTACGCCGTGGCGAGCGGGCCCAGGGCCGGCTCGATTCCCGCGGTGACGGCGAGACCCGCGATGACGATGGAGAACTCGCCGCGCGCCACCAGCGTGCCGCCGGCGCGCCAGCGTCCCTTGACACCGACCCCGGCCCGCTTGGCGGCCCAGTAGCCCGTGGCTACCTTCGTGCAGGCCGTGACGACGGCGAGGGCGAACGCGGGCAGAATGACCGGCGGGATGCTCGCCGGGTCGGTGTGCAGGCCGAAGAACACGAAGAAGACTGCCGCGAACAGGTCCCGCAGCGGGCTGAGGAGGGTGTGGGCGCCCTCCGCGACCTCGCCGGAGAGGGCGATGCCCACGAGGAACGCGCCGACCGCCGCGGACACCTGCAGTTGCTGGGCGATGCCCGCGACCAGCAGCGTCAGCCCCAGCACGACCAGCAGCAGCTTCTCGGGGTCGTCGCTGGAGACGAAGCGCGAGATGACCCTGCCGTAGCGCAAGGCGGCGAACAGCACCGCTCCGGCCACGCCGAGGGCGATCGCGAGGGTGATGCTGCCCGCGGCGAGGCCGACCCCGGCCAGCAGGGCCGTGACGATCGGCAGGTACACCGCCATCGCCAAGTCCTCCAGGACGAGGATGCTCAGGATGACCGGTGTCTCGCGGTTCCCGATCCGCCCGAGGTCGCCCATCACCTTGGCGATGACGCCCGAGGACGAGATCCAGGTGACCCCGGCCAGGACCACCGCGGCCACCGGCCCCCACCCGAGCAGCAGCGCCGCGACGGCGCCGGGCACGGCGTTCAGGGTGAAGTCGACGAGCCCGGCCGGGTACTGGGTCTTGAGGTTGGACACCAGGTCGCTGGCCGTGTATTCCAGGCCCAGCATCAGCAGCAGCAGGATGACGCCGATCTCGGCGCCGATGGCGACGAACTCCTCGCTCGCGCCGAGCGGCAGGAGACCGCCCTCTCCGAAGGCGAGACCGGCGAGCAGGTAGAGCGGGATCGGGGAGAACCGGAAGCGTCCGGCGACACGGCCCAGGAGGCCGAGGCCGAGGATGATCGCACCGAACTCGATCAGGAAGAGGGCGGAGTGCACGCGTGTCACTCCCGTCCGAGGATGGCCGCCGCCGCCTCGATGCCCTCACGGGTACCGATGACGATCAGGGTGTCGCCGCCGGCGAGCCGGAAGTCGGGCGTCGGCGACGGGGTCGCCTCCGCCCTGCGCAGCACCGCGACCACGGACGCGCCGGTCTCCGTGCGCATCCGCATGTCGCCGAGTACGCGGCCGTTCCAGTGCGAGTGGGCGGACAGTTCGATGCGCTCGGCGACGAGGCCGAGGTCCGTGGTGTGGAGCACGTTGGGGCTGTGGTGGTCCGGCATCAGCGCGTCGATGAGCGATGCCGTCTCCCCCGACGAGAGGTGCAGGGACTGGGCGCAGGCGTCGGGGTCGTCGGCGCGGTAGACGTTCACCGTCCGGGTGCCGTCCCGGTGCGCGACCACCGACAGATGGCGGTGTTCACGCGTGGTGAGGTCGTACTGGACACCGATGCCGGGCAGCGGCGTGGTGCTCATCCGTGAGGCAGGCACGGCCCATCCCCTCTGGTCTTGCGGACTGATGTGCGGACCACGGCGCCCCGTTCGGGGACGCGCGCGGCGACGAGCAATGTTGCCATCTCGCCGCTGAGCTCGAACATGGGTGTCGGCACGTATGGACGCGGAGCCGCGTGGTCGAGACGCTTGTCCGGGTGGCGTGGGACCCGCCGCGCCCCGGACGCGCAGGGGAGGCCCGTCGCCCGCGGGCAGGCAATAGTGGAGGTGGGAGCCCACCGAGAGAGGCGAGCCCATGTCGCTGTACTGGCGGATCTTCCTCCTCAACGCCGCCGTTCTGGTGGTGGCGGTCCTGCTGCTGCTCGGCCCGGTCACGGTCTCCACGCCCGTGCTGCTGGCCGAGGCGGCGGTCATCGGGGCGGGGCTGATCGCCATGCTGATCGCCAACGCGGTCCTGCTGAGGGTCGGGCTCGCTCCGCTGCAGCGGCTTACCCGCGCCATGGCCACGGCCGATCTGCTGCGGCCGGGCGCCCGACCGGTCGTCACGGGCCGGGGCGAGATGGCGGAGCTGACGAAGACGTTCAACGCGATGCTCGACCGGCTGGAGAGCGAGCGCGCCACGAGCAGCGGCCGGGTGCTGTCCGCGCAGGAGTCCGAGCGGCGGCGCGGCGCCCAGGAACTGCACGACGAGATCGGACAGACCCTCACGGCCGTTCTGCTGCAGATCAAGCACGCCGCCGACCGTGCCCGGGAGCCCGTACGGGGAGACCTCCACCAGGCGCAGGAGACGGTCAGGGCAAGTCTCGACGAGATCCGGCGCATCGCCCGACGGCTGCGGCCGGGGGTGCTGGAGGGAAGTACCTCGACCGGGCCCTCCAGGGCGACACGCTGCCGGCCAGGCCCATCACCGAGCGCGAGGAGGAGATCCTCAAGCTCGTCGCGGAGGGCCACACCTCGAAGGAGATCGGCGACATCCTGTTCATCAGCGCCAAGACGGTCGAGCGCCACCGCGCCAATCTGCTCCAGAAGCTCGGGCCGCGCGACCGGCTGGAACTCACGCGGTACGCGATCCGCGTGGGGCTCATCGAACCCTGACGACACGGGTGCGGTTCCACCGGATACGGCTGCGGTAGCGGTGGCAACGGTCACGGACCCGCCGGCCCGTGCCCCTGACGCCCTGTCAAGCCGTTGCCGTCGAGTGCTTCCCGGATCCGGCTGAGCCACTCCGTTCCCCGTCGGTGCCCGTCTGGGAACCGGTCGCGCCGATCCCACCGCCACGTTGTGATCATCGCCAGCACGAGGATTCGGCACCCGCGCAGCAGGTCCCGGTCGACACCCGGATAGTGCGAGGCGGACATGCTCGCCCGCATCCTGAGAGCGGCCCCGGCACGGCTGCCGGGACGGGGAAAGGATGCCTGCGCCGAAGGGAGACGGGAACCGCCGACGGACCGGAGGGACGCTCGGGCCACGGCCGGGTCCGCCGCGGTCCCCGGCGACGTGGGCCCGTCGGGGGCGGAATCCAGTGAGCCGTCACCGCTGCCCGTCGACGGCGAGCGGTAGTACGTGGAGTCCTCACACGGCGGCAAACCAACCGAACCGGCCACCACGCGCAGTCGTTGTTCGGACCCGTGGGAGTGGCACGCGAGCCGGCGTGGCGTACGAAGGAAGGCTGCGTCCGCGGCAGCCACCGCGCCGGCCAGAGGCGGCGGCGCCAGGGGCGACCGGCCGGACGCGCGCCGTGGAGCGACGTCAGACGGTCCCCTCCATGACGCGACGCGTGAGCGGCACCCCCGTCCCTGGTCGTGCGCCGAGAGCACGAGCGCTCCCGCGTGCGGGCCCCGCACGTCTCGCGCACCCCGCACGTCTGGGCGCACCCGTGCATCCCGCGCGCCAGGTGGCGGCTACGCCGCCATCGCGCCGCCGCCCCCGCCGAGCGCGTGCAGTTCGGGCAACAGCTTCTCCTCGGCCCAGGCCAGGAAATCATGCTGGGTGCTGCCCCCGATCTGCACGAGGGCGACCTCGGTGAAGCCCGCGTCGACGAAGCCGCGCACCGCCTCCACGAACGCCTCCGGGTCGTCTCCGCAGGGGATGGCCTGCGCCACGTCCTCGGGCCGCACGTACCGGGTGGCCGCCGCGAACGAGTCGGGGTGCGGAAGTTCCGCATTCACCTTCCAGCCCATGCCGAACCACTTGAACTGTTCGTGCGCGCGCCGCACCGCGACGTCACGATCGGTGTCGTAGCAGACGGCCATCTGACCGATGCGGGGCTTGCCCGCTCCCCCGGCACGCGCGAAGGACTGGGTGAGGGAACGCGCGGGCTCGACCGCGATCATCAGGTCGGCGAGCCGCCCCGCGAGTCCGCAGGACCGGTCGCCCGAGACGGCGATGCCGATCGGCGGCGGTTCGTCCGGCAGGTCCCACAGCTTGGCGGAGTCCACGGTGAAGTAGCCGCCGTGCCTGCTGACGTGCTCCCCGCGGAACAGCTCCCTGATGATCCCCACCGCCTCACCGAGCATCTCCAGGCGTACGCCGGCGGGCGGCCAGTCCCCGACGATGTGCTCGTTGAGGTTCTCTCCCGATCCCAGTCCGAGCCGGAAACGCCCCTCCGACAGGATCTGGAGCGTTGCCGCCTTCTGCGCCACGACGGCGGGGTGGTACCGCATCGTCGGACAGGTGACGAAGGTCATCAGCGGGATCTCGGAAGTGGCCTGCGCCGCCGCGCCGAGGACGCTCCACGCGTAAGGCGAGTGCCCCTGGGCGCGCAGCCAGGGAAAGGCGTGGTCGGAGGTCACGGAGAAGTCGAACCCGACGTCCTCCGCGTGCATCACGTGGTCGACCAGCTGTCGGGGGCCGGCCTGTTCCGTCAGCATCGTGTATCCGATTTGCACCATATTGCCTGGTTGCCCTTCGCCAGTGCCGGGAAACTCCGCCGCCGGTCCCATCGTGAAAGCCGGCCTCAGGGCAGCGGCGTGCCCCGGTGGTGTTGCGGACTTCCGCCGTGATGAAGCGGCCCGGTCGAACGCAATGAAGGCATATGCCAGTGACATTTCCACCGGCTCAGCCGGACTGCCGAGCGGAGCCTGCTTCCCGAACTCCCTGGTGTCGGGCATCGTCGCCGGGGTCAGGGGCGTCCACACCGGCCCCGGCGCGACGGCGTTCACACGCACTCCGTCCGTGGCGACCATCCGGGCGGCCCCTGGGTGAAGGTCACGGTGTCGGCGAATTCCGACTGCGGGTGTGCGGTGACAGGATCGAGCCGCTCAGGTTCCCTCGCCGCCGTCACGTTCGTCCTGTCGAGTCGGTACGTTCCCGATCGCCGTGGGCGCGACGAACCGGCGGGAGCGACCCGGTCCTTCGCGCTCCCGGGGACACCCGGCTGGCTGCCCGCCCGTCCGTCCACCAGACCCGGGGCGCCACCACCCGGGCCCGGCCGGCTGCCCGGTGTGACTCCGAACGGGCGAGGGTGGGGGCACGAAGCAAGTTCGTGCACGTCGGCGGAAAGACATGAGGGCGAGAAACAGGTGGCCCGCGCCCTGCGAGTCGACGGCCACCCCGTGATCAGTCCACCGATCCAGACGCAGCGCCCCGTCGCGTCCGACAGTTTGGAGCCCTCCCGTGCACCGAGACGCCCTCCGCATCTATCTCAACGACCACTTGTCCGGCGCCACGTCCGGGGTCGAACTCGCCCGGCGGATGGCGCGCGCCCACCGGTCGTCTCCCCGCGCGGCGGAACTGCGCCGACTCGCGGACGACATCGCACAGGACCGCAAGACCCTGCGGGAACTGATGGGAGTTCTCGGCATCGCCCCCCACCGGTACAAGGTCTGCACCGGCTGGGTCATGGAGAAGGCCGCCCGGTTCAAGCCCAACGGGCGGGCACTGCGACGCGCGGGGCTCAGCACGATCGTCGAACTGGAGGCGCTCCGGATGGGCATTCAGGGGAAGTACATGCTCTGGCGCGCCCTCACACCGCCGGCGCAGCGGACGGGACCGCTCACCACGGCACAGTTGGACGAGTTGATGGGCCGCGCGCAGAGCCAGATGGCCACCGTGGAGGAACTGCACCTGGCAGCGGCCGATGCGGTCCTCAACCGGGAGCAGGACTGACCGGGAAACGCCGCGCCACGACTGGGGCAGGAACCGAGCCCAGCCGCCGCCGTGCCCCTGGTCAGGGCTTGAGCAAGGTCTTGATCATGCCGTCCTCCTTGGCCTGGAACATCTTGTAGGCCCGGGGCGCCTCCTCCAGGGGCATGGTGTGGGTCGCGAAGCCCTCGACCCCGAGAGGGTCGTCGTCGCCGAGCAGCGGCATGATGTCGTCAACCCACCGCCTGACATTCGCCTGGCCCATGCGCAGCTGGATCTGCTTGTCGAACATCCGCAGCATGGGCATCGGATCGGCCGAGCCCCCGTAGACACCCGCCACCGAGACGGTTCCGCCGCGCCGTACGAGTTCGATCGCCGTGTGGAGGGCGCTCAGCCGGTCGACGCCGGCGTGCTCCATCAGCCGCTCCGCGACGGCATCCGGCAGCATCCCGACGAGCCAGTGAGCGGCCTTTGCGACGGGTGCGCCGTGGGCCTCCATGCCGACCGCGTCGATGACCGCGTCCGTCCCGCGCCCCTCGGTGAGGCCGCGGACGGCGTCGATCAGATCCTTGCCCTGGGCGCGCAGATCGAAGGTCCGCACACCTCGGGCGCCGGCCCGCCGGAGCCGCTCCGGTACGAGATCGACACCCACGACGAGCCGTGCGCCGTGGTGCAGGGCGATACGGCACGCCATCTCCCCGATCGGCCCCAGACCGAGCACGGCGAGGGTCCCGCCCGGCGGGACCGCGGCATACTCCACGGCTTGCCAGGCCGTGGGCAGCACGTCGGAGAGGTAGACGAACCGCTCGTCCGGCGGCCCGTGGGGAACCTTGATCGGCAGGGTGTCTCCGAAGGGGACCCGCAGCAGCTCGGCCTGGCCTCCCGGCACCTGTCCGTACAACTTGGTGTAGCCGAACAGCGCGGCGCCCATGCCGCGCTCCTTGACCTGGGTCGTCTCGCACTGGGAGTGGAGCCCCTGGCCGCACATGTAGCACGTGCCACAAGAGATGTTGAAAGGAACAACCACCCGGTCGCCCACGCCGAGGGCGGCGATGTCCTCGCCGACCTCCTCGACGACTCCCATCGGTTCATGGCCGAGGATGTCGCCCGGGTCGAGGTAGGGCCCCATGACCTCGTAGAGATGCAGGTCGGATCCGCAGATGCCGGTGGACGTGATGCGCACCAGGACGTCGGTGGATTCTTTGATCGAGGGGTCGGACACGGTCTCCACCCGCACATCGCGCCGGCCCTGCCATGTCAGTGCACGCATGTCTCCTCCGAGCACGGGAGGTGGGAACGGGGCGGGAATCCTGTCCTGCCCGCCTCTGTGTCCACCTGCCCGACAGATGTTCCGCCACACATGGAGGTCTCACCCGCATGCATTCGCGGACGGGGTGGAGGAGTCCGGACCGGCACCCGGTGGCTCTGCCCCCGCCCGGTCTCCTCAGCCCTGAGGATCCTCAGCCCTTGACCAGACGGCGTACGTTCTCGACCGCCCCGCAGTCGGAGGCGAGCAGCCCGTCGCGCTCGCGCCTGAAGGCCTCGCCGAGCTCGGCCCTCCGCTCCTCGGGCACATGGCGGCGGGCTTCGTTGAGCAGGGTCCTCTCCTCCTCGTCGAGGTGGTGGCCGACGGCCCGGACCAGCTTCTCCAGCCTCTCGTCCCACTCGCCGTCGCCGGCGCCGTCCGCCTCCAGCAGCGCGAGAAGTGCCTCGTTTCCCTCGGCGTGCTCCTCCTCGCCGTGATCGACCTCGTCGTTGTCGATCTTCCTGTAGCGCCTCAGCGCGGGATAGACCTCCGACTCCTCGGCCTCGCCGTGGGCGATGAGCAGCCGGGAGAACTCACGGAGGGCCTTCGCACGGTCCGCTTCGATGCTGCGCATCCTGCGGAGGAGGTCCTCCATCGTCCGGTGGTCCTCGAGAATCAGCTCCACCACATCGTGTGACGTCATCGCGGCCTTCCTTCGGGAATCGTGATCTGCGGGCATGCTCGTCGTTCAGCCGTCGCGAGGGAGCAACGGGCCGAGCGGGCCCAGGTCGATGTTCAGGTCCTCCGGGCGAAGCCCGAACTTCTCCAGCAGCTCGTCCATGCGCTCCTCGAGCAGCATGAGCGTGAGGCCGATGCGCTCCTCCTGCTCCTCCGTGAGGTCGCCGGTCTCCACCCGGCGCAACGCCTGGCGTTCCATGAGCTGTCGCAGCAACTCCACGACGGTGAGCACCAGTTGGGCCAGGTCACGCTCGACGGTGTCGGGGTAGAGGTCCATGTGCCGCCCGCTCATCCCGTTCCTCCCGGCGGTCCGTCGGCGCGCGGCCCGTACGTACCGGAGCCGCCGCCGTCCTCGAATGGCGAGGCGACCACGGACCCCACCGAGCAGACAAGCGCGTTGAGGTCGATACGCACGAGGTCGACGTCAGCGATGCGCAGGGTCAGGTCCCCCTTGATCACCACGCCGCCCGCGAGCAGCCGGTCCAGCAGGTCGACCAGCGCCAACTGCCGCTGTGCGAGCGGTCCGGCCTCCAGCGGCGCCGTCCGGGTGTCCCACGGTACGGCCGGATCCGTCGATGACGTCACTCCGCCTCGCTCCCCTCGGCTTCCGGTACGGCCGTGGTGACGGCGAAGGAGTACGGCGCCCACGGCCCGGTCAGTTCCACGCGGATGCCGGTACCGCGCGGCGTCAGCCGCCGCACCTCGTCGGCGAACGCGTCACCGTCCTCGCGGGGGACGAGATAGGCGGCGTTGAGCACGTTCCCGCGCGCCGCTCCCGGCAGCCTGGGGTCCTGGGGCCGGTGAACGCACTCGGCCTCCGCGTGGCGGGAGAGTTCCGTGTGCAGGGTGCGGCAGACGGCCTCGGCCCGGGCCCAGACGCCCTCGGTGGCGTCGCGACGGCGCATCCGCTGCTTCAGATAGTCGCGACCGGAGGCGGGGCGGCGACCTTGCGCCCGCGCGTCGCCGGAGTCACCGGGACCAGTGCCCTCCGGCCGGTGATCACGCCCCGCCGGCACGTCCCGTGCGCCGCTCCGCGGCTCCTGGGTGCCCTCGGCCCCCTCGGCATAGACCTTGACCCCCCATTCGACGCGCCCGTCAAGCCGTTCCAGGGCCCGGGTGAACTGTTCGCGACCCGAGTCCAGCAGCCGCCGGACGCCGTCGTCGTCCCGGCACACCGTCACCAGGCGCAGGGGAAGCGGTGTGGTGGCCGTGGTCAGCGCGCTGACCACGGCGTCGTGGCCGCGTGCGGTGGCTGCGAGCCAGTCGAGGTCCTCCAGCCGTTCACGAAGGGCGACATCGGAGAACTCCTCGGCCGGCACGTCGCTCAGCACGGCGACGAGGCCGTGGTGCGCCAGCAGTCTCGCGCGGGCGCCGGACACTCCTTGCACCGTCTCGTGCGGCTTCGCGCCGGCGTCGTCGAAGGGCGGGATCACGGCGTACACATAACGCACGTCCGTCATGCGGTATCCGCCTCCAGGGCAGCGATGCGCTGTCGCAACCGCTCGTTCTCCTCGGAGAGTTCACGCCTGCGGGCTCCGGAGGACAGCGAGGGGTCGTCCTCCCACCAGTCGATGCCCATCTCCTTCGCCCGTTCGACCGAGGCCACGACGAGGCGCAGCTTGATGGTGAGCAGTTCGATGTCGAGCAGGTTGATGCGGATGTCGCCGGCGATGACGATGCCCTTGTCGAGCACCCGTTCGAGGATGTCGGCGAGGTTGGCTCCCGATCCTCCGGAGCCGTAGGGGTCCGGGAGCCGGCTCGGGGTGGTCATGGATGTCCTCCGGTCCCGGCCTCGGCGCGGGCCGTCTCGCGGTCGTGGGTCTCGTCGGCGTACGACCCGTGGTCATGCGACCCGTGGTGGTCGAATTCCTGGTCGTCCTGGCTCGTGGCGTGGTCGCGGTCGGCATCGGCCCGGGCGCGGTCCTCCCCCTCCTGCGCCCGCTCCCTCATCGCGACGCGCCGCGCGAAGCCCGTGAGGTCGAGGCGTGCCCGGCGGCGGGGGGTGCCCAGCAGAGCGCCGGCGCGCCCGACGAGCCCTTTGGGGCGGTACTCGACGACGAGCAGGATCCGGGTGAGTGTGTCCCCGATCGCGTGGAAGGTCACGACGCCGTCGACGGTGCCCTTCGTCCCACGCGAGGTCCAGACGACGCCGGTCCCGTCCGAAGCCGTCTCGTCCCTGGCCCCCATCGCGAGTGCGGGCAGTGCTTCCTGACGACTCCACAGGTCGCACGCACGGACCACGGGCACCCCGACATCGACGGACTCCACCACGACGGCGGGTCCGCCGTCGCCTCCGGTGGGGACCCGCCTCGCGATGCGACCGATGATGCCGTTGCTGAGGCGGGAGGCGCCCATCTCCACCGCCGCGCGCAGGGGGCTCTTGCCCTGTGAGAGCTTACGGCCGCCGTCGAGGGCGAGCCTCGCGAAGCCGGGACTGCGGCCGTCCGCGATGTCCTGCAGCGTGACGACCGCCTGGCCGAGCCCGCGGCCGAGGGCGGCCAGCAGATACTCCGCCCGGGCGACGGCATGGTCACGGAGTTCGGCCTTCACGCGCTCGACCGCGTCCGGGTCCACTGCCGAGAGCATGCCGCCGGTGCTTCTCGCGTCAGTCATCGGTTCGGCCTTCCCGTGCGGGAACGCTCCTCGCGGCGGCGGTGGTTCGCTTCGCCGGCGTCCTCTTCCGGGACGAGGACGCCTTCTTGGCAGTGGTCTTCGCGGTGGTCCTCGCGGTGGTCTTTGTCGCTGCGGACTTCCGGTCGGCGGGCTTCCGCCTCGCGGACTTCTTGGCCGGCGCCTTCTTGGCCGCGGTCTTCCCCGCCGCGGTCCCCCTGGTCGGGGCCTTCTTCGCAGCCGTCCTCCTGGCCGGCGCCTTCCCGGGCGCGGCCTCCTCCCCCGCCGAGCCGGAGTTGCCGGCGCCGGGCGACCTCTTCGCGGCGGGCGCGGCCTTCCTCCGCTCCGCCGTCGGGGCGGTGGATTGCTTCGACCTCTCGGGTGCGGCCTCGCCGGGAGCGGACTCCCCGAGGTCGTCGGCGCCGTCGGCGATGTCTTCGTCCTGGTCCATGGCCGCATCCGCATCCAGACTGCTGCCCATGTCCAGGTCTGCCTCGTCCCCGTCGAAGTCGTCGAAGTCCCCCTCGAAACCCTCGTCAGGTTCGTCGAGTTCGTCGGATTCGACAGTTTCATCGGATTCGACGGGTTCGTCGACGTCGTCGCGTTGGCCGGGGCCGTCGAAGTCGTCCGGTTCGTCGACTTCGTCGTCGGAGCGACGCGCCGTCCCCGGCCCGACTGCT
Source organism: Streptomyces sp. WMMC940 (assembly GCF_027460265.1). Taxonomy (NCBI): domain Bacteria; kingdom Bacillati; phylum Actinomycetota; class Actinomycetes; order Kitasatosporales; family Streptomycetaceae; genus Streptomyces; species Streptomyces sp. WMMC940. The sequence goes on from NZ_JAPZBC010000001.1 coordinate 545,682, forward strand.
CCGTACACCCGGTCCCGGACGTCGAGCGTGCGCTCCCGCAGCCGGTCCGCCAACCCGTTGAGCTGCCGGTTGACGACGGCGCCGACCGCGGCGCTGCCGACGCCGTTCAGGTCCTCGCGCAGCTGGTCGCCGATCTCCTTGAACTGGGGACTGCCCCGGAACGGATGGGTGATCAACCCGACCAGTGCGCGCGGCCCCAGGCCGAGCCGCCTGCACACCACGACGGTGCCGACGGCCAGGGCGAGTCTCGCCTTCCTCGTCCGCCCCAGCACATAGCCCGCGCCGACCGCGAGCCCCACTGCGAGCCCGTTGTTCATCGTGCCGCCGCCCCTCTGCTCATGACGCCCCCGCCGCCCTCTCCAGCCGGTCGAGAAGCTCGTCCTCGCGACGGTCGAACTCCTCCTCGCTTATCTCGCCCTCCTCCAACTGACGTTCCAAAACGGCCAGTTCGCGCCGGATGGTCGAAGGGTCGTAGTACCGCCGCTCCGCCTCGTCGGCGACCTGCCGGAGCACCCAGAAGGTGCCCCGGACGGGCGCCGCGGGCAGGAGCAGCAGCTCACCCAGCAGTCCCATGGGGGTTCACTCCACGAAGCTGTAGGGGGGCAACGGGCCGTTGAGCTGAAGCGACAAGTGCGGGTTGTCCTTGGCCAGCTTGTCGACGGCCGCGACGAACGCGTCCGCGTCGTCCCGGGCGACCAGGCAGGAGATGTTGGCAAGCCAGCCGGTGGACTCCGGGCCGACGCTGACCGACTCGGTCAGACCGTTGAGTTCGCGCTGCACGATGTCGGCGTCGATCAGCTCCCGCTGCTGCACGGCCGCCACGATCCGCTCGCCGAGCCGGAGCTTCTGCTCCTGGGTACCGCCGCCTGCCGCCTTGTTGGCCTCGCTCATGGCGCGCAGCTCGGCGTTCTCGGCGAGGATGCGGTGCAGTACGGCCTCCTCGTCGTGGGAGGCCTTCACGTTGTACTCGACCCTGCCGTCGAGGGCCGTGAGCCGCTGCTCGAAGTGCTCCGCGCGTTCCGCGAGGACCGCCTTCACCGCGTCGTCGTCGGGCGACACCCCGCCGAACCTCATCGGCAGCACCGCGCCGGTCGCGGATGCCTCGGCGAGAACGTTCTGGTGGGCGAGCAGGTCGCGGCGCTTGGGCCTCAGGTTCTCGGGCGCGTCGCTGACGATGGCGATCAGTTCGCCGCCGACGACGGTCCGCACGGGGAGCGGCGGATCGCCGACTCCGACGAGTTCGGTCGCCGGGCCCGGGTGGGAGCGGCGGGCGATGCCGTAGACGTACGTGCTCACTCCTGCTCCTCCTTCTTGCGCGACGTGGTACGCCGGGTGCGCGGCCTGTTCTCCGAGCCGCTCTCGTCACGGGCCTTCTCGAAGGCCTCGGAGATGGTCTGGGCGGCGCCCGAGAGCGCGCCCTTGGACTTGCCCCGCGCGCCGGACTCGGTTATCTCACCGACGAGATCGGGCAGTCCGGGGCTGGCGTTGCGGCCCGATTCCAGGTCGAGGCGGTTGCACGCCTCGGCGAAGCGCAGATAGGTGTCGACGCTGGCGACGACGACTCGGACGTCGATCTTCAGGATCTCGATGCCGACCAGCGACACCCGTACGAACGCGTCGATCACGAGTCCTCGGTCGAGGACGAGTTCGAGGACGTCGTACAGTCCGCTGGTACCGCCGCCGGAGCGGCTCTGTTGTGCCGGAACAACCGTCATGGTTCCGGTCCTCCCTCTCTGGTCGTCATGGTCCGTGCGCCTCGGGTCCGGTCGGCGGGCACGCCGACGAGATCCCGCGGTCACGCACGGGTGCAGCACGAGGTGGATGCGACGGGGGCGCGGGCCGTGGTCGCGCGCACCGTGCCCCGGAGCCGACGGCCGGTGGCCCGGACCTCAGGAGGAGTCCGCCCTCCCACGCTCGTATCGCCGGATGCGTCGGTACGTGGTCAGCTCCCCTTCGGGGTCCAGGGACACCTCGTACGTCGCGAGCAGGCTTGTCGTGTCGGGGATACGGGCGAGCTCGACCACCTCGACGGCGAGCTCCCAGCCGTCCTCCGTCCGTGCGAAGGACGACACCGACTCGACCTGCCTTCCGGTGAGTTCGGTGAGCTGGTCGCGGGCCGCCCGCATGACGTCGATCGCGGTCGACGGACGGTCCGCCCCGGTGTCACCGCCACCGGACCTTCTGGTTGAGTTGGTCATCGCGACCTCGTCCTCCCTCTGGTTGCCGCATGTCGTCGGCGAAAACCTGACCATGTGTCACACACGTGTTCCGGCACCGGTGCCCGGTACCCGACGAGGCATCGGCGGCGTCCCGGGAGGGACGGGTGCCGATGCCGACGGGACACGCTCCCCCTGGGCGGCGGACCGGAGCAGGACAGTTGGTGTTCATAGGCGCTCGCGTACCCGGAGTCCTGTGCGACACGCGCGCGGATGCGGAGGGGCCTCGGACGTCCGAACTGCCCGCTCAGGCCACACGGCGGGGCGTGGTCCCGCCTGGGCGGCCGCGGCGAGGACGGCCGCCGCGCTCGCTCAGTCGGCCGGCGGCAGCAGGGTGCCGAGGGGCCCGAGGTCCAGGTTGAGGTCCTCCATCGTCAGCCCGTACTGGGCGCACAGGTCCGTCATGCGGTCGTGGAGGATCATGAGCGTCGCCCCCAGCCGCTCCTCCTGCTCCTCGCTGAGGTCGCCCTGGTCGACGCGGTGCAGCGCCTGACGTTCCATCAGTTGGCGGAGCAGTTCCACGAGCGTGAGGACGAGCCGTACGAGGTCGCGTTCCACGGTGTCGGGGTCGGCGCTGATCCTGCGGGCGGGTGACGGCGCGGACCTGCCCGCCGCGGGCAGGTCCTGGGGCGCGGCGGGCAGCAGGCGGAAGGCCCGGGCCGCGGCTTCGGCGACCTCGTCGAAGCGGCGGCCACGCTCCCCCTCCGCCTCAGGGGCCACCGCCACCGCCCCCCGCCATGCCGCCGCTTTCCGTCGCGCGCCCGATGCCACCGCCCGCCGAGGCGCTGTTTCCGGGAAAGGCACTGCCCGCCGAGGCGTCGCCGCCCTCCGAGGAGCGGATCGACATGATGAGGGCACGGAGCGAGATGCGTACGAGATCGATGTCCGCGATGGACAGGACCACGTCGCCGGTCAGGACGACTCCCCCGCTGAGCAACCGGTCCAGCAGGTCGATGAGGGCGACCTGACGGTCCGGCAGGGCGGACCCGGTCTCCGAGGGCCGGGGAGACGTCGCCGGCAGCGGGCGGGGCTCCGTCACGTCTCCGCGCCCCGCTCGTTCCCGGCGGGCGCCTGCGAGTGCGCAGCGGCCTCTCCGGGCTCGCCCTTCGCCCGGAAGACGTTCCCCCTCGGCCCGGCCGCCTCACGTGACTCGCCCCCGGCCGGAGGGCCCTCGCCTCGTGGCGCCGGCGCCGTGCCGGCCGCCTCCGACTCCGCCGCCTCCGGCGCGGTGGCGAACGAGTACGGTGCCCAGGGGCCGGTGAGTTCGACCCGTACTCCGTCCAGGCCCTCCGCAGCACGGCTCACCTCGTCGCGGAACTCCTCGGCCCGGTCCCTCGGCACGAGGTACGCGTCGTTGAGGACGTTCTCGCCCGGCGCGGCCGCGAGCTCGCCCTGCTGCACGCGATGGCGGGCCCGGCCGGCGGCATAGCGGCGCCCCGTCTCCTCGATCCGTTCTGCGGCGGTCCGCGCCGCGCGGTGAGCCGTGTCCCGGACGGTGCGCTGGGCCTTGCGGGTGCGCAGGTACGCCCGCCCCGGGCTGAGCTCCTCGGATCCCACGGGTTCGGCGGGCCCGGAATCAGCTGAGGCCGACGGCTCGACGTAGATCTTGACACCCCACTCCACATGGGCGGCGAGATGGGACAGCCGCTCCGCGAGCGACTCCCACTGCGCGTCCAGGGCACTCCTCGCCCGCTCGTCGTCCAGATACACGGTGGCCAGACGCAACGGCAGGACGGTGGTACGGGCGGAAAGCTGCTCGATCACGGCGTGGTGGGCGCGGGCGACGGACTCCAGCCATCGCAGGTCCTCCAGCTGCCGTTTGAGGGCCTCCTCATGGAAGTCCTCCGACGGCACGGGGCTCACCGCGAGCAGCAGCCCGGCACCACCGGTGAGGGGGAGCAGGCGTACGGGCCCTCCGGCGACACCGTCGAGCCCGGCGACGGCCTCCCGGAGGCCGGGCGCCTCCCGCAGCACGGCATAGACGTAGCTGACGCGGTCACTCATCGCGTGCCTTCCTGGGGCGCCGGGCCGGCCGGGACCGCCTCGGCGGCTCCTCCTCGACGAGTTCGGCCTCGGCCGGCTCCTCCTCCGCCTCCTCGGCGGGAGCGGACCGCTCGCCGGCAACGGAACGGCGCCCGCCCTCAGGCAGCGGCTCACCGCGGCGCAGGGCCTCGACCTCGGCCCTCAGCCTCCGGTTCTCCTCGGCGAGCGAACGTTCGCCTCCGCGGGCCCGTGAGGACAGCGCGGGATCGTGCTCCCACCAGTCGATGCCCATTTCCTTGGCCTTGTCGACCGAGGCGACCAACAGGCGGAGTTTGATGGTCAACAGCTCGATGTCGAGCAGATTGATCTGGATGTCGCCCGCGATGACGATCCCCTTGTCCAGGACGCGCTCCAGGATGTCCGCCAGATTGGCGGTGGAGCTCTGCCCGTACGGCGCGGCCCTGGACGGATAGGACCCCATCCTGCCGGCCAGCGGATCGGTCACGGCAGACCCCGCTCCTGCCGGAACGCCCTGATCTCCTCCAGCCGGTCCAGCAGCTCGTCCTCGTGGCGGTCGAAGGTCTCCTCGTCGATCTCCCCGGCGCGCAGCTGCGCCTCCAGCGCCGCCAGCTCCCGCTGCACGGGCTCGGGGTCGTAGTACTCGTTCTCCGCCGCCTCCAGCACCCGGTCCATCACCCAGGCGACACCGCGCACCGGCGCCAGCGGAAGGGTCACGATCTGCGTGATCAGGCCCATGGGATCACCCTCAGACGAAGCTGTACGGGGGGAGCGGGCCGTTGAGCCGGAACTCGAAGTCGTCCCCCATCTGGTTCGCGACGCTCAGCTCGGTGGTGAGGAAGAGTTCCTCCTGCTCCTCGGCCACCAGGAAGGAGACGCTGAGGAAGTCCTCGCCGACGGGCTGGGAGGTCTGCTGGTCCCGGGCGAAGGGACGGAGCGCCTCGACGACTCCGGCGGCCAGGGATGCGTGGCGCGCTTCCACCTCCCGGGCGACCAGTTCACCGAGCGCCAGGGAGACGTCGGGGCCTGCCGTGCCGCCGCGGACCGCGTCGTTGAGTTCCCGCGCCTCGGGGGAGTCCTCGAGGATCTGCCGCAGGAGGGCTTCCTCGTCCTGCTTGACCTTCAGGTTGTACTCGGCGCAGCCCTCCAGCGCGTCGAGGCGGTCCGCGTAATCCGTCGCCCGCTCCTCCAGGGCCTCCCTGACGGCGTCGTCGTCCGGCGCCGTGAGTCCGAACCGCAGGGGCAGGACCGTGCCGTCGGCGATGAGCCGGTCCTGGACCTGCTGGTGCGCCGTGAGGTCACGGCGCTTGGGGCGCAGGTCCTCAGGAGCGTCACTGACGACCGCCGTCAGTGATCCGGACGTCACGGTACGCAGCGGGGACGGCGGGTCGCCGACCCCGGTGATGCCGTCCAGCCGGAGCGGATGCTCTTTGCCGACGACGGAGTACACATAGACGGCCATGAGTCACTCCTCCTCGCGTTCCCTCGAACGCCGGGGCCTCCGGGTCGCCGTGCGCCGCCTCCGTGCCACGGGCTCCCGCTCCCGTTCCTCCTCTTGCTGCTCTTCCTGCTCTTCCTGCTCTTCCTGCTCTTCCTGCTCTTCCTGCTCTTCCTGCTCGTCCCCGCCGCCCTTGAGGCTGTCCGTCACGGCCTCCACCGCCCCCGAGAGCGCTCCCTTGGACTTGCCGTGGGCGCCCTTCTCGACGGTGTCGCCCACGAGGTCGGTCAGCTGCGACGGCTTCTTGCCACCCTCCAGGTCGAGGCGGTTGCACGCCTCGGCGAAGCGGAGGTAGGTGTCCACGCTGGCCACGACGATGCGGGCGTCGATCCTCAGAATCTCGATACCGACGAGCGAGACCCGCACGAAGACGTCGATGACGAGCCCGCGATCGAGAATGAGCTCCAGGACGTCGTAGAGGCTGCTGCTGCCACCCCTGGAGACACTGCCTCCGCCCTGCGGCACCACGGTCATGGCGCCTCCCTTCACCGGGCCGACCGCTCAGGGCCTGCGGTCGATCTGCCCTCTGGTGTATCTGCGCTTGCGTTCGTAGGCCACCAGGTCACCCTCCTTGTCCAAGGTCACCCGGTAGCTGGCCATCACGCTGGTCGTCTCGGGGATCCGCTCCAATTCCACGACCTCCACCTCGGCCTCCCAGCCGTCCTCGGTCGGTCTGAGGGCCGACACCGACTCCGGCGGCCGTCCGAGCAGCTGCGCCAGCTGCTGCGCCGCGGAGCGCATGGCCCAGGCTGCCTTGTCCTTGCGCTTCCGTTGCGCGGGCTGCTCTGCAGGGGCCATGTCGTTCTCCGGGGACGGAGCGGGCGCCACATTCCACACGTGAACCTACAATTTCACTATATAGGGACATACGAGTCGTGTGTGGGGCGGTGTCCTACGGGGGCTGCGGTCTTCCTGCCTTCCCTCAACGCCCTTTGTGAAGGGAACAGTTCATGAACGACACGACCAAGATGGCTCTCGCGGCGGCGGTTGCGGGCGGATACCTGCTGGGGCGCGCGAAGAAGGGGCGACTCGCCTTCGCCATGGCGACCTACATCGCAGGGCGCCGCTTCGGCCTGGATCCGCAGCAGCTGGCGGCGGAAGGGCTGCGCAGGCTGAAAGACGTGCCACAAGTGGCCGAGCTCAACGAACAGATACGGGGCGAACTGCTGGACGCCGGCCGCAAGGCCATCACGGCGACGGCGGACCGCAAGCTCGCGGATCTGGCGGACTCGCTCCACGAGCGCACGCTCCACCTCGGGGAGAAGGGCGGGGAGGAGGAGTACGAGGACGAGGACCGGTACGAGGAACCCGAGGAAGAAGAGGAAGAAGAGGAGGAGCCCGAGGAAGCGGAGGAGGAAGAAGAGGAGGAAGAAGAGGAGCCCGAAGCCGAGGCGGAAGAGGAGGAACCGGAGGAGGAGGAGCCGCCACGCCGCCGGAGGCCCGCGAGGGGACGGCAGCAGCCCGGCTCTCGCAGGACGGCCGCCAAGCAGGCCCCGGCCCGTCCCGCGAGGCGAGGTACGGCGAAGAAGGCGCCCGCGAAGAAGACCACCGCCAAGCGGGCACCCGCGAAGAAGACGGCTGCCAAGAAGACCGCGACCAAGAAGACCGCGGCGAAGAAGGCGCCCGCCGAGAAGGCATCCGCAAGGAAGACCACCGCCAAGAAGGCGCCGCCCAGGAAGGCCGCCGCGAAGAAGACATCGCCCAGGAAGGCACCCGCCAAGAAGACCGCGGCGAAGAAGGCGGCACCGCGCAAGTCGGCCGCCAAGAAGACGGCCGGACGGCGGAGGTAGGGCCATGGCCAAGGCAGCACAGAGCTCCAGGGGCGGCGAGGTCTCCGGCCTCGACCTGCTGCGCGACGAACTGGTCGACTTCCTCGGCGCCCAGGTCGAGAATCTGGCGGACAAGGCCGGGGACAAACTCTCTGATCTCACCGACCAGTTGCTCGACTCGGCCGAGAACGGCGGCCCGCTGCCCGGCGGCATCATGAAGGCCGTCATCGGGAGCAAGGCCAAGGACATCAAGGACAACGTGGTGGGCAAGGCCCAGGATCTGCTCGGCGGCGGCAAGGGCAAACGGAAATCCGGCGGTGGCAAGTCCACGGACATCCTCGAGGTCCATGACGTGGGAGTGCCGATCCGCACGGCGTACGACCACTGGACGCAGTACGAGGCGTTCAGCGACTTCACCAAGGGCGTGCGCAGCGTGTCGAAGGACGGCGACGACGTGCACAGCGACTGGAAGGTGAAGGTCGGACCCTCGACCAGAGGCTGGAAGGCGACCGTTCAGGAGCAGATACCCGACGAGCGGATCATGTGGACGTCCGAGGGCGCCAAGGGCACCACACGCGGCTGCGTCAGCTTCCACTCCGTGACACCGTCCCTCACCCGGATCGTGCTCATCGTCGAGTACTACCCGTCCGGGTTCTTCGAGAAGACGGGAAATCTCTGGCGCGCCCAAGGGCGACGGCTGCGGCTGGACTTCAAGAAGTTCGTCCGCCATGTCACCTTCGCCGAGGAGGAGCCCGAAGGATGGCGCGGGGAGATCCGTGACGGTGAAGTCGTCCGCAGTCACGAAGAGGCACTGGAGGACGAGGAACGGGAACAGGAAGAAGGCGAGTACGACGAGGGGGGCGACGGTGATGACGAGGAGTACGACGAGGAGGAGGACGAGGAATACGCGGACGAGGACCAGGAACCCGAGGACGACGAGTACGAGGACGAATACGACGAAGAGGATCAGGACGAGGACGAGTACGTCAAATGAGGTTTGAGGGCATAGGTCCGAGGTAGCAGCAATGGCGTAGCGGACGAACCGTTCGGACGCTCAAGGGGCTGATGTCACATGGCTGCACAGGGAAAGAAGATTCGCGGCAAGGCCCAGGAGACCGTCGGCAAGGCCAAGCAGAAGGCCGGCGAGGTCACGGGCAACGAGGAGCTCCGTGCGAAAGGGACCTCCGACCGCTTGGCGGGCAAGGGCAAGGAGAAGGCCGCTGAGGCCGAGCAGACGGCCCGCGGCACCGCCGAAGAGCTGAAGGGCAAGGCTCGCAAGAACATGTGAGGGCCTCCCGGCGCGGGACCTGAACCCCGGACGCCCCGAAAGGGGCCTGCCCGGGTGAGGGTCGCGTACTCCCCAACGGGCCTCCCCACCCGGGGAGGCCCGTGACGTTTTCCGTCGCCGCGGGGAGGGATGCCGACACAACGGCGGACGACGTGCTGCGGGGCTGCCACCGCCCGCGTACGGGGGCTGATCGACGAGCCGGTCAGGCACGCCCCTCGCCGGTGAGGCGCACGCACTCCGTGACGACGTTCCGCAGGCTTCCGGTGCGCTCCAGAATGGCGCGCTGGACGGCGGCGCCGTTCCCGTCCCTGAGCACTCCGGCCAGCGCGTCCTGGGCGGGCTTCGTGTCCCCGTGGGCGTCGAGGGCGTCTCGTACGTGGTCGAACAGTGCGCGCACGACCGTTTCGGCGGGTGCGGGGCGCATCGACAAGGGGTGGAGCAGCCGGCCTTTGAGGCCGTATCGGGCGGCCTGCCATGCGGCAAGCCTCAGCAGGTGCTCGCCGTGACGCGCCGGGGGCTCCCCCGCCTGCCACTGCCGGGCGGCCGTCTCCACCAGCCCGCGGACGAGGACCGCGTGGAGCACCGTCGAGTCGGGGTTCAGGCAGACGTCCGCGACGCGGACCTCGACGGTCGGGTATCGGTGCGAGAGCCGGGCGTCGAAGTAGATCATGCCCTCGTCCCTGAGGACGCCGGTGCCGACCATGTCCCGCACCAGCTGGTGGTACTGGTCGGCCGAACCGAAGATCCCCGCGGGGCCGGCGGACGGCCACCGGCCCCACACCTGGCTGCGATAGCTGCTGTAGCGGCTGTCCCGCCCCTGCCAGAAGGGCGAGTTGGCGCTCAGGGCGAGCAGAACCGACAGCCAGGGGCGGATCCGGTCCAGTACCGCGACGCCCTCCTCGTCCGATTCCACGGAGACGTGGACATGGCATCCACAGGTGAGCTGCTCCTGCAGGGTCAGCCCGAAGCGCTCGGCCATCCAGTGGTACCGGCTGCCCACGGCGACGGAGGGACTGACCGGGAGGGGAGACGTGGCGAGCGCCGCGACGGCGACGCCGGTGTCCTCGGCGTGCTGCGCCGCCTCGGCCCGGCACCGGCGGATCTCGGCCGCGAGTTCCTCCGTCCGGGTCTGCGGCCGGGTGGCGAACTCCAGTTGCTCACGCTGCAGCTCCGACTCGAAGACCTGCTCCTCCCCCGTGCTCTCCCTGGCGGCTGCGTCCAGAACGGCCGCCGAGACGGCGCGGGGCTCACCGCTCTCCGCGTCCACCAGGAGGAGCTCCTCCTCCACTCCCACGCTGCGCACGGCGCGCTCCTTCGCCGGTGCCGGCGATCAGGAGGACCCGGCGCCGAGCGCGTCCAGGGCCTCGCCGAGTGAGGTGACGGTACGGACCGACGCGTTCGGCCCGGCGGCCTCGAGCAGCGCCCGCACGGGCGGCGAAGGAGCGGCCACATAGAGTGATGCCGCTTCCTGGAGCCTCATGAGGAGGGTGAGCATGGCCGGGTCGGCGGAGGTCACCGACTTCGTGTCCACCACGACGGCCCGGCCCTCGTCGACCACGGCGTCGAGCTGCCGCGACACGCCGGCCAGCGCATCCGGCCCGAGATCGCCACCCAGGGTGACGACCCAGGCGTTTCCACGCCGGCCGCAGCTGAGGACGCCGAGCACGGTGTCCGGGGCCGATGGGGTGTGGTCGGGTTCAGGCATCCCCCACGTCTAGCAAACTCGCCGGCCGACTTCCAGACGGACCGGCGTCGGCCCTTGCGCCGTCCGGCGGTCAGGCGCGCCCAGCCGGCGCAGTCCTTGGCGCCACACCGGCTGCCCGCCACACCGGTGTCCTGGCCGTCCCTGCGGTCCTGGTGCCACACCGGCCCTGCGTGTGACCCCGTCCCGGCCCGCTCGGCCGCGGACCACGGCCGTCGCTCGCACAACGACACCGAGCCCCGGGGGACACTCAGCCGGCGCCCTCGCCGTTCTGCTGTTCGAGTGGGCGGACGGCCGGGCCCTGCAGCACCCTGCCGTCCACGTCGAACCGCGAGCCGTGGCACGGGCACTCCCAGGCCGTCTCGGCATCGTTGAAGTGCACGATGCAGCCGAGGTGGGTGCAGCGGGCGGAGAGACGGTGCAGGGAACCGGACGCGTCCCGGTGCACGGCGTGAAGGCCGCCGTGGGAGCCCCGCACCACCGCGCCGCCCCCGGGTGGAATGTCGCCGACGGAGTCGGCGTGACCACCGGGCAGCCGGTCGCCCACGAGGTGTCCGGCCGTCTTCGCCCACAGCCTCATGGCATTCGGGGCGTCGCTCGGGTGCAGCCGTACGGGGTCGTAGAGGCCGGCCCAGGGCGAGGAGCCACCCGTGAGCTGCTCGGCGAGCAGCCGGCCGGCCATCACTCCCCCGCTCATGCCCCAGCCGCCGAAACCGGTGGCCACGTGGACCCGTCGGGTCAGGGGGTGGAGTCGGCCCACGTAGGGCACGTGGTCCGTGGAGAAGGCGTCCTGTGTCGCCCAGCGGTGGGTCGCCGCGAAGTCCCCGAAGTGCTCCTCCGCCCAGCGTTCGAGGCGGTCGAAGTGGGCGGCGGCACCGGCGTCCTTCCGGTCACCGGGGGTGAACTTCTCCCCGGTGACGACGAGCATGCGCCCGTGGCTCTCGTGGGGAGCGGTGCGCACCGAGCGGGTGCCTTCCTCCTCGGTCAGGAGCATGCCGACGGGTTCCGCGCCACCGGGCGGCAGGGGCCCCGCGACGACGGTCTCGCGGACGGGCTCCAGACGGGTGAAGAGCAGGGCCCGGTCGAAGACCGGGTAGTGCGTGCAGACCACCACGTCACGCGCATCGACGGTCCTGCCCGCGCTCGTGGTCAGCCGGCACGGATCGCCCTCGTCGAGCCCGGTGACGCGGGTGCGTTCGACGATCGTGCCGCCGTGCTGTACGAAGTCCGCCGCGAGCGCCAGCAGGTACTTCCGGGGATGGAACTGCACCTGGTCGTCGAGGTGGACGGCGGCGGCCGCCGGGACGGGCAGGTCGACGTTCTCCAGGAAGGACACCGCCAGCCCGGCCTCGGCCGCGGCCTCCGCCTCGCGGCGCATGCCGTCGGTGTCCGCCTGCTCGGTGACGTATGTGCAGGCGGGCACGTGTTCCAGATCGCAGTCGACGCCGAGTCGCTGGGCCACCGTGGCCACATGGCGTACGGCGTCGGCCTGCGAGGCCGCGTACAGGCGGGCCGCGTCGGGGCCCCTCGCCGACCGGATACGACTGTACGCCGTACCCTGCAGTGCCGACACCTTCGCCGTTGTGTGGCCGGTGACGCCCCGGGCGATGCGGTCGGCCTCCACGAGCACCACCTGCCGGCCCGCGCGGGCCAACTCCCACGCGGTGCAGATTCCGGCGATGCCGCCGCCCACCACGGCGACATCGGCGCGGATGTCCTCGTGAAGTGACGGGTACTCGGGCCCCGGATCGTATTCCGTCCACAGGGAGCCTGCGGGCCGCTCGGAGATTGCCATCGGTGTGCTCCTCGTCGGAATGGCCGGCGATCGCCGCGGGCACCGGGGCCCGACGGCGACTCCTGGCACTCGGTGGATGAACGTCGCCCGACGCGGCGCTAACGGTCCGGGCGGTCGCCGTGCGCCTCTTCCTGGGCCGCTTCGTTCGGCGTGAGGGCATCGCCCGCCCCTCCTCGCCCCCGACCGCCGTCGGTCACGTCGGCCGCCGCCTCGCGGACCTCCCTCTCGACCTCGTCCTCCGCGGTGCGCGGTTCGTCCTGCCGCTGTGTGCGCTTCATGCTCGGATGCCTCCTCGCCTCTCGACGTCATGGGATTTCATGCCTGGGCGGTGGAGCCGACGCCCCGCCGGGGTCGAGGTCATCCACCGAGTCCGCCGCTGCCGAAAGAGCCGCCGCCCCGGTCGTCGTTCCGGCGGCCTTCGCCGGGGTGCGTGCTGTGGGACTTGAGCTGATGCGGGTTGAGCCGGGAACCGTCGTCGGGAAAGGTCTCGCCGTCCGGGTCCCGGATCTCCTCGATGTGCGCACCTCCCGCCGGACGCCTGGGCTGCTCGGACGGCAACGGCCGGCGCGGCTGCGTCCTGCGACGCCGGATGGCCCACGGGATGACCCCGATCAGGACCGCCACGACCACGACTCCTACGAGGAACGGCCCGACGCCTCCCAGGGCGGGACTGCCGGCTGCTTCGACAACGAGGGAGTCCCTGCCGACGATCAGTGGATTCATGTCCTCCGCCTTCCGCTGGTCCGCCGGCGAGCACCGCCCGCTGCGGCCGCACGTACCCCACAAGGGGGACGACGCCCGGCGGCCGGCCCGCACCGGCCTTCTGGAATCCGCCTGCCCCGCACGTCATCCGGCACACACGCGGCCTTGTCCGCGGCATCTGTGATGCCTGCGTGGCACCCGGTTCGAAGGACGTGGCCCGGGCCGGTACGACCGCGGCGGCGGCCTTCATCGACTGGACGAGGGTGTTGCGCCCACGACGGGGCCCTCGCACTGCCCGCAGCGCCGAGCGCCCTACGGCCGCCGGTTCCCATCGCAGCCGACGCGAGAACGGCACGTGTACGGGGTGCCGGAGGGGGCACGCGCCAGTCGGAGAGCCGGTTGGTGCGGGCATGGGTGCGCACGCACGCCCACACGGAACGACGCAGGTGTCCACAGCACGAAACAGGTGAAGGGGGACGCATGAACAAGATGAAGCTGAAGCGGAAGGGCAAGGTCCCGCTCGTCTACAAGCCGGTCGGCTTCGCCCTGGGCTGGGGCGGCGGCGCGCTCGCCGGACTGGCCTTCCAGAAGGCGTGGAAGGCGTTGCGCCACGAGGACGACGCGCCCGACGCCCTGGACCCCGACCGGAAGTGGGGCGAGATCCTGCTCGCGGCGGCCGTACAGGGTGCGATCTTCGCCGTCGTGCGCAGCGTGGTCGACCGGTCCGGCGCCAAGGCCGTGCACCGCGCGACCGGCGTCTGGCCCAGCGGCGACAGGACCGGCAGGGACTGAGGGCCTGCGGATCGCCCTGGCAGGGTGGGAGTGGCTTCGGTGCGGTTCCCGCCCGGGTCTCCTGCCACCCGGCCGGGACCGGCCTCGCTGACACGCACTCCCTCGCACGGGCGACACTCATTCCCCTCGCACGCGGAGGACGGTCCCCGGCCACGGCTCGGACGCCGGCCGCGTGGGCGGCGGTGACCGCCGGCGTGCGGCGAGGGCCCGCGATGGGTGCGACGGGAAGGTCCCGTACAGGGGTGCGGGTGATGCGCTCCGCCTCCTCCAGTACCACCCCCGAGGGCGCCCGGCCCCGGCCCCGGCTCCAGCACGCCGGGTCAGAGCACCCGGACGCCGATGAGGCAGGTGTCGTCGTCGGTGTCGGACTTGCTGTGGGTGAGCAGATGGTCCAGTCGCCGTTCCAGGGTCGCGGACGCGGTCTGGGCGGTGCCGAGCAGTTGGGTCAGGGAGTCGTGGACGGAGGTGTCCCGGCGCTCGACGAGGCCGTCGGTGTACATCAGCAGGGTGTCGCCCGGCTCCAGTTGGACGTCGGACTCCTCGTACTGCGCATCGCCGAGGGCACCCAGGAGCAGGCCGCCGGGCATCGGAAGGGTGGTCGCGTCGGCACCGCGTACGAGGACCGGGGGCAGATGCCCTGCCCTGGCCCAGCGCAGCATGCGGGTCTCGGGGTCGTACAGGCCGCAGACCGCGGTGGCGGTGACGTGCTCGGTCAGATGGTGCGCCACGATGTTCAGCCAGGACAGCAGTTGGGCCGGGCCGGCGCCGGTGACCGCGAGGCCGCGTACGGCGTTGCGGAGCACGACCATGCCGGTGGCCGCCTCGATGCCGTGACCGGCGACGTCGCCCACGCACAGCAGGATGCGCTTGGACGGCAGCACGACCGCGTCGTACCAGTCGCCGCCGACCAGGGACTCCGATTCGGCGGGCCGGTAGCGGACGGCGACCTCGAGGCCGGGGGCGTCGAGCGGCGCACGGCGTGGCGGCATGATGGCGTGCTGGAGCTGCAGCGCGAGCCTGTTGCGCTCGGCCGACTCCTTCTCGGTGTGCTCCAGTTGGTCGCGGGTGGCGGCCAGCGCGACCTCGGTCCAGTGCTGCGAGGAGATGTCCTGGTAGGCCCCGCGCACGGCGATGAGGCGGTTCTCCGCGTCGAGGACGGGTTCGGCGATGACCCGGATGTGCCGGGTGACGCCGTCCGGGCGCCGCAGGCGGAACGCCGTCGAGGCGGGCCGCCGGTGGTGCAGCACGGCTTGGAGGAATCGGCCGATGGTGACCGCGTCGTCGGGGTGCGCGTGGGCGGAGAGATCCTCCAGGTGGACGGGGCTGTCGGTGACGGCGCGGCCGTACAGGGCGAACAGCTGCCCGTTCCAGGTGACTTCGCCGCTGACCAGGTTCTCCTCGAATCCCCCTATGCGCCCGAGGCGCTGGGCGTGCTGGAGCAGACTGGCCAGGCGTGCGGTCTCGTCCTCGATGCGCCAGATGAGCAGCACGGCGTGGCCGTGCCGGCTGATGCTGAGGTCGGCGACGGTGTCGAGCGGCACCTGGTCGACGAGCGCGGTGAGGGTCATCCGCCGGGCCCGGAACGGTTCGCCTGTCGCGTAGACGCGTTCGACCTTGTCGAAGAGGTCGCTGTCCGCCGCGGCCATGGGGTACGCCTCGAGCAGCAGGGCGCCGCTGACGGCACTGCGGGGCCGGCCCGCCGGGTCGAGGAAGCGGCTGTTGGCGTGGCGGACGCGGAAGTCGGTGAGATGGCCGTGGGCGTCGAGGTGCGGGGTGAGGACGAGCGCCGGGTCGTGCAGCCCTTCGGACAGCTCCACGAGCTCGGCCACGCCGGCGGACTCCCGCGGTGCCTGGAGACCCGCGCCGACGGGCGCGCTCTCCAGGGTGTGGGCGCACAGTTCGGCCAGCGCGTCCAACTGGCGCTCGACGGCGGGCGCCCGGTCGGGGAGCGGTTGCGGCCAGCAGATCTCCAGAACTCCGTGGATCCTGCCGCCGGTTCCGGCGGGGAGGGCGATCCGGCCGCCCTGCGCGGTCCTGCCGTGGCCGATGGACGGCACGCCGGCCTCGGCGAGGCAGGGAATGTGCACCGGGCGCCGGTCGCCGAGCGCCTGGCGGGCGACGGTGGCCACGCCGGGCGGCACGTAGCGCCAGCGTGCCGCCTCGTCCGTGCTGAAGCCTGCGTGGCCGCTGAGCGAGAGGGAGCCGTCCACCCCCGCGGTCCACACGGCGACGGCCGTCGCCCCCAGCGGGCCGAGGGCGTGCTCGAGCAACGACTCGGCGACCGCCTGGGTGTCGCCCGAGGCCAACGCGGCGCTCTCGGCCGTGCGCAGCCGGACGGCGACGGACCGGCCCGGTCCCTCTCGGTCCGGGTGGCCATGGGTGCGACGGACGAACTCGCCCGCGATGTCCGCGACTTCGTCACGGGCGGCCTGGTTGATGATGTCCGCGGCGAGTTCGAGCTGCGAGAGGCCCGCCTGGTCGGCGAGTTCGGCCAGTTGGGCAGCCGCCTGGGCGGGCCCGCAGCTGAGGCGTTCGATCAGAACGCCCTTGGCGAGCTCGACGAGGGCCCGCCCGTCGGCGGCCGCGTGCGCGGCTCGGACCTCCTTGCGGAGCCGTTCCACGGTGGCCGCGAGGCGGCCGACGCTGGAGGTGCGGTCCCGCACCTCCTCCGGCCCGGTGGGGTCGTGGGGTGTACCGGGCGTGCCCGTCGCGGCCGCGCCCCGCGGCCCGGTGGCGGCGCTCGGCGCGCCCGTCGCCGCGGGCAGCGGGCTCGCTCCCGCTTCCGTCCCGTGCGCCGGGTCCGGCCCCGGCCAGGCACCGGACCGCCCCTCTGAGCCGGGTGCCGGAACGGCCCCGGGAGCGAGCAGCGCGTCGTCACCGGGTGGTGCGTTCCCGGCGGGCTCGGTTCGGCTCATGGCGCTGCGGACTCCTCGGGGTGAGGGTGAAGAGGGAGGCCGTGCGTGCTCCGGCACGGGTCGTTCGCCGCGGCGCGGCGTGTGTCACGGGGCACTGAGCCACCTGCGGAGACAGGCCACGAGGTCGTCGGCGTTCACGGGCTTGGTGACGTAGTCGCTGGCCCCCGCGGCGAGGCTCTTCTCCCGGTCTCCGGGCATCGCCTTCGCCGTGACCGTGATGATCGGCAACGCCGTGTGCTCGGGCATCCGGCGGATCTTGGACGTGGCCGCGTAGCCGTCCATCTCCGGCATCATCACGTCCATCAGGATCAGGTCGATCTCGGGGTGCTCGGCCAGCTTGTCGATGCCCTGCCGGCCGTTCTCGGCGTGGAGCACCCGGATGCCGTGCAGTTCGAGGATGCCGCTGAGCGCGTACAGGTTGCGGGCGTCGTCGTCGACGACGAGGACCGTACGGCCCTGGAGCCCTCCGGCGGCACTCGACGGCTGCTGGTGGCTCTCCTCCACCCTCACCAGCGGTACGACGTCCCCGGGCTGCTCGGCCGAGAGGTACAGGGCGATGCGCTCGCGGAGTTCGTCCAGGCTGGACAGCAGCTCCAGCGGCCGCTCGTGGACGCGGGACTGGAGCGCGCGCTCGTCCGCCGCGTCCAGCCGGCGGTTGTTGTGGGCGAGTACGGGTACGGTCCGCAGCGCGGCGTCCCCGTCCATGGCGTCGAGGAAGCGCAGCGCCTGCCCGTCGGCCGTGTCGAGTTGGAGGACCACGCAGTGGAACGGGTCGGTGGCGAGGGCCGCGGCCGCCTCCTCAGGCCCGACCGAGGCGACGACCTCGAAGTCGTCGCGGTCGGGCAGATCGCCGCCGGCGAGTTCGCCGACCGCGCTCTCGGCCACGAGCGACAGCAGACCGCGGGGACGCTCCTCGATCACCAGCAGCCGCCGGGGCTGCCGGGCTCGGGCGGCGCCGAGGACCCCGGCGGGCCGCTCACCGTCCGCGGCCTCCGCGGCTTCCTCGGTCCTGGCCGGGGGACGGGCCGGGTCGTCGGTCCGGCCCTGGAAGTCGGTCCGTGCGACCGGGAGGTAGAGGGTGAAGGTGCTGCCCCGGCCGAGCGTGCTCTCGGCGGTCACGGCGCCGCCGAGCAGATGCGCGATCTCACGGCTGATGGACAGTCCCAGGCCCGTGCCGCCGTACTTGCGGCTGGTCGTGCCGTCCGCCTGCTGGAATGCCCCGAAGATGACCTCCAGTTGCTGCTCGGCGATGCCGATGCCGGTGTCCTTGACGCGGAAGGCCACCACGGCGCCGCCGCGGTGGACGGAGTCGGGCAGCTCGCCGTCGGACGCCGGTTCGATGCGCAGTTCCACGCTGCCGCGCTCGGTGAACTTCACCGCGTTGGAGATGAGGTTGCGCAGCACCTGGCGGAGCCGGGAGTCGTCGGTCACCAGATCGGCCGGGACGCCGGGCGCGGTGGAGATGGTGAAGTCGAGACTCTTCTGCGTCGTGACCGGCCGGAACGTCGCCTCTACGTAGTCGAGCAGCGGACGCAGCGCGATGCGCTCCGGATTGAGGTCCATCTTGCCCGCCTCGACCTTGGACAGGTCGAGGATGTCGTTGATGAGCTGGAGCAGGTCGGATCCGGCGGAGTGGATGATGCCGGCGTACTCGACCTGCTTCGGGGTGAGATTGCGGGTCGGGTTCTGGGCCAGCAACTGGGCGAGGATCAGCAGGCTGTTGAGCGGGGTGCGCAGCTCGTGGCTCATGTTGGCCAGGAACTCCGACTTGTACCGGGACGCGAGCGCCAGCTGCTGGGCGCGGTCCTCGAGTTCCTGGCGTGCCTGCTCGATCTCGAGGTTCTTGCCCTCGATGGCGCTGTTGCGGTCCGCCAGCAGGGCGGCCTTCTCCTCCAGTTCGGCGTTGGACCGCTGCAGTTCCTCCTGCTGGACCTGCAGTTCCTCGGAGCGGGACTGAAGCTCGGTGGCCAGGCGCTGCGACTCGCCGAGGAGTTCGTCGGTGCGGGCGTCGGCCACGATGGTGTTGACGTTGACGCCGATCATCTCCATGAGCTGGCCGAGGAAGTCCCGGTGGACCGGCGTGAACGGCGTGAACGAGGCCAGTTCGATGACGCCGAGGACCTGTTCCTCGACGACGACGGGCAGCACGATCAGGCTTCCCGGCGTCGTACGGCCGAGCCCGGAGGAGATGACGTAGTCGCCCGGCACGTTGTCGGCGGCGATCGTACGGCGGCTGAGGGCGGCCTGGCCGACCAGGGACTCGCCCAGCTTGAAACGGTCCTGGCCCGGCGTGCCTGCGGGGCGGCCGTACGAACCGACGAGCCGGAGTTCGGTGTCGTCCTGGCTCTCCTCGGCGAGGTAGAACGCGCCGTACTGGGCGGACACGAGCGGGGTCAGCTCGTCCATGACCAGCTCGGCCACCACCGCCAGATCGCGATGGCCCTGCATCAGCCCGGAGATCCGGGCGAGGTTGGTCTTGAGCCAGTCCTGTTCCTGGTTGGCGCTGGTGGTGGCGCGCAGGGACTCCACCATCGCGTTGATGTTGTCCTTGAGTTCGGAGACCTCACCCGAGGCGTCCACGGTGATGGAGCGGGTCAGGTCGCCCTCGGCGACGGCGCTGGTGACCTCGGCGATGGCGCGGACCTGGCGGGTGAGGTTCCCGGCCAGCTCGTTCACGTTCTCCGTGAGCCGCTTCCAGGTGCCGGAGACGCCCTCGACCTCGGCCTGGCCGCCCAGCCGCCCCTCGCTGCCGACCTCACGGGCGACCCGGGTGACCTCGGCGGCGAACGACGACAGCTGGTCGACCATCGTGTTGATGGTCGTCTTCAGTTCCAGGATCTCGCCCCGCGCGTCCACGTCGATCTTCTTCGACAGATCGCCGTTGGCGACGGCCGTGGTGACCTGCGCGATGTTGCGCACCTGGTTGGTCAGGTTGGTCGCCATGGAGTTGACGTGGTCGGTGAGGTCCTTCCAGGTGCCGGCGACGTTCGGCACCCGGGCCTGGCCGCCGAGCCGGCCCTCGGTGCCCACCTCGCGGGCGACGCGGGTGACCTCGTCGGCGAACGCGGAGAGCGTGTCCACCATGGTGTTGATCACTTCGGCCAGCGCGGCGACCTCGCCCTTGGCCTCGACCGTGATCTTCCGGGACAGGTCGCCACGGGCCACGGCGGTGGCCACCTGGGCGATGGAACGGACCTGCCCGGTCAGGTTGGAGGCCATGACGTTGACGTTGTCGGTGAGGTCCTTCCAGGTACCGGAGGCACCGCGGACCGTCGCCTGGCCGCCGAGGTTGCCCTCGGTGCCCACCTCACGGGCGACGCGGGTGACCTCGTCGGCGAAGGAGGACAGCTGGTCGACCATCGTGTTGATGGTCTCCTTCAACTCCAGGATCTCCCCCCGCGCGTCCACGCGGATCTTCTGGGTGAGGTCGCCCTGGGCGACGGCCGTGGTGACCTGGGCGATCGAGCGGACCTGGGCGGTGAGGTTGTCGCCCATCACGTTCACCGACTCGGTGAGGTCCTTCCACGTGCCGGAGACGCCCTTGACGTCGGCCTGTCCACCCAGCCGGCCCTCGGTGCCCACCTCGCGGGCGACGCGCGTCACTTCGGCGGCGAAGGAGGACAGCTGGTCGACCATCGTGTTGATGGTCTCCTTCAACTCCAGGATCTCCCCCCGCGCGTCCACATCGATCTTCTGCGACAGATCGCCGCGCGCCACCGCCGTCGCGACCTGGGCGATCGAGCGGACCTGGGCGGTGAGGTTGCCCGCCATGAAGTTGACGGAGTCGGTCAGGTCCCGCCAGGTGCCGGAGACGCCCTTGACGTCGGCCTGTCCGCCCAGCCGGCCCTCGGTGCCCACCTCGCGGGCGACGCGGGTGACCTCGTCGGCGAACGCGGAGAGCTGGTCGACCATCGTGTTGATGGTCTCCTTCAACTCCAGGATCTCCCCCCGCGCGTCCACATCGATCTTCTGCGACAGATCGCCGCGCGCCACGGCCGTCGCGACCTGGGCGATGTCCCGCACCTGCGTGGTGAGGTTGCCCGCCATCGCGTTCACCGAGTCGGTCAGGTCGGCCCACGTTCCCGACACACCGGGGACCTCGGCCTGGCCCCCGAGTGTCCCTTCGGTGCCGACCTCGCGGGCGACCCGGGTCACCTCGGAGGTGAACAGCGAGAGTTGGTCGACCATACCGTTGAACACACCGGCGATCTCGCCGAGCAGGCCGTCGGCGTCGTCCGGCAGCCGGGTGCCGAAGTCGCCGTCCCGTACGGCCGTGAGCCCGGCCAGCAGCTGCCGCAGCTCGGGCTCTCCCACGGCGCCCCCGTCGCGCGACCCCGCGCGCCGCACCGGACGCGTCTTCCCCACCGTCGTCTCAGCCATGACCACCCTCGTTAGCCTGACCCGTCTCCGCCCGCCGACGACGGGTGGAGCGCTGCGGCCCTCCGGCGGAAGGCCCACCCCCGTACCCCGTCGCACGACCGGTCCGGAAACCGTTGTCGTGCGACAAAATACGAGGCAGCGTACCGTGCCGCGGTCCTGGGTGTGCACAGCGCCCGTCGTATCGGACGGGCGTCGAGCGGCGGCGGACCGGGGCGTGCCGGGCGGGCCGGGACGTCCTCCGGCGCCGCGGCGGACCGGGATTCGCGGGCCCCCGAGGACGTCGTCCGGCGCTGCGGCAACCCGCACGGGCGGGAGGGGCCGCGGCCCCTCCGAGCGTCGTCAGGCTTCCGCCCGGTGGACCGGCGTCGTGTGCGCGTGACCGGCAGTGTGGCGGTTGCCGTGCCATTCGCAGATCAGGACGGTGGCGTCGTCCTTGAGATTGCCGTGGTGGTGGTCGAGGACCGCGTGAATGAGCCGCCGCAGGGTCTCCGGCACGGGCAGTCCGTCCGCCTGACGCCTGATGACGAAGTCGACGAATCGGCCGAGTCCGAACTCCTCGCCGTCGGCATCGCGGGCTTCGGTGATGCCGTCCGTGTACAGCACGATCCGGTCACCGGGCTGCAACTGCTCACGGCACACCGTGAGCGGCATGCCCAGTTCGGTGCCCAGCGGGTGGCACGGCGGGCATTCCAGGTGTGTGACCCAGCGGCCGTCGCGGATGAGCACCGGTGGCAGATGACCGCAGGTGACCCACGCCAGACGGCCGGTGACCAGATCGAGGTCGGCCAGGAGGACCGTGGTGTAGCAGGTGTGGCTGAACTGCTGGACCAGCAGCTGCTCGACCGCCTGGCACACGTCCGCCAGAGAGGCTCCGTGACGGCGCTGGTTGCGGCACACGGCCATCGCCAGGTTCGCGGTCAGGCCTGCCGCCGTGTCGTGCCCCATGGCGTCGAAGACCGCGAGGTGGGCCACGTCGGCGGCCAGGGCGTAGTCGAACGCGTCCCCGGCGGTCTCGTACGCCGGCTCCATCTGCGCGGCGATGGTGACCGTGCCGTTGGCGAAGGTCCGGGGCGGCATCAGGGTCCACTGCATCTCGGCGGAGACCGTCATGGGACGCACCCGGGTCAGACGGGCGAAGGAATCGCTGTTGGCTCGTTTGGACACCAGCAGCAGACCCACCACCGACGCCAGCGCCTCCATCGCCTCGGCGGCGCCGCTCCCGTCCGGCCGGGCGTCGACGCGCAGCACCCCCAGACGCTCGGTGCCGTCCAGAACCGGCAGCCAGTACTGCTCCCGGTCCCCGATCGTGGTGGACAGCGTGTGGGCGGTCATGAACGCCCTGCCCGCCATGGTGGCGTCGATGCGCAGCTCCTGACCGCCCAGGCCGGCGTCGATGCCGCGCCCGGTGACCTCTCGCAGGTAGTCCTGCTGCAGATCGGCGACGAAGACACGGACGTCGCCCAGGCCGGCGTGCCGGGCGCTCTCGGCCACCAGGGCCGGCAGCCGCTCGAAGGTGGCCAGGTGGGAGGACTTGAGCAACCCGCTCAGCATGCGGCTGGTGTCGTGCGTCGCCATGACGGGCCCATCGGGAGAAGAAGGCCCGCGTCCGCCCGTCGACCTGGACGAACGTGAGGGCCGCAGTCCTGCTGCGCGGCAGACGATAAGCGAGATACCCGCCTGCGTCTTCAGCCTACGCTTCGCCGCGGGACGGGCACCGGCCTGCCGTCCGGAGGTTCGGAACGGGCCCTGGGCCGTCCGCAGGGTCGCGGGCAGCCGCCGTGCCGCGGCCGGAGCGCATGCCGCGCATCCCCGACGCCTCGAGCCCGCGCCCCGACCCGAGCCGCACTCGGTCCACGAGGGTCAGCGCGCCTCGGCATCCGGGCCCACGACGCGGTCGGCCTCGTCCGCGACGAGCAGGGAGAGCAGTGCGGCCACCGTGAGCCCCGCCTCGGCCGGGTGACGCAGCACCTTCGCCTGCTCGATGTGGTAGCTGTTCGTACGCCCCTCACGCGTGTGGGACAGATACCCCGCCTGCTCCAGGTCGGCGATGATCTTCTGAACGGCCCGCTCCGTGAGTCGGCAGTGCGCTGCGATGTCCCGGATGCGCACGTTCGAGTTGTCGGCGATGGCGGCGAGCACACGGGCGTGGTTCGTGATGAACGTCCACCCGTTGTGCGGTTCTGGAACTGCACCCATGGCTTGATCCTATGGCCGAAGAGGACGCAAGAGAAGACATGAACAGAGTTTCGTGTAACTCTTGACGGGTCACATGCTCGGGGGTGACCTTGGAGGGGAGAAGACCGGTGGACTTGGGAGAGGCCGCCATGGCAGAGCATGAGTTCGTACACGGATCCGGATCGTGGGGTGCGGCGACAGCGGCCGCCGCGGCCCCGGCGACCCCGCCGCCCTTCACGACGGACACCTATCCCGGGAGCGACGGGTGCCTGGTGGTGGTGATCCGGGGCGAGCTGGACTTCGACACGGCTCCGGCGCTGAGGCTAGCCCTGCGGGAGGCACTGGGACGGTCACGCACCGGCCTGGAGCTGGACCTCCAGGGTGTGCCCTTCCTGGACTGCTCGGGGCTAAACGTGCTCCTGGGGATGCGGGATGAGGCACGGGACCGGGGGAAACGCATCACCCTCGGCGCCCGAAGCGCCGCTGTGGCACGGCTCCTCGATCTGAGCGGCACCGCCTCCCTGTTCCCCTGTCCGCGGTAGGGAGCCCGAGTCCCCGAGCCTCCCGACGAGAGCCTCCGGACGAACGCGCGCGGGCGGGCACGCGACGTGACCGCCGGCGCGGATCGCACGGGGCGGCGGAGCGAACGCACGGCGCGGGGCCCGGCCCGCCGGGCGGAAGTCCTGCCCCCTCCACGAGCCGTGCCCGCAACGCCGCGCTCACCACCGGACGCCGCGCTCGCCGCGGGCACGGGCAGCCCGCGGTCCGCGGCCGGCGAGGCGTTGCCGGAGCACGGCCCGGCCTTCGGCGCGGGCAGCCGGGCAAATGGCCGACCGGATGCCGATCCTCGCCCGCCCGGGGGCATACGAACAGGGTGACGGAAGACCCCACGGACTCACCGGACCCCTCCCACCGACGCCCCGAGCACATGAGCGACGAAACCGTGCAGGCGCTTGGATCACTGTCCAAGGCCCTGGAGACCACGGAGCGGGCGCGAGGACATCTCTACGCCTTCCACCAGTTGACCGGCAGCGCCGACCTGGAGCTGGACAACGCCGTCCGCCTGCTCCGCGAAGCCGGTCATTCCGACCACGCCGACGTGGTCGAGCGGGAGATCCTGGGCCGCAACGTGATCCCGGGACACTGGACGTTCCAGATCATCGAGGCCTACAACAGGACCTACTACCGGCCCTTCGCCGACCTGGAACGCGACGTGGTGCGCGATCTCGCCGACGGCCGTGACCATCTGTACGAGGCCGAGATGAAGGAGGCCCGCCGGTCGCGCCACCACCCCGACCACACCGCGAGGCCACCGACCACGGGGTGACGGCAGTCACGCCACCGGCCGGTCCGCACGCCACCAGCCCACGGGAATGTCATGCGCAACGGCGTCGTTGCACCTGTCGACTCCGGCGCGGCCTTCGGACCGCCGGTCCGAATCGACCGCCCAGCCGCCGGAGCGCCCGGATCTCCTGCGAGAGGGAAAAATGGCCCGCAACGACAGGCGCCCCGTCGTGACACTCCGGTCGTCGGCCGGCACCGGTCACTCCTATGTGACGCGCAAGAACCGGCTGAACGACCCCGACCGGCTCGTGCTGCGCAAGTTCGACCCCGCAGCCGGCCGGCACGTCCCGTACCGCGAGGTGCGCTGACGCCCCGCCCCCACGCCGAGAAGGGAAGAGCGATGAAGGTACGCAGATCGCTGCGCGCGCTGAAGGCCAGGCCGGGCGCCCAGGTCGTCAGACGCAGAGGGGCGACGTTCGTCCTCAACGAGAGGGAGCCGCGCTTCAAGACCCGACAGGGCTGACAGCGCCTGGCACCCGGCCGCCGCGGATGTCCGCGGCGGCCGGGTGCCGTTGGGGTCCGAAAGGGTCCCTGTGGGGCACCGCCCGGGTGGCGTCCCACGAGGAGCGTGGTCAGGGGCCGTCGGAGGTGAGTACCAGGACGGCCTCGACGGTCTTGCCGCCGGGGGCGGGGGTGATCGTGACACTGCGGCTGAGGCGCTGGACGAGGGGCCAGCCGAAGCCGCCCGGGGTGGTGACCCGGCGGCGCGGCACCGTGCTGGGCGGTGTGGGCGAGCGGTCGGTCACCCTGATGCGGACGGTGCCGCCGTCGAGCTCCGCATGGAAGGACGCGAGGCCGCCCCCGTGCCGCAGCGCGTTGGTGACGAGTTCGGACGTGACCAGCAGGATGTCGCCGACCACGCGCGGCGGCAGAGGCGCCCCGGCGTGTCCGTCGAGGAGCCTGCGTACCCGCTCACGGGCGGCGGCGGCCGTACCGGGGCGCTGCCCGTGCGTGACCGGCACCGGCGAGGGACGTTGCCCGTGGGTGCCTGGGCCCGATGCGGAAGGGGCCGCGCGCGTGCCCCTCGGCGTGCCGGGAAGCTGCTCACGGCCGGTGGCGGCCTCGTTCGTCATGCTTCCGCCTCCCGCCGTCGCCACGTCCGTCGCCTTCTGCTCGTGATGCACCGCGCGCTGCTCCGGTACGCCGTTCACCGGACGTGGTGGCCGTTGCTGCGTGCTCCCCGGATATCGTCCACAGCGGCGGTCGTCGTGGGGGCGACCGTGAAGAAGCGGGCCGTGTCGGTGAGGTCCAGCAGCCGCTGGACCGTCGGGTGGGGCTGGGCGAGCACGAACGGGACACCGGCCGCCGTATGGCCCCGGTGCGCCTCGATGAGTGTGTGGAGGAACGAGGAGTCGGCGAAGGTGACCCGGGACAGGTCGACGACGACGCCGAGGGAGGTGCCGTCGACGGGCGTGACGAGCGCCTGAGCCAGCGTCCCGGCCTCGTCCGCGTCGAACTCACCGCCGGCCTGCACGACGCGTACGCCGTCGACCGAGGTCGCGGTCACTTCAAGGTCTTCGCTCATCGAGGCATTGTCCCAGTTCACGAGCGGCGCGCGAAGAGCGGGGTGCTTCCCCGGGCCGTTCCGCCCTACGCCGAGGTCGTCGTCGGTGGTGACCTCCAGTCGGCACGTGCGGCCGGGAGACGCGGTCATGTTCCGGTGCCGGTGCCTGGGATCCTGGGAAACCGGTCCCGCCCGTGGAGAACGGCCGCCCCCTGAGCGAGGAGGTCCAGGGCACGGGGGAAGTCCTTGAGGTCCTCCTGGAGGAGATCCATCCCGGGCAGGAGGACCTGCGCGGGCACCCCCCGGGCTTCCAGGATGTCGCCGGTCCAGTCGAGGAAGCCGGTGAACAGCCGTACGTCGTCGATGTAGAGCGCGGCGGCGAGGAAGTCGACGATGTGGGCGACGTCCTCTGCGGTGCGCTCGCGTTCGGCTTCGCCGTACGACCGCATCGCGGGCAGCCGCCGCTCCAGACCCGCCAGGGTGTTCCTCACCAGTTGCCGCTTGCCACGGCTCACCATCGTGTATTCCTGGTCGCTCAGATGGGGCAGGTCCTCGACGGCCGTCCGCGCGGCGTCCATGTGCGGGCGGGACAGACCCCGGTCGAGCACGTCGGCGGCCTCACGGGCCTCCGCCGCCCAGGCGTCGGCGCCGAGCCGGCGCGCGTAGCGGCCGTCGGAGGCGAACGCCGCCCCGCCCGCCAGCACCGGCACGCCCGTGGCCTGCACCGCCGTGATGGCCGCGTGGGCCGTCGGCAGCCGGGTGGGAAGGGAGGAGGACAGTGCCACGACGTCCGGCGCGGTCCGGTGCAGATGCGCGATGAGGTGCGGGGTGGGGACCTGGGCACCGAGGAAGTCGACCCTGTGGCCCCGCAGACGCAGCGTCTCGGCGAGGATCCGGGCGGGCAGAGCGTGCCACTCGCCCTCGACGCAGGCGACCGTGACGCTCACCCCGGTCTCCTCGGGCTCCCGGGACTTCGGCCCGGTCCGGTGCGCCATGGCAGCGATGATCCGGTCGTGGATGGCGGTCGCGGCATGCTCCTGGGCGACGGTGATGCGTCCGGCGGCCCACTCCACCCCGACCTTGTGCTGCACCGGCGCGATGACCTCCAGCAGGACGTCCTCCGCCGCGAGACCGGAGTCCAGCAGCGCGAACACCGCTCGAGCGGCCGTGAGTTCGTCCCGCGCGTCCACGGCCTGCCAGAGTTCGTCGTCGGGCGCGGGACAGCAGCGCGGGACGGGACTCCTCGGCCGCCGCCCGGCCGGCTCGGCCGACGGCGACGGCTTCGAGGGCTGCGACGGCGCTCCCGGACGCCACGGCTCGGCCGGGCCGGCCCGCATGGCCGATCGACCCGGCTGCGGCGGCCCGGTCGACTTCGCCGGTGACGGCGGCCTCCGCGGAGCCGCCGGCGCCGAGGCGAGCCTCGTGGAGGTGGTCGGCCATCGCGTCGCGAATGTCGGTCATGAGGTGTACCTGCCCCGGGTGTGACCCTCGACTGCCGTGGGACGGGTGCCGTGCGGCGCGGTGATCGCCACCACCGCTATGTCGTCGTGCGGCCCACCGCCGACCCACTCGGAGGCCAGCATCTGCAAGCGCTCCACGACCGCCTCGGCGGGCAGACCGGCGCATTCGGCCAGCGCCGCCCTCAGCCGTTCCTCCCCGAACATCACATCGCCGAGGGGACCGCCCCTGGCCTCGGTGATGCCGTCCGTGTACAGCAGGCAGGTCTCCCCCGGCCGCAGATCCACGTGGGCGGTACGGGCGTTGACCTCGGGCAGGGCCCCGATCAGGGTTCCCGAGGTGTCGGCCTCCTCGACCTGGCCGTCGTACCGCACGATCAGCGGTCTGGGATGCCCGGCACTGGTCAGACGAAGGCGGGTGGCGCGTCCCTCACGGCGCACCGAGGCCAGGACCAGGGTGGCGTAGCGGGCTTGCCGGTCATTGACCAGTGCGCCGTTGAGCCGCCGCAGCAGGTTCTCGTGGTCGTCGGCCAGGGGGAGCAGCGCCTGCAGGGTGTTGCGGATCTTGCCCGTCAGGACCGCGGCCGCCAGACCCTTGCCGCACACGTCGCCGAGTACGGCGAACGTCTCCTGGTCGGACGAGGCGCTCGGGTGGACGTCGTAGAAGTCGCCGCCGATCCGCTCGGTGTCGCGTGAGGCTCGGTAGCCGCCGGCGAACTCCACACCGTGCACGTGCCGGAGCTTCGGCGGCAGCAGTTCCACCATCAGCGTCGCCGTGATGCTCGCCTGCTCCGTGTAGAGGCGGGCGGCGGACAGCGCCACTCCCGCGCGGGCGGCGAAAACGCGTGCGAAGACCTCCTCCGAGGCGTCGAATGCGGCGTTCTCGCCGCGGCGCAGCAGTATCAGCGCACCGGCCGGCACCCCGTGGCCGGGGAGCGGGGTGACCACGACGGAGCCGACGGCCCCGTCCATTCCGTCGGGCACAGCCCAGTCCGGCAGGGTGGACGGGTCGATCCAGCGGGACGGCACGGGTGGAAAGCCCTGCAGCGCCTCGCTCAGACCCGGTACCGCGGAAGGGTCGACCCTGCCGTCGGTGTGGACGACGGAGCCGCCCCGCACGCTCGCCGCCATGGGGTGGCGCTTGCCGGC
Organism: Streptomyces sp. WMMC940; assembly: GCF_027460265.1. Taxonomy (NCBI): domain Bacteria; kingdom Bacillati; phylum Actinomycetota; class Actinomycetes; order Kitasatosporales; family Streptomycetaceae; genus Streptomyces; species Streptomyces sp. WMMC940. Next base: position 574,369 of record NZ_JAPZBC010000001.1, read on the forward strand.
GGCCGGGGCCACGAGGAGGGCGGCGTCGGCCAGGTGCTCCGCGGCGATGCTGACCGCCACCTCCATGCACCGCTCCACGTTGAGCGAGGCGAGCAGCCGGGTGGAGGCCTCCGCCAGGAAGGCCGTGCGTTCCCGTTCGTCGCGCAGGGCCGTCTCGGCCAGCAGCCGGTCGGTGTCGTCGACGAGCCACCAGACCACGTCACCGTCGTCGCCGACCGTCGGACGGGCCTCCAGGGTGAGGGCGTCGTGCCGGCCACGCGCGGGACCCTTGCCGCCGTCGGCGTTCCCGTCCTCCGTGACACGACGGTGTGCGTCGGCCAGCCAGGCGGGCACGACGTCGTCGAGCCGTGTGCCGCTGAGCGCGCCCGGGAACAGCACGGCGGCCGCCGCGTTCACCTCCACGACCCCGCCGGCGCGGTCCGCGATCAGGGCGGGGTACGGCGCCTGCGCCCACGAGGCGCCGACGCCGAGGACCAGGCCCCGCGACCGGCGCGAGGAGCCTTCGAAAGTCGTCATGTTCCCAAGGCCCGCGAGCGGACCCCATCACCTTCCGCTGGAAGCCAGGACCGTGTCACCATCCCGCACCTCCCCGCATGTCATCAAGCGGCGGCGACGTCCCGCCATCCGCCGGCCCGGCGCTGCGCCGCAATTCGGCGGTCCGGACCCGGTGTTGACGGTGTGCCGGTTGTGGGACGGGGCACACGCGGAGGAGCATCGTGATCCCGGTCTCGTGGAGCGGGCCGGATCGTGGTCGCGCGAGGAGGGGGTGGTCATGAACGCGGACGACCATACGCGGCCGGCTCAGCCGGACGTCACGGCGGCGGCCGCCCGTGACCACGTCCGGCGCCTGCTGTCGTTGGCGCCCGGCAGCCGTGTCACGCGCCCGCGTGCACGAGCCCTTACAAATGCGGACATACATCCGGACGCGCCCGTCGGCGCGAGCACGGTTCTGGCGGACGCGCTCCTGGTCGCGTCCGAGCTCGTGGCGAACGCCCTGCGGCACGGCGGTGGCGTCTCCTCCTTCACCGCGTCCCTGAGCGGGGACACCCTACGGATCAGCGTCGCCGACCGCACCGTCGAGGCGCCCCGCTGCAAGAGGTCCGCGGACGAGGTCCTGCCGGGCGGGCACGGGTGGCCGCTGGTCCAGCGGCTCTGCCGCTCCGTCGAGATCACCCCCTCTCCCGGCGGCAAGACCATCCACGCCAGCCTGGGCATCGTCTGAGACCGCGACGCTGCCACGACCGAGCCCGATGGCCCTGACCAGTCGGTCCCGGGCCCTGAACCGTCATTCCCGGCGACGGCGACGGCGATACCGGTGGTACGCCTCCGCGCCGTCATCGGCCGGCCCGCGCCCGGGTCACCGCGGTCAGGGCCCGGCCGTACCGGTGCTCACCTGCCACCAGGGCCGACAGAGCCGAGCGCCCGTCGGTGCCCCGGCCGCACTCGTCACGGCCGTCATCGACGCACAGCGTCCCCGGTGGAGGACACCCGCGGGTCGTCGGTCGGCGCTTTTACCCACCCCGCAGGACTGCGTCAAGTCCCGATTCTTCGGAACGAGACCGTGCCCCCTTCGCTCCTGCCTACTTGTGATGCGGGCCTCACCGGACAGGGAGGCGCAGCACACCGCAGCGGAAACGAAACACGCCAGGGAATTCCCGGCGACCTCCGCTCCGGAATTCCCCGGACCGACCGGGGAGGCCATTCATTCCGGCATGAAAAGGAGCACTTCGATGACCCGTATCGTTCACAACCACAACGAGGAGCGTCCCAGGCGCCGAGGTTTCCGCCTGGCGGTGATTTTCGCCTCGGCTGCCGCGATTTCCGGTGCCGTGGCCCTCCCCGCCTCTGCCGCGACCCCGGCGACGGCCCACCCCGTTGCGCCTTCGGTGCTGGTCACCGACGGTGGCGCGGGAGGCGCCGGTGGCGCCGGTGGCGACAGCGTCTTCGGCGGCGGGGGCTCCGGTGGCTCCGGTGGCTCCGGTGGCGGCAGCGTCTTCGGTGACGGCGGCGAAGGCGGCACCGGCGGTGACGGTGGCGACAGCGTCTTCGGCGGCGCGGGCGGCGGAGGCGGCGGCGGGGGCGGCGGAGAGAGCGTCTTCGGCGAGGGCGGCGACGGCGGTGGCGGCGGTGACGGTGGCGACAGCGTCTTCGGTGACGGCGGCGGCGGGGGCACCGGCGGTGGCGGCGGCGACAGCGTCTTCGGTGACGGCGGCGGCGGGGGCACCGGCGGTGGCGGCGGCGACAGCGTCTTCGGCCCGGCCGGTGACGGCGGCGGCGGAGGCGACGGCGGTGAAGGAGGCGGCGGCGGCGCCGGCGGAGGCAGCATCTTCGGCCCGGCCGGTGACGGCGGTGAAGGCGGCGACGGAGGCATCAGCATCTTCTGATCGCCCGCACCCACGGCGGCCCGCGGCCGCCGAGCGGGGTGGGGGCCGGCCCGGCCCCCACCCCGGTGTGACCCCGTACGCGCAACGGGGGGCACCGCTTCTCTCGTCCTCGATTCTCTCGCCCTCCCTCGTCCTCACCTCTCTTGAAACGGAGCATCCCCCATGTCCAGGAAACTCTGGCAACGTTCGATCGTTCTGGCGGTGGCCTCGATGGCCATCGCGACCGGGACCGCGTGCGCCGCTCAGGCGCCGCAGGGTCCCGCAGAGGGCACCAGCCCCTCCGTCGACGCCGTGGTCCTCGGCAGCCGGTCCGCCGAGGACTGCGGCAAGGGCGGGGAAGGCGGCAAGGGAGGCGAGCCCGGCAAGCCGGGTGAGCCCGGCAAGCCCGGCCGGCCCGGCTGTGCGGACCCCGAGGACCTCAAGGACCTGAAGGAGCTCGAGGACCTGGAAGGCCTCGAGGACCTCAAGGACCTCAAGGACTTCGAGGAGTTCGAGGAGTTCGGCGAACTGCCCGACAAGCCGAAGGACGAGCTTTCGGTGGTGGACAAGGTGCGGATCGTCATCGCCCTGCTGGTCGACGAGGCGACGACCGCCGAGGTCGCCGAGAAGTACGACGTCTCGAAGAAGGAGGTCGAATCCTGGAAGGAGCAGGTCCTCGACGGTGACTGGGCGGCCCTGATGAAGTAGGCGGCCGTCCTCCGTCCCCCAACCGCACGGCGAGCGGCACGGGGACCGGAGAGGGCGAGCGCGCACGGGGGAACGGTCCGGCGCCTGCCGGCCGCCCGGGTCCAGTGGCCCGGGCGGCCGGCCGTTGTCGTGGAACTGCCCGCACGCCGGTCCTGTCGGGACCGGCGCATCCGCATGTCGGCAAGGACGGCCCGCGCTCCCGCGCGGCACGCGGGCGATTCGCTGCGATGCCCAGACTCGGCCGCCGATACCGCGGCTCGAGGAAGACGTCAAGTTCCGAATTCGCGCGGCGTGACGCCACCGAGCACGGCACGGCCTACTTGATGCACACAACACATCCGTTCTTCCGATTCCCTTCGGCTTTTCCCGCGCATCGCGCGACCGGAAAAGCACACGGCGCGGAACCGCATGCGGGATCAAGGGACGGCGTTTCTCCGGAGAAAGGGGATGTTCATGCGATTGGGAAGTGTGAGTTCTTGGGCCGGTCGGCTCGGTCTGGTGGTGGCGGCCGGGCTGCTCGGTGCCGGTGCGATGGCCCCCGCCGCGATGGCCGCACCAGCAGCCCCGCAGTCGGCGGTGCCCGCGGCACACCAGGCTGCCGCACGTCTTCCCGCGGGCGATGCCGGCGGTCCCTTCGGCGTCGAACTGGGCGACGAGGGCAATGTCCAGGTCGGCGACCGGGCGTGCGTGGGCAACTGCAACGACAGCGCCAACGGCTCGGAGGGCGAGGACGGCGGGTTCTGCGCGGGACTGTGCAACGGCAGCGCCAACGGCGGCAACGGCACCACCGGCGACTCAGGCCAGGACGGTGGGGACGGGGGCGACGGCGGGATCTGCGCGGGCATCTGCCACGGCAGCGTCACAGGTGGCGACGGCGGGGGCGGAGGGGATGCGGCCGGTGAAGGCGACGGCGGCTCCGGCGGGGCGGGCGGCGACGGAGGGCTCTGCATCGGAATCGGCTGCGACACCGGCGGCGCGGGCGGCCGTGGCGGTGACGGCGGTGAGGGCTGACACCGCGGGCGGGGCGCCCCTCGATGCCGCGTACTCCGCCGAGGAGTCACGCGGCCTCTCCCGGAGATCCGGCCCCGCCGACGGGCGCTGCGGGGCCTCGGAGCGTCGACCGACGGTCGGGGCGCGCCGGGCCACCGCCATCGCCGTGGCCCGGCGCACCGGTGTGACGCCCATGCCCCTGAGCCTTCACCGAGTGGCAAGGCCGAGGCCACGTCGTTCGCGCGCGTCGGGCGGCGCCTGTGCAGGTAGTAGCCCCCGGCCGCGCCGGCGACCGCCAGGGCTGCGGCCGCTCCCGCGACCGTGACGGGGAGGCTGCCGGAGGCATCGGCGACCGGGGCCGTCCCGGACGCCGCCCGGCTCCCCGGCGCGTTGCCCGAGGACGGTGATGCGGCGGCCGGCGACTTCTCATCCGTCGTCCGAGTGCCGGGGCCCGGTGTCGTACGCCGGTCCTGCGGGGCCGGAGTGCCCGAGGCGCCCGAGGCAGCGTCGTCGTCCCGTGCGCCTCCGCCGCTGCTCTCCCCGTCGCCGCTGCCGGAATCGCCGCCGGAACCTGTGCCTGTGCCGGTCAGAACCACGTCGGAGCAGGAGTAGTACGTGTCGGGGGTGTCGGAGTTCCGCCAGATCGTATAGATCACGTGCCGTCCGGCCCGGGCGGCGGGAAGTGTGCCCTCGACGCGGTAGGCGCCGTCCCGGAGTACCGGGTCGGTGGCGGTCAGGAACGGTTCGCGTTCCAGGTCGTCCCAGGTGAGCGCCGTACGCGGGTCGTAACCGTCCTGGGTGAGGTACACGCTGAAGGTGCCGCGGTGCGGGATCGTGGACGCATAGGTGAGGGTGAACCGGTCGCCTGCTTTCACACGGGTGACGGGCCAGTCGGCACGCGGGGCGTCGAGCCCCCGGTAGGCCCCGATGCCCGCGCTGCACAGCCGCCCGTCGGGGATCACCCGGCGGTCGTCCCCCGCCACGCCGGCCACTCGGATGTTGTCCCATTCCTCGAGCAGCGCCCGCCCGCCCGTTTCCACCGCGGCGGCACAGGCGGCCGAGTCGGTACGGCCGCCCCCGGGGCCGCAGGCGACCGCCCGGCTGACGGGATCCGTGGGAGCGCCGTGGGCGGCGGCAGGGGCGGCGCCGGCCGCAACGAGGACGAGCGGCGTGCCGACGAGAAGCGCGACCGCGGCCGCGGGTGTGCGGTGGATGAACGGCATCGCTGGGCGGACCTCCCGGGAATCGTGCCCGGGAGTACGGCCCCGGCGGGCCCGGTGTTCATCTCGTCCGCAGCGGCACCTGGCACGCGGTGGACCGCCGGCGCGCGCCGTCGAGGCGGCGGCGCGGCGAGCGGAGGGCTACGCGTCGTCGTCGGCGACGGCCGCGTCCGCGGTGTAGCGCGTGCGGGCCCAGAAGGGGAGGACGAACCAGCACAGCAGGTACCAGGCGAGCACACCGGACACCAGGTAGGGCACGAAGCCGTCATGGGTCGCCGTGCGCAGGACCAGGAACAGCGCGGCGATCAGGGTGGCGAGCAGCAGCACGATCCCGGTGAAGGTCAGGCGTGAGGCCCATGTGACGGTCTGCGGCTTGATTCGCCGCCCGGAGACGATGCGGTGGAAGGCGACGGGGGCGACGAGGGCTCCGGTGGCCAGGGATCCGAGGACGACCGTCACGATGTAGATGGTCTTGTCGGTCTGGTCCAGCCCCTGGAAGATCGGGGTGAACACCACGGTCAGCAGGAAGCCGAACAGGATCTGGACGCCCGTCTGCACGACGCGTATCTCCTGCACGAGCTCCTGCCACCGGCGGTCGGCCCGTTCGTCCTCCGTCTCCTCCCGGCCGTCCCGCCGGCCGTCCGCTTCCGGAACGCGTTCACCGCTCATGGGGCGTCCTCCTCGACGAGGGGTGTGAGGGATTTGTACACCCGGACGGCGGATTCCGCTCGTCGGGGCCTTCACGTCCTCGTGTCCGGTGCCGTACGCCTCGGATCGGTGCCGTGCGGTCCTCGGATCGGGCCCTCAGACGCTCAGGTCGGTTGCCTCGTCAACCGTTCTCTCTCGCCGAGCCCCCGCAGGCGTTCGGCGAGCACGAACGTGACGCTGGTCAGCAGCGCCCAGGCGCCGAACTTCGTCAGCGCCACCGGCTCCCAGCCGCCGAGCAGCGCCACCGCGAACGCACAGCACCTCGCCCGCAGCATCCCGAACCTGAGCAGCTGGTGCATTCCGCCGTCGATCGTGTGCATACCCGCAGGGGCGCCGACGGACGGCTCGCGGTTTGCTCCGCGCGGCCACGAAGACACGGGCACGGCCTGGACCCCCTCCCACACCTCCGCTCTCCCTCACGTTGCGCTTCCGTGGTGTCGCTGTACGGTCCGGGCCCGAGAGGCGGATGCGCGAAGCATGACCGACCTGTGGTGTCAAGCCCCGAATTCCCGTCTCGGGACAGCAGCCGTCCGTTCGGTCTTACTGGAATCAGAGGCCCTCGGCTCCGGACGACGCGGCGGCCGTCGCCTCTTCCTCGACTCCCCGGACCGCGATGACTGCAGGTGAATGGCTCATGTACACGTCGATGAACTTCCGCACAGAGGTTCGCGTCGGCGGCCCCGACGTCCCGCGACAGCCCGCGACGGCCGCCGTGCCGTCGCCCGCAGAGCCCGCAGAGCCCGCAGAGCCCGCAGACACGATCCGTACCCGCGGCGCCGCCCGGAACCGCAACTGGCCGTACGCGCTGGGCGGTGCCCTCCTGGTGCTGATGCTCCCCGGCATGTGCGTGCTCGCCGCCCTGATGGCGACGAGCTGCTACGAGCTGCTTCGCGAGGGCACGGGCATGTACGAGCTCTACCTGCAGTCGGCCTTGTTCGCGGGCACGGGCTTCATCGGTCTGTGCGTCCTCCCCGTCATCGCCGAACGGAACTGCGTCGGCCGCTTCATCGCCCGCCGCATCCCGGTGTGAGGCATCCGCGAGGCTCACCGTGTGGCGAGAACCCAACCGACGGTCAAGGACCTCATCATCGACCGCAAGGACCCCGAACGCCTGGGCGGGCGGCCACGACGGTCATCCTCGACGCGGTGGGGGGCTCCTCACGGTCCTCGCCAACAACGCTGAAAGCGCCGGTCGGACCGTCATCGCGTGGAGCCCCGCACCACCTCCCGCCGGTGCCCGTCCTGCGGGCACACCGCGAAGGAGAACCGCGCCACCCAAGCGAAGTTCCAGTTCACGGCGTGCGGGTTCGCAGCGAACGCGGACCACGTCGGCGCGACGAACGTCCTCAACAGGGCCGGTCCGGACCTCTGCACGGCGGCCTAGCCACCGACACGGGAACCCCGCGCGTCTACGCGTAGGTGGAGTACATGTCGTCCACCCACTCGGGGTGGTCTATGAACGGGTTCCGGTTGTGCTGGAACTCGTCGAACACGGTCTGGTTGCGCTTCCTCTCGAATTCGTCCGGCGGGTCCTGCTTGTTCCACTGCCTCAGCACCGACAGCCGGCCGATGCGGGGCGCGGAGCCGTTGTCGACACTGTCGTCGGGTTCGAGGTCGGGGACGCCGTCGCCCCCGTCGTAGCGGACGGCCATGTAGAGGATCATGCGGGCGACATCGCCCTTGACCTCGTCGCGCGGCTCGAACGAGTCACTGTCGGCTCGGTTGCCGGGGGCTTCCTCGACCTCCTCGCCGCCGGTGTCGAAGTCCTTGTTGCCGCGCCTGCTGTTGACGGTGACGTCGGTGGGGCGCAGATGGTGGAGGTCGGTGCCGGGGCCGACGTCCGTTCCGAAGTCCCCGTGGGACTTGGCCCATACGTGCTCCCGGTTCCAGTCGTCGTCTCCGGTTCCGTTGCCGTCCTTGCTCTGCGACCGGCCGCTGTAGAGCAGGATCACGTTCGACGGGTTCTCCGGGTCCTCGTCCGTGGCCTTCAGCGCGTCCCAGACCTGGTCGTAGGTGAGCCGGGTCTGGTCGCTGACGATGGTGTGGAGGGCCTCCTTCAGCTCCGGACCGGTCTTGCCCAACGCGTCCCTGTAGTACGTGTCGTCGTACGCGCCCACCGCGCCGGCGGACCGGGCGGGGGTGGGAATGGGGGTGGAGGCGGGGGGTGCCTGGGTGGCCGTCGCGGCCGCGGGGGCGGCGATGGCGGTGGCTGCCGCGGTGACGACGGCAACGTGCCACGGTTTCCGGCGCTTGAGGCGGTGGGTGGACATGTGTGGGGGGTGTCCTCTCCCTGTTCGGGCGACCGGCGGATCACTCTCGTGCACGCCGATGCGAAGCAACAGTTGTTCGAGCACGGAGCTTTCCACGGGATGGGCGTCACCGCGTGGACGGGCAGCGCCCATCGTGTGCCGACACCGTGAACGCCACGGAACACGCGGCCGGCGCGCGCCCCTCGGTGGGTGAATCGCGTCGTGTCGATGGGCGACAGCACCGGGCAGAAAGGGCGTTGGAACGACAGCGCTCTTGAATGCGCGCCTATCCATTCCGCTCCGCATCATCGCCAGGCGCTCTGCGAACCCCTCCCCCACTGGGTCGGACGCACTGCGTGCTGCCGTCGCACAACAGTGGTGCGCGTGCACCGCCGTGCCGTCCTCGGCGTGGCGCGGCGAGGCGACCGGCCGGCCGAGCCGCGGCCGTCTTCGTCGCCGGCACCCGGTGTGTCAGTCTCCCCGCGGAAGCGGTGCGTCCGTCCAGCCCAGTGGGTACATCGCGCTGTCCGCGGGCGGTGCGCACGGTTCGCGTCCCGCCCCGTTGAAGGCGGTGAGCGCGTCGATCAAGGCGGTGCGCCGGGCAGGGGCCATCCGCGTCACGATCGTCTCGATCTCCCGCCGTCGGCGACCGGTGACGTCCTCGACGAGGACGCGACCCTCGTCCGTCAACCGCAGCACCGTCTCGCGCCGGTTGGCCGGATTCGTTCGGCGGTCCACGAGGCCGGCCGTGATCAGCCGGTCGATCATGCGCATCGCCGTGGAGGGGTTGACGCCGAGACGCTCGGCGAGCACCACGAGCTTCGCCGGCCCGTGCATGGAGAGCATCACCAGCAGTCGGAGCTGGGGCAGCGTCACCCGGTCCTCGACCGCCGCCAGGGAGCGGGCGGAGACGGCGACGAGCAGCCTGGACGCGGTCAACACGGCGCGCGTCACCGCCTCGACGTCGTCGAAGCGCTCCGCGGACTCCCCCTCGTCGGCCATACCCCCTTTTCTACCCTGTCCCGCCGACCCGCCGTACCGCGCCCCGGCCGTGACCGAGCACCGCCCCGGTCACCGCGGTCATGCATCCGGGTCGCCGGTCCGCGTCCGGCGCCTCGGGCCGCTGGACTCCCCCTCCGATCCCGCGTCCGCCGGAAATCCCCGTGAACCGCTGAACACACCGGAGCCCGTGTCCGTACTGCTGGCTGATTGCCGTGCCGGCCGCCCGCAACAGCTCCCGGCGACGTGCACGACGAGGAACACCATGCCGAACCGGGAGACATCATGAGTCCGAACCGACGCGCAGCCGAGTCCGGGATTCCCCTGCGGACCCTCGGTGTCATCGTCGCGGTGTGCGCCGTCATCGCCACCGTGCTGATCGTGACCCGCGGAGGCGACGACGACGCGTCGGCCGCATCGTCACCCGCCGGAGTCGCGGCGCCGGGCGGCTACGGGCAGAACGCGGGGGCGGGATACGGGCATTCGTCCGGTGTCGGTCATGCGACCGGCGCGGAGGACGACGGCACGACGGACGACGGCGCGGCGGACGACGGCGCGGCGGACGACGGCGCGGCGGACGACGCGGGAAGTGCTCAGGCAGGGCCGCAGCCGGTGACCGAGGTGGACAAGACGTTCCTCGTCAGGGTGCGTCAGGCGGGCCTGTGGGAGATCCCGGCGGGCCGGCTGGCCCAGACGAACGCCGCGAGCGAAGCCGTCAAACGCGCCGGTCTGCACCTGCTGGACGGGCACAGCAAGCTCGACCAGCTCGTCCGCGAGGACGCGAGGATCCTGGGTGTGCCGCTGCCGGAGGAGGCGACGGCCGAACAGCAGGACTGGGTCAAGCAGTTGGAGAACGCCCGGGGAGCCGAATTCGACCGGCTCTTCGCCAACGTCCTGCGCTCCTCGCACGGCAAGATCTTCGCCACGATCGCCGAGGTGCGGGCGGCCACGCAGAACGACCTGATCCGCCGTCATGCACGGCAGGCCAACCAGACGGTCCTGGACCACATGGAGGTCCTGGAGGACACGGGCCTGGTGGACAACGACACGCTGGCGGAGGTCGAGAAGTCCGTCGCCCCGCGCCAGTGACGGCGACCCGGGCGGAATCGTGTCCTCCAGCCGGTTCGCACGGCCCTGGAGCTCAGCTTTGCACTACGCGATGATTCGAGTGAGGAGGGCCCGGCGACGGGCCGTCCACGCCTGGGAGCTGGGGCACCGGCACGGTGCGCGGCCGACCACGGCATCCGGCGCGTCGACGGAAACCCTCCTCTCCGGCTCTACCGGTGTTCGGGGTTCGGGGAGTCGAAGCGACACCCCGCATCCCATTCCGTGCGCTGATTGCCGTGTGCGGGAATGCCGCCCGCCCGTTTGAGCAGCGCGGCCACGTGCAGCAGGTTCCACGTCATGAACGTGGTGTTGCGATGGGTGAACTCGTTCTCGGGTCCGCCCGAACCGGGGTCCAGATAGGAGGGTCCCGGGCCGGCCTCGCCGATCCAGCCCGCGTCGGCCTGCGGCGGGATGGTGTAACCGAGGTGCTGGAGGCTGTAGAGCACGTTCATGGCACAGTGCTTGACGCCGTCCTCGTTTCCGGTGATCAGGCAGCCTCCGACCCGTCCGTAATAGGCGTACTGCCCCTTGTCGTTGAGCAGGCTGGAGCAGGCGTACAGCCGCTCGATCACCCGCTTCATGACGGAGCTGTTGTCGCCGAGCCAGATGGGACCGGCGAGGACGAGGATGTCGGACGCCATCACCTGCTCGTAGAGCGCGGGCCAGGCGTCGGTCTCCCAACCGTGTTCGGTCATGTCCGGCCACACCCCGGTGGCGATGTCGTGGTCGACGGCGCGTACGACGTCGACGCCGACGCCCTGGCGCTCCATCAGGGTGCGGCTCCTGTCGATCAGACCTTGGGTGTTGCTGGTCTCGGGAGAGCGTTTCAGGGTGCAGTTGACGAAGAGGGCGCGCAGGTCGTCGTAGCGAGCGGACGGCGCGGCGGAGCCGGACGGCTGAGTGGTCACGAGGTCCTCCTGTGGGTACTCCGCGGTGGCGTTGACCGGGGTGCGGAGCGTCCATCGTGCTCGCGGGGCCGATCGCCCGGACGCTGCGGCGCCGCGGTCCGTCCACGATCACTCCGACGGCCGACGACACGGTTCGTCCCCGGCCGGGCCAGGGCCGGTGACCTGCCGGTACGAGGCGGCGGGCCGCCCTCATCACCCGGCACCCACTCACCGGTGGCGGCGTGAGCGGTGCCGGACCCGCGGAACGATCACCGGACGCTCGCGCGATGGCCGCCGGCGCAGACGCCTGGCGCCGTAGCGCTGCCAGGTGCGTCCACGCGTCGCCACGAACACGATCGCAGCCGGCACCCCCCGGTGGCGGTGCCGGGCGGGCCGCCCCTCCTGCGTCCGCGACGGCGGCCCGCCTCCCCCACAAGACCGTCACGCCTCGCGCACGCTCACACCTCGCCGCGCCACGCTCCGGTCTCCGTACCCCGGGACTCGATGAAGCGCTTGAAGCGCTCCAGGTCGCCGGTGACCTGCCGCCTGACGAAGCCGAGCTTGTCCCCGACGGTCTCTGCCAGGCCCTGAGGATCGAAGTCCATCTGCAGCATGACCTTGGTCCTCCCTTCGGCCAGGCGGTGGAAGGTCACGGCTCCGGCCTGCCGTTCCCCTTCGACGGTCGTCCAGGCGACGCGTTCGTCCGGGATCTGCTCGGTGATCTTCGCGTCGAACTGCCGCCGCACGCCGTCGATCGAGGTGGTCCAGTGGGTCAGGGTGTCGGAGAGCTGGTCGATCCGCTCGACCCCGTCCATGAACTGCGGGAAGGACGTGAACTGCGTCCACTGGTTGTACGCCGTGCGCACCGGGACGTCGACCTCGATGGATTCCTCGACCTGCGACATCCTCGTCTCCTCTCGTCGCTTCGGACCCGCGGAACCGCGAACCGGCGAAGCCGCGGGACGGCGGGGGAGGTGCCCCGCCGCCGGCGCGTGTACCCGGTGAGCCGTGATCCATGACCGCCGACGGGGAGGTGCGGACCCGCGGGTTCCGCCGGCGTGCGGTACCGCACCCTCGGCAGCTCTGGCCCCGGGTGCTCCTCTTCGTGCAGTGCGCGTGCGGGTGCGGGTGTGGATGCGGGTGAGGACGCGATTCCGGAGGCGGGCCTGGGAAGTCGGAGCGTCGTCCGGTTGCCCGAACGGCGGGACGCGGCACCACCGTGCCGACGTACCTGGGGGAACCACCGGACCCCTCGCCGTGCCGCGTCCCGGAACCGAGCGGTCCGGTCAAGTCCCGCCTGCGTCGGGAGGAACGGTGCGGGACGAGGACGGCCGAATGCCTGGTATGCGGGATAACCTTCGGTGGTACGAAGCCGGGGGCCACCCCTTCCCGGCCGACCGAACTCATACACCGAGGGCGAGTTGCGTGAGAACGAGATGGCCGTGTTCGGCGTGTCCGCCGCGGAGGAAGAGCTCTACCGGCACTTTCTGCGGAACCCCGACACCACGATCGAGGACCTGCACGCGCTCGCGCACAAGGACGGGCCGAGCCGGGGGCAGAACCCGGAGCGGTGCCTGGAGCGGCTGCGCCGGCTCGGTCTGATCCACCCCACGGGCGCCGACGGTCGTATCACTCCAGCGGATCCCGAGGTCGCCGTGGCCAGGCTCACGGACGCCCGACTGCACGCGCTGCACCAGGAGTTGCAGCGGGTGACGCAGGCCCGGCACGTCATCCAGGGGCTGCGGGCCGAGCAGGGCGAGTGGATGGCACCGCAGGGCATCGAGCAGTTGCACGGGCTGGACGACATCCGCAACCGCATCGAGGACCTCGCGTTCTTCGCCCGGGACGAGATCCTGTCGGTCGAGCCGTACACCAAACTGTCGGCCGAGAACATCGCCCGGTCGAGGCCGCTCGACACGCGCTGTCTCCGCAGGGGGGTGCGCATCCGGAACGTCGTGCTCCGGGCCGCGCTCGACAATCCGCCGACCGCGGGCTATCTGCGGGAGCTGGTCGCGGAAGGCGCGATGATCAGGGTGGCGGAGAACATAACCGAGCGGATCCTCGTGTACGACGGCCATACGGCGCTGGTGCCCGTGGATCCGCGCAACACGGCTCGGGGTGCGCTGCTGGCCCGCAGCAACGGGCTGGTGGCGAACATCATCGCCCTGTTCGAGAAGATCTGGTCCCAGGCCGAGCAACTGACCGCCGTGGCCGGGCCGGAGACCGGGGAGCGGTTGACCGGTACCGAACGGCGGGTGCTGCTGTCGATGTGCTCGGCGGGCAAGGACGAGGTGGGGGCGCGGGAGCTGGGCGTGTCGGTGCGGACGTACCGGCGCCATGTCGCGGACATCATGCAGAAGCTGAGTGCGGTGAACCGGGCTCATGCGGCGCTGCTCGCGAGGGAGCGCGGCTGGGTGTGACCGCGGAACGCGGCCGGGTGCCCTCGGACCGGCCGGCCGTGGGGTCCGGTCGATGACGGGGCCGATCTGCGGGGTCCGGACCTCGGGGTTCCGCCCGGCCCAGTCCGCCGCGGGGCCGATCTGCGGGGTCCGGACCACGGGATTCCGTCCAGCCCTGTCCGCGCCCGCTCGGCCGGTCCGACGGGGCCGGTTCGCCGTCGTGCCCCGGCGCGGTGGTTCAGCCCCGGTCGTGGGACCAGCCGCGCAGCCCCGAGTCCGCCAGGGCCCGGCTGACGGCGCTGCTGACCGCGCGCGGATCGGTGACCGCGTCGAGGGCGATCCGCAGCCGGATGCGGTCTGCACGGACCTCGGGCAGGCACGGCCAGTGCCCCGGCAGGAGGCCCAGCAGTCGGATGACGGTGGTCTCGCCCGCGGGCGCGGAGCGATCGTCGCGCACGGCGACGACGTCGACGTAGTCCGGCCGACCGGAGCTCATCGCCGCCGGCCCTCCCGCCCGTCAGGACTGCCCAGCAGGCTGCGTGCGGCGGTGGCCATCGCGGTGATGCCGGCCGGGAGGGCCGTGCGTACGTCGGGCGCGAACGTGTCCGCGTGGTTGGCCGGCAGCGGCTCGCCGCCGTCCCTCGCGGCGCGCCACTGCCGGGCGCCGGTGGCACCGAGCATCCAGTAGGCGACGGGCACCCCGCCCGCGGCGTAGTGGGGGAAGTCCTCCGTGGCGGTCGAGCCGGGCCAGTCGCTCACCCGGTGCGCCCCGAAGACCTCCTCGTGGGCGCGACGCACCCGGTGCGCAGTGTCCGGATGGGCCACGAGCACGGGCGAGGCGGCCGTGACCGTGATCTCCGGGTCCCGGTCGCATCCGGAGGCGGCGCACTCGGCGCGTACGACGCGCCGGACGGCGTCGGTCACCCTGGACAGGGAGGCGTCGTCGAACGCCCTGATGGAGACGGACAGCCGGGCCTCGGAGGGGATCACATTGGCCCGGTCCCCGGCGTGGAGGGAGCCGACGGTGAGCACGACCCGCTCGCCGGGGGCGGTCTCGCGGGACACCACCGTCTGGAGCCGTATGACGACGGATGCGGCGGTCACCACCGGGTCCACGGCGAGGTGCGGGGCGCCGGCGTGTCCGCCGCGGCCGTGGACGACCACGTCGAGGGTGACGCCGGCGGACATCAGCGGCCCCCGCCCGTGGGCCACCGACCCGGCGGGCAGCGGCGCGCAGTGCTGGGCGAGCACCGCGTCGGGGATTCCGAAGCGGTCGTAGAGGCCGTCGTCGAGCATCGCCCTGGCCCCGCTGAGGGTCTCCTCCGCGGGCTGTCCGACGAGTACCAGCGTGCCCCGCCAGGAGGCGCGGTCGGCGCCGAGGAGCGCGGCGGCACCGGCGACCGCGGCGGTGTGCAGGTCGTGTCCGCAGGCGTGCATGACGCCGGGGACGGTGCTGGCGTACCTCAGGCCGGTGCGCTCCCGTACCGGCAGTGCGTCCAGTTCGGCGCGGACCGTCACCGTGGGGCCGGGGCCGTTGCGGAGGACGCCGACGACTCCGTGCCCGCCGACGCCTCGGGCCACCTCGCAGCCGTGCCGTTCGAGCCGGTCGGCGAGGGCCCCGGCGGTGCGGGCCTCCGCGCCCGACAGTTCGGGATGGGCGTGCAGATCGACGTACAGCGCGGTGGCGTCCCTCAGGACGTCCCGCGGGACCTCTGGTGCGGTCATGGGATCTCCTTGCCCCTCCGTGCGGCGGTGACGGACCGGAAGGCGGCTCCCCACGAGCGTCCCCGGCCCACACGCCATTGGTCCGGCGTTCCGCTGACACGGGGTGTCAGCGAAGTGTCAGTGACAGCCGAGGTGAGGTGAAAGGGCGTTCGGCTGCAATGGACCGTGCGAGGGAGACCGCCGGAACCGCCGGCCGGACCCGCACACCGAGGGAGACGCCCATGACCCCGAAGCCCGAACTCGCCACGCTCGCCGACGAGATCCTGGAGCTGGAGTCCGAGACCTTCGAGATCTCGGACTACTCCGACGCCGCCGAGGTCGTCCTCGCCGGCTCGACGTCGTGTTCCTCCACGTCGACCTGCTCCAGCACCACCAGCACCACGTCCTGCAGCGCCTGATCCCAGGAGCGCCGACCGTCCGCGGACGGACCACGGCCTCCCGCCCGGTGGGACCCTTTCGCCGGGCGGGAGGCCGCTCGCGTGGGGGGGCCTTGGCGCGGCGCGCGGACCTTGATGCGTACGTCTCACCGACCGCCGTCCCCGCGCCGGAAGGCCCCTTCCCGGCCGCTCCCCGGTGGATGACGTGCCGTCATGGGAAAGGGTGGGGAACGGCCCTGACCTCCGATGCGGGCAGTGCGTCCGGGCGCCGTCCGGCGTCACGCAGCCCGGTTCGCAGCCGCGGCATCAGCAGGGCCCGCTGCCGGGACCAGCCGAAGTCGAGCGGCAGGATGCCCGGGACGACCATGGCCACCGTGTGCAGCCCCATCCGGCGCTGCTCCGGTGTCGTCTGGTCCACGACGACGACGTCATGGCCGGCGCCGGTGATCCGCCGTACGAGGAAGCGCACGTCGTCACGGAGGTCGTCGGTCCCCGGCCGCATCGAGGCCGTCCATTCGCGGAACGCGGCCTCGAGCGGCAGCAGTCCGGCAGGCTCCAGGAACTCCTGTGCGTGGGATGCCATTTCGGGCAGGCCGAACAGCTGGGCGTGGTCCTTGAGGTGGAGCACCCTGGTGTAGTCACGGGCCATTTGGAGCAGTTCGCCGCGACGCTCGGCCACCTGGTGCGGCAGGTGCGGGATGTACGTGAGCACCTCGGAGAGGGCGGACTCCACGGTCTCCTCGGGGTCGAACCCGGCCGCCGCCCCGAAGGACAGCGTCCCGGGGCCGCCGTCGCGGCGGACGGCGAGCGCGGTGACCACGGGCACGGCGAGGTCCATGGTGGTGTCGTAGGCGTGGACGTCGTAGCCGTGCAGCGCCGCCCGGTCGATCATGGCGCGGATCGCGGTGCGCCGGCAGGTGCGGAGGTCGATCGCGGTGAGCCGGGCGCGCCCGTACCAGGCCAGCAGGAAGGCGTCGCGTTCGACGAGCTCCAGCAGGGCGAAGAGGATCGCCTCCGCCGGACTGCCCCCGGTCGCACATCCGTTGGAGCACTCGAAGACGAAGTTGTCCGCGTCCACTCCCGCGCTGTAGTGGGCGAGGCGGGCGGGGACGAGCACCGGCCGGTCGTCGCGCAGCGAGTGGCCCCAGACCCAGGGGATCTCCCGGGCCGGGTCGAAGGGGCTGACGAGCGGGTCGCTCGCATAGGTCTCGGGGGCGTAGAGGCCGCGGACCGCGGGGTCGAGGGCGGGGGTGCCATCGGCGACCAGGGCGTCGTACGAGGCCGTCACGGGGGTGGTGCCGCGGCGGCGGTGGGTGCCCGCGTAGCGTTCCAGACCTTCCAGATGCGCCAGCGTACGGCTTGCGGCATAGCTGTTGGCCTGGCCGCTCCAGGTGACGTCGTTGAGACCGGCGTAACCGCGGACGAAGTTGGTGCCGGCGACGGGCGCGGTGGTGGTCGAGGCGGGGTTGATCCAGGTGCGGGCGCCGAGTGCCCCGCAGACCGGGTTGGCGAGCGCCTGTTCGGGGAGCGCGTACGAGGAGGCGGGACGCAGCCGGTAGCGGCCGGGGTCCGGTTTGGCGGTGGGCAGCAGCGTGGTCCGGGCGGCGTCCGCGGTCTCGGGGACCGTCGTGACGCAGGACGGACACAGGGGTTCGGGCAGGAGGGGGACGGTCACGGTCGCGAGGGTCCCGAGGTCGACGCGGGTGACCTGCGGCAGGGCGCGGTCGGCCGGGGCCGTGGCCGGCGGGGTGAGGCGTCCGCCGAGGGCCGCCCGGTAGACGGCCCACACCGCGTCGACGGCGTACGGGGTGAGCAGCGGCCAGGCCGCGGCTCCGTGCGGCGGTCGGCCCCGTTCGAGTGCCTCGCGTTCGGAGCGGCCGCGTAGTCGCTGCCAGCGCATGGCGAGGCACTGGCCGCACGCCGGTCCACGGGCGCCGCCCCACGGCCCGATCAGGGCGGCGCGCGCGGTCAGCTGGACGTTCGCCCGGGGGCGTGTCGCCGCGTACGGGTCGGGGGCGCCCGTGCCGAGGACGTCGGCGGCACCGAGCGGCACGACGAGCGGTACGGGGAGGCCGGCGTCGCCGAGTGCCGCACGGCGAGCGGCGAGCGCGTCTTGGAGGTGGCCGGTGGCTCGTCCCAGCGGTGGTGCGGCGGGGGCCGCGGCGGCGGTCGTCATGCCCTGTCGCTCCAGCGGAACGTCCTGACGGCCACGGCGCCGAACACCACGGCGAAGCCTGCCAGCACACCGCAGTCGAGGAGGATGCCGCCGGTGCTGCCGTCCGTGAGCGCGCCGGAGACGCCGTCGTTGAGGTAGCGCAGGGGCAGCGCCCGGGAGAGGCTCTGCATCCAGTCCGGCATCATGTCCAGCGGGAGGAAGGAACCGGACAGGAACGCCATCGGGATCATCAGGCAGTTGGCGACGGCGGCGACGGCCTCGGGGGTCCTCGCGTAGGAGCCGACGATCACTCCCAGCATCAGGAAGGCCGTGATGCCGAGGAGGAGCACGGGCAGCGCCAGCGGCCAGCTCCCGGAGACGCGCAGACCGAAGAACGGCAGCATGGCCACGGCGACGAACAGCACGGCCTGCACGAGTCCGACGGCGACCGCCAGCACGTAGCGGGAAGCGATCACCGCGGTGACGGGTGTCGGAGTCATCCGGATGAGACGCAGGATGTCGTCGCGGCGCCACTGCATCAGGACGAACGCGACCCCGAAGACGGCGGCGTTGCCGACGCCCCAGGCGAGCACGCCGGGGGCGATGTGGTCGATGTACGGACGGCCGCTCTGCTCGACGGTCTGACCACCGAAGATCAGGCCGAAGACGACGAGGAACAGCAGGGGGAAGGCGAAGGTGAAGAAGAGCGTGGTCCGGTCCCGGGTGTAGGCCCGGTATCCGGCCGTGGTCAGCGCGGCGTAGGCGCTCATGGCGGAGGTCTCCGTGGTTCGTGGCCGACGGTCGGCGCCGGCGGGACGCGGTGTCGGGAGGACTGACTCGGTGGGGGCGGGAAGCGGTAGCGGGAGGGCCGGCTCGGTGGCGTGGGAAGCGGTAGCGGGAGGCGTGGCCCGGGCGGGATGGGATCGGGGTGCGCGGGCGGGTCACGCGCCGGGGTCGGCCGCGCCGGTCAGCTGGAGGTAGACGTCCTCCAGGCCGGCCGTGCGCGTGCGGACGCCCCGGAGTCCGGCGAGGGCGTCGACGGCCTGGAGGACGCTCCCGGCGTCGAGGGTCTCCAGGACCACCGAGTCGCCTTCGAGGGTGGCCCGTTCGACACCGGGGATGCCCCGGGCGGTCTCCAGGTCGAGTCGTTCGGCGGGAACGAGCAGCCGGGTGGTGGGGCTGCCCAGCTCGATCAGCCGGCCGGGGCTGTCCAGCGCGGCGACACGGCCGTCGACGAGGATCGCCACCCGGTCGCACAACTCCTCGGCCTCGTCGAGGTGGTGGGTGGTGTAGACGATGGTGCGGCCTGCGCCCTTGAGGTCGCGCAGCACCTGCCACAGCGCCCTGCGGGCCTGCGGGTCGAGGGACGCGGTCGGCTCGTCGAGGAAGATCAGTTCGGGTTCGTGGACGAGTGCGGAGGCGATGGCGAGCCGCTGCCGCTGCCCGCCGGAGAGGTCGTCGACACGGGTACCGCCCTGCTCGGTGAGTCCGACGGAGGCCAGCGCGCGCTCGGCGGCGGCGTCGTCCCTGCGGTACAGGGCGGCCACGGTGCGCAGATGTTCCCGGGCGGTGAGCCGGACGAAGAAGGCGGAGGACTGGGTCTGCACGCCGACGCGTGAGAGAAGTGCCGGGTTCCTCGGCCAGGGGCTGTGCCCGAGGACGGTGACGGTGCCCGAGTCGGCGCGGCGCTGGCCCTCCACGATCTCCACGAGGGTGGTCTTTCCCGCGCCGTTGGGCCCGAGCAGTCCGAAGAACTCACCCCGTGGGACGGTCAGGGACACGCCGTCGACGGCCTGCACGGCACCGTAGCGCTTGTGCACTGCGTCCAGGACGACGGCCGGGCCGTCCTGCGGGCCGGCGGTGGGGGGCATGGAACTCTCCTTCGGTGGAAGCGGATCGCGGCCGGAAGCCGTCATGGTGCGGTGGTGAGGTAGTGGTGGGCGACCGCCGAAACGGCGGCCGCGAGCAGGACGAGGGTGAGTGCCACGGTCGCGGTGTAGGCGGCGTAGGCGCGGCGGGCGCGCCGCGGGTAGCGCGCGGCGGCCGGGGAGCGCCGGAGCAGGAGCCCCAGATACACGGCCGTGGAGGCGGCGAGCCCGGTGGCGCCCAGGAGTTGGGCGACGATCCTGTACCCGTCGAGGGGAGGCAGTGGGAGGAGCATCGTGAACGCCTGGACGCTGCCCAGCAGGAGCAGGGCGCCGAGCGCCTGCCGGGTGGTGTGGTCGAGGGGGGCGAGCGCCCAGACGGCGAAGAACGGCAGGAGGAACAGCAGGTTCGCCGCGGCGCCCGCGCCTGCGGTGGCGATTCTGCCGCGCCGGCCGGGCAGATGGAGGAAGTCGTCCACGGTGCAGTACATGATGACCACCGGAAGGCGCCAGCGCAGCCCTATCTCGGACACGCGTCCGCCCTGATGGTGCGCGAGCACTCCGTGGGCGAGTTCGTGCAGCGCGGTGCTCAGCCACAACAGGGTGGCGACCGCGAGGAGGAGCGCCGGGGCGGTGAACAGGGCGGCGGCGCCGTCGAGCAGTTCACCGATGCGCAGCAGCAGGGTGGCCTCCATGAGGACGGTCAGTGCCAGCATCGGCAGCAGCGCGGCCGGTGAGAGCAGGTGCCGGGTGACGCGGTGCAGCCGGGCTGCGGTCGCGTTTGCGTCGGCGACGAGGCGGACGCTGCCGCGCAGCAGCCCGCGGCCGCTCCCGGCACGGGGCTCCGTGCCGGGAGCGGCCGCGGAGGCGGATCCGGCCGGTGAACCGGCGACGGGGGCGGGTCCGGTGCCGGGTGCGGGGTCGCCCGGCGCATCGGCGGGCCCGGTGCGGCCCGCCAGGAGTTCACGCGTGCCGAGCAGCGACAGCAGGGAACGCCAGTGGGAGTCGCCCAGACGCCGCCCGAACCGTCCCGCGTAGTCGGCCCCGATCTCCTCCACGGTCCGGGTGCCGTCCATCCGGGAGATCAGGAAGTGCTCCCGCGGGCCGATCTTGAAGGACCGCCCGCTCCCGGTGTTCTTGATCAGGTGGACGAGGTCCGGTCCGTGGAGCAGGGGCTCACTGAGGAGCACCCCGGGGCGGAGTGCGGGACGGTAGCGCGCCGGGACGGGTGGGACGGTCACGGCGTACCCCCGGGCGCGGGTTCACGCAGGGCGCGGCCGAGTACGTGCGCGAGGTACGCCTCGTCCCTGATGGTGACGTGCAGACGGTTGTTGGTCATGTGCATGTACGGGGACAGGAGCAGCGGGAGCGCGGCCGCCGGGTCGGTGACCCGCTCGTCGCGCACGCCGTCCCAGGAGCGGAACACCAGGTCGCCGTCGGCGGCCAGCTTCTCGGCGCGGGCGCGCAGTTCGGCGCAGTGCTCCGCCCACCCGGCCAGGAACGACGGCAGCCTGCCCGGCGCCCCGTCGCGGGTGGCGGAGCGTACGCGGGCGAAGTGCGCCGCCAGCGAGGGGGCCATGGCGGCGTAGTTGCGGTCGTACTCCTCGCTGCCGATGAACCCCGTGCCCGGGAAGGCCCGGTGCCAGAAGGTGTAGTAGCTGTCCAGGTAACCGGCGAGTTCGGTGTCCCCGTGGAGGAAGGTGCCGGACATGACCATCATCAGCTGCGCGGACGTGCCGAGGAGCACCGTGCGCAGATGCAGGTTCTTGGTACGGAAGGCGTCGACGACGAGATCGCTGGAGTGCCGGAAGTGCCATTCGGCGAGGGCGACTCCGGCGGGCCCGCCGTACTTGCCGTACTCGGGCTCGTACGGTTCCGCGCTGCGGGAGTTGTTCGGACGCAGCCGCATCCGGCCCTGGTCGTCGGTGTAGTGGCCGCGCTCGGCGCCGGGGAACTCGATGTCGAACAGCGTGTTGTAGAAGTCGTTGAGGAAACCGGAGTCCACCTCGTAGAGGGCCGGGCGCTCGGCGAGGAAGGCGTCCACGGCCTCCTCGGTACGGCGCCGCACCTCCGCCGCGGTCCCCGCCGAAGAGGGCTTCAGCCGCAGTCGGACGTGCGGTCCCTCCAGCCAGTAGTTGATGAAGAACCAGCCGGATATCAGCCCGTCGGCCTCCAACTCCGCCACCAGCGGCCGGATGCACTGGAGGAGCATGGGCCGGGGATTGGCGGCGTAGAAGACGTGGGTGGCCTGCCAGTCGTGGGCGGCGGCGGGTGCGGGGGCCGGGTGCGCGGCGGACGCCGGAGCCTCGGCGGAGGGCGGGCTCGCGACGGCCGGGGGGGCGACGGCGAGGACCGCGCCCCCGGCGGGCACCGGGCCCGGTACCGACGCGGAGACGGAGCCCGTGGCGGAGGGCTCCCGGGAGCCGGGGACGGGCCGTTCGCTGTCGGAGGGGGGCCGGCCGGCGGCGGTCGTGCTCATCGTCGTCCCTTCGGTCGGGTGGGGACGGCCGTGGTCTCCACGGCCAGTTCGGCGACATGGCGGCCCCGCGCGGACGACACGTGCAGTCCGCTTTCGTCGGGCAGCATCTCGCGGAGGACCACACGGGCCTCCGACGTCCTGAGCGTGCCCTCGAACGCGGCCAGGGACAGCGGGCTGTCGAGGTCGACGTACTGCGGCTTGGCCCCGGTCGCGCCGCGCGCCCCGCCGTCCGTGACGGTGGCGAAGACCCGGTCGGGCAGTCCGTGGGCGCGCCGGAACGCGTGCCACCCCAGGAACCACTCCTCCTGCGTCGCACCCCCGCTGTGCAACGGAAGGGCGGAGGCGGGGGCGCTCCAGCTGCGCCGGCTGAGCACGACACCGCCGTGCCGCACCCGTGGTCTGCGGGTGACCCCGCCGACGGGATCGCTCTCGGGAACGCCGCCCCACACGTTCAGCGGGGACATGGAGCTGGGCGAGAGCAGCAGCAGGGTGCGGGGCAGCTCCGGCAGCGCGAGCGGTACGAGGTAGCCGAGATACACGGGGACGACCTCGCGGCCGAGCCGGGCGGACCGCAGGACGAGCCGGTCCTCGGTCTCGTCGTGCACCAGATGCAGATCGTCGAGGTGGAGGCCGTACGGCCCGGGCGGGCCGGCGCTCTCGCCCGGGCAGACGATCTCGTACTCGGTCAGCCGGCCGTGGAGGTTGAGGTTGCTGGTGACCGGGCCGCCGGTGACCTCGGCCAGCACGGCGCCTTCCGGGCAGAGTTCGCCGGCGCGGTGCAGCAGCCGCTCCTCCAGTCCTTCGAAACCGTGGGCGAAGCGGCTGAACGGGAACGAGACGCCTCCGTAGGAGCGGTTGAGCACCGCCAGAGGCTCTCCCCCGCGCGGAACGGCGAGCTGGACGTGATGGCTCAGCGGCATGAACGGCGGTGTGATCGGGTCGAGTTCACCGGCGACCTCGGCGAGCAGGGTCTCCCCGACGACGAGGTCGCCACCGCCCTCGTGGTTCTCCCACAGGGCGCGCATGCCCTCGGCGAACGTCTGCCGGGCGTTGTCGAGCGCCTTGAGCTGCGGCAGTCCCAGCCAGTTCTCCTCCGGGACGTACCGTCCCTCGGAGTCGAAGGGGGTGCGCCGGGAGGTGAACGAGATGTACTGGTCGAAGAAGTCCTCGTGGAAGTCGTGGACGAGTTTCAGCAGGTCGTCGCAGCGTCCGCCGCGGCCGTGGCGGGCGACGAAGAAGCCCTTGAAGGTGATGCGCTGCGGCAGGGTGAGGTCGAAGGCGGGCAGGACGCGTTCGACGGCGCCCAGCGCCCCGGCGACGGACCGCGTCCAGAGGTCCAGGGGCAGCCGTACGTCCCGGCCGGCGGCGACGTCCTCGTACAGCACCGTCTGCGGCACCCTGCCGCGCGCGGCGCCCAGTTCCGTCTGCACGGCCCGCAGGTCCTCCCGCAGCCCGTCGAGCAGTTCGCGGCGGTCGCGCGGTGCCTCGGCGGCGAAACGGTCCAGGCGGGCGAGCGGTGTGCCGAGACGGCCGGCGAGTTCGGAGGCCCAGTCGCTGCCGAGGGCGCGGAGCGAGTCCTGGAAGGCCCGCAGCGGATCGATGTCGTGGACGCCGGTGCGCAGTCCCGGGACCTGGACCATGCCGATGTCGAGGAGGGCGGTCAGGTACTGCTCCGCCTCGACGGCGGTGGCGCCGCGGTCGGCGGCCAGCCAGGCGGCGAGTTCGCCGTGGCGGAGGCTGCCGCGGTCCTCGAGCAGCGCGATGAGCCGCTCCAGGGTGCCGCTGCGGCGCAGGAAGAACAGCCGGTCCTGGACGGCGTCGAAGGTGACGGCGGTGTCCTCCTCACCGGAGGTGGTCCAGCGGCGCACATAGCGCACCCGGTCACCGACCCGGCCCCAGCCGGGCGCGAGGGCCAGTGGCAGATCGGCGCGCCGGGCGGGGTCGGAGGTGACCGCCTCGGCGAGCCTGCCGAGAGCGGCCACGTTGAGCCGGGCGCGGCCGGTCCACTCGTCGTCGACACGGACGGCCAGCGCGTCGTGGGCACCGGGGAACGGACCGTCGTCGCCGCGCGGGCGGGGTCCGGCGTCCGCACGAGGGGCCGAACGGCCCACGGGGTACGGGGCCGCCCCCTCGCCGGAGCACGGGGCCGGATCGTCGCCGCACCACCGAGCCGCACCCTCCCCGGAACGCCGCCCAGGGTCCCCGCCGGAACTCCGTGCCGCACCCTCCCCGGAACGCCGCGCGAGGTCCGCGCCGGCCGCCGGAGTCCCGCCCGGTGCCATTCCGTCCATCGTGAACTCCCCCGGCACCACGCCGGTGAAGGTGCTGAACGGACTCGTCTTGCACGCCGTGCGGTACAGATACGCCAGCAGCGAGCGCTCGATCTTGCGGTCCCTCTTCCCCGGCGCACGGTGCGGATCGGCGGCCAGCCGGCGCTGCCAGTCGTCGAGTTGCGCATCCAGCGTGGGGGACGCCAGCAGCAGACCGCCGCGCAACCGCGGCTCCCCCGCCAGTCGGCCGAGGGCTGCCCGGGCACGGGCCGTCTCCCGGGCGAGCAGAGCCGCGCCTTCGGCCCTGCGCCCGTCGAGAGCCCGGCGGTCGGTGAGCCAGCGCTCCAGCATCCGCGCGGTGTCCGGGTCCTGTGCACGGACCTGCGCGAGCGCGATGTCCGCGTCCCTGGGCAGCCGGTTGTTGAACACCGCACGGCGCACGGCGAGCAGCAGGCGCCGGGACGACTCGTCGTCGTTGTGTCCGATCAGCCCGTGCAGCAGACCGCCGAGGCGCGTACCCTCGACGGCCAGCCGCTCGGTCTCGATGAGCACGTCGTCGGCCCAGCGGCGGCTCGCCGGGCAGCGGAGTCGGCGCACGCTGTCGACGGGCAGCCCGGCGACGCGGAGCATGAACGGCATCGTGGTCTCCACCCTTCCGGTGCCCATCGGTCAGACGATCTCGTGACGGAAGTCGGCCGGACCGGGCCGTTCATTGCCGAGCATCATGATCAGCAGGGGTGCCTCTCCGGTGCTTTCGAGGCCGAGTTCCTCGATGTACGAGATGTTGTCGAAGCCGAGCGCTGCGCCGCAGCCGACGCCGAGTGCGGAGGCGGCGGTGTAGACGCTCTGCGAGATCGCGCCGACCACCGCGTTGGCGATGCGGTAGCCGCGGTCGCCGACGGCATCGAGCACGGCACGGGTGCGGACGGTCGGCACGAGGACCGCGCCGGTCTGCTCCAGGTTGTAGTTGGCCAGGAAGTAGTTCCTCTGGAGGAAGGTGCCGGGCGGCCCGGCCTTCACCAGCCGCAGGGTGTGTGCGGCCGCGTCGTAGGAGTAGGTGCCGGGGGCGATGCCCTCGGTGTGGCCGACGAAGGCGTACAGACCGGCGATCGGGGTGGTACCGGTGCCGGTGTCACCGCCGAGGGACGCGCCGGCGGCCGCGGCTGCCAGGCAGGACGCCAGCTGTTCGGCGCTCAGGGGCCGCGCGGCGTCGAAACGGCCGAAGCTGCTGCGGCGGTCGCGCATCGCGGTGCGCACATCGGCGTCCAGCGCCGGCGGCGCGGGCAGCGGGACCGCCGGCAGCCCGGGGTCGGGGACGGGTGCGGCCGCGGGGGCGAGCGCCCCGGCCGCCGGCCGCCGGGCGGCGTGCTCCTCCGTCGTCTCCTGCATCCTCGTGACGGCGTCGAAGGCGAGGACGGTGCGCGAGCGTTCGAGGTCGCGGCGGCGGACGGCCGCCGTGGACGCCGGCGGGGCGGGCCTGGCCCGCGCACCCTGCCAGCGCAGCGGTACGACGGCGAACACCCCCTCGTCCTGCGTGCGGATCCCCAGCAGCCGGGCGAGCCGCTGCTCGTCGAACCACATCAGCGGCTCGACGGAGAGACCCTGTGCCCTGGCCCAGATCCGCCATGTCTGCACGACGGTGCCGACGTCCATCGTGACGGCGTGGAAGGAGAAGGAGTTGTACTTGAACGCGTTCTGCCAGTACTTGACGCCGAGCACGAGGAACTGGTCCGTTCCGGCGGCCCGTTCGGCGGCGGATGCCGGTCCGCCGGTCACCGGGGGCTCACCCGCAGCGGCGGAAACGGCGGACGACGCGGACACGGCGAACGCGCCCGGCCCGGCCGGCTCCCCCGGCGTGGTGGGAACCCCCGGCGTGGTGGGCGCCGGTTCGCCGAGTGCCTCGCGCACCTCACCGGAGACCTCGCCGGTGAGGAGGCGCTGCATGGCGTGGTGCCGGGTCGCGTAGTAGTGCACACCGGGCGGCAGGGGGCCGCTCGGCCCGGACACCCAGTAGATGCTCACGGGGTAGAGGCCGCCACCGGACGCGGTACCGCGGGACCAGTTGGCGAGCGGGTGGAACGGCAGCGCGCCGAGGTCGGTGTTGGCCTGGACGCCGAGCCGGCGCCCCGTGAGACCGTAGGAGTCCCGCAGCATGCCGGACAGGGCCGGCAGGTCGAACGCTCGCTCGGGGCCGTCATGGGCCGGGGCCAGTCCGCGGCCCACCGTCGCGCCGGACGGCATGGTGTGACCGGGCAGCGGCACGGTGTCGGCACCCGGATAGAACTTGGTCTTCCGCGGACCGTCCGCCCAGTCCGGGACGAAGTCCGCCGGCGGCATGGGGACCCTGCCCCTCCGCATGATGGCGGCGGCGTAGTCATGGGCGTACCCCATGGTGTGCCCTGCTTTCTTGGTCGTGGGGTGCCGGGCCGGGCCCGGTCAGGGGAAGGGATGCGGCGCGGGGTTGAGGTCGGCGGGGGTGAGGTCGTGTGCCCGCAGGCCGGCTTCCCGCAGGGCCGTGCGCATCCGGGGCATGCCGAGGGCGCGCTGTCGGCTCCAGCCGAAGTCGATGGGCAGCAGGCCGGGTACGAGGACGCTGACGGTGCGCAGTCCGAGCCGGCGCTGCTCGGGCATCGTCTGGTCCACGACGACCACGTCGAATCCGGCGCCGGTGACCGCGTCGAGACAGCGGACGAGGTCGTCGCGCAGATCGTCGGAGACGGGCGGCACCGAGCCGTCACCGTACAGCTCCTCCATCGCGATCCGGGGCGGGCGGGGTTCGCCGGGCTCGCCCAGGAGGAAACGGGCGTGGCGTCCCATCTCCGGGATGCCGTAGACGAGCGGGTGGTCGTGGAGGGCGGCGACCCGGTCGAAGTCCTCGGCCATGGCACGCAGCCGCGGCTCGTCGCGTTCGGTGCGGCCCTGCAGGTTGACGGCATCGGTGGCGATCTCGCACAGCGCTCCGGCGAGCGCGGCCTCGGGGTCGAGCCCGGCGCCCGCGCCGAAGCACATCCGGCCGGGTCCGCCGTCGTGTCGCACGGCGACGCCGGTGACGACGGGTACGGGGAAGGAGATGCGGGTGTCGAAGAACCGGGCCTCGTACCCGTACATCTCCAGCCGCTCCACCATGTGGCGGGTGGCGGGGCGGGTGCTGGTGCGGGGGTCGAGTTCCGGGAGGCGTGCCTGCCCGTACCAGGTGAGGAGGAAGGCGTCCCGCTCGACGACCTCCATGAGCCCGAAGTAGACGGCCTCCTCCAGACAGCCGCCGGAGGCACAGCCGTTGGAGCTCTCCTGGACGAACCGGTTCTCCAGGCCGGGAGTGTGGTAGTACGTCAGTACCTCGGGCACCAGGACGGGGCGTTGGTCGCGCAGCGACCAACCCCACACCCAGGGGATCTCGCGATCGGGGGTGAACGGTCCGACCCTCGGGTTGGCCCGGTGGAAGTCGTCGGAGTAGAGCCCGCACACGCGTGGGTCGACGGCGTGGGCACCGCGGGCCCGCAGCCCGTCGAGCGAGCCCGTCACGCGGGCGCGCTTGGCACGCGGGCGCATCCCGGCGTACCGCTCCAGCCCTTCCAGTACGCCGATGCGGACGCTGTGGCCGAAGCTGTCGGCGTGTCCGCCCCAGAACGTCTCGCGGAGGTAGTCGCCGGACCGCATGGAGAAGCAGCCGATGGTGGCGGAGGTGGACGTGGACGACACGTCGTGGACGACGGACGGCCCGAGCGCGCCGCACAGCGGGTTGGCGAACGGCTCGACGGTCAGGCCGTAGTCGCCGATGTCGCGGACCCGGAAGCTGTCCGGGCGGACCTTGGGCGCGGGAAGGAGGGCGAGGGCGGCGGCCTCCGGGGTGTCCTCTTCCGGCACCGCGCAACGTGGGCACTCCGGATCGGGCACCAGCGGGTAGTGACGTACCGTCAGGGACCGTAGGTCCACGAGGTGCACGGGCGGGAAGAGGCCGGTACGGGGGCCTGGACCGGCGACGAGGCCCGCGACCAGGGCGGCGAGCGCGTCCGCGGCGAACGGCGTGACGTACGGGAGCCGGCCCGCGGCCCTGGTGCCGGAGCCCAGCTCCAGCGCCTCCCGCAGGGCCACCGACCGCACGGCCTGCCAGCGCCGCTCCAGGCAGTGAGCGCAGGGGCGGCGGGACTCCCCGTCGCGGCCGGATCCGAGAGGCCCGAGGAGGGCGTGGTGGCCGTACACCCGGACGGTCACGGGGGGTTCGGTCCCGGCGGCGCGGGGGGCGTCCGGCCCGGCCGCGGCACGGAGGGCGTCCACCCCTGCCTCGGCGCGGGGGGCGCCGGCCCCGGCCACCGCCCGCGGGTCCTCAGGTCCGGCCGTCGTCCGCACGGCGTCCCGCCCGGCCGCGTCGGTCACGGCCGGGGCGAAGGCGTCGCGCACGCCCAGGGCGGCGACGTCGGGCCGAGCACGGATGCCGTGCCGGGCGAGCGCGGGGCCCAGGAGGAAGGCCAGTTCCTCGCAGGACCGGTCACGGGCCGTGGCCGGGGAGTCCGGCGGAGTGGTTGTCGGTGCGGTCGCGGCAGTTGCGGGCGCGGTGGTGGTCGGGCCTTGCGACGCAGCGGGCGCGGTGGTGGTCGGGATCGCGGCAGTCGCGGGCGCCGACGCCTGCACGGCCGTCGTGGACGCACTCACGACGGTCGCGGGCGTGTTCGTGTCAGCGGGCATCGGTGCCGTTTCCCCGGCCCCGAGTGAGCAGGACACGTGCGGTGGCGATGCCGCCGGCGGGCAGATCGCCCGGGGTGGTCGGGACGTACAGCGCGTCCCGACCACCCGCACGCAGCCGGTCGAGGACGGCGTCGAACGTCGTACCGGGGGCGCCGGCCGGTACGGGCCCGTCCGTGGCGGTGAGGGTGCCCGCGGCCAGTTCGGGGACGAGCGGATCTCCGGTGTCGACCGCGCACCCGGAGTCGTCGGCGGTCAGCTGGACCGCGCCCAGCAGATCCCGCAGGGCGGCGCAGCACGCCTCCCTGCGGGAGAGACCGGCGGCGACGGCCCAGCGCGCGGCCGGTCCGCCGGCCTCGCGGGCGAGCACGGCGGCGCAGCCGGTGCGTGCGTCCTCGCCGAGGTCGAGCAGGTGCGCCTCGATTCCCAGGTTGACCGCGGACTTGAGCAGGAAGACGAGTTCGGGGTCGTCGTCCGGTGCCACCGTCGCGGTCCGGGCCGTCCCGCGCAGCGCGCACAGCAGGGCGTCGTGGGCGACGGCCGACAGCAGACCGCTTCCCGCCGCCTCTCCGTCGGTGCCGCCGGAGCCCGCTCCGGCGGAGGTCGCGAGGACGATCCGCTCGCGGTTGTACGCGCCGAACGGCCGTACGGCGGCGGCCGGCACCTTCACGCGTTCGCCGGTGAGCAGCGACGTGGCCGGAACCCAGGCGGCGACCTCCGATGCCGTCGCGGTGCCGGCCCCGGTGGTGAGTGCGGCCGGTGCCACGGCGGGCAGGTCCGCCCCGGCGCCGGCCAGGAGCCGTACCGGAACGACGTGCTCGACGTACGTCTCGGCAGCCAGGCGCAGCGCCCGCGTCCGGGCCCCGGCGAGGTGGTGCACGTCGAAGGCGGCGATCGTGCGGCGTTCTCCCGGGGCGAGGGCGAGTTCGAGACGCGCGACCTTGAGCGGGGTCTGGGTCAGCGTCTCGTCGTCGAAGCGGGCGAAGACTCCGGCGAAGGCACCCACGAGGGCGGTGCTGGTGCGGTTGAGCGCGTCGACGGTGTCCTCGGCGTCACGCGCGGTCTCCACGCTCGCCGTGGCGGGGACGGCGAGCGCACCGGGCGGCCCGGACGTCGTCCCCGGCCTGCTGCCGGGCAGGACGCCGGTCGCGCTCTCCCCGGCGGTCCCGGTGGCGGGCCGTGGCCTCCCGGGGCCGCACAGCGAGCAGCGGGGGTGGGGCAGCAGGGGCTCGGCGACGACGTCGAGGGACTGGAGGTTCTGGAGCAGGACCTGCCGGTCCGTCTCGGCCGGCAGGGCTCCGGTGGCGATCCGGAAGATCTCGTAGGCGAGCAGATTCCCCGTCATGGCGGCGACGGGTCCGTCGAGCGGCCCCTCCCCGGCGGGGCGGCCGGGTTCGGCCGCGGCGCCCGCCACCTCGCTCCAGAGTGCGGCGGCCGCGCCGGCGTCGTGGTTGGCTCCGAGCCTGAGCAGGGCGCAGGACCAGCACCCGGTGGAACCCGCGGTGGCGAGCGGGCCGGTGACGGCCAGTTCGCCGAACG
This sequence comes from Streptomyces sp. WMMC940, assembly GCF_027460265.1. Classification (NCBI taxonomy): domain Bacteria; kingdom Bacillati; phylum Actinomycetota; class Actinomycetes; order Kitasatosporales; family Streptomycetaceae; genus Streptomyces; species Streptomyces sp. WMMC940. Next base: position 605,089 of record NZ_JAPZBC010000001.1, read on the forward strand.
CCCACACGGGAATGAGGGTCTTGCCCTCGGGGACGCCGGCGGCCAGCAGTCGGTGGACGCGCCTCGCGGCACCCGCCCCGGTGACCACGACCGTGTCGTGGTCGGCGAGTTCCGGCCACTCGGGCTCGGCGGGGAGCCGGTCGGTGCGCACGGGACAGCCGTCGTCGACGGCTTCCGCCGCTTCTGCGGCCACCTCGGGGAAGTCAGCGGCGAGGGCGATCCTGGCGCAGCCGTTGCGGACCAGGCTCAGGGCGCACCAGCGGGCGACCGCGTCGTCGCCGAGCACCGCGACGGCGGTGTCCCGGAAGCGGCGGAAGCGCTCGGGGGCACGGTCGGTGTAGTGGTCGACGTAGGCGATCTGGGTGGCGTAGCGGCGTGCGGCCGCCTCACCCGGCCCGCTTCCCGGGTCGTCGTCGGTGAGCGGTACGTCCCGTGCGAAGTCGCGCTCGTAGAGGGTCCGGACCAGTTCGGCGGCCATCCCGCGCTGCGGGGCGCCGAATCCCGTGCACAGTTCGGCGAGGCTGTGGTCGCCGGTGAGGTGGGGCACCATCAGCGACGCGAACCGGTAGGCGGTCCGCCCGGTCAGATGGAAGCCGCCGTCGGCGTTGTGGAAGAGAACGCCGCCCGGAGTCTCGGTGAACAGCACGTCGCGGCGGATCCGGGGCCGTGTGGCGGCGAGCGTGTCGAACGGCGTACGGCCCGCGCGGGATTCCTCGGGGGCGCCGGCGCCCCCGTCGGCCCCCGTTCCGTCGGACGCCTCCGCGCCGTCGGCCGAGCCGGCGCCGTGCGGCGTCTTCGCTGCGTCCGGCGTCCCCGCGCCGTCGGCCGAGCCCGGGCCTTCGGCCGGGCCCGCTGCGCCCGGCGATCCCGTGGTATCCGATGTTCCCGCTCCGTCCGGCGATCCCACCGCATCCGGTGATCCCGTGTTCGCCACCGGGGCTGCGCCCTTCTTCGTGGAACCGGCTTCTCTTGCGTCGTCTGCTTCGATGACGTCGGTGGGCATGGGGTCACACCTTCTGTGTGGGACGGACGGACGGCGAGTCGTTGCCGCGCGCGTAGAGGCGCAGGAGGTCGTGCATGCGGTACGGGCCGGGCGGCCCCTCTTCGAGCAGTCCGGCGTCCGCCAGCCCTTCGAGAAGGTCCTCGGTCTCGCGAAGGGGCAGACCGAGCAGGGCGGCGCCGTCGCAGGCGTGGAGTCCGCCGGTCGTGTGCGCGCCGATGCGGAGGAAGGCGCGGGCGGCCTCCGCGTCGAGCCGGCCGAGCGCAGCGTCGAGCACCTGACGGAGGGACATGTGCGGCGAGCCGGGCAGGGAGAGCCGGGCCAGCGGGTCTCCGGACAGCCACTCCGCGCAGTCGGCGAGCCGCAGCGCCGGGCGGGTGAGCAGACGTGCCGTGACGATCCTGAGGGCGAGCGGATGGTGGCAGCAGGCGTCGGCCAGGGCGCGGGCGGCATCTGGTTCCGCGCCCACCCGTTCACCGCCGAGCGCGGCCCTCAGCAGATCGTACGATTCGTCCTCCGCGAGCGGGCCGAGGCGCTGGACCCAGCCGCCGTGCGCGGCGATCAGCCCGGCGAGTCCTCTTCTGCTGGTGACGAGGGCGGCGGCGTCGGGGCGCGTGTGCAGCAGGGGCAGCACCTGGTCGCCGTCGAGCACGTCGTCGAGGACCAGCAGGATCCGGCCACGGGCGTGCGGCTCTCCGACGGCGGCCGTGACCTCCGCCGTGACCTCGCGTGCGGTGAGCGGCACGCCGTCGGGGCGGACCATGCGAACGAGGTACCGCCCGCCGGGAAACCGGTTCTCCGCGAGGTGGGCCACCCGCCGGGCGAGTGCGGTCTTCCCGATCCCGGGCGCCCCGGACACCACGACGGTCGCCGCCTCGTGTCCCTCCCGCCCGGTGAGGCGCCCGCTGAGGGCCGCGGTCTCGGAGGCCCGGCCCGTGAACGCCGGAACGGGTGGTACGGGCTCGACGACCGGCGCGCCCTCCCCGCGCAGGGCGTGGGACGCACTCCGGGGGGACGACAGCGGAAGCGGCCCGGTGTCCCCGTCTCCCGGCACCGGACGCCTCGCGGCCGACGTACCGGGGAGGACGGACGCCGCGCCGTGCGCGGGCGTCCCCACCGGCCCGCGCGCCGGAGCCGCCGACCGGGCGACGGGCACCGCGCCGGCGGCGGCGTTCCCGTCTCCGGCAGCGGGCAGGGGAACGTCGGCGGCTCCGTCGGCCGCCGGCGCGGGAAGCGCCCGCGCGGTCGCCGACGGGCCGGACTCACCGCCGTCGCCCGGAGCGCCGCCGGGCCGTCCCGGGGGCGGTACTGCGTCGGGGCGAGGCATCACCGGAGCAGTACGCCGCGAGACGTGTCCCGGAGCGTCCGCGCCGTCCGTCACCGGAGCGGCGCCGGACACCGCGCCCTGGCCCGGCTCCGCCTGCAGGGGCACGACCGGCGCCGCGGACGGAGGGGGTGGCGCGGCCCGCCGCCCGGCCGCCACCGGAAGCGGGAGCCGCGACGGGACCACCGCCGTGAGAGCCGGAACGGCGCGCCCGAGGTCGTCGCCGCGCAGGATGGCCAGTTCCAGTTCCTGCAGCGCCGGTGACGGGTCGACGCCCAGTTCGGACCGGAGATACGCCTTCACCCTCCGGTACTCCGCCAGCGCCTCCGTCTGCCGGCCGCTCCGGTACAGCGCCTCGATCAGCTGCTCGCGGAAGCGCTCGTGGCCCGGATGGGCGCGCGTGACACCCCACAGGGCGACCAGTGCCTCACCGCAGCGTCCCAGGGCGAGTTGCAGGTCGCAGACCTTCTCGACGCTTCGCAGTCGCTCCTCCGCGAGCCTCGGAACCTCGTCCCGACGCAGCACGTCCGAGCGCACGTTCGCGAGCAGCGGCCCCTGCCACAGCGACAGCGCCTCCTCCAGGGTGTGCAGTTCCCTCCCCGGGTCGTGGGCGTACGCGGCGGCCAGACGCACCCCCTCCCGGAAGCCGATCAGGTCGAGGGATTCCGGCCCCGCACAGATGCGGTAGCCGCCGGGTACGGCCTCGATCGGAGCGCCGGTGACACCGTGCTTCACGAACAGCCGCCGCAGCCGCAGTACACACGTCTGCAGTGCCGCTCTGGCCGTAGCGGGCTGCTCCTCGCCCCACATGGTGCGCTGGAGGTACTCGACCGAGACGACGGTGTTGGCGTGCAGGAGCAGGGAGGCGAGGAGGATGGTCGGTTTGGAGGGCGGGAGGACGACGGTGTCGGAACCGTCGGTGATGCTCAGCGGTCCGAGCAGCTGAAACCGCATCGCGGCACGCCCGCCTAGTCCCAGCCGTTGACGTGCTTGCAGAAGGCGAGCGCTTCCTCCGGTACGGCACCGTGGCGGGCCGCGTGCTCGAGGTGGCGGCAGAGGATCTCGGCCGCCGCACGTTCCGCGGGGGTGAGGCCTTCCGGCGGATGCGCGAGCCCGGTACCGCTCCGGACGGCGGCGGTGGGACCGGTGGCGGCGGTCGTGTTGGTGACGGGGACGCCCGATGTGGCGGCGGGGACCGGGACGGCTGCGGCGGCACCGGCGGTCATGACGAGTGAGACGGCCGCGAGTCCGGCGACGAGGCCGGCCCGTGTGGTCAGGAGGGGTCTCTTCGCAAGTGACATCAGGTACACGTGTGCTCCCTGTTGTGGCTTACGGGTGGGGGATGTTCGCCACGTGCGACCCTGCCAGGGCGCGGGCACTTACAACGGACGGAAGCCTGTCAGCTTGATGCAGCTGGCACGACAGCTTTGTGTCAACGCAGCAGGACGCGCGTAGTCGCGGGAGGGCTCGACCAACTCGGCTCCCGGCGCCGCGCGTTCGGCGGTCCATGGACGGGTCGGCGGGCCCGGAGGGCCGCATGGCCGGATCCGGCGGACCGACCGCCCCGAGCACGCCCGGCCCCGCGGGACGGGCACGCCGGCGCACCGGCGGCGAGCCCACCGCCGCGAGGACGACGGCGCCTGGGCCGACGGGCCGGCGCCGACGGCTACTGCTCGGTGCAGACTTCGTCGCTCCGCGTCGTGCGTACCCGGGCCAGCAGATCGCGGAGCGACGCGACCTCCTCGGGAGTGAGGTCGGCGAACAGCCCCTGCTCGACCTCGGCCACCGCCTCCTGGGCCCTGACCAGTTGACGACGGCCGGCCTCGGTGATCGCCACGATGTGCCGGCGGCGGTCGGAGGGGTCGCGGCGGCGCTCCACGAGCCCGGCGGACTCCAGATCGTTCAGGATCGCGACCATCACGCTGGGGTCCACCGAGAGTGCCGCCGCCAGGGCCTGCTGACTCATGAACCCCGACTTGCCCAGGAGCATCAGCGTCGTGCCCTGGCGCGCCGCCAGTCCGCACGACTCGAAGGCGTGGTGGACGCGACTGTTCGCGATGGCGCCGTTCCGGGCCAGCAGGAATCCCAGCCGGTCCAGAGGATCACTCTCGGTCACATCCGCCATGGGTTCGTCCACTGCCATGACCCCATCCTATCAGCGAGATAACCATCACATAGGCAAAATCGTTGATTGACTTCCATTATTATAGTCGCTCCATCACCGACTCGGCCGCGCCGTGCGCGCGGCAAGAGCACGGCACCGCGCCCTCGCGCACGGGCCGCCGCGCGGTCGATGACGAACAGGACAGAAGGCAACTTATGTGGCATGGGGGATGCACCGGGAATAGCATCGGCCCATACGGCAATGTCAGGGGCTCCTCGTTCTCCGGACCAGGGGGCCGATGTCATGCCCCGGAATCGAGGTGCCATGACTCAGCTCGACGCCGCGGGGACCTCTTCCACCGGTGCGGTTCCCGAAGTTCCCCAGGTCGAGATCACCCTCACCGTCAATGACACGGAACACCGCCTGCGGTTGGACAGCCGTGTCACCCTGCTCGACGCGCTGCGCGACCACCTGGGACTGACGGGTGCGAAGAAGGGATGCGACCAGGGGGCTTGCGGGGCCTGCACGGTGCTGGCCGACGGGAAGCGGGTGGTGGCGTGCCTGGCGCTGGCCGCCCAGTACGAGGGACGCCGGGTCACCACGATCGAGGGGCTCGCCCCGAACGGTGAACTGCACCCGATGCAGGCGGCGTTCGCCCGGCACGACGCCTTCCAGTGCGGCTACTGCACTCCGGGCCAGATCATGTCGGCGGTCTCGCTCGCCGCCGAGGGCCGCGCGGGCACCGAGGAGGACATCCGGGAGTTCATGAGCGGCAACATCTGCCGCTGCGGCGCGTACCCCAACATCCGCGCGGCGATCCGCGACGCGCTGGCGGAGGGATGACGATGCGTCCCTTCGAGTACGTACGCGCGACCGACTCCGACCAGGCCGTGGCCGTGGTCACCGAGGACCCGAGCGCCTCCTATCTGGCGGGCGGGACAACGCAGTTGGACCTGATGAAGGACGGCGTGCTGGATCCGGACCGGCTCGTCGACATCACCCGCCTGCCGCTCGGCGGCATCTCCCACGCGGACTCCACGATCAGCGTCGGGGCGCTGACGACCATGGAGGAACTGGCCGCCGACGCCGTGGTGCGGGAGCGGCTGCCCTTCGTACGGGAGGCCCTCCTGCTCGGGGCCTCCACGCAGCTGCGCAACATGGCCACCATCGGCGGGAACCTTCTGCAGCGCGCCCGGTGCCGGTACTTCAGGGACCCCACCGTGGCCGCCTGCAACAAGCGCAGTCCGGGATCCGGGTGCGCCGCGATCGCCGGTGTCCAGCGGATGCACGCCGTACTCGGCACCAGCGACCACTGCATCGCCCTGCACGCCTCGGACGTGGCCGTGCCGCTGACGGCGCTCGACGCCCTCGTCCACGTCCGGGGTGCGGAAGGCGCCCGTAGCGTACCCCTGACGCAGTTCTATCTGCCGCCCGGCGACACCCCGCACATCGAGAACGTACTGAGGCACGGGGAGCTGATCACCGCGGTCGAGATCCCGCTGCTCCCCGCTGCGGCGCGGTCCCACTACCTCAAGGTCCGGGACCGGGTGTCGTACGAGTTCGCGCTCACCTCGGCGGGAGTGGCGCTGGTCGTGGAGGACGGCGTCATCCGGGAGGCGCGCGTGGCGCTCGGCGGCGTCGGCACCGTTCCCTGGCGGGCGTGGGACGCCGAGGACGTGCTGCACGACGCACCCGCCGACTCCGGCACCTTCCTGGCCGCAGCCCGGGCGGCCCTCGGCGGCGCCCGCCCGCTGCCCGGCACCGCGTTCAAGGTCGAGTTGGCCCAGCGCACGCTCATCCGCACCCTCGAGACAGTGGCAGGAGCCGAGTCATGACCACCCTCGAAGCCGCCAGGGCCGTGGGCCCGGGCCTGGACCGGGTCGACGCGCCCATGAAGGTCACCGGCAAGGCCCACTACCCCAACGACTTCGGCTACCCGGGTCTCGTCCACGCCGCTCTGGTGCACAGCACCGTCGCCGCCGGACGCATACGCGGGATCGGCACCTCCGCGGCGGAGACAGCGGCCGGTGTCCAGGCCGTCATCACCCATCTGACCGCCCCCAGGCTGGAGCCCGGGCCGATGACGCTCCTCGGCTCGTCCCCGCCCACCCCGCTCCAGGACGACCGCGTCCTCCACCACGGACAGCACATCGCGATCGTGGTCGCCGCCGGCCCGGAACAGGCCCGGCACGCAGCGTCGCTGGTGCACGTCGACTACGAGCGGACCGAGCCGCTGCTCGACGTCCACGACCCGCGTGCGCCGGTCGTCGAGAACCCCTGGGGACTCGACTCCGACCGGGGCGACGTCGACGCCGGGTTCGCCGCCGCGGACGTCGTCGTCGGGGGCACCTTCACCACCCCGGACAACACCAACAACCCACTGGGCCTGATGTCGACCGTCGCCGCCTGGAACGGCGACTCCCTCACCGTCCACGACTCCACCCAGTGGCCCCACAACGTCCGGGCCACGCTCGCCGCGGTCTTCAAGGTCCCCGAGAGCGGGATCCGGGTCCTCGCCCCCTACGTCGGCGGCGGTTTCGGGGCCGGACTCCGCGTGTGGCCCCATGTGATCCTCACCGTGCTCGCCGCGCGCGTGGTCGGCAAGCCGGTGAAGCTCGTGCTGACCCGGCCCGAGATGTTCACCTCCGTCGGCCACCGGCCCGACAGCGTCCAGCAGATCAGGATCGGCGCGACCCGCACGGGCGACCTGATCGCCATCGCCCACGAGGGCGTCTCCTCGGTCGCCATGGAGGACGACGACTACGAGCCCGTGTCCGCCTGCTCGGCCGTCTCGTACGCCTGCCCCAACGTCAGGACGCAGGACCGGCAGGTACGGCTGAACATCCCCTGCCCCGGCTCCATGCGGGCTCCCGCGGAGGGACAGGGCAACTTCGCCCTCGAGTCGGCCCTCGACGAGCTCGCCCACGAACTCGGCATGGATCCGGTGGAGTTGCGTCTGCGCAACTACTGCGAAGAGCATCCGCTGCTCGGGCTGCCCTGGTCCAGCAAGGCCCTGCGGGACTGCTATCTGCAGGGGGCCGAGCGGTTCGGCTGGTCGCGGCGCGACGCGCGGCCGGGCTCCATGCGGGACGGCCGGTGGCTGGTCGGCTACGGGATGGCCGGCGTCTCCTACCCGCACTACCAGGTGCCGTGCCAGGCCCGGGCGTCCGTCCACCGCGACGGGTCCGCCGATGTGCGCAGCGCCGCGACCGACATCGGTACCGGCACGTACACGGTCATGACGCAGCTCTCCGCCGAGCTGCTGGGCCTGGACGTCTCGCGGGTGCACTTCGACCTCGGCGACTCCGACCTGCCCTACGCCCCGCAGGCGGGCGGCTCCGGGCTCACGAGCGGCCTCGGCAACGCCGTCGGCGCCGCCTGCCGGAACCTCGTGCGGGAGTTCCTGGACGTGGTGAAGGACGACGCCGACTCACCGCTGCGCGGTGCGGCGCCGGAAGAGGTGTCGGTCGCCGGCGGGCGCATCCACCGAACGGGAGCCCCGGACCGGGGCGAGTCGTACACCGACGTCCTGGCCCGCCACGGACTGGAGGAACTGAGCGCCGACGGCAGGAGCACACCTCCCCGGCCCGACGGGGGAGGCATGGCGACAGCCGGAGCCTTCGGCGCGAAGTTCGTCGAGGTGCGCGTCGACCCCGACCTGGGGCTGCTGCGGGTGGCGCGGGTGGTCTCGGCCATCGACGGCGGGCGCATCCTCAACGAGAAGACCGCCACGAGCCAGATCGTCGGAGGCACGGTCGGCGGCATCGGTCAGGCGATGTTCGAGGAGACCGCCACCGACCCGGGAACCGGGCGCATCGCCAACGCCACGTTCGGCGACTACCTGGTGGCCGTCAACGCCGATGTCCCCGACATGGAGGTGATCTTCGTCGGCGGTCCCGACCCGGCGACGCCCATCGGCACCAAGGGAATCGGCGAGGTCGGGCTGGTCGGTGTCGCCGCGGCCGTCGCCAACGCCGTCCACCACGCGACCGGGCGCCGCATCCGCTCCCTGCCGATCACCATCGACCAGCTGCTCTGAGCGGGTCTCCTGATCCGGAACACGCGCGGCCGTGCCATCCTCGTCCCGGCACAGTCCGTCCGCTTCCGTGCAGGGGGACCCGGCGGCGGGACGGTGCGAGCGGAACGGGACGCCGGTCCGCGGTGTCGAAGTGTGCGGGGGCAGTGGCAGTGTGACGCCGGCACGACCGGCAGGGGCTGGGGAGGAACAACATGCTGGAGGCGGTGGGACTGTCGGCCGCGGAGACCGACGTGTACCGCGCACTGGTCGCCGCCGTCGCGGCGTCGGCCGACGAGGTGTCCACGACGACGGGCCTCGACGCCGGGACCGCCGGGCGGCTGCTCGTCGCGCTGGAGCACAAGGGCCTGGCCCGCGGGGTGGAGGGGGTTCCGGGGCGGTTCGCCGCCAACCCGCCCGACCTCGCCCTGCGCCCCAGGATCGAGCGCCACGCCGACGACCTGGACAAGGCGCGTGCCGCGGTGTCCGAACTCATGGAGGCCTACCGGCGCAACGCCTGGATCCGCGACGCGAGCGACGTGGTCGAGCTCATCACCGGGGCCGGGGGGCTGCGCCAGCGGCTGCGGCAGGTCCAGGACAGCGCCCGCGAGGAGCTGCTGTGGTTCTGCAGGGCCCAGTACGTGGCCATGCCGTCCGGCACGAACCGGGCCGAGTTCGCCGCCCTGGCGCGCGGCGTCGGCTACCGGGTCCTGTACGAGCAGGCGTTCTTCGACGACTCCGGGTCCGTTGACAACGTAGTCAGGGCGGTGCGTGCGGGCGAAGCGGCGCGCGCCGTACCGGCGTTGCCACTGCGGATGGCGATCGCCGACCGGTCTGTGGCCATCTGCCCGCTGGCACCGGCCGGTCCGGCGGGCGACCCGCGCGTGGTGACGGCGGCCGTCGTCCGCGGCAGCAGCCTGGTCGAGGCCCTCGTCGCGCTGTTCGAGCGGTACTGGGAGATCGGGGCCCCGCTGCGGGTGACCGCGGAGGGGCAGATCGGCGGGCCGGGCCTGGAGGCCGAAGCCGACGCGCTGACGGCCGCCGACCAGCATCTGCTGTCCCTGATGGTCGCCGGCATCACCGACGAGTCGATCGCCGGGCAGCTGGGCATCAGCAGACGCACCGTGCAGCGCCGCATCCAGCACATGATGAACATCGCCGGGGTGGCGACCCGGATGCAGCTCGGCTGGCAGGCCGCGCGCCGCAACTGGATCTGAGCGGCGGGGACGTCGGTGGTGCGGCCGGCTGACCTTGCCGGCCGCACCACCCCGGACCGTGCCGTGATGGCCCACCCCCACGGAAGGCGATCACGTCATTCGCACCGCCCGGATCCCGGGGCCGCCACGGGCCGGACGGGCCGGACGCCTCCCCGCACCGCACCAGGGCGGGCAGGCGGTCACCAGGCCGCGTCCGGGCCCCGTGGTCAGCCCCGGTGCAGGTAGGCCCGCGTCACGGTCTGCCGCACGCTGTTGCCCGCGGCGTCCCGGGCGCCGACCCGCAGTGTCACGTACGCGTCGCCGCGCACGCCGGAGGGGCGCTTCACACCTGCCTCGAAGGCGTTGGCCCCCCGGTCGCGCAGGGGGCCCTGCTCCAGGTGCGGCCGTCGTCGTACGACGCCTCGACCTGCATGACCACGCCCTTCGGTGCGGCGAGCCCGTCCTGCGCCCGGACCGCGAGCCGGACGGTGTGGGTACGGCCCGGCCCGACCTCGTTGCGCACGTCCACCGGGACGGTGTAGTCGAGCTGGAGCAGCGGGAGCGGCTTCGCCTCGCCGGCCGCCGCGGACCGGAAGGACCAGGACGTGTCGGTCGCGGTGCCGTAGGTCCACTCGCCCGAGGCCCGGGTGGTCGACAGGTCCAGCCGGTAGTCGGCCGCCTCGGCGGGCACCTCGAAGTCCGTCCAGGAACTCCCCGCCCCGGCGATCTCCTTGCCGTCGCGGAACAGGACCGCCTTGGCCGTGTCGCCCTGCCGGGCCGCGCCGGCGCCCGGCTTCCTGACGCCGGGACCGCCCTCGGAGTAGCCCTCGATCCTCGGCGACCAGTGGCCGGATCCCGAGTCGGTGAACTCCGGGATGCGCAGGGCGAGGACGTTGCCGTCACGGACGGAGGCGAGCCCGGCGCCGCGCGGGATCGACGGCCGGACGACCGCTCCCTGCCAGGTCTCCTTCAGCCGCTCACCGGCGCGGTAGGTGCGCGGTGCGCTGCGCATGCCGACGGTCAGTTCGCGGTCCTGACCGAAGGTCTCGTGGTGGACCTTGTGCCCCCAGGCCGTGTCGCCGGCCGGAGACGTACTCGGTGCGCTCGAAGCCGGTCGGCACCTACCGGGAGCCGCCCGGCGCCGGGCTCCACGGAAGCGCTGCGTCTGCCCGCGGCGTCCGTGGTCACGGTCACCCGGTCACCGGTGATCAGGCGCCCCGCCCTCGCCGCCGGGACCGCGCACTTCCTCCTGGCGGCCTCCGCGTCGGCCCGGCTCCGTACAGCGACGGGGAGGACGTGGATCGGCTGCTGACGGGGCTGGAGGAGTTCCTGCACTCCTGAGGAGGAACACCGGCCGGAGGGGAGTCGGGGAACGAATCCGGACGATGCATCATACGGGTTGCAAGGCCGGGCATTGACGCATCATCCTTACCGCCATGTCGCTCGCCTCGCCTGCTTTCAAGCCGGCCGACCTGCCCGGATTCGCCTTCGATTGGGCTCTGGTGGACGTGGAGACCTCCGGGCTCGTTCCCCGGAACGACCGGGTGCTCTCCGTGGCCGTGGTGACCCTGGGGCCGGACGGTGAGCAGACCGGTGAGTTCTCGACACTGCTCAACCCCGGCTGTGACCCCGGGCCCGTGCACATCCACGGGCTGACGGCCGAACGGCTGCGGGACGCCCCGACCTTCGACCAGGTGGCCGGACGCATCGGCGGCCTGCTGCAGGGCAGGGTCCTGGTCGCGCACAACGCCCAGTTCGACTACGACTTCCTGGCGCACGAGTTCGCCCGGGCCCGCATGCGGCTGCCCGTCGACCGACGGCTGTGCACACTGGCGCTGAACCGCCGGGTGGATCCCCCCACGGACGACCTGAAACTGGGCACCCTCGCCGCGCACTACGGCGTCCCGCAGACCCGGGCCCACGACGCCCTCGACGACACACGGGTACTCGCCGGAATCCTGCGCGCCTCCCTGCGGGAGGCGGCGCGGCTCGATCTGCCGCTGCCCCTGGTGGCCTGCCCACCGCGGCAGGATCCCCGGTTCGCCCCGAACCCGCCCAGGACACCGTGCGCCTTCCGCAACCCGGGTCGGCTCACGGGGAGCGGGCCGCTGGTGCAGGGGATGAAGGTCGCCGTCACAGGAGACACCCGGACCTCACGCGCGGAACTGGTCGGCCGGGCCGTCGCGGCCGGGCTGAACATGATGGCCTCCGTGAGCGGACACACGAGTGTCCTGGTCACCAACGACCCTTCGGCCCGGTCGGCCAAGGCCCGGCGGGCACGGGCCGAGGGCGTACCGCTCGTGGACGAACCGACGTTCCTGCGCCTCCTGGAGGACGTACGGCCCGGGACGCCGCACGGGGAGCCGGGGGACGCCGCACCCCCACCGGCCGACGCCCCGGCAACGACCGCCGGACCGGATCGCGCCCGAGTGGCGGTCTCCGCTCCCGGACGGGTTTCCGTTCCCTCACCGCGCACCTCCGGTCAGGACGACGCGACGTCCCCCGCGCCGTCGGTGTCCGAGGAGGCGACGGCCGAAGCGCCGCGTGCGCCACGGACGGTCCGGCGCGCCGGCGGCTCGCGCGGCCCCTTGTCCGGGCGGCGCGTGCTGGTGCTCGGCGGTACGCACCCCGAGGCGGTCGCGGCGCGGACCCGGATCGTCGAGCTCGGAGGGGCCGCGGCCGTCAATCTGTCGGCGAGCGTCACCGACGTCGTCCTCCTCGCCGGGAGCGACGCCGACCGGCGTATGCGCCGGGTCACCTCGCTGGCCTTCCCCACGCACCCCGCCGCCTGGCTCGACGCGCCGGACGTCCCGCGACGCCCCTCCGGCCGCCGTACGACGACGCATGTGCTCCCGCGTGGCGGCGTGATCGACATCCCGTCCCCCAGCGGTCCCGCGCAGACGCCGCGCTGGACCGTGACCGCCTCCTGGGCACAGCAGGCCGCCTGCGAGATCGACGTGGTCGCCTTCGTGGTGGACGAGGACGAACAGGTCTCCAACGACGAGGACTTCGTCTTCTACGGAGCCCCGGAGAACCCGGGCGGGACCGTGCGGCTGCACTGCGACGGCCCGACCGAACAGACCATCAGCATCGACCTCGCCGCGCTTCCCCCCTCCGCGAGAGGCGTCGTCCTCGCGGCCGCCATCGACGGCAGTCCCCGCTTCGGCCACGTCGGCGCGGTCCACATCAGCGCCGGCCCCGGCACCAGCGCGGCCCCCTTGGTCCACGCCACGCTCGATGCCGCGACCACCGAGCGCACCATGCTCCTCACCGAGGTCTACCGTCGCGGCCCCCTCTGGCGCCTCCGTACCGTCGGTCAGGGATACGACCACGGCCTGGCCGCGCTCGCCCGCGGCTACGGCGTCGACATCGCCGACTGAGCAGGGTCCCGTCGCCATCGCCGACTGGAACGGGACCTCCACCCCCGGCGCGCCGGAACGCGAGCGGTCTGTACGACGCCTCCGTCCAACGCTTCCGCGGCGGGCCGATATCGATGTCGCCTCCTCGGCCGCGCCGTCCGCCGCCCGCCCGATTCTCCCGGAAACTGCCCTTAGGCTCAATACCGGTGATTTAGGTTGTTTTCCGGCTGGTTGAAGTGGCTCTGGTTGGCTCGACCAGCCGGACCGTCGGGGTGTCTGGCCGTGGTGGGCCGTGGTGCTCGGCTCGTTTGAGGGCCCAGTTGGACATTTTGCGTTTGATCACGCGGGGGTTGGAGCGTAACCGCCGTGCGGGCAGCAGCCGTTCGGTGATCTCACGCAGGCTCTGGGCGGTGGACCAGGCCAGTCGCGAGGGGGGAAAGCGCCGCCTGCCCGGTCACGTGGCGGCGGACGACGCGAAGGGTGCGGGTGAAGGAGATCCGGTCGGGATCGTGCCCGGCCTTGAGAGCGGCCTGGTGCATCAGGTCGTGCAGCGCGTGATGGACCAGCAGGAACGCGAAGATCTCCTGTTCGACGCCGCGTGGGTACCGGGAACGCAGCACCATCCCCGGGACGCCCTGGTGGTTCTTGATCTCGTCCAGGGTGTTCTCGATCTCCCACCGCTGGGCATAGAGGGCGGCAAGCTCCTCGGCCGGTGCCTGGGCGGGGTCGAGGAGGGTGGTGATCAGCCGGTAGACGGTGCCGTCACCACCGCGTGGGCCGAGGGTGTACTCGATCACCCGCACCCGCTCGGGGTCCGCGCGCCGATAGTGGTCCCGCTTGGCAACGATCTCCGACAGGTAGGACCCGTCGGGGAGGGCTTCGAGGACCGGCAGCACCACGACGCTGCGGACCCTCCACAGTAGGTCCGCACCGCCCGCCTTCGCAGCACGCCACAGGTCGAGACCGCAAAAGCCCCGGTCGGCGAGCACCAGCATGCCCTTCGTCAGCACGGGAAACAGCCGCTGAGCCAGGACGCTCTCGTGGACCTTGAGCGGTCCGACCTCGGCCGCGAACACGGCATGAGTGCCGCACTCGGCCAGGGCCGCCACCCTCACCTGCGGATACGCACTGCGGCCCTGCCCGCGACTGGTACCGGGGCGCCCGAAGAACTGGGCATTCGCCGCGGTGTCCGGAACGTCGAAGACCGTGCCGTCCACCGCGACCAGCCGCCACCGCCGGTACCAGGCACCCTGCGTTCGCGCAACCGCCACCGGCCGGCACACCCGCGTGAACAGGGCCCGCAACGGCTCCGGACCAAGCCGCAGACGAGCCCGGCCGATCGCCGCCGTCGTGGGCACCCGCCAGGTCTTCACCCACCGGCCTTCGCGCTCCAGCCCCTGGACCAGAAGCCGGGCCACTTCTTCATAGCCCTGCCCGAAAAACAGACACATCGCCAGGACGAAGTAGACCACCACCCGTGCCGGCAGCAGCCGCGTCCGCTGTTCGACCCTGCCGCACTCGGCGACCACCTCGTCGACCAGTTCCGGCGGAAACGCCCGCGTCAGCACCCCCAACGCGATCCGATCCGAGAACCGATCAACCCCCGACGACTTCACCTGACCCGGTCTTGGCACAACCCACCCAACGACCAGAAACCACCAAAGTCACCGGTATTGCCCTTAGGCTGACCGTCGAGGTGGGCCGGAGCGGGGCGGGACTTCAGCCGATCCCGTTCGCCGCACCGCGCAGGCGCGTGCGCGTTTCCAGGGAGGTGCCCGGATGGAGACACCCGTGTCGTCGCCCGCGAAGCCGGAGGGTCCGCGGTCCCGGGCGCAGTTCCTGATGCTGACCCTGCTGACGGGGGCCCTGAACGCGATCAGCTTCCTGGCCCTCGGCGGGGTGTTCGTCAGCGTGATGACCGCCAACCTCGCCCTGGTCGGGATCGCGGTCGGTGGCTCCGACCCCGATCTGGCGCGGAACTCCCTCGTCGCGCTCGCCGGATACGTCACCGGGGTACTCCTCGGCGCCCGGTACCGCGAGCGTTGCGAACACCGGAACCGGACGGGCGTACGCGCGCTGCTCGGCGGCGAGTTGCTGCTGCTGTGCGGGGTCCTGGCGGGCTGGCTCGTGACCGACGGCAGTCCTCCCGCACACCTGCGCACCGTCCTCCTGGGGACCGCCGCCCTGGCGATGGGATGTCAGAGCGCGGCGGTCCGGGCCGCCGCGCCGCCGGGCGTCTCCACCACGTACATGACCGGGCTCCTCACCGCCGTGCTGACCGATGTCCTGGCGCGCCGCCGAACGGACTGGGGCAGGGCCGCCCTGCTCGCGGCGATCCCGGCCGGGGCCGCCCTCGGCACCCTCGTCGTCGGCACCGCGAGGACGGCGGCACCACTGCTGCCGGTCGTCCTGCTGGCGGCCGTGCTGGCCCTGTCGGGGGCGAACCCCGGCTGACTCGGCACAGGACGGTGTTCGAGGAACCGCCGGCAGCCCGGTACCGCCGCCCGCACCGTCCCGGGCCCGGGACGGTGCGGGCGATCACGAGGCGGAGTCGTGCTGCGCCCGCTGGCGCTGACGCGCCGTCCGGCGCTTGAGCGCGCGGCGCTCGTCCTCGCCGAGGCCGCCCCAGACCCCGGAGTCCTGGCCGTGGGCGATGGCCCACTCGAGGCACTGCTCCCGGACGGGACACCGTGCGCAGACGGCCTTGGCCTCGGCCACCTGCAGCAGGGCAGGCCCGGTGTTGCCGATGGGGAAGAACAGATCGGGGTCCTCGTCGCGGCAGGCCGCGTCGTGACGCCAGTTCTCGTGCTCCACTGGGAGCGCCTCCTCCGTTCGGGGATGTTCGTCCTTCCCCAGTCGGATCGCCGACGATCGGCGACTGAAACACCCGTGACGCGTGGATCCTCGGATCCGGCGGGCCGAAGGACGTCCGTGCGACGTCCCTGCACCGCGGGATCCGCCGGCGCCTCACGCCGCGGATCCGTCCTGCTCGTCGTGCCGCCGGGACCCGGCCGGCGAAGACCGCCTCCGCCCGGGTGAGTTCCGCTTCAAACGACGTGGCCCGTACCAGCCCGCCCGTCCGCCTCACCCGTTCGGTGGCGTTTGAGTGGCAGTCCGAACGGCCCGGGACTCTCATGGAACCGGACCTCAACGGCGTCCGGGGCGGAGGTGCCCGATGTACAGCATGTGCGCCGAGCGGATAACGGCCGAGGGCGGCACCACACTCCTGTGGCACGCCCTCGACCGCAACGGCGACGCCTTGTGCACCCGGCCGGTCAGCGGCACGGCGGTGTGGACACCGGACGCCGTGAACGGCCGCGACGAGTACTGCGGCGACTGCATGAACGCAGTCGCCATGGCCTTCCGGCCCGCCTCCCGCACCTCGTGCGAACGCGCCGCCGTCGGAGGAGGAGCCGCGGAACGGCACGCCGGTACCGATCCACCGGATCCGGAGCACCGCCCCCATGAGCGGTGACTCCCACCGGCGGGACCGCCCGCGGCCGGGGCTCGTCGCACGCTGGCGCGAGTCGGCGGATCAGCACCTGACGCCCACCAAGAGGTCGCTGATCGTGACGTGGCTCTCCTTCGGCGTCACCTGGGGCGCGGTCCGGCTCATCACGCACGGCATCCGCGACGGCTGGCTGCCCTGGGGCAACATCACCACCGCCGGCAGGCACTTCCACCACTACAACTTCGGGATCGGGACCCTGGCGGGCATCGGCCTCATCGCCGTGCGCGGCGACGAGCGCGCGGTGGGCCACCCGGCCGTCGCCGCCGCCTACGGCTCGGGAACGGCCCTGATCGCCGACGAGTTCGCCCTGCTCCTCGATCTGCAGGACGTGTACTGGACCGAACAGGGGCGCTTGAGCGTGGACGTCTCCCTCGGGATCCTCTCGGCGCTCGGGGCGTACCTGACGGCCGTACCGTTCTGGCACGAGTGCGCTCGCGTGACACGCCATCATCTGGTCTCCGCGGCCGTGCGCGAAGCGCGATAGGACTCCCGACGGGTGATCCGCTCCCGGCCGCCGGTCCCGTGCTGCACGCGCACGCGGTCCGACCGTCACGTACGACCGGAGCACGCCCCGCCGGGTCCGCACGCACCGCTGTCACTCAGGCGCCCCGCCGGGTCCGCACGCACCGCTGAGTATCCGCGGACGCACTCCTGAGTAGACGTACTCAGGGCATGCCGGCCGACGTCGACGACAGTGGTGTGCGGAACGAACGGGCAGACCGAACGACCAGAGCAGGAGACCGCCGTGCACGTGTCCCGCAGGATCGACCGGCCCATCGGCACCGCCGAGCGCCGCAGGGGGCGGCGCGTCGTCGCGGCCGCCGCGCTCACCGCCGCGGTGGCGGCGGCCGCGCTCACCGGATGCTCCATCCGGGACGACATCTGCAGCCAGGGCGAGTACCCCGTCATCGCGGTGGGCAGCACCGGTTCCGCGTGCGTCCCCGAGGGGGAGCGGCCTCCGAAGGGCTACACGCGGTACCCCGAGGGCAAGGTGCCGCAGCAGGTCGACGACGAGTGGGACGTCTACTGGCGCACGCACACGGTCGACGAGGACGGCACCGTCGTCGACGCCCCGGCGGGCTGACCGCCCGAACCGGCGGCACGACGGGAGTTCGGCGGTCGCGGCACCGCGTTCCCGGACCACGTCACGCCGCGCGGGCAGCGGGCCGATCCGGCGAGACGGACACGGCCGGCGGCGCCGCACGACCACGTGCACGGGCCCTGTGCCACCACTCCCCCGCCCAGGGCCCGCGACACAGGACCGCCCGCGCGCGTCCCCCGGCCGCCGCCTCCGGGGCGGGCCCTCGCCCGGCGCGGCGCGCCGCCATGCACGGCGCCCCCGCCCGGGCGGCCCGCTCCCCGATCACCCCCTGACCGGCGCCCGAAAACGATAGAAATGCTCCATGCACCAATTTTCGGGGCGAAAAAGGCGTGGATCGCCGAAGTCCCCTGGGAGTGATCACGCGCCCGGCCGGTGGAACGCCCGGGGACGGCTGGGCCGCCTGCGTTCCCCGCTGACCGTGCGCAGCCTCGCCGGCCAGGTGTTCCTCCTGCAACTGGCGGTCGTGGTGCTGGTGGTCCTCGCCGCGATGGTGGCCCTCGTCGTACAGGCGCGCCGTGACAGCATGGCGGACGCCCGGCACCGGACGCTCACCGCGGCCCAGACCTTCGCGAACTCACCGGGACTGCAGGAGGCATTGGAGGGTCCCGACCCCACCGCTTCGCTGCAGCCGAGCGCGGAGGCGGTCCGCAGGGCCGCGGGCGTCGACGCCATCATCGTCTACCGGCCGGACGGGATCACCCTCACCCACAGCGATCCGAAGCAGATCGGAAAGCACGTCATCGGCCCCTACGCGGAAGCGGCGGCGGGGAAGACGTTCACCCGGACCTTCCAGGGGGCGCTGGGGCTCTCCGTCATCTCCGCCGTCCCCGTCAAGGACACCGGCGGCTCGGTCGTCGCCATCGTCTCGTCCGTCGTCACGGTGGGCAGCGTGCAGGACCGGGTGAACCGGCAACTGCCCGTCCTGTTCGGCGTCGCGGCCGGGTCGCTCGCCCTCGCCGCGGGCGGTTCGGCGCTGGTGAGCCGTCGTCTCCGGAGACAGACCCACGGCCTGGGACCGGCGGAGATGACCCGGATGTACGAGCATCACGACGCCGTCCTCCACGCCGTACGGGAAGGGGTGCTGATCGTCAGGGGCGACGGCCGGCTGCTGCTGGCCAACGACGAGGCCCGCCGCCTGCTGGAACTTCCGCAGGACGCGGAACGCCGCCGTGTGGGCGCGCTGGGGCTGAACGCCGACCTCGCCGCGCTGCTCACGTCCGACCGCCCCGCCACCGACGAGGTGCACCTGGCGGGTGACCGGCTCCTCGCCGTGAACAAGCGGTTCACCGCCGCCCAGGGGCCGGCGAGCAGCGTGGTGACGCTGCGGGACACCACCGAACTGCAGGCCCTTTCCGGCAGGGCCGAGACCGCCCGCCGGCGGCTGCAACTGCTCTACGACGCCGGGGTGCGGATCGGCACGACCCTGGACGTCACACGCACCGCCGAGGAACTCGCCGAAGTCGCGGTCCCCCGCTTCGCCGACATCGTCTCCGTGGAACTCCTCGACCCCGTCCTGCACGGCGACGAACCCTCCGGTGCGAGCACCGAGATGCGCCGCACCGCCGTCGTGGGCCTGGAGGGGGACCACCTCCTCTACCCGGTCGGCAGGCTGATCCGCTTCGTCCCCGCCCACCCCGCGGCCGCCGGCGCGGCCGACGGCCGGGCGGTACTGGTCGAGGACCTCAGCGCCTCCGAGGGCTGGCAGGCGCAGGACCCCGACCGCGCCCGGCGGGTCCTGGAGCACGGCATCCATTCCCTGATCGTGGTCCCGTTGCGCGCCCGGGGAGTGGTGCTCGGAGCGGCCCACTACTGGCGGGCGGACGGCTCCCCGCCGTTCGAGGAGGAGGACGTGTCCTTCGCCGAGGAACTGGGCGTCCGGGCGGCAGTGTGCATCGACAACGCCCGCCGCTACACCCGCGAGCACACCATGGCCGTCACACTGCAGCGCAGCCTGCTGCCCAGCCGGGTACCTGAGCAGTCGGCCCTGGAGGTGGCCTACCGCTATCTGCCCGCACGCGCGGGTGTGGGTGGGGACTGGTTCGACGTCATCCCGCTGTCCGGTGCCCGGGTCGCGCTGGTCGTCGGCGATGTCGTGGGACACGGTCTCCACGCGGCGGCCACCATGGGCCGACTCCGCACCGCCGTGCACAACTTCTCCGTCCTGGACATCCCGCCGGAGGAACTGCTGGGTCGTGTGGACGACCTGGTGGCCCAGATCGACAGCGACGAGGACGCCGCCGAAGGGGAGGGCCGGGGCATCACCGGTGCGACCTGCCTGTACGCCGTCTACGATCCCACCTCCGGGCGACTCGCGGTCGCCACCGCCGGTCATCCCGGACCGGCCGTGGTCCACCCGGGTGGGACCGTGGACTTCCCCCGGCTGCCCGTGTCCCCGCCGCTGGGCCTCGGAGCGGGGCTGCCCGGCGAGAGCGCCGAACTGACGGTGCCCGAGGGGTCCCGGCTGGTGCTCTTCACCGACGGGCTGATCGAGGACCGGGACCGCGACCTGGACGTCGGCCTGGCCGCGCTGCGCGAGGCGCTGGCCGGGCCCGTTCGGTCCCCGGAGGCCACCTGCGCCGCGGTCGTCGACGCGCTGGTCCCCGACCGGCCCCGGGACGACATCGCGCTGCTGGTGGCCCGCACCCACCGTCTCGACCCGAACCGGACCGCCGACTGGCAGGTGCCCCGCGACCCGGCGGCGGTCGCCCCCGTGCGCGCAGCCTGCGTCCGCCGGATCCGCGAGTGGGGCCTCGGGCAGCTCGACTTCGCCGCCGAACTCGTTCTCAGCGAACTCATCACCAACGCGATCCACTACGGCTCCGAACCCATCACCGTCCGGCTCGTCCGCGACCGGGCCCTGATCTGCGAGGTCTCCGACGGCAGCAGCACCTCGCCACGCCTACGGCGGGCCGAGGTCACCGACGAGGGCGGCCGCGGGCTCTTCCTGGTCGCCCGGTTCACCGAACGCTGGGGCACCCGCTACACGCCGACCGGCAAGGTCATCTGGGCCGAGCTCCCCCTCCACGGCGGTGCCGGCCCGTCGGTGGAGGGTCTCGCCGAGCTCCTGCTCGACGAGGCGGAGCCGCTTTCCGGGGAAGGTGAGCAGGACGGCACGGAACCGTGAGGGGCGTCCTGACGAAGCCGCACGACCGCCCGCGGGTCCGCTCCTTCCCGTACGTCCCTGCTCCTACGTCCCCGTTCGTTCCTTCCCGACCCTCGCGTCCTGGAGCAATCGTGACCGTACCCCGTGCCCGAACGGCGGCCACCGCGGCCTGCCTCACCCTCGCGCTGCTGGTCGGTTGCGCCGAGACGCCCGAGGACGCGCCCGTCGAGCCGTCGGTCGCCACCTCCGTGCAGGAGGCGGGAGGCATGAGCAGGCTGATCGCCGCGGCGAAGAAGGAGGGTGCGCTGAACGCGATCGCGCTTCCACGGGACTGGGCCAACTACGGTGGCCTGATCGACGACTTCGAGAAGACGTACGGGATCAAGGTCACGGTCGACGATCCCCAGGGCTCCAGTCAGGACGAGATCGACGCCGTCAGGAGGAGCGGGAAGCGCGCCAACGCCCCCGACGTCGTCGACGTGGGGGACACGTTCGCCCGGACGGCGGTCCGCGAGAACCTGCTCGCGCCGTACCGGGTGGCCGCCTACGGCTCGGTACCGGACAACCAGAAGGACGGCGAGGAGGGCCGCTGGACCAACAACTACGGCGGCTACATCTCCATCGGCTGCGACGCCCGCCGCGTCAGCCCCTGCCCCCGGACCTTCGCCGATCTGCTGGACCCCCGGTACAAGGGGATGGTCTCGCTCGACGGCGACCCCACCCGTTCCAACACCGCCTTCGCGGGGGTCTACGCCGCCGCCCTCGCGAACGGAGGGTCGTTCGACGACATCACCCCCGGCCTGGACTTCTTCGCCGAACTCCACGACCGCGGCAACTTCAACCCGGTCGAGTCCACCTCGGCAGCGGTCGAGACCGGCAGGACCCCCATCAGCATCGACTGGGACTACGTCAATCTCGACTACGCGGACCGGTTCCGCGGCAAGGGCGTGGACTGGCAGGTCGCGATCCCCTTCGACGGCAGCTTCGCCCAGTACTACGCCCTGGCCGTCAACCGGAACGCCCCCCACCCGGCAGCCGCCCGCCTGTGGCAGGAGTACCTCTTCGGCACGACGGGCCAGAACCTCCGGCTCAAGGGCTACGCTCGTCCGGTCCTGATGGAGACCATGCGCGAGGACGGCACCCTCGACGAGGCCGCAGCCGCGAAGCTGCCGACGGTCGAGGGCGAGCCCCGGTTCCCCACGGACGCACAACTGCGGAAGGCGAGGTTGACGGTCGACCGGGGCTGGGCGGAGGCCGTGGGAGGCTGACCGCCACACGTTCGGCCTCCGGCGGGACCCCGTGCGGCCTCCCTCGTCCGCTTCGGCCGCGGCGGGCTTCGGCGGCACGGCACGGACCGGCCCGCTGGGCGGCGGTAGCGCGGCCTCGACGCACAGGTCGACCTCCTCACTCCTCGATCGTGGCGACCGCGTCGAGCCCGGCGTGGCGCAGCGTCCGCCGGACCGTGCGCCGCGCCCCTCGGATGGTCAGCGCCGCGGGGTCCGCGCGAAGGCCGGCCGCCCGAAGGAGCGCGTACGCACACGCGAGGTCGAGGTGGGTGACCCCGCTCATCTCCACCACCCACTCGGCGGCCTCGGCCAGCGGGCTCGCGTCAAGGCGTTCTTCCAGTTCGCGCAGGGTCGCGGCCCCGATGTCCCCGGTCAGGACGACCTCTGCGCGCAGACCGTCGGCCGTCGACACGATGCTGATCGGTCCGGCCTGCGGGTTGGTGTCTTCGGCTGCCACGGTGGACTCCTTCACGGCCGGCGGTACTCCCTTGCCCTTCCATCGTCACGCCGGCGGCCGGGGCCGGTCCGCGTGCGGTCCCGGACCGGCCCCGGCGTCACCGGAGCGCGGTGAGGACGATGGTCGTCGCGCAGAGCGTGAGACAGGCGACGAGGCAGGCGACCGTCCGGCACAGGACACGGCGCCGCAGTTCCCGGTAGCGGGCGTCGTACTGGGCCTCCAGTTCGCGCGCCCGCCCCGCCACCGCCTCGAACTGCTCCCGGGACGCCTGGATGCGGTCCGCGGTACTGAGGCGCACGAGCTCCGTGCGCTCGTCGGCCGTCAGCCAGGGCATCCGGTCGGCGAGCCCTTCGGCCGCCGTCCGGGCCGCGACGACATGGGCGTTGGCCATCAGATAGCCCTCCAGCCGTGCGAAGCCCGCCGCCGTGTCGGCGCTGTCGCGGGCTCCGCCTCCCACACCGCTCACCGGTCGCCCTTGTCGTCGCCGAGCGGAGGCGCCGCGCCCTTGCCCGGTTCGATCACGTCCCGGTAGCCGGTGACACTCGCCTCGTCGCTCGATGCGACTTCCGGGTGGTGCAGATCGAACGCCGGGGACTCGGAGCGGATCCGCGGCAGGGTGAGGAAGTTGTGCCGCGGCGGCGGGCAGGACGTCGCCCATTCGAGCGAACGGCCGAAGCCCCACGGGTCGTCGACCTCGATCTTCTTGCCGTACTTGGCCGTCTTCCACACGTTGTAGAGGAACGGGAGGATCGACAGGCCGAGCAGGAACGAGCTGATCGTCGAGACGG